>NZ_JBITDW010000004.1:0-146103 GCF_044454685.1 Actinoplanes sp. NPDC051513
CTCGGCGGCGAAGACCACGAATTCGAACTCGCCGAGACCCGCGTCGCCCTCGGGCCCGCGCTGGCCACCCTCGACGAGCGCGAGCAGAAGATCCTGACGCTGCGTTTCTACGGCAACCTCACCCAGTCGCAGATCGCCGACCAGATCGGCATCTCCCAGATGCACGTCTCGCGCCTGCTCACCAAGGCCCTCACCAAGCTGCGCAACGAGCTCAGCGCGACGTTCTGACCCTCCCGTGGTCTGTGGACAACCGCAAAGAATTGTCAGACCCACCTGCTTCACTCGGCCCCACCCAACGAGGGTGGGGGCGGCCCGGGTGGCCGGAAGAGCCTCGCTTGTTGATCACGACGGCGAAAATGAAGGCCAGGGTTCGGGTGGTCCGCCACTGCCCGACGCCCGATATAGAAGAGCCCCGGCTTCGGCCGGGGCTCTCCGCTTGCCTGGAGCCTTGGGTGGGTGTCGAAGACCCTGGGGCGCTGCCCCAGACCCCGGCCGCGCTCGGAGATCAGCCTGGCGGGATGGTTGCGGTGGGTGGTGGGGTGATCTCCTCACGGCGACATCCTCGAGGGAATGGCAATGGGGCTGGGATGCAACCACACCCCAGTTGCATCCCAGCCCCATTGCCATGGGTCGCGGCTGCCGCCGCGAGGAGATCACCCCACCTGGGGGCCTCTGGATGACGGCCGGCACTCCTCGTGGGGCTCTAGTTGAGGTTGGCGCCGGCGTGGTGGCTCGGGTGGGGTGGTGCTCGTCGCGGCGGGGTCGGCGCGGTGGCTTTGCCCGAGGTCGGCGTCTGGCGTGGCGGTGTTGAAGACTTCCTGCTCGCGGCGCGCCGGAAAGCTTCAAGATTGCGGGTCGGGCTCGTCTGGGTGCGCGAATATGTCGGGTATCGGCTGAATTTGCTAGTTACGGTGGCCGGAAGGCGGGACGGTTGCCCACGTCTGGGGACGGGAGTCCGTTAGCCGGGAACGCGGGGTCCGGCATGCGGGACACGCGCGGTGGACCGACGCGCAGGAGCCCCGAACCGACCGGCCTGGGGCTCCTGGAACGCCTGCTTCACTGAGCGCCGGAAGCGCGCCAATTCAGCTGGACCAGAAGCTGGCGGGCCTGGTCGGCGACCTCGGGGTCGGTGACGACGGCGTACTGGCCGGCCTGCAGGGAGCTGCGCGAGGCGAAGTCCCGGCGGCCGCCGGTGGCGGCGTGGGCGATCGCGCCGAAGATCGCGCCCCAAGCCGCGCCGATCAGCAGGCAGACGAAGATCACGGCGAACCAGTTGGAGTTGCTGAACAGGCCGAACAGCAAGCCTACGAACAGGCCGAACCAGGCGCCGCTGGCCGCGCCGGCGCCGGCCGCACGGGCCGTGGTGAGGCGGCCCAGCACGTTCTCCACCAGGCGCAGGTCGGTGCCGATGATCGCGGTGCGCTCGACCGGGAACTTGTTGTCGGAGAGGTGGTCGACGGCCTGCTGGGCCAGGGCGTAGTCGGGGTAGGTGCCGACCATGACGGTCGGGACCGCGGGACCGGGCGGGACCTGGCCGGGCAGGCGCGGCACGGTGCCGCCGGGGCCGGGCGGTACCGGGCCGGCGCCGCCGCCCGGATTACCAGTGGTGGCGCCGTACGAGGCGGCGGGGTCGGGCTCGGGAGCGGGGCCGGGGGTGGCTGCGGGGCCGGGCACCGCGCCGGAGCCGGGGGCGGTGGGGGTGCCGCTATCGGATGGGGTGGTCACTTCTTGCCTCCCTTGGTGCGGCGGGCCGGTCGGCCCGCCTTTGCGGGCGCGGACTCGGCGGCCCGGTCGCGGGCTGCGAGCCACACCCAGATCAAGAAGCCTCCGGCCACGGCGGCGGCGATGCCGGCCGAGCCGGTGAGGAACGCGAATCTGCCGGATACCAGGGCCGCGGTCATTCGAACATTCATGGCGACCGAGATCAGGCCGAACACGCCGGCGGCGCCGGTGATCACCGCCACCGCCAGCAGCGCGGCCGTGGTGAGGCGGCTGGGGCGGCCGGCCGGGCCGGCGGCGCGGCGGAACAGGCGGATGGCGAACAGGGCGAATGAGGCCCAGGCGAGCACCAGCAGCACCGCGGCGACCACGTCGCTGGGGCGGTGCCACTCGGCCCAGACGGTGGCCACCCCGATCACGGTGACGTAGGCGGCGCCGGCCAACGCCACGATGCCGCGTACGGCCGCGGGCAGCACCAGGATCAGCGCGCACACCACCGAGGCGGCGGCCGCGGCGTGGCCGCTCGGGAACGAGTTGGGGCCGGGGAAGCCGGAGAGGTCGGGGCGGGGGAGCCGCACCTTGAGCAACTGACAGCTGGCGTTCGCGCCGAGCACCAGCACGCCGGTGCCGATGGCGAGGTCGATCCGGCGGCGCAGCACGCCCACCGCGACGGCGACCAGGCACACCAGCACCAGGGTCACCAGCGTGGTGCCGTTGAGCGCGCGGCTGAGCACCTCGACGACGCGCTGGTGGTGGACGTCGCCGCCGAGCATCGCGGTGGTGTCCGCGTACTGGCCGGTGGTCGTCTGGACGAATGCGAGGTACATCGCGGCCACCCCGCCGGCGGCCAGGATCGCCACCGCGAGCGGGGCCAGCACGTGCCCGGCCCCGGGTGTGGACGGGGCGGACCTCCGAGTCCGGGACGCCAGGGCCGTCATCGAGGGTGGTCCTCCTGCTGCGGGGTGCGGGTGACGAAGACGGTAGCCGTTTGCCCAACCAAGGACCTTTTCACGCATCGGTGTACAGCCCCCGCTCCTGAAGCGCAACCGGCATCGCTCTTCGCCCGCAACGCCCCCTCGCGACCTTCGTACGGACCGACGACACGAAGGGACCTTCATGGGGCTCAACACCCGCCGACTGCTCGCGGTGCCGCTGATGGCGCTGGCCGCCGGCGCGGGGCTGGTGGTGGCGCCCGGCGCCGCCGAGGCCGCTGCCGTGACGGCAACCGTCAAGGTGGGCAGCACACTCAAGACCAGGTCCGGGCCGTCGCTGGCCGCGAAGATCACCGGGTCGCTGCGCAACGGGCAGAAGGTGACGGCTTCCTGCCGGGTCACCGGGCCGTCCGTACGAGGCTCGGTGCGCACGACCACGCAATGGGACCGGCTCAGCGATGGCTCGTACGTGAGTCACGCGTACCTCGTGATGAGCAAGACGGTCCCGCTGTGCGTGACCACGACGCAGAAGGTCGTCCCGGTGAAGGCGAAGCCGGCCTACAAGGTCGGCACGGTGCGCAGCGCCGACGGCCTCGTGAACATCCGCAGCGGCCCGTCGACCGCCTACCCGGTGAAGCGCTCGGTCGCGACCGGAGCGACGGTGCAGGGCGTGTGCGGCGTGGTCGGCTCGATGGTCAGCGGCACCGTCCGCTCGACCACGCAGTGGAACCGGCTCAGCGACGGCAGTTACATCTCGCACGCCTACGTGGTCACGCCGACCCTGCACCTGTGCCCGGGCGCGTCGACCAAGCCGATCGTCGCCCCGACGCCCGACCAGTTCATCGTGGCGGCGGCGCCGGGCGCGCAGAAGGGCTGGCGGGAGTACGGCGTGCCGGCGTCGGTCACGATCGCGCAGGCCATCCTCGAGTCGGGCTGGGGGCGTAGCAGCCTCTCGGTCACCGACAGCAACTACTTCGGGATCAAGTGCCAGGGCAGCAGCTACGGCACGCTCGCGAAGGGTTGCCACGTCTACAACACCACCGAGTGCGACAAGGCCGGCAAGTGCTTCGCCACCACGGGGAGCTTCCGGATCTACGCGAACATGGCGAACTCGTTCCGCGACCACGGCAACTTCCTGCGGGTGAACAGCAGGTACAAGCCGGCCTTCAGCTACACGAAGGACGCGAACAAGTTCATCTGGCAGGTGTGGAAGGCCGGGTACGCCACCGACCCGAACTACTACACGAAGATCACCACGCTCATGGCGTCGCACAACCTCTATCAGTACGACATCGGGAAGTGAGCCCCGCCCCCGTCGGCCGATCGCGCCGGCGGGGGCGATTTGCGTATTACGCTCGCATTGGTGAGTTTGGTGAGGCGACGGGGGAGCGCTACTGCCGCGGCGGGCGCCCGCCGGGGCCGGTTGACCGGTCCCTGGCTCGCCGCCGCCGTGCTGGTCGTCGGGCTGGCCGCCACCCTGCTGATCGTCGCGGGCGTGCGCTCCGCCCAGCGGGACAACGCCGAGAGCGTCATGGACCAGCGCTCCGACATGGCCGAGGCCGCCGTGCTCGCCGAGACCGAGCGGTACAGCTCGCTGCTCGCGGCGACCGCGGCCGGCCTGGCCACCGACAACGCGATGACCTGGGAGGACTTCGACGCGGCCACCTCGCCGCTCGCCTCCGCCTCGCTGATCGGCGCGTCCAGCGTCTCCTTCGTCGTGCCGGCCGTGGCGTCGCGGATCCCGGCCGTGCAGCAGCTCTGGCGCTCGCGCGGCGCGGACGGGATCGTGCTGCAGCCCACCGCCGACAGCGACGAGCACTACTTCACGATCTTCACCCGCGGCCTGGGCGGCGCCGCGGCGCCCGTCGGGACGGACGTGGCCGCCGCGAGCGAGCCGGCCAACGCGCTGATCGACGCCCGCCGGATGAGCGTGCCGACGGTCTCCGACACCTACGTCCTGCTGCGTGACCGCAACCTGCCCGCGGCCAGGCAGCAGCACTCGTTCGTCTTCGCCGCGCCGATCTGGCCGCGCGCCGCCGATCCCACCTTCCGCGGCTGGCTGGTGCTCGGCATGCGCGGTCAGGACTTCCTCAACGGCGTGCTCGCCACGGTCAGCCAGGGGCAGCTCGAGGGGGTGCTGCGCGCCCACAACACCGACGGCAGCCAGCCGGTCGTCGCCCGCTACCCCGCCGCCGGCGAGCCCGACCTCGAGCGGCAGTCGCTGCTCGACGTCGCCGACCGGGAGTGGACGCTGACCGTCCGCGCCGACTCGGGCCACCTGCCCGGCGCGCGCAGCGGCCTGCCCGGCGCGGTGCTCGGCGGCTGCCTGACGATCACGGTGATCCTGGCCGGGCTCGTCCACGTGCTCGCCACCGGGCGGGAGCGGGCCGTCGCCCGGGTCCGCGAGGCGACGGCCGAGCTGCGGGTGGCCGAGGCCGAGAGCCGGCGGCAGGCCGGCCTGCTCGGCGCGGTGATGACCAGCATCGGCGACGGCGTCGGCGTGGTCGACGAGAACGGCAGGTTCCTGCTGCACAATCCGGCCGCCAAACAACTGCTCGGGGTCGACGACGACACCGAGCAGCCGGACGGCTGGCAGGAGCACTACGGGCTGTTCCGGCCGGACGGGCGCACGCCGTTCCCGGTCGACGAGCTGCCGCTGATGCGGGCCCTGCGGGGCGAGCACGCCAACGGCGTCGAGATGGTGGTGCGCAACCCGGCCCGGCCCGAGGGCATCGTGATCAGCGTCGACGGCCGGCCCCTCGACGTCAGCGCGGGGCAGCGCGGCGCGGTCGCGGTGTTCCACGACATCACCGACCTGCGCCGGTACGAGACCGACCTCGCCGTGTTCGCGGGGGTGGTGGCGCACGACCTCAAGGCGCCGCTGACGGTCATGCGGGGGCACTGCGAGGTGGCCGAGGAGGCGCTCGAGGACGGCGACGACGCGCGGCCCTCGCTCGAGCGCATCCAGCGGGCGGTCCAGCGGATGAGCGGGATGATCGACACGCTGCTCGCGTACACCACGGCCCGGGACGCTCCGCTCAACGTCGAAGCGGTCGACCTCGGCGCGCTCGTGGCCGAGGTGGTGCAGGACCGGGCCGGGCACGACCCGCCGCCGGAGGTCTTCGTCGGGGAGCTGCCGGCCGTGCGGGCCGACCCGGCGATGCTGCGGCACGTCCTCGACAACCTGATCGGCAACGCGCTCAAGTACGTGCGCCCGGGCGCCGTCGCCCGGGTCGACGTGACCGCCACCCCGATCGGAACCGGCCCAGCCGGAACCGGTCCGGCCGGTTCCGGCTGGACCCGGATCGACGTGGCCGACCGCGGGATCGGCATTCCGGACGCCGAGAAGCCCGCGGTGTTCGAGAGGTTCCATCGGGCCCACGTGTCCGCCGGGTACGCCGGGACGGGGCTGGGCCTGGCCATCTGCAAACGGATCGTGGAGCGCCACGGCGGGGAGATCGGCGTGGACGACAACCCGGGTGGCGGTACACGGTTCCACTTCACGCTGGAGGTGTCGGACATGAAGCTCAGGTCGAGGAAGAAGGACGACGAGAGGGCCCGCGAGAAGCTGGAGCGGGCGCTCGCCGAGCGGTCCGCGATGGAGAACGTTCGCCTGCCGGGGATGAGCGCGCTGCCGGCCGCCGATCCGTCGGCGGGCGACCCCAGCGCCGCGCGGCTGCGCTCGCCGGTTCCGCACCACGACTGAAGCCGCCGGCGGCGGGCATGATTGCGGGTATGAGCATTCCCGCCCTTCCGTTGCCCGTCGCGCCCGCCATGCCGCTGCTGGGGTTCGGCACCTGGCAGATCCGCGGCGACGCCGCCTACCGGGCCGTCCGGCACGCTCTCGACGCCGGCTACCGGCACATCGACACCGCCACCATGTACGGGAACGAGGCGGAGGTCGGTCGCGCGCTCGCCGACTCGGGGGTGTCGCGCGACGAGGTCTTCGTCACCACCAAGCTGCCGCCCGAGCGGGCCGGCAAGGAACGCGCGACCCTCGACGCCAGCCTCCGGGGGCTGGGCGTCGACGCCGTCGACCTCTGGCTCATCCACTGGCCGCCGTCCCGCGGGCGGGCGGTCAAGGTGTGGGAGCAGTTCATCGCGCTGCGCGACGCCGGGCTGGCCCGTAACATCGGCGTCAGCAACTTCGGGCTCGACGAGATCGACGACCTGACCAAGGCGACGGGGGAGACGCCGGCGGTCAACCAGATCCGCTTCGGCCCGACGCTGTGGGACGCCGGCCTGGTCGAGGGACACCGGGCGCGTGGTGTGGTGGTCGAGGGCTACTCGCCGTTCAAGACCACCAACCTGCGGGACGCCGCGCTGACCCGGATCGCCGAGGCCCACGATGTCGACGCGGCGCGGGTGGTACTGCGCTGGCACGTACAGCATGAGATTGTCGTGATCCCCAAGTCGAAGACCGCCGCGCGCATCACAACAAACTACGACATTTCTGGTTTTGAACTCACGGCCCAGGAGATGGCGGCGATCGACGCTCTGGGGCGGCGTTAATCACCAGGCGTTTCACGCCGGATCCGCCTATTCTTGCTGCGCTATGTCGACAACACCCGCCGCGCTTCGCACCCGGCTAGCTGAGCTTCTTCCCCGCGACGAACGGCGACTCCAGCGCCGGCTGGACGGCACCAGAAAGATCCGTGACGAGGCGGCCCGGGCCGTCGTGCTCGCGGAGATCTCGTCGGAAGCCGACGCGGCGTTCGAAAGACTGCGGGCCCGGCTCGCCGCCGTGCCCAAGGTCACCTACCCCCAGGCGCTGCCGGTCAGCCAGCGCAAGGACGACATCCTCGCCGCCATCCGCGACCACCAGGTCGTGGTGGTGGCGGGCGAGACCGGCTCCGGCAAGACCACCCAGATCCCCAAGATCTGCATGGAGCTGGGCCGCGGCGTGCGCGGCCAGATCGGGCACACCCAGCCCCGGCGCATCGCGGCCCGCACGGTCGCCGAGCGCATCGCCGAGGAGCTCGACCGTCCGCTCGGCTCGACGGTCGGCTACAAGGTGCGCTTCACCGACCAGGTGAGCGACGACACCATGGTCAAGGTGATGACCGACGGCATCCTGCTCGCCGAGATCCAGAACGACCGGCAGCTGCTCCGGTACGACACCCTGATCATCGACGAGGCGCACGAGCGCAGCCTCAACATCGACTTCATCCTCGGCTATCTGCGCGAGCTCCTTCCGCGCCGCCCCGACCTCAAGCTGATCATCACCTCGGCCACGATCGAGACCCAGCGGTTCGCCGAGCATTTCGCCGGCAAGGACGGCAAACCGGCGCCGGTGATCGAGGTCTCGGGCCGCACCTACCCGGTGGAGGTCCGCTACCGGCCGCTGGTCATGACCACCGAGGACGATGTTGAAGAGCCGATGGACCAGGTCGACGGCATCGCGGAAGCGGTCGACGAGCTGGGGCGCGAGGGCGACGGCGACATCCTGGTCTTCCTCTCCGGCGAGCGCGAGATCCGCGACACCGCCGACGCGCTCGGCAAGCGCAACCTGCGCGGCACCGAGATCGTCCCGCTCTACGGCCGGCTCTCGGCCGCCGAGCAGCACAAGGTCTTCGAGCGGCACAGCCAGCGGCGGGTCGTGCTCGCCACCAACGTCGCCGAGACCTCGCTGACGGTCCCCGGCATCCGCTACGTGATCGACCCCGGCACGGCCCGGATCAGCCGCTACTCCAACCGGCTCAAGGTGCAGCGGCTGCCGATCGAGCCGGTCTCGCAGGCCAGCGCCAACCAGCGCAAGGGCCGCTGCGGCCGGCTTGCCGACGGCATCTGCGTCCGGCTGTACTCGGAAGAGGACTTCGAGGCCCGCCCCGAGTTCACCGAGCCCGAGATCCTGCGTACGAATCTCGCCTCCGTCATTCTCCAGATGACCAATCTGGGGCTGGGCGATCTCGCGAAGTTCCCGTTCATCGACCCGCCCGACAAGCGCAACATCAACGACGGCGTCAAACTGCTCGAGGAACTGGGAGCGCTCGACGAGCGCCGGCTCACGCCGCTGGGCCGTCAGCTCGCCCAGCTGCCCGTCGACCCGCGGCTGGCCCGCATGGTGATCGAGGCCGACAAGCAGAACTGCGTCGCCGAGGTCATGGTGATCGCCGCGGCGCTGTCGATCCAGGATCCGCGCGAGCGCCCGGTCGACAAGCAGCAGCAGGCCGACGAGAAACACGCCCGGTTCACCGACAAGGAGTCGGATTTCTTCAGCTACCTCAACCTCTGGCGCTATCTGCGCGAGAAACAACAGGAACTTTCGGGGAACCAGTTCCGGCGGTTGTGCCGTTCCGAATTCCTCAATTACCTGCGCGTACGGGAATGGCAGGACATCTACGCGCAGTTGCGTCAGGTCGCCCGCACGCTCGGCCTGACCCTGCAGGAGGACCGCGACGATCTCGCCGAAGGCCCGCACGTGCACACCGCCCTGCTGTCCGGCCTGCTCAGCCACATCGGGCTCAAGGAGGGCGACAAGCGCGAGTACCTCGGCGCCCGCGGCGCGAAGTTCGCCATCTTCCCCGGGTCGGCCCTGTTCAAGAAGCAGCCGCGCTGGGTGATGTCGGCCGAGCTGGTCGAGACCAGCCGCCTGTGGGGGCGGGTCAACGCCCGCATCGAGCCCGAATGGGCCGAGAACCTCGCCCCGCACCTGGTCAAGCACTCGTACTCCGAGCCGCATTGGGAAAAGAAGCAAGGCGCCGTCATGGCGTACGAGAAAGTGACTCTCTACGGTCTGCCGATCGTGCCGCGCAGGCGCGTCGGATACGCGCGGATCGACCCGGTGCTGTGCCGGGAATTGTTCATCCGGCACGCGCTGGTCGAGGGCGATTGGGACACCCACTACAAGTTCTTCGACGAGAACCGTCGCCTGCTCGAGCGGATCGAGGAGATCGAGAACCGGGCGCGACGGCGCGACATCCTGGTCGACGACGAGACGGTCTACCGGCTCTACGACGCGCGCATCCCGGCCGAGGTCGTCACCGCCCGGCATTTCGACGCGTGGTGGAAGAAAGCGCGGCGGGAGAATCCGGATCTGCTGACGTTCACCCGCGAGCTGCTGGTGAACGAGGGGCGCGACACCGTCGACCCCAACGCGTTCCCGGACGCCTGGCTGGCCAACGGGGTGCGGCTGCCGTTGACGTACGCGTTCGAGCCCAGGTCCGACGCCGACGGCGTCACCGTCGAGGTGCCGTTGCCGCTGCTCAACAAGCTCGACCCCGAAGACTTCGGGTGGTCGGTGCCGGGGTTCCGCAAGGACGTCGTGATCTCGCTGATCCGGGCGCTGCCCAAGGCGCTGCGCACCAACTTCGTGCCGGTGCCGGACTGGGCCGAGGCGGTGCTCGACCGGGTGCCGGCCCGGCGCGGGCCGCTGACCGACGCGATCGGCAACGAGCTGCGGCGGCTGACCGGGACCATCGTGCCGCGCGATGCGTGGAAGCCGTCCGAGGTGCCCTCGCACCTGCGGATGAACTTCCGGGTGGTCGACGAATCGGGCGAGGTCATCGGCTCCGGTCGCGATCTTGACGAGTTGCGGCGGCGGCTCGCGCCCAAGGTGCAGCAGACGATCTCCGCGGCGGCCGGGAACCTCGAACGGCGGGGCATCACCGCCAACGACTTCGGCATGCTGCCGCGGCGCGTCGCCCAGATGCGCGGCGGGTACGAAGTGACGGTCTTCCCGGCGCTGATGGACGAGGGGGACAGCGTCGCGATCCGGGTCTTCGAGTCGGAGCCCGAGCAGCGCGTCGCCATGCGGGCCGGCACCCGCCGGCTGCTGCTGCTCACGCTGCCGCCGGCCGCCCGCTTCCTGCAGGGGCGGCTCGACAACCGGGCCAAGCTGGAGCTGTCGCGGGCGAACCCGTACCGATCGATCGCGGAGCTTCTCGACGACTGCGCCGGCGCCGCCGTCGACAAGCTGGTGGCCGACGCCGGCGGACCGGTGTGGTCGTCGATCGAGTTCGCATCGCTGCGCGACGCGGTCCGGCAGGACCTGGTCGACGCGGTCGAGGGCGTGGTCGTGCAGGTCCAGGCCGTCCTGGCCACCACGTACGACGTGGACCAGCGCCTGAAGGGCCTGCGCGACCCGCAGCTGATCGCGGCGCTGGCCGACATCCGGCAGCAGCTCAAGGGCCTGGTCCACCCCGGCTTCGTCACCGAGACCGGCTGGAAGCAGCTGCACCACCTGCCCCGGTACCTGCGGGGCATCGTCTACCGGCTCGACCGGGTGGCGTTGAACCTCGGCCGCGATCGGCAGCTGATGGCCCAGATCCAGGAGATCGAGGCCGAGTACCGCGAGCTGCGCGCCGAGTTCCCGCCGCTCAACCCGGCCGCCGAGGGGCTCTTCGAGATCCGCTGGATGATCGAGGAACTGCGGATCAACCTGTTCGCGCAGACCCTCGGCACCGCGTACCCGATTTCGGACAAACGCATCTACAAGGCGATGGATCAGCTTCCCGCGTAGCGGGATCGTAGGCGCTCGGGTGCCGTTCGGTTACCCCCCTGTCCGGGGCGGCCGGCACCCCCTAGCGTCTTCGCCATGACGAACGAATTCCTCGCCTTCGCCCCGCTCGCCACCGACGCGACCGCCCCGATCCTCGACCCGGCGACCGCCCTGCTGGACGAGATGATGGCGCGGGTGGGCGTCGACGGCCTGGCCGCCGCGTTCGCCGACCCGGGCCTGCTGGCCCTGGTCGACCAGCACGCCGCCGCCGTCCGCGACGCCCTCGTCGAGGCCGAGCGGGCCACCGACGCCGAGTCGCTCGCCGCGTACGCCCGGTCGATCGTCGCCGCGGCCCGCCGGGCCGGCCGCTTCGTCCCCGCCGCCGGCGAGGCCCCGACCCACCCGGCCGACTGGGAGTCGACCGACTGGCACGTGCTGCGCCTCGTGGCCGTCTGCCTGCTGGCCGTGGCCGCCTAGCTCCTCTGCCCAATTTCCGGCATTTCTGGTTTTCCGGTAACAATCCGGTCAAATCGTGATCTCATAGGCATGAAGATCGCAATCGCGTTCGCGGCAATGGCCGGGCTGATCGTCCCGGCTTCGACCGCTCAGGCGGCCTCCGCCGCTCCGTCGGACACGCCGCCGGCCGCCGCCGCGGTGCCCGCCGCCGGAACCCCGGCCGCGCCGGCCCTGGTCGCCCGCTGGGACTTCGACGCCGGCCCGGTCGGCGGGCGGGTCACCGACACGTCGGGCCGCGGCCTGGCGCTCACCATCCGCGGCGCCGACCAGGGTGTCATCCAGTTCGAGGGCGGCGCGACCGGCGGCAAGTACGTCGCCTTCCCGGCCGCCTGCCCGGCCGCGGTCACGGCCTGCCCGCGCGGGCTGCTCGAGGCCGCCAACAACGTCAACCTCAACCCCGGCACCAGGCTGTTCCGCTGGTCGGCCCGGGTGCACCTGACGAAGGCCCAGGTCGTCGGCTCGGCGAACATCATGCAGAAGGGCGTGGCCAACACCGGCAGCCAGTGGAAGATGCAGGTGGGCGCCACCAACGGCCGCGCCCAGTGCGTCGCGGTCGGCACCGGCTCGCCCACGGCCTACATCGCCCGCTCGGCCACCCCGGTGACCGACGGCCTGTGGCACAAGATCCTGTGCCAGCGCGCCGGCACGTCCCTCGCGGTCTACATCGACGGCGTCCGGAGCGGCCAGGCCACGATCCCGTCGACGCTCGCCATCACCAACACGCTGCCGCTGCGCATCGGCGGTCCCAACTTCAACACCCGCAGCGACATGTACCACGGCCTCCTCGACGACGTGTACGCCGAGCTCGGCTGACCTTGCCCACCGGCCCGGCGCCCCGAGCGCCGGGCCCCGCGCCTACTTCGCCGCCGGGATCCTCGTGGCCAGGGGAAGCCGCGGCCAGGCGGCCGTGTCCCGGAGAAGTTGCCGGTCGTGGGTGGCGACCACGACCGCCGCCGCGGTGGTGGTCAGCGCCGTGGTCAGCTCGTCCACCAGGGCTGCCGACAGGTGGTTGGTCGGCTCGTCGAGCAGCAGGACGTGCGGCCGCCCGGCCGGCGCCATCGCCAGGTCGAGGCGGCGCTGCTGACCGGTGGAGAGCGTCGCGACCGGGCGGTCCCACTCGGCCGGGGTGAGCAGTCCGAGCGATTCCGGGGTGAGCAGCTCGAGCGATTCGGCATCCCGTTCTTCAGGTGGGGGCGAGGCGAGTTCCGCGGCGGTGACCAGAGCGGCGACGTGTGCGTGGTAGGCCTCACGGGCGGTCAGCGGCGAGGCCGGCGGCGACTCCTGGGTCAGCAGCGCCGTGCGGATGCCGGGAGCGGTCCGCAGCGTGCCGTCCGGCGGCGCCAGGTGACCGGCGAGGGCGGCGAGCAGCGTCGATTTACCCGCGCCGTTCGGGCCGGTGACCACGAGCCGGTCGCCGGAGGTGAGCGACAGCGACACGGCGTTCAGGCGGCCCGGAAAGCGCATCCCCCGGGCCTCGATCAGCGTGGCCCCCGGCCGGGCGGGCAGGGCCGGCATCTCCAGTGACAACGGGGGCTCCGGCGCGGTGACGGCATGGGCGGCCAGCTCCGCACGCCGCCGATGCGCCGACTGCACCAGCCCCGGCGCCCGGGTCGCCCGCTTGTGCTTGCCGGTGCCCTTGTCCGGCCGCCACCCGGTGATCAGCCGGCCGCGGGCGGCGTCGAGATCGCGCGCGAGCCGCGCATGCTCGCTCCGCTGCCGCTCGTACTCCTCGGCCCACCGCCGGCGCGAGGCCGCGCGCCCCTGCACATACCCGGCGTAGCCGTCGCCGTAGACCCGGGGCCGCCCGTCGACGCTCGGATCCAGGTCGACGATCGTGGTCGCGACGTCGGACAGCAGCGCCCGGTCGTGACTCGCCAGGACCACCCCGCCGGGGTGTTCGAGCAGCGCGTCCGTGAGGAACGCCAGGCCGGAGGCGTCCAGGTGGTTCGTCGGCTCGTCCAGCAGCAGAAAGTCGTGCCCCGCGCCGAGCAGGCACGCGAGCCGGATCCGATAGCGCTGCCCCACCGACAGAAGAGCCAGTTCACGCGTACGGTCGCCGACGGCGCCCAACGACGTGAGCGCGACCTGCACCCGTCGATCGGCATCCCAGGCGCCGAGGGTGTGGGCGGCGTCGAGCGCGGCCTCGTAGCCGGCCGTGGCCCCCGGCCGGCCGGCGGCCAGGGCGTCGGCGCTGTCCTGGACGGCGCGCAACACCAGCCGGACGTCGGCGAGCTCCCGATCGATGAGGTCACCGACCGTGCGGTCCCCGGCGACCGGGATCTCCTGTTCGGCGGCGCCGATCGTGCCCACCAGCCGCACCTCGCCCGCGTCCGGTGTGAGATCGCCGCTGAGGGTGCGCAGCAGGGTCGACTTGCCGCGGCCGTTCTCGCCGACGACGCCGATGCGGCTGCCGGGGGAGACGGTGAGATCGAGCCCGTCGAACACGGGACGAGCGCCGCGCGAGACGCGCACGCCGGCGCAGCCAAGCTGCGCGTGGGCGCGCGCGGGCAGGGTGATCGGAAGAAGGGACACGGAAACGCTCCAACACGACTGAACGGGACATGGCCGACGTGCCGACCGACGCGGCCGGACCTGGTCCCGATCAGAGGAAGAGCGAAGCCGTCATGCCTCGAACGTAGCACGCGGGAAAGGGGCTCCACCCGCTGCGACCTGCGGGTGGAGCCCCGGCCTTCGCTTCGATGCAGGGCCTAGCTGCGCCGGAACGCGTACGAGCGGGACTTGCCCGCCCCGAGGCGGGCATGGTCGCGCTCGGAGCGGCCGCGCGCCGCCTGCCGGCTGTCGTGGGCGCCGTGATGTCCGGTCCCGGACGCGCCGGGACGGTCGGCCGTGTCGCCGTTCGCCGCGGGGCGGCCCAGGGCGGCGGCGATGTCCTGTGTGGCGAGGTCGTCCCGGTCGACGTGGACGGAGAAGGGCGTGGTCATACGAGCCTCCTTGCGCGCCCGGCCGGAGCCGGGGCAGGGCTGGGCAGGGTGGTGCCGTGGAAAGGGGGAGATTGCTCCGGGCGTCGGCACGCCGGCGTCTCCACGGCGGACAACCCGCCGGAGCGCCCGGAGCCGGAACGCAGCGAGGGCCACGACCGTGGCCCGATGAGCATCAGAGGATCATGCGAAAGACGCTAGCCCGGCCCGCGCGCGGGACGCCACCGATTTATTCGATGTCGACCACGATGGGGGCGTGGTCGGACGGCCCCTTGCCCTTGCGCGCCTCCCGGTCGATCACCGCGTCGGTCACCTTGGCGGCGACGTCGGCACTGGCCAGCACCAGGTCGATCCGCATGCCCTTGTTCATGTGGAACATGCCGGCCCGGTAGTCCCAATAGGTGAACGGGCGATCGCCCTTGAGCGGACGACCCACGATGTCGTGCAGGCCGAGGTCGCGGATGGCGGCGAGCGCCTCCCGCTCGGGCGGGGTGACGTGGGTGGCGCCGACGAAGACCGCCGGGTCCCACACGTCGTCGTCGGTGGGCGCGACGTTGAAGTCGCCGGCCACGACCAGCGGCCCGGCGGCGAGGTCGTCCTTCAGCGCGCTGCGCAGCGCAGCCAGCCACGCGAGCTTGTAAGTGTAGTGCGGATCTTCCGGTGTCCGCCCATTGGGGACGTAGACCGAGGCGAAGCGGATGCCCCCGCAGAGCGCGCTGACGAAGCGGGCCTCGTGCTCGGGGAACCCGGGCTCGCCGGGAAACCCCTGGCGCACGTCGGCCAGGCCGATCCGGGACAGGACGGCGACGCCGTTCCACCGGCCCAGCCCGAAGTGGGCGGCCTCGTAACCAAGATCGGAGAGGTCGGGGAAGTCGGCGACCTTGGTCTCCTGCACGCACAGCACATCGGGCTTGGTGGAGGAGAGCCACTCCTGCAACCGGGGCAGGCGTGCCTTGACCGAGTTGACGTTCCACGTGGCGAAGCGCATCTGCCCAGCCTGCCGCATCTCGGCCGGACGCGGGAGATCAGGGCCGGCGAACCGCCGCCATGAGCGCCGCAGCGAGCCCGACGGTGAGCATGAACAGGACGGTGACCATCGCGGTCATCATCGGCAACTCCGGGTGTGATGCGCGTTACTGGGGGGAGGCTCGAATGATGCCCCACGCGGCGGCGCGGCGGAAGGGGTCATTCGGTACCCGCAAGTGTTGCCGCTGTTCCGGAGGTGTGCCAATGTGCCGCGAACTCCGACGGAGGGACCGCCGGACCCCACAGCCACCCCTGCCCGTTCGTCACGCCCATGGCCGCCAGCGCGTCCCGCTGCAAGCGGGTCTCCACGCCCTCGGCGATCACGCTCAGGTGCAGCGCCTGGCTCATCGCCACGATCGCCCGCACCAGCTCGCCGGCTTCTTCGTCGGCGCCCAGCCCGACCACGAACGAGCGGTCGATCTTCACACCGGTCACCGGGAAGCGGCGCAGGTAGCCCAGCCCCGAGAACCCCGTGCCGAAGTCGTCGATCAGCAGCTTGACGCCGAGCTCGCGCAGCTCGAAGACCACCCGTGAGGTGGCGCCCGAGCTGTCCATCATCACCGTCTCGGTCATCTCCAGGGCCACGCAGCGGGCCGGCACCCCGTACTCGAGCAGCTCGGACGAGACGACCAGCGGGAACGACGGATCGGTGAGCTGCTTCGCCGAGACGTTGATGGACAGGTAGAAGTCGTCGGCCACGGTCCCGTCGGCGCGCCACGCCGCGAGCTGGCGCAGCGCCTCCTGGCGTACATAGGTGCCGATCGCCCCGATCAGCCCGGCGTCCTCGGCGAGCGGGATGAACACGGCCGGCGAGATCGGACCGCGTTCCGCGTGCACCCAGCGGACCAGCGCCTCCGCGCCGAGCGGGCGGCCCGTCTCGAGCCGTACGAGCGGCTGGTAGGCCACCCAGAGCTCGCCCTCGCCGAGCGCGCGGCGCAGCGCGACCTCGAGCTCGATGCGCTCGCGCACCTGGTCGTGCATCGACCGGTCGAAGACCGTGGCATGACCCGGGCCCGTGGATTTCGCCTGGTACATGGCCGTGTCGGCGTCGCGCATCAGCTCCTCGGCGTCGCCGTCCGAGCCGGCCGAGGCGATGCCGATCGACGCGCTGATCTTGAGTTCGACGTCGCGCACCACGAACGGGCGGTCGAAGCAGCCGCGCACCTCGTCGACCACCCGCTCGGCGCGCGGCCGGTCGCCGGCGCAGGCGAGCAGGAACTCGTCGCCGCCCAGCGCCGCGACCGTGACGTCGGAGGGCACGCGGGCCCGCAGCCGCTCGCCGACCTCGATGACGAGGCGGTCGCCGGTGTCGTGCCCCCACGAGTCGTTGACGTACTTGAAGCCGTCCAGATCCAGCAGGAGCACCCAGATGGACGAACCCGTCTGCAGGAAGCGGTCGACTTCCTCGGCGACCATGCGCCGGTTCGGCAGGCCGGTCAGCGGATCATGGTTGGCCGCGTACTCGGCGAAATGCTGTGCCCGCGTCTGGGCCTGCACCGCGGCGACCGCGCGCGCCAGCAGCAGCGTCACGATGAGGACGCCGGTGACGCTCAGCACGAGCCGGCGCGCCGTGGTGTCCCCGACGAACAGCAGCAGCACGAACGGCGTGGCCAGGGCCGGCACCAGCAGCGCCATCCGGCGCGCCGACCAGGCCGGCACCGGGGGCCGGGCCGGCCGGCCGAGGACGGTCGCCGAGGGGTGCAGCGCGGTGACGCCCAGCAGCGTGTACGCGAGCAGGAACGGCACGTCGAGCAGCGGCGAGGTGTAGAGCTGCCCGGACCGGCCGATGATCGCGTACGAGAGATCGCCCGCCAGCATCAGGCCCATCCCGCCGAGCAGGGACAGCAGCGACAGCGGCCAGGCGCGCGCGGTGAAGGTCAGGTTCAGCACCATCATCAGCACCACGACGTCGAACAACGGGTAGATCCCCGCCAGCGAGGACACGACGACCGACCGGCCGCCGACCTCCACGGCCGGCATGGCCAGCAGCAGCATGCTCGCGGTCCCGCCGGCCAGGCAGATGATCAGGCCGTCGAGCACCACATGTCGTTCCATCACCTGCCGGGCCCGCAGCAGATTCCAGAAGAAGCAGAACAGCAGCAGGTAGCCGGGGATCGTGAAGCAGTCGGAGATCAGCGGCAGCCCGGCGTCGGTCACGAACGGCCGGACGACCATGCCGATCAGGAAGCTCAGCGCGGCGACGCCCATCAGGTTCCAGGCGCCGCGCGGCTCGGCGCGCAGGCGACGCGGACCGTAGAAGCAGGCGAACACCGTGCCCACCCCGACGATCAGCGCGCACGCGCTGTTCACGGCGGGGGAGAGGTCGGTCAGGTACAGGGCCGTCGCCGCCGCCCCGCCCAGGGCCCACAGCCGCCACAATCCGGTCATCAACGGTCTAGATCGGCTTGCGGGGCCCCGGGATTAGGTCAATGCGGTGGCCCTCGTCGGCGAGCGCTGCGCCGGCGGGGAGGGCGTCGACCGCCCGTGCACGAAGACCGATGGGCAGGCGCTGCGGTGCAGCACCTCACGGGCCACCGAGCCGAGCAGGCCCTCGTGGGCGCCGCGGGTGCCCAGCAGGATCACCCGGCCCCGGCGCGACGCGAGTACCAGGGTGGGCCCCGGCCGGCCGGCGAGCAACCGGGTACGCGCCTGCGGCGCCACGGCCGCGGCCTCGGCCAGCACCTGCCGGCCCAGTTCCTCGTGCCGGCCGCCGTACTCCCGGACCACGTGCACCACCTCGACCGCGATCTTGCGCCGGCGGCTCTCGGCGGCGGCGTGCCGCAGCGCCCGCATGCCGTTCGACGAGCCGTCGACGGCCGCCAGCACGACCCCGCGCGGCGGACGCGGTCCGCGGGCCACCAGCACCGGGCACCACGAGCGGGCGACCGTCTGCACGAGGACCGAGGACGGCGGCAGCCAGGAGGTGGTGGCCAGGTCGTCGTCGCCGAGGACCAGCAGCTCGGCGGTGCGGCTCAGGCGCAACAGCACCCGATCGGGCAATCCGTCGACGAGTTGTCCCGTCACCCGCACCCCGGGTGTGGAACGCTGGGCGGTGGCGACCGCCTCGCCGACCACCTGGGTGGCGGCCCGGCGCGCGTCGTCGTAATCGAGCCCGGCGCCCGGCGGGCCATGACTGGGCCAGGTGAACGCGTGTACGACTCGGAGCTGACCGCCACGGGAGACCGCCTCCCGCGCGGCCATGCGCACCGCGGCCAGTCCGGCCGACGTGCCGGTCACACCGACCACTACAAGGTTTCGCACCGGTCACACCTCCGCACTGAGACTGTGCACCATTATCTATGCAAGAACGCCACTCTTCGTGATCAATCCCTCAGCGGGTGGCCACCTGATGACCCATTCAGGTTGAGGGTTTACGGTGAACGACAAATTCTTGTGGACATCTGCCGGTGAAGTGAGGGAAATACATGACGGATGTCAAGCTCGACCACCCGGGTGGCCAGCTGTCGATGGCGGTGCGTGAGGCCGTCGAGGGTCCCGGCGGCATCGACGTCAGTGCCCTTCTGAAGGAGACCGGTTTCGTCACCCTCGACCAGGGTTTCGTGAACACGGCGTCGACGACCTCGTCGATCACCTACATCGACGGTGACGCGGGAATCCTGCGCTACCGCGGTTATCCGATCGATCAGCTCGCCGAGAAGTCGACGTTCCTCGAGGTGTCGTACCTCCTGATGCACGACGAGCTGCCGACGCCGACGCAGCTGAAGGACTTCGCCGACAAGATCCGCGTGCACACGCTGCTGCAGGAGGAGATGCGCTCGTTCTTCTCCGGGTTCCCGCGTGACGCCCACCCGATGGCGGTGCTTTCCTCGGCGGTCACCGCGCTGTCGACGTTCTACCAGGACACGCTCGACCCGAAAGATCCCGAGCAGGTCGAGATCTCCGGGATCCGGCTGATGGCGAAGCTTCCGACGATCGCCGCGTACGCGTACAAGAAGAGCATCGGCCACCCGCTGCCGTACCCCGACAACTCGCTCGACTACGTCGAGAACTTCCTGCGCATGACCTTCGGCCTGCCCACCGTGCAGTACGACGTGGACCCCAAGGTCGCCAAGATCCTCGACATGCTGTTCATCCTGCACGCCGACCACGAGCAGAACTGCTCGACCTCGACGGTCCGCCTGGTCGGCTCGGCCGAGGCCAACCTGTTCGCCTCGGTCTCGGCGGGTGTGAACGCGCTCTCCGGCCCGCTGCACGGCGGCGCCAATGCCGCGGTTCTCGAGATGCTCGAGCAGATCCGCAAGGACGGCGGCGACGTCAACGCGTTCGTCACCCGGGTGAAGAACAAGGAAAAGGGCGTCAAGCTCATGGGCTTCGGCCACCGGGTCTACAAGAATTACGACCCGCGTGCCGCCATCGTCAAGAAGGCCGCCCAGGAGATGCTCAACACACTGGACAAGCCCGACCCGCTGCTCGACATCGCGTTCCAGCTCGAAGAGATCGCCCTCAACGACGACTACTTCGTGAGCCGCAAGCTCTACCCGAACGTCGATTTCTACACGGGCCTCATCTACAAGGCGATGGGTTTCCCGACCAAGATGTTCACGGTTCTGTTCGCTATCGGCCGCCTGCCCGGCTGGATCGCGCAGTGGACCGAGATGATGAACGACCCGGCCACAAAGATCGGCCGCCCGCGCCAGCTCTACACCGGTTCTCCGGAGCGCGAGTTCGTCGCGATCGACAAGCGCTGATTTCGGTTACGCCCCGCCGCTTTTCTTGCGGCGGGGCCGTTTTTTGTGTCGTACGGGGGCGCGCGGCCCCAACCGCAGCGCTGGCGGCTCGGCGTCGATGGGCCGGCATACGCTTTGTTCATGGCCACGACACCGGCAGGACCCGCGGGCTTCGTCCTCCGTTGGCGTGAGCCCGCCACCCGGGCCGTCTCCCGGCTGATCCCCGGCGACGTCCTCTGGTACGTCGACACCGACGACCCCGTTTTCGCCCTCACCTTCGACGACGGTCCCGGCCCCGAGAGCACCCCGCGCCTGCTGGAGGTGCTGGCCCGGCACGGCGCGAAGGCCACGTTCTTCCTGGTTGGCGAGCGGGTCGAAGCCTACCCGCACCTCGTCGCGTCGATCACCGCGGCCGGCCACGAGCTCGCGAACCACCTGATGCGCGACGAGCGCTCGGCGCTGATCCCCGACCCGCAGTTCCGCCGCGACCTGGCCCGCACCACCGAGCTGCTCAGCCCGTACGGTCCGATCCGCTGGTTCCGGCCCGGCTCCGGCGTCTTCACCCCGCGCATGCTGCGCTCGGCCGCCGAGCAGAACCTGCAGGCCGTGCTCGGCACGCTGGTCGCCGCCAACAGGGGCCTGCCCTCCGACGAGCGGATCGCGAAGTCCCTGCTCCCCGGCGTCCGCCCCGGCTCGATCCTGGTCCTGCACGAGGGCGGCCCCGAGCGTCAGGGCGTGGTCGAGACGACCGACGAGCTGCTGTCCGCCCTGTCGTTGCAGGCCGTGACCGTCTCAGACCTCGTCGCCCGGTCCTAGCGTCGCGCTGGTCGCGCCGAGCCGGGCGCACGCCAGCACCGTCAGGGTCGTCCCCAGCAGGGCCGCGCCCACCTGCGTCCCGGTTCCCACGTACGGCGGCCCGGCCACGGTGGCGCTGAGCCCCGAGAGCACATCGCTGCCGGCGAGGTCGGCCGACAATGCCTGCCAGCCGCGCCATCGGTCCCCGGCGTACTGCGCCTCGCCGGTGGCCGCCCCCGCGAGCATCGCCATCCCGGCCACGATCGCCAGCGCCCCCACCCCGAACGGCGGCCGCCGCCCCAGCAGCCAGCCGGTGACCACGGCGAGGCAGGCCCAGGCGAGGAACTGGAAACCCGCCACGGTCGCCTCCCGCTGGAACGCCGCCCGCAGGTTCTCCGCCAGCACGGTCAGCCTCGGAACGTTCAGCGTCGCTTCCCCCGGCAGCCACCCCGACACCTTCACCAGCATCGCGCCCGCGAGCAGCACCAGCGCGGCGCCCAGCGTCACCCGCAGCCACGAGGGCGCCTCCCGCTCGTTCACGGCGAGATGGACCGCCAGCACCGCGAGCAGGCCGATGCACCCGCCCGCCGTCACCCACGGCAACGTGTACAGCGCGCCCCAGACGCTCACCGCTCCCGCCCCCGCCATCGCCAGGAGCGGCACCGCCCATCGCACCCTCACAGGCTAGATCGCCGCATCGCTCTCCCGCCCCGTTCCCGCCGTTGCGGGCGCCCCGATCTTGATGATCTGCCGTTCGAGGCGCGCGGCAATTCATCGGCGCCATCCTCCGCGCGGGTCTCATAAACTCCCGGGCGTGAGCGAACCAGTGACGCGCGAGGTAGTGCTGGACGTGACCCTGCCGGCGGTGCGAAGCACCGGCCGGGTCGAGGTGCGCGAGATCCTGCTCGGACCGGCCGAGCAGGCCGAGATGACCTTCCTGGAGGCCTGACGTGCATTCCTTCCGAGCCGCCGTCGAAGCGGGCGACATCGATGCCGCCGTGGCGCTGCTCGCCGACGACGTGGTGTTCCACAGCCCCGTGGCGTTCAAGCCCTACGAGGGCCGCGCCACCGTCGAGGTGATCCTGCGGGCGGTGTTCACCGTTTTCGAAGACTTCCGATACGTACGCGAAATCGCCGCCGCCCCCGACGCCGCGCTCGTCTTCGAGGCGCGCGTCGGCGAGCGGGCGCTGACCGGGTGCGACTTCGTGCACGTCGACGGGGACGGGCTCATCGACGACTTCATGGTCATGGTGCGCCCGCTGAGCGGGGTGCAGGCGCTCGGCGAGGCGATGGCGGCGAAGCTCTCAGCCCGCTGACAGGCTCTTCTCGTACGCGTTCTTGAGGTCCTCCCAGCCGTGGTCGAGCGCGTCCTTGCCCCGGATCACGCCGGTGGGCTCGCCGTCGAGCAGGCG
This sequence comes from Actinoplanes sp. NPDC051513, assembly GCF_044454685.1. NCBI lineage: Bacteria > Bacillati > Actinomycetota > Actinomycetes > Micromonosporales > Micromonosporaceae > Actinoplanes > Actinoplanes sp. NPDC051513. The sequence goes on from NZ_JBITDW010000004.1 coordinate 22,468, forward strand.
CTGCAGCACGTCGGTGCACAGGTGCCAGCCGGCGGCGACCATCGCCTCGATGCCCGGCTGCGCGAGGGTGTGGCGCAGCGTCAGGCGGGTGCCGTCCGGTGTGGGCTCGAGCTCCCAGCGCAGCCGGTCGTCGCCCCACGTGTAGTCCAGCAGCGTCGGCCGGTCGGCCCGGTGGACGACGGCCGGCAGGTCGGTGCGCTCGTCGCCGTCGACCATGGTCAGCGTGGTCTCGCCCGGGGTGCTCAGCGCCGACGCCGCCGTGAAGGGCGCCCACTGGTCGAGCTCGCCCGGGTCGGTCAGCGCGGTCCAGACCCGCTCCGGGGGCTGGGTCAGCTCCCGGATGAAGATGAGCGTCCACTGCGGGCCGCTCCGGTCCAGGGTGGCTTCGATCATGATTCGTCCTCTCTGCTCAGGTGCTCTTCCAGCGCTGCGAGGTGCCTGGTCCAGAGCCGGCGGTAGGGCGTCAGCCAGGCATCCAGCTCACGGAACGGTTCCGGGTTCAGCCGGTAGATGCGTCTCTGGGCGTACGCCTCGGCGGTGACCACGCCGGCCTCGCGCAGGACCCGCAGGTGCTTGGAGATCGCGGGCTGGCTCATGCGCAGCAGCTCGACCAGGTCGGTGACGCTGCACTCCCGCACCCGCAGCGCGTCGACGATGCGGCGGCGGGTCGGCTCGGCTATCGCGGTCAACGCGTCCACGCCGCCATCGTGCCTCTCCGGTTATATAACTGTCAAGGCATGCAGCTGGGTTCGTTGCCGATCGTGCTGCGGGCCACGGCCACGATCGCCGGTGTCACGATGGGGTGATGCGCGTCTTGATCGTCACGTCGGGTTCGATGGGCGACGTGGCGCCCTACACCGGGCTGGGCGCACGCCTGCAGGAGGCCGGGCACGAGGTCACGATCGCCACGCACGCGCCGTTCCGGGAGACGGTCGAGCGGGCCGGCCCGGCGTTCGAGCCACTGCCCGGCGACTTGCGGGCCACCCTGACGCACGCCATCGGCGGCCTGAACGCGCGGGCGCTGGCACGCCAGTTCACCCTGGCGAGACCGCTGATCGCCGCCCTGTCGCCCGGGATCGTCGCGGCGGTCGAGTCGGCCCGCCCGAGGGTCCTCCTGCTGTCGACGATGGTGGCGCCGCTGGGATATCAGGTGGCCGACGCCTACGGGCTCCGCCGGGCCGGCGTGTTCCTGCAGCCCGTGTACCCCACCCGGGAGTTCGCCCCCGTGCTGCTGGGCGGCCGGTCGCTCGGCCCGTGGGGCAACCTGGCCGCGGGATGGGCCACGTTCCGGGCAGCCGAGTCGTTGTACGCAAGCCCGATCCGGGAGCTGCGGCGCGACCTGGGGCTGCCACAGGCCCCGCTGCCGACGCTGCGGAAGAAGCAGGAGTGGGCGGCCCCGACGTTCCACGGCTTCAGCCCCACAGTGGTGCGCCGCCCCGGCGATTGGCCGTCGCAACTGCGCGTCGCCGGTTACTGGTGGCCGGCAACGGACCCGGCTTGGCGCCCGCCGGAGAACCTGGAGGCCTTTTTGGCGGCCGGCCCAGCGCCGGTGTCCATAGGCTTCGGAAGCATGGCGCCCGGACAAGGCGAGCGCCTCGGCGAGATCGCGGTAGCGGCAGCGCGCCGGGCCGGGGTGCGGGCCGTCCTGCAGGCCGGTTGGTCGGGCCTGGCCGCGGGCGCTGGGGGTACCGCGGGGGCTGGGGGTACCGCGGGGGCTGGGGGTACCGCGGGGCTGGGCGGGTCGCGGGGTTTGGGGGCATCGCAGGGGCTGAGGGCACCGAGTGGGCCGGGGACGCCGCGGGTGCGATGGACATCATGCGGGCCGGAGACGTCGCGAGAGCCAGGGATGCCGCGTGGGCTGAGCGCAATGTGCTGAATGTGGGGGAGGTTCCGCACTCCTGGCTGTTCCCGCGGATGGCGGCGGTGGTGCACCACGCGGGGGCGGGGACCACGGCCGCGGGGCTGCGGGCCGGAGTGCCGGCCGTGGCGGTGCCGGTGCTGGCGGACCAGCCCTTCTGGGCGCGGAGGCTGCACGACCTCGGAGTGGCGCCCCGTCCGATCCCGATGCCGGCGCTGACCGCGGACGCGCTGGCGGCAGCGTTGCGGCAGGTCACGGCGAACCCGCACTTCGCGGCCCGGGCGCAGGCCCTCTCGGCGCGGATCGCCGAGGAGGACGGCGCCGCGTCGCTCCTCGAGTGGATCGGCTAGGACCAGCGGCGCCCCGCCGATCATGGCGTCGCCCATTCGCCGTGCCAATCTTCGTTCGACACGTTTTCCGGTGGGGGTGAAAACAGTTGAGCTGCCCCGGAAGTGACCTGCTGGAATGGGGAGTTGCGAACTCTGGCCGACAGCGTCGAAATGCCCTCGCCGAACCCAGTCAAATGCGGGTGGCGCGACTCCGCCGCTGGTTCGATGACATAATGGGCAAGGTCGCCGCGGCAGCCCGGAACCGAAAAGCTGAGAGTGCAATGGCACCCGATGGCGGAATGCCGGGCGAACTGCGGGCCGGGTAGCCGGCCGTCGCGAAACCGGCGTGGCGGGCGGCTGTCGACTCGGTGCCATCTGCCCGCTCGCGGGGCTGGGTGCCTGCTGGCCAGCCGGTTCTGCGGCTTGCACGGTTGCGGTCGGCGCTGCCTGCTCGCTGCCGGCGCCACTGCGACTGAGCCGCAGCTTTCGCGCGTGCCGCTGCGCAAGACCCCATTCCCGATGTCGGGCATGCTCGCGGCGAAACTTTTCTGCCTCGGGAGAATAGTTGCGCGACGCAGTGCGATCACGCATCTTGGCCAATTGGCTCGTGGTGAAGAACTGCAGCTGCCGCATACCAGAATTATTTCACTCCCGGGAATGCGGCGGTAAGCCCCGACCGTCGGTCGATCATGCCAATCTCGCCCGGCGCCACTCTCCATTACTTTTTCGACAATGAAAGCGATTCCCTTTGCCCGGGGGCCACCCACCAAGCGGGACGGGCCGCGCGAACCGCAACCGGGCAGACGCCGGGCCATGGCAACCCGGCCGCGCCACCACCGGGCCGCGCCACCACCGGGCCGCACCACCACTGGCCGCAACCAAGGCAGGGGCCGGAAGCCGGGTATGGCCCGGTGTTGCAGCGAGAGTGGCCGCAACGGCGGGAACTGCCCGGGCTGTGGTTGGGGGAGCCGTCCCCTCGTACGCGAAAAAACAGCCCCGGCGGGTGCGCGGCGTGGCGGATAAGTTGAAGGGCATGACGGTGCGTGGGGTGCGGCGGATCATTGTGTCGGTGGCGGATCTGGATCGGGCGCTCGCGCTCTACCGGGATGCGCTCGGGCTCGGCGAGAAGTATCGGGCCGGGGACGTGGTGATGCTGGGGGAGCCGGAGGTCATGCTGCATCGGCGGCCGCCTTCGCCGGGGCTGGCGGGAGTGGCGGCGAGCTTTGTGGTCGATGACGTGGACGCGGCTGCCGCGGCGGCGGAGAAGGCGGGGGCCACGGTGATCGACCCGCCGGGGGATCAGCCCTGGGGTGAGCGGCAGGCCGTGCTGACCGATGTCGACGGTCACGTCTTCTGCCTGGTGAGCTGAGCGCCGTGGACGTGGTGATCGGCATCGATACCGGGACCACCGCGACCAAGGGGATCGCGGCGGGGGCCGACGGGCGGCTGCGGGCGCAGACGAGTGTCCACTATCCGCTGTCGGTGCCGGGGCCGGGGCGGGCCGAGCTCGACCCGCGGCACCTGGTCGACGCGGCGGTGAAGGCGCTGACCGACGTGGCGGCCGCCTGCCGTGAGCAGGGGGACCGGGTTGTCGCGGTGAGTCTCAGCGCGTTTCTGCACGGGCTGGTGCCGATGGACTCCGGGAGCGCGCCGCTGGGGCCGTTGGTGACCTGGGCCGACGCGCGGGCCGGCGAGCAATGTGACGAGATCATCGCTTCGGGGCGGGCACGGCAACTGCAGGCGCGTACGGGGACGCCGGTGCACCCGATGTCGCCGCTCGCCAAGCTTGCCTGGTGGCGGGCTAACGACCCGGCGACGCTGCGGGACACGCCGCGGTGGGGCGGCGTGAAAGAGCTGGTCCTGGCCGCCCTGGCCGACGAGGCGTTCCTGCTCGACCTGTCGGTGGCGTCGGGGACGGGGCTCTACGACATCCACGCGCGCCGGTGGGACCCGGAGGCTCTCGAGATCGCCGGGATCGGCTCGGGGCAGCTGGCCGAGGTCGTGCCGACGACGACGATCCTGAAGCTGCGGCCGGGTCTCGGCGGGCTGCCGCCGGGCACGCCGCTGGTCATCGGGGCGGCCGACGGGCCGCTGGCCAACCTCGGCCTGGGCGCCACCCCGGCGGGGGTCGCGGCCGTGTCTCTCGGCACCAGCGGTGCCCTGCGCACGATCGTCGACCGGCCCACCGCCGACGCCGACGGCCGGCTGTTCTGCTACGCGCTCACCGAGGACCGCTGGGCGGTCGGTGGCGCGGTCAACAATGCCGGCTCGGTCGTGCGCTGGGCCGGGCAGAGCTTCGCGGCCGGTTTCGAGCGGCCCGGCGCCGAGGGCGAGGACGAGGACGAGCGGGACGCGGCGCTGCTCACCGAGGCGCAGAGCGCACCGCCGGGCAGCGACGGGCTGCTCTGCCTGCCCTACCTGCTCGGCGAGCGGGCGCCCTGGTGGCGGGCCGGCCTGCGGGGCGCCTACCTCGGACTGCGTCGCGAGCACGGGCGGGCACATCTGGTGCGCGCCGCCGTCGAGGGCGTCTGCCAGCAGCTCGCGCTGGTGCGGGACTCGTTCGCGAGCGAGGGCTTCGAGGTCACCGAGGTGCGGGCCACCGGCGGCGCGGTCGCGTCCGAGCTGTGGGTGGGCGTGCTCGCGGCCGCGCTCGACCTGCCGGTCGCGGTCGCCGACACGCCCGAGGGCACCGCGCTCGGCGCCTGCCTGCTCGGCCTGCACGCGCTGGGCGAACTGCCCGACCTCGACGACGCGGCCCGCCTGGTCGCGATCGGCGAGCCGACCCGGCCCGACCCGGCGAACGCCGCCCTGTACGGCCGGCTGCGCCCGTTCGTGGAGAAGTCGGCGCTCGCCATGATGGAGACGGTGCGTGAGCTCGACCGGCTCGCCCCGCCGAGGTCGCCCGGCACCGAGAAGGCGATCACCGTCACCGGTGGCCGCGTTGACGTGGCGCCGGAGGGTGAGAAAGCATGACCGGCGAGCGGTAGCGGAGGAACCCGGTGCGAATCCGGGGCGGTCCCGCCACTGTGACCGGGGAGCGACCCCTTCGAAGCCACGGCCGTGATGGCGGGAAGGCGAGCGGGGAGCGTCGATCCGGGAGTCAGGAGACTCCGGCCGCTCGTGCCGACCGCCGTGCGGGCGTGGACACCCGCCGCAGAAGGGATCTTCGTGACGCCGTACCCGTTCTCCGCCGTGGTCGGGCTTGCCGACCTGCGCCTCGCGCTCCTGCTGACCGCCGTCTCGCCGCACGTGGGCGGTGTGCTCGTGCGGGGCGAGAAGGGAACCGCGAAGAGCACGGTGGTGCGAGCGCTGGCCGGCCTGCTACCGGCAGTTTCGATCGTACGGGGGTGCAGGTTCGCCTGCGATCCGGCGGCGCCCGACCCCGCGTGCCCGGACGGGCCGCACCCGGCCGACAGCCCGGTGGTGTCGCGGCCGGCCGCGCTGGTGGAGCTCCCGGTCGGGGCGACGGAGGACCGCGTCGTGGGCACGCTCGACATTCAGCGGGCGCTCGCGGACGGGGTCAAGGCGTACGAGCCGGGGCTGCTGGCGGCGGCACACCGTGGCGCCCTGTACGTCGACGAGGTGAACCTGCTGCCCGATCACCTGGTGGATCTGCTGCTGGACGCGGCGGCGATGGGACGGGCGCACGTCGAGCGGGACGGGGTGTCGGTCAAACACGCGGCCCGGTTTCTGCTCGTGGGGACGATGAACCCGGAGGAGGGCGAGCCGCGGCCCCAGCTCGTCGACCGGTTCGGGCTGGTGGTGACGGTGGCGGCGCCGCGGGAGGCCCGGGAGCGGGCCGAGGTGGTGCGCCGGCGTCTCGCGTACGAGGCGGATCCGGTCGGGTTCGCGGCGCGGTTCGCCGCCGAGGAGCGCGAGCTGGCCGGGCGGATCGTGACGGCGCAGGCGCTGCTGCCCCGGGTGGCGCTGCCGGACGGCGAGCTCGACCGGATCGCCCGGGTGTGCCTGGCCTACGGCGTCGACGGGATGCGGGCGGACATCGTGGTGGCCCGGTGCGCGGTGGCGCTGGCGGCGTGGCACGGGCGCTCGACGGTCACCGCGGACGATGTGCGGGATGCGGCCCGGCTCGCGCTGCCGCACCGCCGGCGGAAAGATCCGCTGGACCCGCCGGGGACCGACGAGCAGCGGCTCGAGGACGCGCTCGCCGAAGCCGAGCAGGAGCGGCAGGCCGAGCTGGAGCGGGCCGAGCAGGAGCAGGCCGAGCTGGAGCGGGCCGAGCTGGAGCGGGCCGTGCAGGAGCGGGCCGAGCCGGAGGGCGACCCCGATGGCGACGGTGCTCCGCCGGGTGGGCCATCGCGGCCGGACGGCCCCGATCCCGGCGGCCCGGGTGGTTCGGGCGGCAGTCCCTCCGGTGGCCCGCCTCCGCCCGGCCCCGCGCCGACCGACATTTCCGAAAAATCCGGCATGGACGGCGATGGTGGCGCCGACGAGGCCGACAGTGGCCGGGTGGCCGTCTCCGCCGGGAACCCCTACCGGACGCGCGCGCTCTCGATCGCCCGCCGCGGCGAGGGCGGCCACGCCGGCCGCCGCTCCCCGGCCTTCGCCCGTCGCGGCCGCGTGATCGGCAGCCGCATCCCGCGCGGCAAGCTGGCCGGCGCCCCGCATCTGCCCGCGACCCTGCGAGCCGCCCTGCACCGCGGCGCCCGCGCCGTCGACCCCCGCGACCTGCGCGAGTCGGTGCACGTCGGCCGGGAGGCGAACCTGGTGCTGTTCGTCGTCGACGCCTCCGGCTCGATGGCCGCCCGCAAGCGCATGACCATCGTCAAGACCGCGGTCCTGTCCCTGCTGCGCGACGCCTACCAGCGCCGCGACCGGATCGGGATGATCACCTTCCGCGGGCACGACGCCGAGCAGGTCCTGCCGCCGACCTCCAGCCACGAGGTGGGCGTCCTGCGCCTGGCGAGCCTGCGCACCGGCGGCCGCACCCCGCTGGCCGCGGGCCTGCGCGCCGCCGCCGCCACCATCGCCACCGAGCGCCGCCGCGACCCGCGCCGCCGCCCGCTGCTCATCGTCGTCACCGACGGCCGGGCCACCAGCGGCCCCGACCCGGTGACGGTCGCCCCCGCGCTCGCCGGCGTGGCCGCGGTGGTCGTCGACTGCGAGTCCGGCCCGGTCCGCCTGGGCCTGGCCCGGCGGCTGGCCACCGCCCTCGACGCCGATCTCATGCCGCTGGACCGGCTGGAAGCCGCCGCCGGCCCGGCCGCCCGCCCCGCTTCCGGCCCAGCCGCCGGCTCCGGGTCCGGCCCAGCCGCCGGCTCCGGGTCCGGCCCAGCCGCCGGCTCCGGGTCCGGCCCGGCCGCCCGCCCCGCTTCCGGCCCAGCCGCCGGCCCTGCCTCGAGGAGCGCCGCCTGATGCCGCAGGGCAAGGTCACCACCGTGCCGCAGGACGGCCTCACCACCCGGCAGCGCCGCCGGCAGGCCGTGCTCGCCGTGCACACCGGCCACGGTAAGGGAAAGTCGACGGCCGCCTTCGGGATGGCGCTGCGGGCCTGGAGCGCGGGCTGGCCGATCGGGGTCTTCCAGTTCGTGAAGTCCGAGAAATGGCGGGTCGGCGAGGAGGCCGCGCTCAAGGCTCTCGGCGCCACGGGCGGGCCGCCGGTCGCCTGGCACAAGATGGGCGAGGGCTGGTCGTGGATCCAGCGGGCCGGCACCGAGCGGGACCACGCGGCCGAGGCGGCCGAGGGCTGGGCGCAGATCAAGCGCGACCTGGCGGCCGAGACCTACCGGTTCTACGTGCTCGACGAGTTCACGTACCCGATGAAGTGGGGCTGGGTCGACGTCGCGGACGTCGTGGCCGCGCTCGCCGAGCGCCCCGGCACGCAGCACGTCGTGATCACCGGGCGGGACGCGGCGCCGGAGCTGGTCGAGGCGGCCGACCTGGTGACCGAGATGACCAAGGTGAAGCACCCGATGGACGCGGGGCGCAAGGGACAGCAGGGCATCGAGTGGTGAACATCCCGCGCGTCGTGATCGGCGCGCCCGCCTCGGGACACGGCAAGACCACGGTCGCCACCGGTCTGCTGGCCGCCTTCGCCCGTCGCGGCATGCCGGTCGCGCCGTTCAAGGTCGGCCCCGACTACATCGACCCCGGCTACCACGCCCTCGCCGCCGGCCGCCCCGGCCGCAACCTCGACCCCGTGCTGGTCGGCGAGAGCCGGATCGGCCCGCTGTTCGCGCACGGCGCGGCCGGCGCGGAGCTGGCGATCGTCGAGGGCGTGATGGGCCTCTACGACGGCCGTACCGGCGCCGGCGACACCGGCTCGACCGCCCAGGTGGCCGGGCTGCTCGACGCGCCGGTGATCCTGGTGGTCGACGCCGCCGCGCAGGGCCGCTCGATCGCCGCGCTGGTGCACGGCTTCCGCAGCTTCGGCAGCGTCCGGCTGGAGGGTGTGATCCTCAACCGGGTCGGCTCCGACCGGCACGAGGCGCTGCTGCGCGAGGCCTGCGAGGAGGTCGGCACCCCGGTCCTGGGCGCGATGCGCCGCGCCGACGCGGTGGCCGCCCCCTCCCGTCACCTGGGCCTGATTCCCGCCGCCGAGCGCCGCGCCGAGGCCCGGGCGTCGGTGGATGCGCTCGCCGCCCTGGTGGCGGCGTCGGTGGACCTCGACGAGGTCCTGGCGGTCGCCCGCTCCGCGCCGCCGCTGCTCGCGCAGCCGTGGAGCCCGTCGGAGGCCGTCGGGGAGCCGATCGAGGGGCGCCCGGTCATCGCGCTGGCCGGCGGTCCCGCGTTCTCGTTCTCCTACGCCGAGACGCCGGAGCTGCTCACGGCCGCGGGCGCCGAGGTGGTCGTCGTCGACCCGCTGCGCGACGAGAAACTGCCGGCGAGAACGCGCGGCCTGGTGGTGGGTGGCGGTTTCCCCGAGGTGTACGCGTCGGAGCTGTCCGCCAACGAGCCCCTGCGCCGCGAGGTGGCCGCCCTGGCCGCCGCCGGCGGGCCGATCGTCGCCGAGTGCGCGGGCCTGCTGTGGCTGTGCCGCACCCTGGACGACGCGCCCATGTGCGGGGTGCTCGACGCCGAGGCCGTCATGACCCCGACCCTGACCCTCGGCTACCGCGACGCCGTGGCGCTCACCGACAGCCCCCTGGCCCCGGCCGGAACCCGGGTCACCGGCCACGAGTTCCACCGCACCGCCGTCCACCCCCGCTCGGGTCTGCTGCTCTCCCCGGCCGCCGGCGGGGCCTGGCAGTGGCGCGGCGCCGACCCCGAGGGGTTCGCGCTCCCGTCGGTCCACGCCTCCTATCTGCACCTGCACTGGGCGGGAGCGCCCGCGCTGGCCCGCAACGTGGTCGCAGCGGCCCGGGCCCGCGCATGACCGGTCGAGCCGCGTCCGGCCGGCTGATCGTCGCCGCGCCGGTGCCCGGGTGACCGCGGGCGGCGGCCGGCCGGGCCTCGACCGCCACGTCGTGGTCGGCCTCGGAGCACGGCCGGGGCGGGCGGCGGCCGAGCTCACCCGTGCGATCGGCGCCGCTCTGGCCGAGGCGGGCCTGACGGCGGCCGACGTGCGGGTGCTCGCCACGCTCGACCGCCGGGCGGCCGAGGACGGCGTCCGGGCCGTGGCCGCCGCGCACGGGTGGGAGCTGAGCGGCTTCCGGGCCGAGGAGCTCGGTGCTCACGACGTACCCAGCAGGAGCGAACGAGTCGCGGCGGCCGTAGGCACCCCCAGCGTCGCCGAAGCGGCGGCCCTGGCCGCCGGCGACGAGCTCATCCTCCGCAAGCGCGTCTTCCCCGGCATCACGGTGGCCATCGCGCGAGGGTTTTCCCTTGCGTCACCGCGGGGCGGCTTCGCAGGGTAGGCCCCGCCACCTCCCGCCCATAGGCTCCGGTCGATATATCGACCATCGGAGGTGCAAGGTGCAGGTCCGTACCCGGGCTGTCCTGTCTGCCGCCATCCTGGCAGCCGGAGCCGCCCTCGTCGCCGCCGTCTCGACGCCACCCGCGTCGGCCGCGGTCGTCCACCGTGTGCTGTTCGACAACAGCAAGGCCGAGACGGCGGGCAACGCCGACTGGATCATCAGCACGTCCCAGCCCGACCCGCTGGGGCAGAACCCGAACCCGTCCTCGGAGACCTCGTGGACGGGCGCGCTCTCGGCGTGGGGGGTGGCTCTGCAGCGCACCGGTTCCTACAGCCTCAAGACGCTGCCGGCCGGCAACGCCATCACGTACGGGGGCTCCGGCGCCCTTGATCTGAAGAATTTCGACGTCTTCGTGCTGCCCGAGCCGAATGTGCTGCTGAGCGCGGCCGAGAAGACGGCGATCATGAAGTTCGTCCAGGCCGGCGGCGGGTTCTTCCTGATCGTCGACCACACCGGCAGCGACCGGAACAACGACGGGTACGACTCCGTCGAGGTCGCCAACGATCTGCTCACCAACAACGGCGTCGACAACACGTCGCCGTTCGGGTTCAGCATCGACTCGAACGACATCTCCAGCGAGAACCCGGTGGCGATCTCGAGCAGCACCGACCCGGTGATCAACGGCCCCTACGGCCGGGTGACCGGCAGCATCATCCGCGACGGCAGCACGCAGACCCTCGACAAGACCGCGAACTCGAGCGTCAAGGGGCTGGTGTGGCGCCCGGGGTCGAGCCAGAGCGGCACCACCGGCGCGTTCTTCACGACCAGCACGTTCGGGTCGGGGCGGGTCGCGGTGTGGGGCGACAGCTCGCCGATCGACGACGGGACCGGGCAGTCCGGCAACACGCTCTACGACGGCTGGAACGATCCGGCGGGAACGAACGACTCACTCGCCTTGAACGCCACCGCATGGCTGGCCGGGACCGGCACGCCGACGACCTCCCCGACCACCTCTCCGACGACCGGACCCACGGGATCCTGCGCCACGGGCCAGCTGCTGGCGAACACGGGCTTCGAGTCGGGCGGCACGGGCTGGACCGCCACGTCGGGCGTCATCACCAATTCGTCGTCGCAGGCCGCGCACGCCGGCTCGTACAAGGCCTGGCTCGACGGCTACGGCGCGACGCACACCGACACCCTCTCGCAGACGGTCACCATTCCCGCGGGATGCGCGGGCGCGACGCTCAGCTTCTGGCTCCACGTCGACACCGATGAGACGACCACGACGACCGCGTACGACAAACTGACCGTCACCGCGCGCGGCACGACGCTGGCCACGTACTCCAACCTCAACGCCTCTTCCGGGTATGTCCAGAAATCGCTGTCGATCTCGGGTTCGGGGAGTACGACGCTGACCTTCACCGGCGTCGAAGGCACCCAGATCCAGACCTCGTTCGTTCTCGACGATGTGACCCTGACACCGAAGGCTTAGGCGCGGCGGGCCCCTTCGCTAGGATCAAGGCACGGCGGTGGGCCCGCCGACCCCGGCGCATCGGGGTGAACCGCGACGACGCCAACGGTCCCTGCCAGGATGCTGGTGGGGAGGAGTGTGTCATGACGGAGCGTGACCTGGCCGACGCGGAAAGATCCGGCGCCACCAGGGCGCCGATGGATTCTGATGTCGATCTCCATGTGCCGGCCGTCGAGGCCGAGCTGCGCCCGAGCCCGTGGCCGGTCCTCGCCGCGATCTCCGCGGGCGGCGTCGTCGGCGCGCTGTCCCGCTATCTCGTGGCGCAGGCGTGGCCGCACCACCCCGGCGGCTTCCCCTGGTCGACCTTCGCCGTCAACGTGACCGGCTGCCTGCTGATCGGCGTCCTCATGGTCATCGTCACCGACGTGGTCACCAGCCGGCCGCTGCTGCGACCGTTCGCCGGCGTCGGCATCCTCGGCGGCTACACGACTTTCTCCACGTACGTCGTCGACATCCAGCGCGCTGCGGGCGACGGCGCCGCCTGGGTGGCCCTGTCCTACCTCGCGCTCACGCTCGTGGGGGCGCTGTTCGCGGTGTGGGCCGGAACGGCCCTGACCCGCGCCGCCGTGAAGGGCGCACGCCGGTGACCCTGCTGCTGGTCGCGCTGGGCGCGGCGATCGGCGCCCCGCTGCGCTATCTCACCGACCGGGCCGTCCAGTCCCGGCACGACTCGGTCTTCCCCTGGGGCACGTTCAGCGTGAACGTGGCCGGCTCGCTGCTGCTCGGCTTCCTCGCCGGCCTGCCCGCCGGCTCGGCCTGGACCGCGCTGCTCGGCACCGGCTTCTGCGGCGCGCTCACCACGTATTCGACGTTCAGCTACGAGACGCTGCGCCTGACCCAGGACGGATTCCGCTTCTACGCGCTGGTCAACGTGATCGCGTCCGTCGTCGCCGGCCTCGGCGCGGCCGGTGTCGGTCTGCTGCTCGCGCAGGCGCTCTAAGCCTCGGGGTACTCCCATTCGTGGACCGGCACGTTCTCGTGCATCGGCGGCAGGTAGCGCCGCAGCATCTCGTGCAGCGCCTCCTGCCGGTCGCGCCCCTCGGCCTCCAGCGCGTGCAGGGTGCGTACCTGCCAGGCGGCGCCGTTGCGATGGGTGAGGCAGCGCTGCTCGATGATGCCGAGCAGCCGGTCGCGCTCGGCGGGGGAGACGCCCCACCGCTCGAGACCGTGCTGGGCGAGGGGCAGCAGCCGGCGCAGCACCAGCTCGGTCACCTGGATGTAGCCCAGCCCCGGCCAGAACACGCTGGCGTCGATGCCGTGGCGGGCGCAGGCGTGGAAGTTCTCCTCGGCCGCGCTGAAGCTCATCTGCGTCCACAGTGGCCGTTCCGCCTCGGCGAGGTTGCGGATCAGGCCGTAGTAGAACGCCGCGTTCGCGATCGTGTCGACCACCGTGGGCCCGGCCGGCAGCACGCGGTTCTCGACGCGCAGGTGCGGGCGGCCGCGCACCACCGCGTAGATGGGCCGGTTCCACCGGTAGATGGTGCCGTTGTGCAGGCGCAGCTCGCTCAGCTCGGGCACCTCGCCGCGTTCCAGGATCTCGGCCGGGTCGGCCTCGTCGCAGATCGGCAGCAGGGCGGGGAAGTAGCGGACGTTCTCCTCGAAGAGGTCGAACACGCTGGTGATCCACCGCTCGCCGAACCACACCCGCGGGCGTACCCCCTGAGCTCTTATCTCCTCGGGCCGGGTGTCGGTGGCCTGCTCGAAGAGCGGGATGCGCGTCTCGCGCCACAGCTCCCGGCCGAACAGCAGCGGGGAGTTCGCCCCCAGCGCCACCTGGATGCCCGCGATGACCTGCGCGGCGTTCCAGTACGCCGCGAACTGCGCGGGACTGACCTGCAGATGGAACTGGGTGCTGGTGCAGGCCGACTCGGGCGCGATCGTGTCGGTGGTGACCGCGAGCCGGTCGACCCCGTCGATGCGGATGTCGAGGTCTTCGCCCCGCGCCGCGAAGATCTGCTCGTTCAGCAGCTTGTAGCGCGGGTTGGCCGAGAGGGCGTCGAGCGTCATGTGCTCGCGGCGCAGCGTCGGCAGGATGCCCACCATCACGGTGTGCGCGCCGACGCCGCGGGCATGCTTCTCGGCGTTGTTGAGGCTGGCCCGCAGCGTCCGCTCGAGGTCGGCGTTCTCGTCGCCGGCCAGCCGCCGCGGCGGAACGTTTATCTCGATGTTGAACTGGCCCAGCTCGGTCTGGAAATCGGGATCGGCGATCGCGCCCAGCACCTCGGCGTTGCGCATCGCCGGATCGGCCGCCTCGTCGATGAGATTGAGCTCGATCTCCATGCCGGTGAGCGGCCGCTCGAACTCGAAACGCGACTCGCGCAGCATTGCGGCGAACACGTCCAGGCTCCGCCGGATCTTGTGCCGGTACCTGGCTCGATCCTCTCGGGTGAAGTTGGTCTGCTCGACTTCCTCGCCCACGGCACACCACCTCTCTCGAGTGACTCCAAGTTCGCACACCGTGAAGGTCTGCGCCAGGCGTCCATCGACATGTGCCGGTACCCGGTGGAAGAGGTTCTCAAGCGACCCAGGCCGCGACCACCGCCACCACCACGACCGTCCCCAGAATCGCCTGGATCAGCAGGGCGGGGCCGAGGTGTGACCACGTGGTGGGGATGCGCGGGGTCAGCGGTTGCATGGTGGTCAGGTTGACCACCTGGACCAGCCGCACCGGAAGCCGGTCGTCCTTCTGCGGGCGGGTGGTGAGCTGGACCAGGTCGCCCCGGTGCAGCGCCGACTGCGGCAGGTGGCCGTGCATCTCGACCTCGTACGTCTGCCCGAGGTCGTCGCGCACCCGCAGCGGGGTCACCAGGAACTCGGGCCCCTTCTTCAGATCCTTGAAGCTGCGCCGGCCCGGCCGCATCCGCAGCAACGAGCCGAGCAGCTGGGCGACGCTCGCCGCGAGGAAGACGAGAACCAGCAGCGGCTGACCGACCTTCACCTCGCGGGTGTACGACGCCTGGTAGCCGGCGAACCGGCCGGTGATGACGGGACTCACGTGCCGGAGGATCTGCTCGCGGTACAGCTCGACCTCGTCCATGGGGGATCACCTCCTGGAGGTCTTCATATCGTACGGAGAGCAACTTCATGGGTACCGTGAGTGAATAAGTGAGAACGGGGGACTCTCCGGACATGGATCTCTCCTACCTGCGCCCGCTGTTCGCGGGCGACGGCCCGTGGGCCTCGGTCTACCTGGACGCGACCAGCGACGAACGGTCGCCGGGCCCGGGGATCGACGCCCGCTGGCAGACGCTCGCCGGGCACCTGACCAGCCAGGGAGCCGACCCCGGGACGGTCGCCGCGATCGGCGAGGCGATCCGCGGCCACCCGCGCCGGCCCGGCCGGCACGGCTTGGCGATCTTCGCCTCCGGGGGCCGGGTCGTGCTCGCCGAGCCCCTCGACACGCCACCGGCCGCGGGACTCGCGGTCTGGGCGCCGTTACCGCACGCAATGCCCCTGGTGGCACAGCGTGAGATGGCGACCGCGCGAGCCGACCGCTCCCGGGACGAGTCCGAGCGCGCCGTCGCCGAGGAGAACACCCGCGCCGCCGTCGCCGACCAGAACACCCGCGCCGCGCTCGCCCGCTTCGGCGCCGGCCCGCATGCCGGCGGCCTCGCCGAGGTCGTCGTCAGCCTGCGCGACGGCCGGGTCGAGCAGGTGCTGCTGGTCGACGACCCGTCCTCGACCGACCGGCTCTGGATCGGCCCCGGCGACCCGCGCCTGATCGCCTCCGAGCCCGGCGCCCTGAGCGCCGCCGGGGTCCGGCCGGTCGAGGTGCGCGCCGACGCCGCCCTGCTGCGCGCGGTCGTCGGCACCGGCGCCGGCCTGCTGCTGATCGGCCCCGACGACCTCGACCTGCCGCACGGCATCGGCGCGATCCTGCACGACGACGACCCACCGGACCCCGCCTGACCGGCCGATCTGCCGAAAACCCCGCGAATCGCCACCCAGGAAAGGTGAACTTGACTCGGAAGCCGCGGGATGGGGGCAGGACATGGCATCGAAGGCGTTCGTGGATCCGGACAGCGTGCTCGCACGCACCGCCCAGCAGATGCTCGTCGCGCACGCCGGCGGGGCCGGGCCCAGCGAGGGCATGACCGAATGCCCCGTCTGCGGCGAGCCATTGCCGTGCCCGGCTGGGCGCTCGGCCGCCGAGGTCGTCGAGGCCGCGGGAATGGCCGAGGCTTCCGGCCTGGTCACGGCCGCGCGTGGTTGGCCACGCGAAGAGCAGATTTCGTACGCCGAGAGCACCGAACCCGCGTTCGCGTCGCCGCTGGCCTTCGGATCCCCGATGGAGCCGCACCCGTCCGCGTCCCCCGGGCCGTCTCCGTTCTTGGGCCCGTCCCCGGGCCTGGGCCCGCTCGGCGAGGCCTACCCGCCGCCGGACGACCTGCCGCCGTGGGCCGGGCCGTCCGCCGGTAACCCCGTTCTGGGCCCGGTCGAGGTCTCCTTCACCTCGTCCGGCGTCGACCTGCCGCCGATCATGCCGCCCTCGCCGCCGCCTTCCTCGACCCTTCCGTCTGCGCACTTCCCGTCCTCTTCGTCCGTGCCTTCCCCGTCTCCGTCGTTCTCCCAGTTCCCTTCGTCCTCTTCAACCCCGTCGCAGCAGCCCTCGTCTCCGGAGCGGTCGTTCCCGGAGTCGTCGTTCTCTGAGCCGTCGTTCTCGGAGCCGTCGTTCCCTGAGTCTTCGTTCCCTGAGTCTTCGTTCCCGGGGCCGTCGTTCTCGGAACCGTCGTTTTCCCAGTCCGCGTTTCCGGAGCCGTCGTTCCCGCGCGCCGAGGCCGAGCCGCCCGGGCCGCGCCTGCCCGGACCTTCCGCCGCCTCGCTCGACCTGCCGCCGCTGGAGGCGCCGAGCGGCCTGCCCTTCGGCGAGCCCACTTCCGGGCCCGCACCCTCGATCCACGCCGAGCCACGCGTCCCCGAGCCGTCCCGCGTCGAGTCGGCCCGCGTCGAGTCGGCCCGCATCGAGTCGGCCCCCCTCGCGCCGCCGAGCATGGATTCGCGGCCCGAGCCGCCGCGCATGGACGCCGGCCCGGCGCGCATGGACGCAGGTTCGCCGCGCGTGGACGCAGGTCCGCCGTACATGGACGCCGGCCTGCCGCACATGGACGCCGGCCCGCCCCGCGTGGGCGCGCCGCCGCGCACGGACGCAGGCTCGCCGCCCACGAGCCCGCCCCGCCCGGCGGCCGGCCACGATCCGCTGGCCGCCCCTCCGGTCTACCGCCCGCAGGACCGTCCGCTGGACGCCCCGCTGTACTCGCCCGCCCGCCCAGGGACCCCGCCCGAGTCGCGTCCCGTCTCACCGGCCGCCCGCCCGATGTCGCCTGCCGCCGCCCGCCCGAGCAGCCCCGCTCCCGCTTCTGCCGCTGCTCCCACACCCGCGAACGGCTCGATGATCGGCAAGTCCCCGTCCCCGCTCGATGTGCCACCGCTGGGCCAGCCCTCGATGACCCAGCCGCCCGCCATCCCGGGCCAGCCCCCCGCCGCGCCGCAGCCCACCGGCCTGGGCCGGCCCCCGGCCCATCAAGCGCCCGGCGGTCTCGGTCAGCCCATGGCGGCCCAGCCCAGCGGACCATCCCCAGCAGGTCAAGCGCCGGGCGGTTTCGGTCAGGCCGGAGCGGCTCCTCAGCCCAGCGGCGCGGCAGCTCCTCAGCCCGGCGGTCAGTCCCCGGCGAGTCAGCTGCCGAGCGGTCTTGGCCAGTCGTCGGCGGGTCAGATGCCCAGTGGTCTCGGCCAGCAACCCGCCGCCGGAGCCTCGCCGAGCCACACCACGTCCGCTCCGGCCCCACAGTCGGACGACGCCCCCAGCGGCTTGGGCCTCCGCCCGCCGGCCACCCAGGCCCCGGCCGGCCATGCCCCGACCGCCCAGTCCCCGGCCGCCCAGTCCCCGGCCGCCCAGTCCCCGGCCGCCCAGTCCCCGGCCGCCCAGTCCCCGGCCGCCCAGTCCCCGGCCGCTCAGGCCCCGCCGGCGCAGCCCTCAGCAGCCCCGATCGGGCGGCAGCAGCCCGATCCGTCCGGCCAGGCTCCCGCCAACCGCTTCGGCGGCGCCGGCGAGGCCGAGCCCAGCGGCCTGGGCATTCGCCCGAACCGTCCGCCCGCCGAGCCGCAGGCCGCCGCTCAGCAGCCGCCCAACCAGCCGCCGCAACCCGCCGCGAAGGCAGCCCGCCGCAACCGGCCGCCGCTCGAGCCCCCGCAGATGGGTCAGCTCAACCGCCCCCTTACCGAGGGCGACCAGAGCCAGAACGGCTAGAGACGTCGGGGTCGCGGTCGTCAGCCGCCGCCTGTGGACGGCGGCCGGAGATTGTCGTACCCGGTTGCTTCACTTGGCCCCACCCAGTGCCGGGGCGGGGAAGATCCGGGGCAACGACGGGAATATCGCTTATATCGACCGACTGTCGATCGAGGGCGGCCAGCTCTCCCCAACAGGTGTCTAGATCGCCGCCCCGATCTGTGACCACACCACCTTGCCGTCGGAGACCGGCAGCACGCCCCACGCCTCGGTGAGGTCCCGCACGAGCCAGAGCCCGCGCCCGCCCGGCGACGCCAGCCCCGGATCCGCGGGCTTGGGCATGCGCCGGCTGCCGTCCCGCACGCTGATGCTCAGCCGCCCGTTGCGCAGCCCGAACGTGAACTCCATCGTCGTGTGCGCGTGCCGCACCACATTTGCCACGAGCTCGGTGGCGACCAGTGCCGCGGTCCCCGCGAGGTCGGACCGGTGCCACGCTTCGCACGCCTGCGTCACCATCTGTCGCACCTGCCGGCAGGCGTCGGGCACCGGTCGCAGCCGTACCCGCACTTGCGGCGGCTCGGGCTCGGTCAGGAACCCGGCGAGCGCCACGTCGCAGTTCGTCGCGTATTCGAGCTGCGCGCACTCCGGCGTCGCCTCGATCGCTGCCCGCGTCGCCCGGGAGGCACCGCACAGCACGATCGGCACGTCCGGCCATTCTGCCGTCTGGCAGACCACGGCGCTCAGCGAGGAAACCCCGAGCGGGTCGCCGACGTGCAGGCCGGTGACGTCCAGGAGAAGCCGGGCGGGATCGGTGGCCAAGCTGCGCCGCACCGCCTGCTGCAGCGCGTCGCCGGTGACCGGGTCAAGTGTCCCGGTGATCCGCAGGACTGCCACAGGCAGCTCCCGCTCCGGCCGGCAGACGAGCTGGCTGGGCAACGGCTCTCCCTTCCCGCACGCTGGCCTCGTGATACACGTTCCTGGTGCCCGGCGCCACCCGGGGGCAAACGTCAGACCTGTGACCGGCAGCCAGGGCGCCGCTCGGTGATCGGCGAAACGCGACCTACTCTGGACGACATGGTCGCGGGGAGGGTCGGGCTACGTGCCCTGACGCCATATCTCGCGCGCTATCGCCGCACCCTGACCATCGTCGCCGTTCTCTCCCTCGTCGCCGCCGGCGCGGCGCTCCTCCAGCCGCTCCTGGTCCGCCGGGTGCTGGACGGCGTCACCGCCGGCCGCCCGATCGCCGCCCCGGTCGCCCTGTTGATTCTCCTGCTCCTGGCCGGCGCCGCCCTGCGCGGCGTCCGCGACTACCTGCTCCAGCGCACCGCCGAGGGCGTCGTCCTCACCACCCGCCGCCGGCTGGCCCGCCACCTGCTCCTGCTGCCGATCGCGGAATACGACCGCCGCCGCACCGGTGACCTGCTGTCCCGGGTCGGCGCCGACACCACCTTGCTGCGGGCGGTGGTCACCAGCGGCCTGTTCGAGATCGTCACGGGCGTGGTCATGGTGGGCGGCGCCCTGATCGCCATGGCCGTGCTCGATCCGCTGCTGCTCGGCGTCGCCGTCGCCGCCCTCGCCGTCGGGCTGTCGGTGGCGATTCTCGCCTCGCGGCGGGTGCGTGGCCTCTCCGAGCTGGCGCAGGCCCGGCTGGGCGAGATGACCTCGGCGGTCGAGCGGGCGATCTCGGCGGCCCGCACGATCCGGGCCGGGCGGGCCGAGGAGCGTGAGGCGGCGACCGTGGCCGAGGGCGCCGAGCAGGCCTATGCGGCGGGGGTGCGGCTGGCCCGGCTCGAGGCGACCGTGGGACCGGCCGCGGACACCGCCATCCAGGGCGCGTTCCTGGTGGTGCTGGGCGTGGGCGGGGCCCGGGTGGCATCGGGCGCGCTCGGGGTGGGCAGCCTGGTGGCGTTCATCCTGTTCCTGTTCTTCCTGGCCATGCCGCTGGGCCAGGCCCTGCACGCGTACACCCAGCTGCAGACCGGGCTGGGGGCGCTTCAGCGGATCGAGGAGATGCTTGCGCTTCCCGCGGAGAAGGACGGCGATCCCACTCGTACGCCCGAAAGCAGCGCGGCGAGCGCAAGCGGGGTCTCCTTGGCCGGTGTCTCCTTCGGCTACCCCGGGGAAAGCCTGGTTTTGCATGATGTGAGCTTCGAGGTGCCCCGCGGTAGCCGGATAGCGCTGGTCGGGCCGTCGGGCGCGGGCAAGTCGACGATCCTCGCCCTGATCGAGAGGTTCTACGACGTCACGGGCGGCAGCGTGCGGGTGGGCGGCCATGACGTGCGTGACCTGCCGCGCGACGCCCTGCGCGCCCAGTTGGGGTACGTCGAGCAGGAGGCCCCGGTGCTGGCCGGCACGCTGCGCGACAACCTGCTGCTCACGGCGCCGCACGCGACCGACGCCGAGCTGCGCACGGCGCTCGACGAGGTCAACCTGGGCGGACTGGCCGAGCGCGCTCCCGAGGGTCTGGGTGTGCAGGTGGGTGAGGGCGGCGTGCTGCTGTCGGGCGGGGAGCGGCAGCGGCTGGCGATCGCCCGCGCCCTGCTCACGAACGCGCCGATCCTGCTGCTCGACGAGCCGACCAGCAATCTCGACGCCCGCAACGAGGCCGCGCTGCGCGCCGCGATCGCTGCCGCGGCCGAGCAGCGCACGCTGATCGTGGTGGCGCATCGGCTGAGCACCGTGGTCGACTCCGACCGGATCGTCGTGATCGAGGGCGGCCGGGTGGTCGCCTCCGGCCCGCATCACGAGCTGCTCGACACCAGCGACCTGTACCGGGAGCTGGCGACGCATCAGCTGCTGGTGTCGTGACACCGCTCTCAGCAAAATGAAGTACCGTTGCGCGCCATGGGTGTGTCGACGCGGCTCAAGAGCCGGTTCCGCAAGTTTCTGCAGCGTCCGGGCACGACGGTCGACCTGGCGCCGTTCCGCAAGCGGCTGCCGGCGATCGATGCTCGTGAGGAGGCGCTGCGCGAGCTCGACGACGAGGCGCTGACCGAGGCCGCCGGCGAGGCGAAGGATCTCACCGAGCTCTGCGCGATCGGCCGGGAGGCCGCGTGGCGGGCGCTCGAGCAGCGGCCGTACGACGTGCAGCTGCTCGGCGCGATGGCGCTGCTCTCCGGCAAGGTCGCCGAGATGGCCACCGGTGAGGGCAAGACGCTCACCGCCACGATCGCCGCGTACGGTCACGTCCGCCTCGGCAACGGCCCGGTGCACGTGCTGACCGTCAACGACTACCTGGCCCGCCGCGACGCCGAATGGATGGAGCCGGTCTACAAGCTGCTCGGCCTCACCGTCGCCTGGGTCACCGAGGCGTCCACCCACGAGGAGCGCCGCGAGGCCTACCTGGCCGACGTCACGTACGTCTCGGTGAGCGAGGCCGGCTTCGACTACCTGCGCGACCAGCTGGTCACCGACGTGGAAGACCGGGTGCAGCGCGAGCTGGCGACCGCGATCGTCGACGAGGCCGACTCGATCCTGATCGACGAGGCCCGCGTGCCGATGGTGCTCGCCGGCTCGATCACCACCGAGGCCGACCCGGTGCACGAGGCCGCCGACCTGATGCGTGAGCTGCGCTCCGGCAAGGACTACGAGGTGGCCGAGGACGGCCGCAGCGTCGCGTTCACCGACGCCGGCCTCAAGAAGATCGAGGAGCAGCTCGGCGGCATCGACCTGTACGGCGACGACCAGGTCGAGCACCTCTCCGCGGTCAACGTGGCCCTGCACGCCCACGCCCTGCTGCACCGCGACGTCGACTACATCGTCCGCAACGGCTCCGTCGAGCTGATCGACGAGATGCGCGGCCGGGTCGCCCAGCGCCGCCGCTGGCCCGACGGCCTGCAGGCCGCCGTGGAGGCCAAGGAGGGCCTGAACGCCACCGCCGAGGGCGAGGTCCTCGACACGATCACCGTGCAGGCCTACATCGCCCTCTACGAGACGGTCTGTGGCATGACGGCGACCGCCGTGCACGTCGGCGAGCAGCTGCGCGAGTACTTCAAGCTCGAGGTCGCGGTCATCCCGTCCAACGCCGAGAACATCCGCGAGGACGAGCCGGACCGCATCTACTCGGCGCACGACACCCGCGACGAGGCCCTGGTCGAAGAGATCAAGATCGCCCACGAGAAGGGCCGGCCGGTCCTGATCGGCACCCTCGACGTGAAGGCGTCCGAGCTGCTGGCCAAGCAGCTGGCCGCGGCCGGTGTGCCGTCCAACGTGCTGAACGCCAAGAACGACGCCGAGGAGGCGACCATCATCGCCGAGGCGGGCGCGCTCGGCGCGGTCACCGTCTCGACCCAGATGGCCGGCCGGGGCGTCGACATCCGGCTCGGCGGCAGCGACGAGGCCGACCGGGACGCGGTCGTCGAGCTGGGCGGCCTCTACGTGATCGGCGCGGGCCGGCACGACAGCCGCCGCGTCGACGACCAGCTGCGGGGCCGCGCCGGCCGGCAGGGCGACCCGGGCGGCTCGGTGTTCTTCGTGAGCCTCGAGGACGAGCTGGTGACCCGGCACGCCGGCGACATCCTGCCCGCCTCGCCGCGGATGGACATGGACGGTGTCGTCCACGACGACCAGGTGGAGTACGCCGTCGAGCACGCCCAGCGCGTCGCCGAGGGCGTCAACCACGAGATCCACCGCAACACCTGGCGGTACAGCGTCGTCATCGAGCAGCAGCGCATCCAGCTGGCCGAGCGCCGCGAGCGGCTGCTCACCTCCGAGGTCGCCACGATCATGCTGCTCGAGCGCTCGCCCGAGAAGGCCAAGGAGCTCGACGAGGACGTCCTGTCCGACGCCGCGCGGGCGATCGCGCTGTTCCACCTCGACCGGCTCTGGGCCGAGCACCTGGCCGAGCTGCAGGAGGTTCGGGAGGGCGTGCACCTGCGCGCGCTGGGCAAGCTCGACCCGCTCGACGAGTTCCACCGCGCGGCCGTCCCGGCGTTCCAGGACCTCCTGACCAAGGTCGAGGCGCGCACCATCGAGACGTTCGAGGAGACCGACCTCTCCGAGGGCTGGGTGCCCGAGCGCGCCGAGATCGTGCGGCCCAGCGCCACCTGGACCTATCTGGTGCACGACAACCCGTTCGGCTCGGAGCTCGACCGGCTGATCGCGGCCGTGGGCCGCAGGCTTACCGGCGGGAGCTGATCCTTTTAGCAGATCCCGTGTGGCGTACGACACGCCACACGGGATTCTTTGCTTCTCCAAAGAAATGGAATGTGGCGCTGGTCTCAAATTTGCCCGAAAGCGCCTGACCAGTTGGGCAATGTTTAAACAAGCTGTCAGAAGCCGTTCTCAGAATGCATTTCCCAGGTCAAAGCCGATGTGGAACGATTTTCCCACAGTGTGGTTGCCGCCTTGACCGGGCAACGGCATCAGCGGAATTATTCTCCGCGAATTCACGGAGGGTGATCGGTTGTATACGGTTGCCGACCACGCAATTTCAGGGGGCTCTTTCACAATGCCGGTAAGCGCGCTGTCGCCTCGTGCCAACCGACTCACCGGACCAGGACGCGGCACTACCGGACCTCGCCGTTCCGCCGACCCCGCTCTGACCGTCACGGTCGCCATTCCGCTCACCACCGACGCGCTCACCCCGCAGGCCCACCGGCTGATCGAGGCGGTCCGCGAGCTCGTCGAGATCAGCCAGGGCACGATCACCGTCGAGTCGGCGGCCCCGGCCCCCTTCGAGCGCGACGAGCCGGCACCCGGCCCCGAGGTGCGGTTGCTCACCGGCACCCGCCAGGTGCTGCTCGACGGGCAGCAGCTGCCGCTGACCCGCCTCGAGTTCGACCTGCTGCTGTTCCTCGCCGAGCGTCCCCGCCGGGTCTTCACCCGCGGCCAGTTGCTGGCCGGCGTCTGGGGCTACGAGCACACCGGCGAGCGCACGGTCGACGTCCACGTCCGCCGGCTGCGGCTCAAGCTCGGCGGCAACCTCCCGATCGTCACGACGGTCTACGGGGTGGGCTACCGCCTCTCCGACGACGCCCGCATCGTCGTCACGCCGCACGAGTAGCCTTGCCGGGCGTGCGCGTGCGTCCGGTGTCCGTCGAGGGTCTCGTCGATGAGCTCGCCGACGAGCTGATCAGTCGGAAACCCGACAATTTCCTCCGGGTGGGCGTCGACGGGGCCGCGGCGGCCGAGCCAGGCCGCCTCGCGGACGCCCTGGTCGACCCGCTGCGGCTGCGCGGGCGCGACGCCGTACGCGTCAGCACCGGGGACTTTCTGCGGCCCGCCTCGTTGCGCCTGGAGTTCGGGCGGGAGAACCCGGACTCGTTCTACGCCGGCTGGTTCGACGAGGCCGGGCTCGCCCGCGAGGTCCTCGACCAGGCCGGCCCGGGCGGCGACGGGCGCATCCTGACCCGTCTGCGGAACCCGGAAACGGACCGCGCGGCTCGTGATCCTTACCACCCCCTGCCCCCGGGAGCGGTCGTTCTGGTCAGCGGCCCGCTGCTGCTGGGCGGCGGCCTGGGGTTCGATTTCGTGGTTCATCTCGAGCTCTCGCCGGCCGCGCTGCGCCGCCGCACCCCCGCTGACCAGCAATGGACCCTACCGGCCTTCGAGCGGTACGCCGGGGAGGTCGGGCCCGCCGGCTTCGCGGATGTCGTGCTGCGGGTCGACGATCCGAAGCGCCCCGCCATGGTCGAGCAACGTTGGTGACGCGAGTCTGTGGCGGACGCGACCACTGACAGTTATGCTCCGGTTACTTTTTTAGCGGAGACCCCAGTTTGGGATCTCCGGCGGCGGGTATCAGGCGGCACCACGGTGCGATGGGTCCGCCCTCCGGGGGACTCGCCGGCAGGGGCAGAGGAAGGGCAGGGGAGCGCATGCTCGTCAATGGAGCGGTGATCACGGGCAAGGGTGCCGCGAAGTCGCGTACCGCGGAGGAGGTCGAGCAGATCCGGGTCATCCTGCGCGGCCGGTTCGACGACGCGAACTCCGAGTACGAGGACGCCCTCGCGGAGAGCCACAAGCTCAGGCTGGTCGAGATCGGTGACGCCGCCGGCGACGACCAGGCCGACAGCGGGTCCAAGACGGCCGAGCGCGACGCCGCCTCGTCGCTGCTGCGCACTCTGCTCGACCGGCGCACGCAGGCCGAGCACGCGATGCAACGGCTCGACGACGGCGCCTACGGCAACTGCGAGGGGTGCCACAACCCGATCCCGGTGGAGCGGCTCGAGGTGTTCCCGTCCGCCACCACCTGCGTCAACTGCAAGCAGGTCCGGGAGCGCCGGGCCGGCTGACCGAGGCATACCGGGTCCGCCGCCGTGGGCGGCGGACCCGCTGTTTCCGGGTTAGCGTGATCGCATGGGCTCGATCGTCGTGGGCACGGCCTCGTGGACCGACCGGACGCTGCTGGCCTCGGGGTGGTACCCGGCTTCCGCCGACACCCCCGAGAAGCGGCTGGCCTACTACGCGAAGCAGTTCCCGATCGTCGAGGTCGACTCGACCTACTACGGGCCGCCCAGCGAGCAGACCACGAAGCTGTGGGCGCAGCGCACGCCGGACGGGTTCATCTTCAACATCAAGGCGTTCAGCCTGCTCACCGGCCACCCGACCAAGGTGTCCGCGATCTACAAAGACCTGCGTCCCGAGACCGACAAGAAGAACGTCTATCCCGGCGACGTGCCGCCCCAGGCGTACGAGGAGATCTGGAGCCGTTTTCTGACGGCGCTGGACCCGCTCGCCCAGGCCGGGAAGCTCGGCGCCGTGCTCTTCCAGTTCCCGCCGTGGTTCGGGATCCGCCGGTCCAACAAGGACTTCATGGTCGAGGTCGCCGAGCGGTGCAAGCCGCTGCGGCCGGTGTTCGAGCTGCGCAACGCGTCGTGGTTCGAGGGCGCCAACCAGGCCGAGACGTTCGACTTCCTGCGGGCCCACGAGCTGCCGTTCGTCTGCGTCGACATGCCGCAGGGCCACAAGTCGTCGGTGCCGCCGGTGATCGAGGCGACGGCCGATCTCGCGGTGGTCCGGTTCCACGGTCACTCCGACAAGTGGACCAGCAAGGACATCCACGAGAAGTTCGGCTATGAGTACTCTTCTCAGGAACTCGCCTCCTGGAAGCCGAAGTTGCGCGATTTGTCCGAAAAGGCGGGACAGGTCCAGGTCTTCATGAACAACTGCTACTCGGACTACGCCCAGCGCAACGCCTCCACGCTCATCGATCTGCTGGACTCCGACTGACCTCGACGCCTCGGCGGCGGGCCATCGCGATCAGGGCCGCGGCGTCGGTGACGGCCGCGCCACCAGGGTCATTGTTGAAATATACGTACGTCTCGGAGCACTCGTTCCCGCGTTCGAGCCACCTCGCGAGCGCCGCCCGCCCGTACCGCGGCCACGGCTCGGCCCGGCCCTCGTGCAACCGGATGTACGCCCAGTCCGTGGTCTTCCACAGCGGACCGGTAGGCCGTCCCTTCCGATCCGCCCAGCACAGCGCCGCCCGATGCTTCTCGAGCACCGCCCGCGTCTCGTCGGTGAACCACGACTGGTGCCGCGGTTCCACCACCACTTTCGTTTTCGCAGAGAACTGCGCCAATGTCTCATCGAGCAGCGCCGAATCCCCCTTGAGCGTCGGCGGCAGCTGGATCAGCACCGGCCCGAGCTTGTCGCCGAGCCCCGCCGCCCTTTCCAGAAACCGCCGCACCGGCTCTTCCGGCTCCCGCAGCCGTTTTACGTGGGTGAGATACCGGCTCATCTTGACCGCCACCACGAAGTCGTCCGGCGTCCGCTCCCGCCACTGTTCGAACGTCGTACGCTCCGGCAGCCGGTAGAAGGCATTGTTCACCTCCACGGTGCGGAACCGCTTGGCGTAGTGTTCCAGCCACAGCCGCTGCGCCAGCTTCTCCGGATAGAGGCGGCCCTTCCAGTCCCGGTACTGCCAACCCGAGGTTCCAACCATCAGCACGTGTGACGTGTACCCGGTTTCGCACGATCAACTCCGGGTATGCGGGAGGCTCACGCGAGACGAGGAGCTTTCCCATGTCACTCAACGACGACGACATCACCTCGACCAGCGCCGCGGCGACCGAGGGCCCGGCCGACGGTGGCGCCAACCCGGCCGGCCATGACGGCGGCGCGGACGGCAGCGCGACCGGCGAGGGCCCGGCGGACGGTGGCGCCAACCCGAACGGCCACGACGGCGGCGCCGACGGCAGCGCCTCGGGCGAGGGCCCGGCGGACGGTGGCGCCAACGCCGGTGGCCACGACGGTGGCGCCGACGGCCCCGCGGCCTGAGAGGGCCCGGCCATGACGATCCATGCGCCGGGCGGGACCCGCCCGGCGCTCGCCCGCTGCGTCTCGCTCGACCCCGCCAAGTTCGCCGCCTCCCACTGGGGCTGCGCTCCGCTGCTCTCGCACACCGGCCCGTTCACCGACCTGCTCTCCGCGGACGCCGTCGACGAGCTGCTCAGCCGCCGCGGCCTGCGCACCCCGTTCCTGCGCGTCGCCCAGCAGGGCAAGGTGCTGCCCACCGCCCGTTTCACCGGCGCCGGCGGCGCCGGCGCCGAGGTGGCCGACCAGGTCATCGACGAGGAGGTCATGCGCCTGTACGCCGGGGGAGCGACCCTGGTCCTGCAGGGCCTGCACCGCATCTGGCCGCCGCTGATCGACTTCGCCCGCGAGCTGGGCGCCGAGCTGAACCGCCCGCTGCAGGTCAACGCCTACCTGACGCCGCCCGGCAGCCAGGGCTTCAACACCCACTACGACACCCACGACGTGTTCGTGCTGCAGGTCGACGGCGTCAAGCGCTGGCGGATCCACGAGCCGGTCCTGACCGACCCGCTCGAGCGCCAGGCGTGGGGCGGCCGCTCCGAGGAGGTGGCCGCGACCGCCCAGGGCACGCCGGCCATGGAGGTGGTCCTCGCCCCCGGCGACGCCCTCTACCTGCCGCGCGGCTGGCTGCACTCGGCCGAGGCGCAGGAGCACCGCTCGCTGCACCTGACCATCGGCGTGCGCGCGCTGACCCGCTACGCCTTCGTCGAGGAGCTGCTCACGATGGCCTCCGCCGACGCCCGCCTGCGCGGCACCCTCCCCTTCGGGCTCGACGTCACCGACCCCGCCGCCGTCGAGCCCGAGCTGACCGAGACGGTCGAGGCGCTGCGCGACTGGCTCGCCCGCGCCGACCCGGCCGACGTCGCCGACCGGCTCGCCCGCCGCGACTGGCCGGCCGCCCGCCCGGCGCCGCTGAGTCCGCTCGCCCAACTCGACTTCGCCGACGGCCTGACCACGTCCTCGCTGGTCGCGGCCCGCGGGGGCCTGCGGTGGCGACTCACCGACGACGGCCCCGAGAAGATCGTGCTCCGGCTCGTCGGCCGCACGCTGCGCTTCCCCGCCGCTTGCGCGGCCGCGCTGCGGCTCGTGCTCGACGGCGAGCCGACGCGGGTGGGGGACCTGCCGCTCGACTCCGACGAGGACCGCCTCGTCCTCACCCGGCGGCTGCTCCGAGAGGCCGTGCTGACACCGGCGTGACCGACGCCGGGACGCCAACCGTGCTCGACCAGCTCAAACCGGAAAAGGATGCCTAAAGGCCGACCGCGGCGATGATCAGGCCGGCCGTCACCAGGCCGGTGAGCAGCACCGTGGCCACCGTTGCCGCGTCCAGGCCGACGCTGCGGCGGTCGGCCACCTTCTTGGCCGCCACCACCGCCAGCACCGGGCAGGCCAGCAGGACGACGAGGGCCACCACCGGCATCGCGTCCCGCCACGTGCCGGTCTGCTCGGCGCCGCCGAGGCCGCGCAACCCCAGGAACGCGCCCGCACCCACCAGCCCGCCGCCCAGGCCGAACAGCACGAACAGCGTCTTCACCCCGAGGTTCAGCGGCTGCGGCGGCGCGATGTACTTCACCTTCGCGGCCACCTCGTCGAGGTAGTCGGCCGCCTCCCGGTTGCCGCGCTGGCGGGGGATCGCGGCCTGCGGCATCGTCCGGCCGTAGCGCTCGGCGCGCGGGCCGACCTTGTGCACGTACTCGGCCCAGAGCCCGAGCGCCCGCGCGTCGACCTGTTCCAGGTCGCGCTGGGCCCGCTCGGCCTGCCCGGCCGTCGCCGCCAGGTTCTCGTCGGCCTCGCGCACCGCCTGGTCGGCCGCGGCGACACGGCCGTCGTGCCATCGCTCCGCCTCGGCGCGGAGGTCCGCGGCCTCCTCGTCCAGGGTGGTCAGCCGCCGCAGCACGCTGCGGTAGTCGGCGGTCTCGAAGTCTGCTGGTTGAACTTCGCTCATCACTGTCCGTAGGGGATGATCACCTCGGCGCCTCGATGCACCGAGCGGTCGAAATGCAGCGCCCGCCACGGCCGTGGGTACCAGACCGGCGCGGTGGCGCCAGGGTAGTACGGCGTGAGCTCGCTGCCGTGCACGTCCAGGGCCACCCACGCGCCGATCGCGTCGGTCCGGCTCGACGGCCCGCCGAGCGCGTCGCGCAGCAGGCCGGCGCCGCGCCACCAGCCGAGCACGTGGATGCGCCGCTCCGGGCCCTGCCGCAGGATCGTCCGCAGCTGGTCGGCCGCCGCCTTCCCGCCCGGCAGCGCGTCGGCCGCGTAGATCAGGATGAAATGCGGCCGGTCGCTGGGCCAGGTCGCGCTGGCCTCGTTGGCGGCGTCCTCGAGCAGCCAGTCGGCGTCGGCCGCGTGGAACATGCGCGGGTTGTCGGGAAGCTCGTTGCGCAGCGCCTCGGCCGCCGGGAGCGCGTCCTGGTCGAGGCAGAGCAGCGAGAACGCGGCGCCGTCCGGCGGGAACTGCGCGGCCAGCGAACGGGCGGCGGTGGCGAGCACCGCGCACGCCTCCTCGGTGCGGGTGCCCAGCACGGCCAGGTTGCGGCCGGGGGCGCGGCGCAGCACCGTACGCGCCGAGCGGGCCGCCACGTCGATCGTCTCGCCCAGCAGCACCATCGGCGCCTGGCCCTCGGCCGGGGCGAGCCGCCGGAAATCGCGGCTGTCCGTCAGCCGCGGCCGCGCGTCGCCGTCGAACAGCCTCGGCGGGCCCTGCTCGTCCGGGCGCATCCGCCACAGCCGGTGCTGCAGCGCGTTCCACCGCTCGCGGTCGCCGGCGGCCGGCACCCGTACGATCCGGTTGGCCTCCACCGCGCCGGAGTCGGCGTTGACCACCGCGTGGTAGCGCTGCAGCGACTCGGCGGCCGTGTTCGTCTCGGCGAGGATCCGCCGGGCCCGGGGCAGCGCGATCCGCAGCGAGAACTGCGCGACCAGCGCCGGGCGGCCCCACAGCGCCTCGATGCCCGAGACGTCCTGACTCGCCAGGATCAGGTGGATGCCCTGCGAGCGGCCCCGGCGGGCCAGGTCTTCCAGCAGGTCGACGGCCTCGGTCGCCACGGCGTCGCGCCCGGCCAGCAGCACCTGGAACTCGTCGACCACCGCCACGATCCGCGGCCACTGCCCGTCGGGGTCCTCGGCGCGCAGCTCGGCCAGGTTCGTCACCTCGTACCGCTTCGCCGCGTCGGCGCGCCGCCGCAGCTCCTCGCCGAGGAACCGCAGCAGCGCCAGACCGAACTCACGGTCGGTGTTGACGTTGACGCCGACCAGCTTGACGTGCGGCAGCCAGGACGGGTCGCGCCGGCCCGGCGCGAACCGGGCGAACGACACGCCCTCCTTGAAGTCGAGCAGGTAGAAAGCCAGCTCGGCGGGGGAGTAGCGGGCCGCGAGCGCGCCCATCCAGGCGTAGATCAGGTTGGTCTTGCCGGTGCCCGACGGCCCGGCGATCAGCGCGTGCGGCGGGTAGTCGCTCAGCGTCACCGAGACGGGCACCCCGAGCGGGCTGTCACCGAGCGGAGCGGTCAGTCCGGTCGCGGCGCTCTCCTTCCACAGCTCCTGCGGCAACAGACTGTCCAGCGCGACGGGCGCCGGCCCCGCTTCCACGGCCTCCGCGATCCGGCGACAGGCCGCCGCGACAACAGCTTGCGGAGGACCACCATCCAGCCGTACGGGCAGAGCACCGGCGCTGCTGATCCGCGCGTGATCGCCCTCCAGCGCCGTGATGAACTCGATGCCCGGGCCCGCCTGCACCGGCATCCCCTGGATGATCAGGTGTACGCCGGCCGCCGCGCCCGTACGCAGAAGCCGTTGAAGTTGGGTCTGCTCCGGCCGGCTCAGCTCGCCCGCGCCGAGCAGCACCGCGACGCGCCACGGCTCGGGACGCCGGTGGGTGGCCGCGGCCAGTTCCCGCAGCGACGTGTACTCGCCCGCCAGGACCGTCTCGTTGATCCGCCGCACCTGGTCGACCAGGTCGTTCAGCAGCGCGCCCAGACCTCCCGGCCCGATGAAGGTGAGCACGCCGGCCGGCGCCAGCGTCGCGAACCGCGCCAGACCCCCGCCGAGGTGCTCCGGGTCGTACCCGGTGATGGTGAGCGCCCCCGGCGCGGCCGTGCCCAGCGCCCGCAGCAGCAACCCCGCGACCACCTCGTCGCCGATCCGGCGCTCGCCGCGGACCACGACGTGACCCTGGTCGAGCAGCGGCACCAGCGCCGGCACCGGCTCGGGATGGGGCAGCAGCAACCGGCCCACCCGCAGCTCGGGCGCCCGGTCGAACGGCGTCGGCTGCCAGTCGTCCCACGGATCGCCGGCGGCGCCCGGAGCGGCCCGGTCGGCGGCCGACGCGGCGGCCCCGGCGAACGCGGCGAGATCCTTGCGATGCCGGTCGTCGATCTCGCGCAGCCGCGAGTCGAGCGTCTCGGACACCTTCTTGCGGCGGGCGATCGCGGCGGCCACCACCCGCTCGCGGCGGGCGATCGCGGCCGCGTACGCCTCCTGGGCCGCGGCCACGGCTTCCTCCGCCGCGCCGAGGGCGTTCGATAGCCCGGCCCGGATGTCCATCACCTGTTGTGCGGTCGACTCAGCCATGGGGAATCAACACGTTCTCATCGGGCGTCGGCGGCCTCGGGGCGGCGCAACGGGTCGGGGGCGTTCGGGTCGAGGGACGAGGCGTCGCGGCCCAGGCGGGCCAGGAGCACCCCGGTGAGCACGCTCGCCGTGACGGCGCTGTCGGCCGGATGGCCGGCGGGCTGCCCCTGCTGCTTCTCGGCCGGGACACGGCAGATGCGGGCCAGCAGGGTCTCGAGCACCGCCGGGGAGGTGCCCGGCAGCAGCGACCGCACCCGGCCCGCCGAGGCGCTGCGCAAGCGCTCGAAGTCGTCGGGCCTCGGCTCGTGGCCGAGCAGGTCGCCGGCGAGA
Source organism: Actinoplanes sp. NPDC051513 (assembly GCF_044454685.1). Classification (NCBI taxonomy): domain Bacteria; kingdom Bacillati; phylum Actinomycetota; class Actinomycetes; order Micromonosporales; family Micromonosporaceae; genus Actinoplanes; species Actinoplanes sp. NPDC051513. Next base: position 54,383 of record NZ_JBITDW010000004.1, read on the forward strand.
CGGTGCAGCACCGGCGAGGTCATCGCCGACAGCGCCAGCCCGGTCGCCGCGTTCGCGGAGTGCAGGTCGCGGCCCACCTTGGCCTTGTCGCCGGCCCGCACGCCGGAGGCGACCCGGCGTAGCAGGTCGGCGGTGTCGCCGTCCGGCTTCGGCTTGTCGTCGTTGCCCGAGGGCGCGGGCTCGCCGGTCAGTTGCGCGACCCGCTGCTGCCACCACGGGCCGAGCTTCTCGGCCGGCGGGCTCTGGCCGGCGCCGTCGGCCGTCACGTCGGGTCGCCGCTCGAGCCCGGCCTTCCAATCGCGGTCGGGCGGGGCGGCGGCATCGCCGGAGAGCCCGATGGCGGCGAGATAGGCGGCGATGGCGTCCTGCGCCACCCGGATCGCGGCGGCGGCCCGCTCGGCGGCCTCGGTGGCGTTGCCGAGCTGCGGCACCCCCATCGGGTCCTGCGAGGTCTCGCGCACCCACATGAGGATCTCGGTGGCGCCGCGCAGCTTTTCCATCGCCACCGTGACCAGCCCGGTGGGCAGCTCGTCGGAGGTGGCGCGGAGCTGGGCGCCGAGCTCCTGGATCAGCGACATCTCAGAGGTTGGCCGTGTAGGTCTGGGCCTGCTCGACCGCGAGCGACGTCGCGCCGAGGACTTCCTCGAGGGACTGATCGGCCTGCGACAGCGAGGCGTGCGCCGAGCTCACCGCGTCGTTGCCGCTGCCGTCGAGCGCCGCCGCCAGGCTCTGCTGGGCCTCGCCCAGCTTCTCGCGGGCCGCCTGGATAGCCGCCTGCCCCTCGCTGACCTGCTGGAGCGCGGCATCGACGGCCGCTTTGACCTCGGCGACACTGGCCACCCGTGCAGCCTCCTGCTGTGCGGAACCCGACTACTGCCGTCAGCCTACTGCCCCCTTCCTGCCCCACCGTCCCCGCTACCCCATTTGTGGATCAGCTCGGTATTTGTGGATCAGCTCGGTGCGGATCAGTACGGACGGTTTCCCGAAGCATCGGCCGACGCGGTCCCGCGCTGGGTCACGCTGTCCTTGATCCGACGCGAATGAACATGACTCACGGCGCGATCTGCCAACGGACTGGCGCGTTCTGCCACTGTGCTCGCGCCCCGGCTTTCGTAGCGTCGTTCCCATGACTTGGACGATTCCCCCGCAAGACGGCCGGGTGGCCGTGGTGACCGGCGCCAACGGCGGCCTCGGCCTGGCCACCGCGACGGCGCTCGCCGGCGCCGGCGCCCACGTCGTCATGGCCGCCCGCGACCAGGCGAAGGCTCGTGCCGCCCGCGACCGGGTGCTCGCCGAGCACCCCGGCGCCTCCCTCGAGGTCGTCCCCCTCGACCTGGGATCCCTCGACTCGGTCGCCCGGGCCGCGGCCGAGATCCAGGCCGCGCATCCGGTCGTGGACCTGCTGATCAACAACGCCGGCGTGATGGCGATGCCGTACCGGCAGACCAGCGACGGCTTCGAGTCCCAGCTCGGCATCAACCACCTCGGACACTGGGCGCTCACCGCACACCTGCTGCCGGCCGTGCTGCGCGCCCCCGCCGCCCGCGTGGTGACGCTGACCAGCGGCGCCCAGCACATGGGCCGGCCGCTCGACCCTTCGCTGCGACGCAAGTACGGCCCCTGGCGCGCCTACGCCGACTCCAAGCTCGCCGACCGGCACTTCGCCCAGGGCCTCGACCGCCAGTTCCGCGCGGCCGGCGCCCCCGCCATGGCGCTCACCGCCCACCCCGGCCTCACCAACTCCGACCTCCAGTCCCACACGGTCGCCGAGGGCGGCGGCGGACTCTCGGGCCGCTTCTTCCTCTTCCTGACCCGGACCACCGGCATGTCGGTCGCGCAGGGCGCGCTGTGCCCCCTGCGCGCCGCCACCGACCCGCAGGCCACCGGCGGCACCATGTACGGCCCGCGCTGGAGCTCCGCCGGCCCGCCCGTCCGCCGCTGCCTGATCCGCCCCGGCTCGGACCGGGCGATCGCTACGCTGTGGTCCATGTCCCGCCGCCTCACCGGCCTCGACATCGACGTGGCCCAAGCCCTGGCCGCCGCGCGCCCGTGACGACCGGCAGCTTCGCGCTCAGCCCGTCGACCGGCGCCCTGCTCGCCGACCTCGGCGTGCCCACCGCCGCGGTGCTGAGGTCGGCCGGCCTCGCCGAGGACCTGTTCCGGCACCCGCAGATCGCGCTCACCCCGCCGCAGTTCTACCGGCTGTGGCGCGCCCTCGAGGACGTCTCCGGCGACCCGGCGATCGGCGCCGCGATGGCCGCCCGGATCAGCACCGAGACGTTCCAGCCGCCGCTGTTCGCCGCGCTGTGCAGCCCCGACCTGCACCGCGCGGTGGAGCGGGTGTCGGTCCACAAACGACTGATCGGCCCCCTGACCCTGCACGTCGCGTCCCATGCCACCGGCGCCGACGGGCTGCGCCTGACCGTCGACTGGCCGCGCGACCCTGCTCCGCCGCCCGGCTTCATCGCCTTCGAGCTGGCCTTCATGGTGGCGCTGGCCCGCCTGGGCACCCGCACCCGCGTCGTACCGCTCCGCGCCGCGATGCCCGAGCCACCCCGCGGCCCTGCCCTCGACGCCTACCGCGACCTGCTCGGTGTGCCCTTCGGCACGGCCGCGGAGGCGACGGTGACGTTCAGCGCCCTGGACGCCCGCCGTCCCTTCCTCACCGCGAACGACGAGATGTGGCGGGTCTTCGAGCCTGAGCTCCGCCGCCGCCTCGCCGACCTCGACCGCGTCGAGTCCGCCGCGGACCGCGTGCACGCCGCCCTGCTCGAGCTGTTGCCCGCCGGCCAGCCCAGCGCCACCGCGGTGGCCCGCCGCCTGGCCCTCAGCTCCCGGACCCTGCAACGCCGCCTGGCCGACGAGGGCACCACGTTCCAGGCCGTCCTCGACCACACCCGGCTGGCGCTGGCCCGGCATTACCTCGCACGGCCGGATGTGACGGTCACCGAGGTCGCCTTCCTGCTCGGCTACGACGAGCCCAGCTCCTTCTACCGCGCCTTCCACCGCTGGTCGGGCACCACGCCCCAGCAGGCACGCCAGGACGGCGCGGCGGTCTGAGCAGACCGGCCAGGCCACCCGGCGACCGTGGACCCGGTTCCGGCCGCATGCGACGCCGATGGGGCGCACCCTTTGCGGGCACGGCGTCCCCGCGCAGGGCTCTGGCCGTCCGGCGGGCTCAACTCGTGGCGCGGTCCGGCGGGATGGTGGCGCGGGTGTGACCAGCGGCCACGACCGTCATCGCGGCGACGGCGAGCAGTCCGGCGATCGGGGCGAAGGCGAAGCCGGCGCGGACGCTGGTGTCGGTGAGCGGGCCGGTGATGGCCGCGCCGGTGGCGCTGCCGACGGTGAAGGCCGTGAAGATCCAGGCGAAGGCCTCCACCGCCGTGCCGGGTGGGGCGAGGCGATCGGCGGCCAGGAAGCCGGCCGTCAGCAGGGGCGGGAGGCCCAGACCGCTGACGGCTTGGAGCAGGGCCATCGGCAACGGCGCCGGGACCAGCAGCAGCGGGACGTAGAGGGCGGCGAACAGCAGGGCCAGCAGGGGGAGCCGGGACAGCCCGCCGGGCTTGGCGCGGGTGTAGAGCAGGCCGCCGATCAGGGCGCCGGTCGCCTGGCAGGCCAGCATCCAGCCGGTGAGGCTCCGATCGCCTGCGGCCTCCGCATAGCCGGTGAGGACGACGGGGATGCTGCCTACCGCGGCGCCGGTGCAGACCACGCCCAGCACCAGCGCCACCATGCGGGGGACGCGCAGGGGGCCCAGCCAGTGGTGGTGGGCCGGCCGGCCGCGCCACACCCGGACGACGGGAGCGCGGACGAAGGCGGCCACCCCGCCCAGTTGGAGGACGGCGGCGGTGATCAGGCCCGCGGCGGGGCCGGCGGCGGCGACGGCGGCCAGGGTGACCAGGGGGCCGACCACGAAGATGACTTCCTGCAGGGCGATGTCCAGCGCGTACGCGGCGGTGACGTCCGTGGGCGGGACGAGGTCGGGCCACAGCGCGCGCAGGCAGGCCTCGAGCGGCGGGGTGCCCAGGCCGGCCAGCAGGGCGCCGGTCAGCAACAGGGCGGGGTGGCCGTTGCTGAGGGCGGCGATCAGGTAGCCGATGCCGGACAACGACGCGGCGCCGTAGAGGACGGGTGGCTGGCGCCAGCGGTCCACCGAGCGGGCCAGCAGCGGGGCGCTGACGGCCATCCCGGCGGTGAAGACGGCCACCACGATGCCGGAGACGGCCAGGCTGACCGACTCGCGGGCGTAGAGGAGCAGGGCGAGCGGGGCGGCCGCGGTGGGGAGGCGGCCCACCTGGCTGGCGATGAGGACGAGCGGCACCTGAGGGGCGCGCAGGACTGCGGAGGCTGCGGGCATGACGAAGGACTCCCGGCTAGGAGAAGGACGGAAACGAGGACCGGAGGGGCCGGGAGCGGTCAGGGGGCGAAGTCGCTGCGATCGTGGTCGTTGCCGTAGAGCGGCAGGTGGGGCGTGACCCATCGCGCGAGCGCCAGCAGCGCCGCCGCCGAGGCCCACCGGGCCCAGGGCGGCTGATGACAGGTGATGCCCCGGGGAGGCCGTGAGCCCGTGATTCCGGACACAGAGCGCACCGGGGACGCCGCGGCCGGGAGAGGCTGGGCTGGAGTGATGCCGGGCACGGCCGGCCGCCACACATCGGGGGCGGCCGGGGCAATCATCGGGACAGCCTATCGGTGACGGACGCTCGATGGGCCGCGCACCTCGGCGCCCAGGGCCAGGACGCGGTCGCGCAGCCCGCGGTCGGCCGTGACGACAATCGTTCTCCGGGTGGGTGCGATGTCCCGTACGAGATCGGCGATCCTGTCATCCCCGGAGCCGGGCGCGCGCTCCACCCGTACCCCGTTGTCTGCCTGCGGAATGTCGCGGGCCTTGCCCTCGACGACCAGGGTGATCTCCACGGGGCCCGGAACGTCCGGCAGGCCGGTCGACAAGACCGCCACCAGGCGGTCGCGGAGGCGGATCGCCGCGCCCGCGCGATCGTGCCACCACCCATCGGGTACGGATCCGACGACGTTGGCCCCGTCGACGATCACGAGCGGTACGGTCGTCATGAGAGTTGAGTCTCCCCTTGTCAAGTTTCCGTGAGATCTGGGAATCAATGTATGACGAAGGGCGCTGATAGGGGTCGTGCGGCGCGGGGTAAGCCCACCGCACACGAGCTAGGTATCAGGAGAGAAGAATACTTATGAGCATCGGACCGATCGGACCTGGTGGACCTGGAAATTGGGACGACCTGTTCGCGCGTTTCTTCGGTGCGGCCGAGCCGCGCCGGCAGCAGCGCATCGACATCACGAAGTACATGAGCGGGGACGCTCGTGAGGTGCTCTCTGCCGCCGCCCGTCGCGCCGCCGAGCTCGCCGACCCCGACCGCCTCGTGGCCGACCTCGACACCGACCACCTTCTCTGGGGCGCGCTCCAGCAGGAGCCGATGAAGCAGACCGTACGCCGCGCCGGCGCCGACCCCGACCAGTTGCTGGCCGCCCTGGGTCGCCCCGCGGGCGTGCGGGAGAACCCGCCGGAGCAGGTCGCGCTTACCCCGCAGGCCAAGCGGGCGCTGCTCGACAGCCTGCAGATCTCGCGGGCGCTCGGCTCCTCGTACGTCGGTCCCGAGCACATCCTGATGGCGCTGGGCCTGAACCCGGACTCGGCGGCCGGCCGGTTGCTGGCCGGCAAGCTGGACCCGCAGGCGCTGCAGCATCAGGCCGGCGAGCCCCAGCCCGGCGGCCCGGGCCGCACCGGCTCCACCGGAGGCAGCGGCAAGACCCCGACGCTGGAGCAGTACGGCGTCGACCTCACCGAGCTCGCCCGCCGCGGCGAGATCGACCCGGTGATCGGCCGCGCCAGCGAGATCGAGCAGGCCGTGGAGATCCTGTCCCGGCGCACCAAGAACAACCCGGTGCTGATCGGCGAGGCCGGCGTCGGCAAGACCGCCGTCGTCGAGGGCCTGGCCCAGCGGATCGTGGACGGCGAGGTGCCGCAGACCCTCGAGGGCAAGCGGGTCATCCAGCTCGACCTGGCCGGCCTGGTGGCGGGCACCCGCTACCGCGGCGACTTCGAGGAGCGGCTGCGCAAGGTCATCGACGAGATCCAGAACGAGGGCGACGGCCTGATCGTCTTCCTCGACGAGATCCACACCCTGGTCGGCGCGGGCGGTGGCGGCGACGGCGGCGGCATGGACGCCTCCAACATGCTCAAGCCCGCCCTGGCCCGTGGCCAGCTGCGGGTGGTCGGCGCGACCACGCTCGACGAGTACCGCAAGCACATCGAGAAGGACGCGGCGCTGGCCCGGCGTTTCCAGCCGGTGCTGGTGGGCGAGCCGAGCGTCGAGGACACCGTGGCGATCCTGCGCGGGCTGCGCGACAACTACGAGGCGCACCACCAGGTGCGGATCACCGACGAGGCGCTGGACGCCGCGGCGGAGCTGTCCGACCGCTACATCACCGACCGCTACCTGCCGGACAAGGCGATCGACCTGATCGACCAGGCCGGGGCGCGGGTGCGGCTGCGGGTCAAGACGCCGTCGGCCGACACCCGTGAGGACGAGCGGTTGCTCGAGCAGCTCTCCCGCGACCGTGACCAGGCCGTGGCGGCCGAGAACTACGAGAAGGCGTCGCAGCTGCGCGACGAGATGAACGAGATCCGCGCCCGGCTCGAGGAGGCGACCGTCAGCAAGGACGGCGTGCCCCAGGTGACCGACGCGGACATCGCCGAGGTCGTCTCGCGGGCCACCGGCATCCCGGTCAACCAGCTCACCGAGGAGGAGCGGGAGCGCCTGCTGCGCCTCGAGGGGCACCTGCACGACCGGGTCATCGGCCAGGACGACGCCGTCGAGGCGGTGTCCGAGGCGGTCCGCCGGTCGCGTGCCGGACTGGGCGACCCGGACCGGCCCGTGGGCAGCTTCCTGTTCCTCGGCCCGACCGGCGTCGGCAAGACCGAGCTGGCGCGTTCGCTCGCCGAGGCGCTGTTCGGCGACTCGGACCGGATGATCCGGCTCGACATGAGCGAGTTCCAGGAGCGGCACACCGTGTCGCGGCTGGTCGGGGCGCCTCCCGGTTACGTCGGCTACGACGAGGCCGGGCAGCTCACCGAGGCGGTCCGCCGCCGGCCCTACAGCGTGGTCCTGCTCGACGAGATCGAGAAGGCCCACCCGGATGTCTTCAACGTCCTGCTGCAGGTGCTCGACGACGGCCGGCTGACCGACAGCCAGGGCCGGACGGTGTCCTTCAAGAACACCGTGCTGATCATGACGAGCAACATCGGCTCGGACATCATCAGCGGCACCCGGCGCAGCGTGGGCTTCGGCGCGGCGGACGCCAAGTCGTCGGCCGACGAGGAGCTCCGGGAGCGCCTCGACCGGCGGCTGCGCGAGCAGCTGCGGCCCGAGTTCATCAACCGGATCGACGAGATCATCGTCTTCCGGCAGCTGGAGACCGACCAGCTGCGGCAGATCACCGAGCTCATGCTGCAGGAGACCCGCCGCCGGCTGCAGAACCAGAACATCGGCCTCGAGATCAGCGCCGAGGCCGTGGACTGGCTGGCGGACAAGGGCTTCCAGCCCGAGTTCGGCGCCCGGCCGCTGCGCCGGACGATCCAGCGCGAGCTGGACAACCGGCTGTCGAAGCTGCTGCTCTCGTCCGACCTGAAGGCGGGTCAGACGGTGAAGGTCGACGTGGCGGACGGCAAGCTCGTCTTCAACTGAGGTGGGCGCTTGCCCACTTCACGTGGGCAGACGCCCACTACGGCCCCGCTCAGCGCCCGCTGAGCGGGGCCAACGCCTCTGCGGACCCGCCCAGGTGCGGGTAGTCGACCATCCACTCCACATACAGCGGGTTGCGGGCCACGACCTCCTGGTACGCCTCCTGCGCCATCTCCATCAGCTTGGGGGCGCTGCGCGCGGCGGGGGAGTCGGGGTGCCAGCCCAGCACCAGTCGCCAGCGCAGCGGCGCGCCGCGCATCGGCCGGTGGGTGAGGCTGGCCGGCGGCCGGAAGGTCGGCTGGCACAACCCCAGCGCCAGCCCCGACTCGACCATGTCGACGCAGCCGCGTACGTCGGTCTCGAGAACCCGGCGCGGCGTGAAGCCGGCCCGGGCGCAGGCGGCCGCGAAGCAGTCGGCGAAGCAGCCGTCGCCGGTGCTGCCCACCCACTGCTCGTTGGCCAGCTCGGCCAGGTCGACGTCGACCTCCTTGGCGGCCGGGTGGTCCTCGGGCATGAGCACGCAGACCGCGTCGACCGCGATCGTCTGCCAGACCAGCCCGTAGTCGGCCGACGGGATCGCGTCGCCGCAGACACCGACCTGCGCGTAGTCGAGCTTGCCGGCGAGGACCATGTTGGCCAGCTCGTCGACGTAGTAGGAGGCGTGGGTGGTGATCTGGGCGTCGGGCTGGGACATCGACAACCGGTGCACCATGCCGCCGAGGATCGGGCCGCCGATCGCGCCGATGCGGTAGCGGCTCAGTGCCTCGGAGCCGGAGGCGCCGGCCAGCCGCGCCGCCTCGTCTTGCAGGCCCTTCATGGCGGGCAGCAGCACCCGGGCGCGGGAGAGGACGAGCTCGCCGAGGGCGGTGGGACGGGCGCCACGACGGTCGCGCTCGAACAGCGGGCCGCCGAGCGTACGCTCTATCCGCTGCAGCTGCGCGGTCAGAGCAGGTTGGGCGAGCCCGAGCTGCGACGCCGCCTTGGTCACGCTGCCGGTCTCCGCGATGGCGACGACCACCTTGAGATGGCGCAGCTCCAGGTTCATAGCGTGACGTTAGGACCTTTACGACATCGAAGGCTAGCCCTGCTGCCTGGTGAAAGATCGTCCACTTGTGACAAATCGGTTAACGAACCCGGCGGTAACGTCACAAATCGCTGATGTACGTCGTACGGCGGGTGACCGCATCGCGAATTTTGTCGACCACCGCGACCGCCGGATCCACGATCTTGTTCCACGGCGGGGAGGACGGGGTGCCCGGGTGGGGGCGGGTCGGCGCCGCTTCCTCGGCCGTCTCGATGCGGTTGCCGACCCGGATCAGATCGTCGACCGGGACCATCTCGGCCAGGACCGGGAACAGCTCCTCGGCGTCCGCGGCGACATGCCGCCATACTTTCTCGGAAATGTCGGAAATATTGCCCCGCTGCATTTCGATCAGGAGCGCATGATCCTCGGCCAGCTCGCGCGCCACCAGGTCCTCGCCGCCGGGCACCGCGGCCTTGATCGCGGGGTAGAGGTACTGCTCCTCGGCCGACAGATGCCGCGAGAGCTCGGCGATCAGCACCTCCGCGGCCCGCTTGTCGGCGGGATCGGCGGCCAGTCGAGCGCACAGCCCGACCAGATCGTCGTGCTGCTCGGTGAGGACGTCGATCGCGTTGCGGCCGGTGGCCTCGCCGCCGATCGGGGGAAGCGGGGGAAGATTCACTGACGACACGGGCCCGCCGGTACCCGCCCGGTCGATGTATCAAACACCTGGTAAGAAGGGCGGATGGAGACCACCGCCGCCGAGGAGGTCACCGGCATCTGCCGTGACCTGCTGCGCATCGACACCACCAACACCGGCGACCAGTCGACCACGGTCGGGGAACGGGTCGCCGCCGAGTACGTGGCGGCGAAGCTCGACGAGGCCGGCATCGGGTACGAGCTGCACGAGTCGGCCCCGCGCCGCGCCAACCTCGTCGCCCGCATCCCCGGCGCCGACCGGTCCCGCGGCGCCTTGCTCGTGCATGGCCACCTCGATGTGGTCCCCGCCGACCCCCGCGAGTGGTCGGTCGACCCGTTCTCCGGCGAGGAGAAGGACGGTTACCTGTGGGGCCGCGGCGCGATCGACATGAAGGACTTCGACGCCATGATCCTGGCCGTCGTCCGCGATTGGCGCCGCACCGGCTACGTCCCCCCGCGCGACGTCGTGCTGGCGTTCACGGCCGACGAGGAAGCCGGGATGACCTACGGCTCCGAGTTCCTCGTCGCCAAGCACCGCGACCTGCTCGACGGGTGCACCGAGGCGATCGGCGAGGTCGGCGGCTACTCGTACACGGTGAATGATGATCTTCGTCTCTATCTGGTGCAGACGGCGGAGAAGGGCCTCGACTGGCTGCGCCTGCACGCGACCGGCCGGCCGGGGCACGGCTCGTTCATCCACGACGACAACGCGGTCACGACGCTCGCCGAGGCCGTGGCGCGGGTGGGCCGGCACCGCTTCCCGATGGTGGTCACCCCGACCGTCCGCGAGTTCCTGCTGCGGGTCGGCGACGCCCTGGGCATCGACATCGACCCGGAGGACCCCGAGGTAGCGATCGCCAAGCTCGGCCCGATCGCCAACCTGATCGGCGCCACCATCCGCAACACGGCCAACCCCACCCGCCTCGAGGCCGGCTACAAGGACAACGTGATCCCCGGCCGCGCGTCGGCCACCATCGACTGCCGCACGCTGCCCGGGCAGGCCGAGTCGTTCCTGGCCGAGCTGCGCGAGGTGATCGGCCCCGACGTCGAGATCGAGCACAACCACCGGCAGCCGGCCGTCGAGACCGAGTTCGGCGGGCCGCTGGTCGAGGCGATGGGCGCGGCCCTGCGCGCCGAGGACCCGGGCGCGCGCACGGTGCCCTACCTGATGTCCGGCGGCACCGATGCGAAGGCGTTCGCGACCCTCGGCATCCGCTGCTTCGGCTTCGCGCCCCTGCGCCTGCCCCCCGATCTGAACTTCGCCGCGCTGTTCCACGGCATCGACGAGCGGGTTCCGGTGGAGGGACTAAAGTTCGGCGTGCGTGTGCTCGACCGACTCCTGCGAAACAGCTGAATCCCGGAAGGACCCCATAGATGAGCGACCAGAACGCGGACCTCGACGCCGCCCTCGACGAGGTCGTGGCGGCCGCGCGGGCGCATCTCGCAGCGGTCAAGGCGGCCGCCGGCCGCATCGACGACGACGACGTCTGGCAGGCGTACGTCGCCCTGAACAACGCCTCCTTCGCGTACGACGAGAAGCTGCTCGACGCGTTCGGCGAGGTGACGCCGTGGGACGTGGAGTCGATCGACCCCGACGAGGCCGACCAGCGCTTCGGCCTGGGCGCCGACGGCTTCGACCCGGCCGAGTCCACCGACCCGTACCCGCAGGTGATCTCCGTCCGGCAGCGGCGCGACTACCGCGTCCCCAGCGTCGCGGCGCTGCTGCGGGTGGCCGACGTGGCCCGGCGCAACTCGGTGCCCGACGACGAGGACGCCGGCGCGGTGGAGAACGTGGGTGAGGCCGTGCTCGAGCTGCTGCAGGCCGGCGACGGCTCGCTCTCGTCGCTGGACGTGCCCGAGCTCGAGCCGCTCGACGGGCTGCTGACCGTGACCGAGGTCGCCGAGCCGCTCGACCTGGAGGAGTTCGAGGACTCCGACGGGAACGGCCCGTTCGCCCCGAGGGAGGGCGACCTGCTGGTCGGCAGGCTCGACGAGCACCCCTTCCTCCCGGACGAGGAAGAGGACCACGCCGGCCACAACCACTGACCGGCGAGACGAATCAACCGGGGCTCAGTAACTGAGCCCCGGCTGAGGGTTTGGCTGGATCCTGCGGCGAAGCATCACCTTGCGGGTGCCGTCCCGGAAGAGCTGGACCCGGGCGAGCTCCCAACCGGAGAACTCCGCCTGTATGGCGAGCTGCGCCGCCGCGGTCAACTTGTCGACATTCGAAGGCAACCGAAGCGGCGCGTATTCGTAGTCCATGTCGTCTAATATGCAACGCTGATCGCTCAGGCACCACCCCCGCTCACCGGGTACGTGTCGTTCGTGAGCCAGAGCCTCAGCAGGTTCTGCTCGAACCGGTCACCCAGGTCTTCGCTGGCCCCGCCGGCCAGCGAACTCACCGTGTGCCAGCCCCCGGAGCGCCCTCGGCCACGAACCGCCGGATCGGGATGAGCGAGACGGTGAACTTGCCGGGCGCGTCGGCCCGCAGCGGATGCCCGGACACGTCGGGCACGTTCGCGCCGCCGTCCATCGGGATGCCGGGCAGCCCCGGCAGCGGCGAGCCGAACCGGTTGCCCGGCGACGGGATCGTGTACGGCGCGCCGAGCGGCGAGGTCAGCGTGATCCGGTGCAGCTTGCCCCACCGGTAGTGGCCCTGGTCGGTGGAGCCGCCGAAGGCCGGCGCGAAGGCGTCGCTCGCGGCCAGGTCGAGCGCGTCGGCGAGGCTGCGCAGCACCAGGTAGTCACGCCGGTCGGCGGCCGAGGCGATGCCGGGCACCGCGAAGAAGTCGATGCCCGAGCGGCCCACGCCGTCGGTGGCCAGCACCCGCCGCAGCGCCTGCATCCCGTGGAAGTCCGTCGTCGACGGCGCGCCCGCCGGGACGTGCCGGTCGAAGACGTTCACCACGAACCGGCCCCGCCACAGCGCGTAGATCGTGGCGGCCACGCTGTTGTCGATCTCCGCCGGGGAGGGAGCGCCGAGCCGCCCGTCCCGGTCGGCGGCGTCGTACCCCTGCGGGATGCCCGTCGGGTAGGTGTGATTCCAGCGGGCGAGCCGGCCGGCCGCCTCCACGATCCGGGGCTCGCGCGCCAGGGCCGAGACCCGCGGATCGCCGCTGCGCAGCGCCCGCACGATGATCGGCGTGAAGAACTGCGCGTCGATCGCGGTCGTGTCGGCCTGCATGGCCACCACGTCCGCCTGGTCCACCGGGCCGCGGGCGACGCCGTCGCGGACCATGTCGGTGATCCGGGCCGCCCGGAAGCCGTTGTGGAAGAAGCTCACGTACGCGATGCCGCCGCCCGGCCACTGGCGATCCTGGCGTTCACGCCCTCGGCGTACGCGTCAAGGTCTTTGATCGTCAGGACGACAGCAGGGGAGGTGTCCGCTCGGCGGCGCGCCGGAGCCCGAGTGTCCGCATCTGCATGTCGCCGGGCAGGGCGGACGGGCCGAGAAGCCCGGCGAGGGTGCCGGACGCGCGGCGCCGGGTGACGTCCATCTGGAAGAGACGGTCCTCGGCGTGCGCCCAGCCCTGGCGGTAGAACAGGTCATGGGCGTTGGAGGCCCGGATGTGCTGGACGCCGTGACCGTCACGAGTGATGCCGGTGCTGGACGGCGCCGCGAGCGTCCCGGCCATGAGCACGAGAGCTGCAAATTTGTACATGCCCACGGTTCGCGCGCGGCGGCGGGCAGGACGATGTCACAAAACCGACCCATCCGGATCGCTGGGATAGCCGACGCCCTCCCGCTCGGGGTAGCCGACGTCGATCGCCGACACATCGTCGAGCGCCTGGGCGATCTCGGCCGGCAGCGTCAGCTCCTCGCTCAGCAGGGCGCCCTGCAACTGCCCGGCGGTGCGCGCCCCCAGGATCGGCGCGGCCACTCCCGGCCGGTCGCGCACCCACGCGACCGCGACCTCCAGCGGCGAGACGCCGAGCCCGGCCGCCGCGGTCACCACCGCCTGCACGATGCTGGAGCTGCGGGGTTCCAGGTACGTCTGCACGAACGGCGCCAGATGCTCGGTCGCCGCGCGCGAGTCGAGCGGGCGGCCGTTGCGGTACTTGCCGGTCAGCACGCCCCGGCCCAGCGGCGACCAGGCGAGGACGCCGAAGCCCAGGGCGGCCGAGGCGGGCAGCAGCTCGCGCTCGATGCCGCGTTCGAGCAGCGAGTACTCCATCTGGGCGGCGACGATCGGCGCCCGGCCCGGGTAGGCGGCCTGCCAGGTGGCGGCCCGGGCGGTCTGCCAGGCGGCGAAGTTGGACACGCCGACGTAGCGGACCCGGCCGCTGGAGACGGCGTGGTCGAGGGCGGCCAGGGTCTCCTCGAGCGGCGTCGCGGCGTCGTACCCGTGCACCTGCCACAGGTCGACGTAGTCGGTGCCGAGGCGGAGCAGCGACGCGTCGAGCGAGCGCAGCAGGTTGCCCCGGGAGCCGTCGCGGCGGCGGTAGCCGTGCGGGGTCAGGCCGGCCTTGGTGGCGATCACCACTTCGTCGCGCGGGACGAGGTGGTCGAGCAGCGAGCCGATCACGAGCTCGGCGTCGCCGTCGCCGTACACGTCGGCGGTGTCGATCGTCGTGCCACCGGCCTCCAGATAGAACTTGAGCTGGGCGGCCGCGTCGTCGGGGTCGGTGTCGCGCCCCCAGGTCATGGTGCCGATGGCCAGCCGGGAGACCGCCAGCCCGCTTCGGCCGAGCGGTCGCTGTTGCATGAGTGAACCTTATTCAGACTGTGTCGGTAGCGAAATGCTCCGAGCAGGTCGGTTACCGGACGGCACGGGTGGATAGGCTGCCCTTCAGCGACCTTTGGCTCTGGGAGGACACGTGCGGCTCGGAATCGGCCTCGGCTATCAGGCGGCATGGACCACGCCCGCCGATCACCTGGCGATGGCGCAGGAGGCGGATCGGCTCGGCTTCGCGGTGGCCTGGTCGGCCGAGGCGTACGGGTCGGACACCGTGAGCATGCTGGCCTGGATAGCCGGTCAGACGCAGCAGATCGACCTGGGCGCCGCGGTCATGCAGATCCCGGCACGCACCCCGGCGATGACCGCGATGACCGCCGCCACCATCGACGCGCTCTCCGGCGGCCGGTTCCGCCTCGGCCTGGGCGTGTCCGGCCCGCAGGTCTCCGAGGGGTGGCACGGCGTGCGGTTCGCCAAGCCGCTGCAGCGCACCCGCGAGTACGTGGACATCGTGAAGATGGCCATTGCCCGCGAGCCGGTGTCGTACCAGGGCGATTTCTACGAGCTGCCGCTGCCGGACGGGCCCGGTAAGGCGCTCAAGCTGGGCTTCCACCCGCCGCGGCCGAAGATCCCGATCTACCTGGCCGCCGTCGGGCCCAAGAACCTCGAGCTGGCCGGTGAGATCGCCGACGGCTGGCTGGCCATCTTCTTCGCGCCCGACGCGGCGGGGGAGTACCTGCAGCACATCGAGCGCGGCCGGGCCAAGAGCGGGCTGGGGCTGACCGGCTTCGACGTGGCGCCGACCGTGCCGGTGGTGATCGGCGACAACCTGGCCTGGTGCGCCGACGTGATCCGGCCGTACGCGTCGCTCTACGTGGGCGGGATGGGCAGCCGCGAGCAGAACTTCTACAACCAGCTCGCGGTGCGCATGGGCTACGCCGACGAGGCCGCGAAGGTGCAGGACCTCTACCTGAGCGGCAAGAAGGCCGAGGCGGCCGAGGCGGTGCCGCAGGAGTTCATCGAGCGCACCTCGATCATCGGCAACAAGATCCAGGTCAAGGAGCGGATCAAGCAGTACGCGGCGGCGGGCGTGGGCACGCTGTCGATCAGCCCCTACGTCGGCGACCTCAAGAGCGGGATCGACACGCTCCGGATCGTGGCCGAGGCGTACGAAGAATCCGGCGTGGCCGAGTAGTGACCACGGTCCTTCTGCTCCGGCACGGGCGGACGACGGCGAACGCGACCGGCACGCTGGCCGGGCGCCAGCCGGTCGCGCTCGACGATGCCGGGACGAAACAGGCGGCCGCGGCCGGGGAGCGGCTGAGGAGTCTTCCGCTGCGGGCGGTCGTCTCCAGCCCGCTGCCACGATGCCGGCAGACGGTGCAGATCGCCCTCCCGGACGCCGAGATCATCGCGGATGAGGGCCTGACCGAGTGCGGCTACGGCGACTGGGAGGGCAAGCAGCTCAAGGACCTGGCCAAGGATCCCCTCTGGCCGGTGGTCCAGGTGCACCCGAGCGCGGCGGTCTTCCCCAACGGCGAGGCCATGGCCGACATGTCGGCCCGGGCGATCGCCACCATCCGCCGCTGGGACGTCAAGATCGGCGCTGAGCACGGGCCGGACGCGCTCTGGCTCGCGTGCACCCACGGCGATGTGATCAAGGCCATCGTCGCCGACGCGCTCGGCCTGCACCTCGACCAGTTCCAGCGGATCGTGGCCGACCCCGCGTCGATCAGCGTCATCCGGTACACGCCGACCCGGCCGTTCGTCGTGCGGGTCAACGAGGGCGGGGACCTGTCGTCGCTCGTGCCCCCGACGGCCTCGACCTCGGATGCCGCGGTGGGCGGGGGCGCCGGGGAGTGACCGCTTTGTCACGGCAGGTGGTATCGGTTGCGCCCTAGGCGAACCGGGGCACACGGGGTGAGCGATACCGGCACCGGCTCGATAGGGTTGACACCATGACCCACCAGGTGCACGCGTTCGAACCGCCCGAGCGGTTCGTGGCAGGGACGGTGGGCGAGCCTGGCGACCGCACCTTCTTCCTGCAGGCCCGGGGCGGCGGCCGGGTCATCAGCGTCGCGCTGGAAAAGGTGCAGGTTTCGCTGCTCGCCGAGAAGCTCGAAGAGCTGCTCATCGAGGCCAACAAGCGTTTCGGAGTGAACCTGCCCGACGCGCCGGTGCTCACCGGCCACGACAACGAGCCGCTCGACACCCCCGTCGACGAGGAGTTCCGCGTTGGCACGCTCGGCCTCGCCTTCGACGTCGACAGCGGCACCGTGGTGATCGAGGCGATCGAAGCCGGCGAGGCCGAGGTCGAGATCGAGCTCGGCGGCGAAGCCCCCGACGAGGACGACGACGATGATGACGACGAAGACGACGACGAGCCCGACGACGACCTCGACCGTCTCCGCGTCCGCCTGAGCCCCGAGGCCACCCGCGCCTTCATCGACCGCGCACGCCGCGTCGTCGCCGCGGGCCGCCCGCCCTGCCCGCTCTGCGGCCAGCCGCTCGACCCGGCCGGCCACCTCTGCCCCCGGCACAACGGCTACCACCGGTGACTGCCGAGCCCGCGGCCGCGCTGGCGGAGAGCGATGCCCTCGACCTGCTCGCCCACGGGCAGATCGAGATCGAGGGCCGCCTGGTCGACGCCTCCAACACGACCCTCCGGGCCGAGATCACCCTCGGCGGCATGACCCGCCGCTGCGTCTACAAGCCGGTCCGCGGCGAACGCCCGCTGTGGGACTTCCCCGACGGCACCCTGGCCGGCCGCGAGGTCTCGGCCTTCCTGGTCTCCCAGGCCACCGGCTGGAACCTGGTGCCGCCCACGATCCTGCGCGACGGCCCACTGGGCCCCGGCGCGCTCCAGCTGTGGATAGACGAGCCCGACGACGCCGAGTCCCTGATCGGCTTCGTCCCCGCTTACGACGTCCCGCAGGGCTGGCTCCCGGTGGCCAACGCCCGCGACGAAGACGGCGACGCGTACGCCCTGGCCCACGCCGACGACCCGCGCCTGGCCCGCCTGGCCGTCTTCGACGCGGTCATCAACAACGCCGACCGCAAGGGCGGCCACGTCCTCTACCCCGCGACGGGCGTCATCCAGGGCGTGGACCACGGCGTGAGCTTCCACACCGAGAACAAGTTGCGCACCGTGTTGTGGGGCTGGACGGGCAAGTCCTTGATCGGCGAGGCCGGCGACGTTCTGGGTGGGCTGGCTTCCCGGTTGGAGGCCGATCTGGGGGAAGCCTTGGAACAGCACCTCACTGTTTCCGAGGTTCAGCACATCCGCTTGCGGGTTCGGCGGTTGTTGCGGGGAGGCCGCTTTCCCAAGCCGTCGCAGGATTGGCCTGCTATTCCCTGGCCGCCTGTTTGAGATCTCGGGGCAGAGCCGCGGCGCGCGTATTGGTAAGCAGAGCGGGGCGTATCGGTAAGCAGAGCAAACTGCCCACCAGTCAGCGGCTACCAACCCTGAAAGTTGATCCAACGGCTCAATCCCAGAACCATCAGCGGCCGTGAGCGGGTGGGGACCCGCGGTATCTCGGCGTCCCGGCCGGGACCCCGGACCTTGACACCGAACAGTCTCTAGAGCCGAACCCCCAGCAACCCGTCGACAACCCGGGACATCAACAAGGGCGCCGAGGAATCGTCACCCGCGGCGCTGAGAGCCGCCTCACACCAGGCATCCACAACCGCCAGCGCCGAAGGCGCATCAAGGTCGTTGGTGAGCGTCTCGCGCACAGCCGCCACCAACCCCTCGCCCGACGGCCCAGCCGGAGCAGCGGCGGCAGCGCGCCAGCGCGCCAAGCGCTCCTCCCCGTCCTTCAGCACGTCGTCGGTCCACTCGCGGTCGGCGCGGTAGTGCCCCGACAGCAGCCCCAGCCGCACCGCCATGGGGTCGACGCCATCGCCGCGCAGGCGGGACACGAACACCAGGTTGCCCTTGGACTTCGACATCTTCTCGCCGTCGAGGCCGATCATGCCGGCGTGCACGTAGTGGCTGGCGAACGGCCGTACGCCGGTCAGCGTCTCGGCATGCGCCGCCGAGCACTCGTGATGGGGGTAGAGCAGGTCGTTGCCGCCGCCCTGGACGTCGATCGTGTCGCCCAGCAGGGCCAGCGCGATGGTGGCGCACTCGATGTGCCAGCCGGGGCGGCCGGGGCCGAGGTCGCCGCCGTCCCAGGCGGGCTCACCGTCGCGGGCGCCGCGCCACAGCAGCGGGTCGAGCGGGTCGCGCTTGCCGGGGCGATCGGGGTCGCCGCCGCGCTCGCGGGAGAGGACGATCATCTCTTCGCGGGACAGGTTGGACTCGTACCCGAAGTGGGGCGCCGCGGCGATGGAGAAGTAGACGTCGCCGGTGCCGTCGTCGAGGGTGTAGGCGGCGCCCGCGGTCAGTAGCTCGCGCACGTGCCCGGCGATCGCGGGGATCGATTCGACCGCGCCCACGTAGTGCTGCGGCGGGATGATGCGCAGCGCCTCCATGTCTTCGCGGAACAGGGCCGTCTCGCGCATGCCCAGCACGATCCAGTCTTCGCCGTCGCGCTCGGCCCGCTCGAGCAGCGGGTCGTCGATGTCGGTCACGTTCTGCACATAGTTGACGTCGAAGCCGGCGTCGCGCCACAGCCGGTTGACCAGGTCGAACGTGATCATCGTGGCGGCGTGGCCGAGATGCGTGGCGTCGTAGGGCGTGATCCCGCAGACGTACATCGTCGCGGCGCCCTGGGGCTCGCTCGCCACCACGGCCTTGCGGGCCGAGTCGAACAGCCGCGGCGCCGCCGCGTCACCAGGCAGGGTCGGCACGTCGTGCCCGGTCCAAGCGTCCATGGTCGGAAAGCCTATCGAGCCCATATGGCAGAACGCTCGCCGTGAGGTTTACCTCACGCCGCCGGCGGCGCGGCGGCCCACCCTAGCCCGCTTTCAACATTCCGGTGGTAAGACACGGAAAAAGAATGCTTTTGCCCGACTCTTCGGAAAATGGCCACATTTTTCTGACGAGATGGCCAGACTTACCGAGGTCATACTTTCGTCCGAAAGGAATCATCATGCGACGTCCGGTTATGTACCTCGCTGGCCTCCTTCTGGCCACCGGCGCGAGCCTCGCCCTCGCGGGACCCGCCACCGCCGCTCCCTCCCACGACCACCACAACCGCCACTGCCATCACAACCACGACGGGTGGGACGGCGGGGGCTGGGGTGAGCCCAACTTCGGTTACCAGTACAGCAACGAGACCAACATCAACAGCAACAACAGCTGGAAGCTGATCGATCTGGGTCTCCTGAACCTCGGTGGCTGGGGCGACGACAACGTCGTGCCGCAGTAGGCAGCCCGATACCAAGGACCCGAGGAGCCGCGAGGCCCCTCGGGTTTCGTCGTTCCCGGCAGGACCGGGGCCCGTCAGGCCAGGGCCAGTCCCGGGTCCGGGTCCGGCTCGGGCATCGGCGCCGGGATCCGGTACTCCTCGGTGAGCGTCGTCATCGGCCCCGGCCAGGTCGCCTGGGCCACCTCGATCGGCTTGCGGGTCTCGTCGAAGGCGACGTGCAGCAGATGCAGCACCGGCGTGTCCGGCCGGATCTGCAGGATCTCGGCCTCGTCCCGGCTCGGCTGCCGGGCGCTGATCGTGTCGGTCGCCGACGCGTACCGCTTCCCGAGCGCCTCCTCGGCCTCCTGGTACAGCGGACGCCCGAAGGCCTCGGCCCGTTCGAGGGACGTCCCCGAGGTCTCGGCGACCCGGAACCACGACGCGCCCAGCTCGACGGTGGCGTCGTCGGTGCGGACGATGTGCCGCCGCACCAGCATCTCCGTCCCGTCCCGTACGCCGAAAGCGTCGGCCACCTCGGGCGGCGCCGGCTCCCGGCCCACGGCGACCAGCTGCTGCCGGTAGCGGGCGGCGAGATCGGCGTGATAGCCGCGGTGTGCGCCGTAGCGTCCGCGCGAGAGCCGGTTGAGCCGCCGGCGGGTCCCGCGCACGTACGTGCCCGACCCCGGCTTGGTGATCAGGACGCCCTCGACGCGCAACTGGTCGACGGCCCGCTGCACGGTCTGCTTGGCCACGCCGAACATCTCGCCCATGGCCGGGATGGACGGCAGCCGCTCGCCGGGCTGCCAGTCACCGCGCCGGATCCGCTCGCGCAGCTGAGCGGCGATCTGCCGATGCGGAAACTCCGCCGCGCCCGGGTTGATCGTCATCGCCGACCTCCAGTCGATTCAGAGACCCTAGGTTCCTAGGATGGCCGACGGGCGGTGACGTGCCGTGCAACGACACGCCACCGAGAGGCGATTACCAGGATCCGGCGGTCGGCCCGGCCGACCCGCCGCGCCGCCGCAGGTACTTCTCGAACTCGCTGGCGATCTCGTCGCCGGTCAGCGGCTGGATCCCCTCGTCGCCGACCCGCTCCTCGAGTTCGCGCACGTATTCGCCGAGCTCGGCGTCCTGCTCGGCCGCCGCCCGGACCCGCTTCTCCCAGTCGTCGGCCTCCTCGGCGAGGTCGGCCATCGGCACGGGAAGGTCGAGCACGTCCTCCAGCCGGGAGAGCAGCGCCAGCGTCGCCTTGGGGCAGGGCGGGTTGTTCGCGTAATGCGGCACGTGCACCCAGAACGACAGCGCTTCCAGATCGGCCCGGCCCGCCGCCTCGTGCAGCACGCCGACGATGCCGGTCGGCCCGTCGTACCGGGTGGGGACCACCTTGTACTTGTCGGCCATGGTGTCGTCGCTGGCCGACCCGCTGATCGGCAGCGGCCGCGTGTACGGCACGTCGGCGAGCAGCGCCCCCAGCAGCACGATCCGGTTGACCTCGAGACTGTGGCAGACCTCGAGGACCTGCTCGCAGAAGGTGCGCCACCGCATGCTCGGCTCGATCCCGCGGATCAGCACGACGTCACGGTCGACGCCGGGCGGGCTGGCCACGGTGAACCGTGTGGTGGGCCACTCGATCTTGCGGGTCTCGCCCTCGGCCATGGTGATGGTCGGCCGGCTCACCTGAAAGTCGTAGAAGTCCTCGGGGTCGATCTTCGAGATCTCCCGGGCTTCCCAGACCTGCTCGAGGTGTTCCACGGCCGCGGTGGAAGCGTCCGCAGCGTCGTTCCAGCCTTCGAAGGCGGCGATAGCCACAGGCGAGCGAAGCAGCGGGAGGCCGTCGAACTCAGTCATGGCTGACAGCCTACGTGCGCCTCGTCAGCATCACCCGACGGCCGTCCCGCCTGCCCCACGCTAGATTGCCCGCACTTCGTCGCGGGAAACCGGAACCTGGGCCGGGATCTTCACGATCGCGGCCATCTTCCGGTTGTAGGTCTTGGTGGCCGTCCAGAGCTTGTAGATCAGCAGCAGCTCGAACCCGGCCAGCAGCGCCGACGCGATGATGGTGGTGCCGACGATCCAGTTCACGACCGGCCCGACGATGAACACGAACATCATGAACTCGATGCCGCTGATCACGTGCGCCCGGATCCGCTGCCGGATGAGGACGTTGCGGATGCGGACGAACAGCCCGAACCGCGTACGGAAATCGCTGTAGACGTCGACGACGTCGTCCTCGTCCTCGGCCTCGCCGGCCGGGTGCTCCACCATCGTGTCCTCGACGAACGCGACCGGGCCGCGGGCCTCGGCGAGCTTCTCCTTCATGTCGGCCTTGACCTTGCCCATCTGCAGGGCGTTGAGGTACCGGAACATGTCCAGGAAGATGACAATCCCGGCAAGCCAGACATACACGAAGTTATGCGTCGAGACATATTGCCCGCCGAACAGCGCGACCGCGCAGACGGTCACCCGTAGCCGGTCGAAGACATAGTCCAGCCAGGCCCCGAACACCGAGCCCGTCCCGTTGAGCCGGGCGATCTTGCCGTCCATGCAGTCGAGGACGAAGCTGAGGTGGAACAGCAGCGCGCCCAGCAGCAGCCAACCGTACGATCCCTGCCAGAAACAGGCCGCCGCCCCGAGCCCGATCAGGAACGCCAGCGTGGTCAGCCGGTTCGGCGTGACCCACCGCCACGGCGCGACCACCCAGACGAGCCGCGAGGCGAGCGGATCGACCAGCCAGACGGTCCACCATGCGTCCCGCCGCTTGTAGGTGCGGGACCGGATCTCGTCGAGAGTGACCCGTTGCGCCATGCAACAACTCCACCAGGTGCCAAGGAAATGAACAATCGAACGCGCGGACATTACCGGACTTGGAAGTCAGTTGAGAAGCTGAAACCGAAATGCCGGAACTGTGCGTTTGCTGAGGGGGATGGTGGTGCCGGCCGTTAACCGGCGCGTGGCACGATCATGCGGAGATCCAGGCAGAGGGGGCACGACGTGGACGCCAGCCACGTGGCGGACGATCTCGAAGCGGTGATCCTCACCGAGGAGCAGATCCTGGCCCGGGTCGCCGCCCTCGCCGACGAGCTGCACCGCGACCTTGCCGGCAGCGTCCCCGTCTTCGTGGGCGTCCTCGGCGGCGCCGCCACCTTCACGGTCGACCTCGCCCGCGCCTATCCCGCCCAGGTCGAGATCGGCTGGATGGCGATCAAGTCGTACAGCACCCGCAACCGCGCTTCCGGCTCCGTGCGCCTGCTCAAGGACCTCGACGTCGACATCACCGGCCGCCACGTGGTCATCGTCGACGGCGTCATCGACACCGGCCTCACCATGAGCTGGCTGATCAGCAACCTCGCCCAGCGCAACCCCGCGTCGATCTCGGTCTGCGCCCTGCTCCGCAAGCCCGACACGGCCCGCTTCGCCGACACTCCCACACACATCGGCTTCGATGTCGGGCCGGGCCTGATCGTCGGTTACGGCCTCGACCACCAGGGCAGATACCGAAACCTGCGCTGCGCGGCAATCTTGAAACCATCATGGGGTACGGGGCTGACGCCGTCACCGACCGCAGTCGCGACCGTCCCCGCCGCAGGCGACGGCCTCGCTGCTCCATGAGGCCGTCGCGCGCCTGCGGCCCGATCGCCCGCAGGGCGGTGGCCCGCCATGCGGGCGCGCTGGTCGCCCTCAGAGCAGCTTCTCCATCACCGCCACGTCGGTGAGCACCTCGAAGCCGTTCTTCGCATACAGGTCGATGGCCCGTGTGTTCGACGTCTCGGTCCGCAGCGACAACCGATGCGCCCCCGCCGCCCGCGCCTCCTCCGCCACCACCGCGAGCAGCGCCCGCCCCACGCCCCGCCGCCGAGCGCCCGGCGTCACGTACAGATCCCGGATCAGCCACAGCGTCCGCAACGTCAGCGCGGCCGGCGCCACCGCCACCGAGCAGATCCCCAGCGTTTCCGCCGAGTCCCCGCCCGCTCCGGCCACGTAGATCCGCGCCCGGCCCGACAGCACCAGCTCGGTCAGCCAGGTGGTCACGGCCTCGGGCGCGGGGTTCGCCCCGTAGTACTGCCGGTACTCGTCGAACAGCCCCGCGGCCCCGGTGAACAGCGGATCGCCGGCCCCCATCAGCCGCACCACCCGCTCCCCGGTCATAGCGTCATAATTCCGGTCACGACATCAAAGAGCCGGATAACCCGCATAATGCAACGGTGGCGCACATCGACCAAGTCCTCGGACCGGCCGACGACACCGTGACGTTCTTCCAGCCCCGGGCCATGGTCTACGTGACGATGCTGTGGGTGATAGCCGCCGTCTGGGTGACCGGCCTGGCCCTGCAGATCCTGTTCCGCCTGGCCATCGGCGGCTCGCTGTCCGCCGGCGAGCTGGTCACCTACCTCGAGTTGGCCCTGATATTCCCCGTGGTCCTGGCCGCCGCGATCCTGCTGCTGGCCTGGCGCCGCCTGGGCTGGCTGCACAGCTCGATGCACGGCCTCGACTTCGCCGCCACCGGCCGCAAACCCGTCCACCTCCCGTGGGCGGGCGTGGCCACCGTCGCCCTGCGCCACTGGGGCCCCTTCACCGAGCTGGTGGTGACCCCGGTGGCCGACGACTTCGCCACGATCGGCGACGGTCCCGGCCGGCGGCCCCGCATGCGCCGCCGAGCGGGCGAGGTCTCCTACCTGGTCGACGTGGGCCTGATGTCGCCCGGCCCGAAGGTCCTGCTGGCCGAGCTGCACCGCCGCCTGCCCACCAAGGTCTGACCCGAAGAACGAGAGCCGCATCGCGATCCCCTCGTCCCGGACTCATCTCTGTCGCGTGTGGACCGGCCACGTCACTTAACGTGGGGGCATGACGGTCAACGGGAAGACGGCGGTGGTCACCGGGGGATCCCGGGGGATCGGGCGGGCGATCGTGCGCCGGCTCGCGACGGCGGGGGCGCGGGTGGTCTACACCTACGTCAACGACCCGGGGGAGGCGCCCGAGGGTGCCGAGGCGGTGCGCGCCGATCAGGCCGACCTGGGGAATCTGGGAGCGATCTTCGAGCGGGTCGGTGACGGGCTCGACATCCTCGTCAACAACGCGGCGAGCGCCGACAAGGGCATGATCGCCGAGCTGACCGCGGACGAGGTCGAGCGGGCCATGACGGTCAACTTCACGTTCCCGTTGCTGGCCGTCGGGCGGGCGATCCCGCTGCTGCGCGACGGCGGGCGGATCGTCAACATCTCCACGCTGAACACGGTGCTGCCGGCGCCGGGGCTGGCGCTCTACTGCGCGTCCAAGGCGGCATTGGAGCAGGTCACGGCCGTGGCGGCGCGAGAGCTGGGCGGGCGGGGGATCACGGTGAACACGGTGTCGCCCGGCGCCACCGAGACCGACATGCTGCGCGGCGCGAACCCGCCCGAGGCGCTGGCGCAGACGGCCGCGATGACGGCGCTGCAGCGACTCGGCCGCCCGGACGACGTGGCGGCGGTGGTCGAGTTCCTGGTGTCTCCCGAGGCCGGGTGGATCACCGGCCAGAACATCCGCGCCACCGGCGGCCTGCTGGTGTAAGCGCGGCACCCGTACGGCTAAAGAGGTTTTCCGAAAACGACCGGGACGCCGGGGGAGTAGAGGACGCTGACCGGCGGCCCGGAAGGGTTTGGCAGACCGGCGGCGGACACCAATTCGTCGTCGAGGGAAAGGAGCTCCGCCCGGTGCAGTGGCCATTGAGGATGGTCATTGGGGAGATGGACGGTGCGGCCCCAGGAACGGGTGTGCAGGCCCCAGCGGGCGGTGAGGAAATGCTCCAGCGGCGTGGGCTCGGGAATGGCGTCGACCACGCGCACGGAAAGCGATGAAGCGGCGCCGCGCGGGCCGGGCCAGCGGCGCCTTGACGTGTAGGTGAGCACGTCGCGCTGCCGGGTCATGCGCATGCGGGACCACATGTAGGGCAGGTGCAACCAGGCGCGCGCGGTGAGGACCGGGATCAGGCGCTCGGCGTCGAGCGAGAGGAAGACGACGGCGCGGTGGCCGTCGGGGTCGACGCTGTAGAGGCGCACGTTGGTCTCGCAGAAATCGCCGAGATACGGCACGCCGGGGCCACGGAAGAAGCCGACGCCCTCCATGCGGAAGGCGATCAGGCCGACATAGGTGAGGCCGTCGAGGAGGTCGGGCCGGCAGCCGGCGGGCAGCAGCGGGGCGACCAGCGCCGGGTCGACCGGCCAGTGCAGGAAGGTCAGGTCGGTCCAGCGCTGCACCAGCAGCGAGCGGCGCACCGGGCGCGTGGTGGTGTGCGCGACCTCCTCCGGCACGACCTCCTCGGGGGTCACGACGGTCAGCGCCCGATCTCGGACATGTTCGCGTAGCGGTCGCCGGCGGGCGGCGCGATCGCGGTGAGGCGGCCGAGCTGCGCCGGGGTGAGCTCGAGGGCGTCGGCGGCCACGTTCTCCTCGAGGCGGGAGACGCGTTTGGTGCCGGGGATCGGGGCGATGTCGTCGCCCTGGGCGAGCACCCAGGCCAGCGCTACCTGCGCGGGCGTGGCGCCGGCCTCCTTCGCCACCGCCTCGACTTCGTCGACGATGTGCAGGTTCTGCTGGAAGTTGCCGCCGGCGAAGCGCGGCGTGCTCAGCCGGAAGTCGTCGGCCGCGAGCGCCGACGTGTCGCGGATCGCGCCGGTGAGGAAGCCTCGGCCGAGCGGCGAGTACGGCACGAAGCCGACGCCGAGCTCGCGCAGCGTCGGCAGCACCGCGGCCTCGGGGTCGCGGGTCCACAGCGAGTACTCCGACTGCAGCGCTGTCACCGGGTGCACGGCGTGGGCGCGGCGGATCGTCCCGGGCGACGCCTCGGACAGGCCGATGTGGCGGATCTTGCCCTGCTCGACGAGGTCGGCGAGCGCGCCCACGGTCTCCTCGATCGGGACCTTCGGGTCGACCCGGTGCTGGTAGTACAGGTCGATGTGGTCGGTGCCGAGGCGCTTGAGCGAGCCCTCGACGGCGGCGCGGATGTTGTCGGGGTGGCTGTCGAGCTGCCGGCCGCCGTCGCCGCCGCGGTGCGAGAGCAGGCCGAACTTGGTGGCGATGACGACCCGGTCCCAGCGGCCGGCCAGGGCACGGCCGACGAGCTCCTCGTTCGTGTACGGACCGTAGACCTCGGCCGTGTCGAAGAAGGTGACGCCCAGGTCGAGGGCGCGGTGCAGGGTGCGGATGGATTCCGCGTCGTCGGTGTTGCGGCCGGTGTAGAACGCGGACATGCCCATGCATCCGAGGCCGAGGCGGGAGACCTCGAGCCCGGCCAGCGAGATGTGCTTCATGGGCCGAAGCTACGCCCGCCGTGGGCGACTCGCCCGGTTACGGCGTGTGATGACGGTTACGGGCCGAGGTCCCAGAGGAGGCGGTAGTAGGCGATCCGGCCAGGGTCGGACTCGATGCCGTAGGTGGCGAAGAACAGCGGCTCCCAGCCGTCGCCGTAGTTCCAGTTCAGGGCCCACGAGGCGACGGCCAGGTCGGCCCAGCGGTCGGCCGTGCCGAGGGCGGCCATGTCGACGTGGCCGGACCACTCGCCGTCGTCGTCGAGCAGGGTGTTGGGGGAGCAGGCGTCACCGTGGCAGACCACGAGCCTGTCCACCGGCGGGGGATCGGTGGCGCGCGCCCAGGCCACGTCGATCGGGATGTCCCGGTGGATCTCGTCCGCCTCGGAGAGGTCCCGCGGGCTGATCGCCAGCCGGTGCTCGACGCCCCAGTCGAAGGGGCAGCCGTCGACGGGCAGAGCTTCGTGGAGCTGACGGAGGCCGTACGCGATAGCTTTAACCGCTTTTTCGGGATTTTTACGCCAGATGGCGTCGACGGCTGATCGTCCCGGGAGGGCCTCGCTGATCATCCAGAAGCCGGACTCGTCCTCGCCGGTGCCGACGACCCTCGGGACGGGGGTGTACTCGGATGCCCAGGCGAGGCGCTCGGCTTCCTGGCGGAGGGGCAGGCCGCTGTCGCTCGGGGCGAATTTCACGAAAAATCGAGCATTGACGTCGGATATCTCGTAGGTGAGACCACCGAGTGCGTTCTGCCACACCGGCCGAAGCGGGCGGCCACGCGCGACGGTTTCCACGGCGGCGGGCACGACGACCCCGTCGAACACGGATTCCGGCGGCTGCACGGTCGACAACTCTGCCACTTGCGTCACACGCCGCCCGAAAGACCGTCCCGGCCGGGGAGAATTGGCGGTGATGAACTCACAACGACCCGCCGCGGTGCTCTTCGACATGGACGGCACGCTGGTGGACAGCGAAAAGGTGTGGGGCATCGCCCTGCACGAGCTCGCGGCCCGGGCCGGCGGCACCCTCTCCGAGCAGGCGCGTCAGGCGATGGTCGGCGGGAGCATGGCCACCAGCATGCGGATCTTCCGGGAAGATCTCGGCCAGCCCGACCGCCCCGAGGAACCCGACGTCACGTGGCTGACCACCCGGGTGTTCGACCTGTTCCGCGAGGGCCTGGTGTGGCGCCCGGGCGCGGCCGAGCTGGTGCGCGCGGTCAAGATCGCCGGCCTGCCCACCGCGCTGGTCACCTCGACCGGCCGGCTGCTCGTCGAGGCCGCCCTCGACACGCTGGGCCGGGAGAACTTCGACGTCGTGGTCTGCGGCGACGAGGTCAGCATGCCCAAGCCCGACCCCGAGCCCTACCGCACGGCCGCGAAGCTGCTCGGCGTGCCGATCGAGAGGTGCGTCGCGATCGAGGACTCGCCGACCGGCGTGGCCAGCGCGCTCGCGTCGGGGGCGGTCGTCCTGGCCGTGCCGGCCGAGCTGGAGCTGCCACCGACCGACGGGGTCCACCTCCGGCGATCGCTCGTCGGCGTGGACCCCGCGTATCTAGCGTCGTTGCTGGTCAGTCATGAGCTATTGCCTGAAGCACATTGAGCCGGGCCGCCTTGATCGACGGCAGCACCGCGGCCAGCACACCGACCAGGGCCGCCAGCACCAGGTAGATGCCCATCCGGTCCCACGGCAGGACGATCTGGTCGATGCCTTCGTCGTTGAGCGCCCGTACCACCGCGGCGCCCAGGCCGGAGCCGACCACCACGCCCAGCAGCGCGCCGAAGACCGAGATGACCACGGCCTCGACCGTCACCATCCGCATCGTCTGACCGCGGCTGAGCCCGACCGCCCGTAGCAGACCGAGCTCACGCGTCCGCTCCAGCACCGACAGCGCCAGGGTGTTGACCACGCCGAGCACCGCGATGAGGATCGCCAGCGCCAGCAGCACCTGCACCATGGTGATCACGGTGTCGAAGGTGGCGAGCTGGGCCTGCACGAACGTGGTGCGGTCGGTGGCCGACACCTCGGGACTGTCCGCGACCAGAGCCTTCATCTGTGGCAGCACCTGGGCCACGGTCGTGCCGGCGGTCAGCCGGACGAAGCCGAAGATCGGCTGCGGGATGCCGAAGTCCTTGGTGGCGGCGGCGGGCAGCAGATACGTCGCGGGCAGGGCCATCTCGTCGTACGTGGCGACCACCGTGTACCGGTGGGGGTCGCCGCGGGCCAGCTGGATGGTCAGCACACTGCCGACCTTCCACCCGCGCTCGTCGGCCTTCTGGGTGCTCAGCACCATCTGGTCGGTTTTGAGGGCCGCGAGCGGTGCCGAGCCGTATGCGTCGGTGAGCTTGGACAGGTCGTCGGTGGCCGACACGTAGTCGAGCTTGCCGTCGATCTGCGCCTGGTCCTGCCACAGGCCGGCCGCCGAGCGTACGCCCGGCGTCTCGCGGGCCTTGTCGAGGACGCTCTGGTCGAACGTCGGCGGCCGCGGGCCGTTCTGGTCGGCGCCGATCACGATCTCGGCCTTGACCGTGTCCTCGACCTGTGCGGCCAGGCTGGTCTTCGCCGAGTTCATGACCACGGTGACGCCGGTGACCAGCGCGATGCCGACCATCAGCGCGGCCGCCGTGATGGCCGTGCGGCGTGGATTGCGGCCCGAATTGAGCCGGCCCAGCCGGCCGGGCACCGACCAGGAGAACAACCGGCCCAGCAGGGCCACGACCGGCCGGGAGATCAGCGGCGTGAGCAGTGCGACCCCGATGAAGGTGACCAGCACCCCGCCGAGGATCAGCCACAGCGAGCTCGTCGCGTACAGGCCGATGCCCAGCATCGTCGCGCCGGCCGCGCCCACGACCGCGCCGGTGACGCTGACCTTGGTGAGCGGCCGGTCGGGCGTGGCCACGTCCTGCATGGCCGCGACCGGCGGGATCCGCGACGCCCGCAGCGCCGGCAGCACCGCCGCCACCACGGTGACCACCACGCCGACGATCAGCGAGCTGAGCACCGCCGCCAGCGGCACGCCGACCGGGGCCAGCTCCAGGCCGTCGGCCATCGTGCTGAACAGGTACCCCAGACCCGCGCCGACGCCGACGCCGGCCGCGAGGCCGATGCCCGCCGCGACCAGGCCGATCACCACGGCCTCGAGGAGCACCGAGCCGATCACCTGGCGGCGGCTCGCGCCGAGCGCCCGCATCATCGCGAGCTCCCGGGTCCGCTGGGCCACGATGATCGAGAACGTGTTGAGGATCAGGAACACGCCGACGAACAGGGCGACGCCCGCGAAGCCCAGCAGGATCTTGTTGAAGAAGGCGAGCGCCTCCTTCATCGAGGCGGCGCTGTCGTCGGCCAGCTGCTTGCCGGTCTTGACGTCGTAGCCGGCGCCGAGCTTGGCGGCGATCCGGTCGCGTACCTGCTCGTCGGTCGACCCGCCGGCGGTCTGCACGTTGATCATCGAGTAGACGCCGGTCTGGCCGAGCATCAGCTCCTGCGCGACCGGCGTGGTGAACGCGACCTCCTGGGCGCCGCCGATCGAGTCCTTGTTGCCGGGGTAGCCCCAGATGCCGACCAGCGTGAACGTCTTCTTCGGCTCGAGGGTGAGCACGCCCACCTTGTCGCCGACCTTCAGATTGCCGGCCTTGGCCACCGCGGCGTTGACCGCGATCTCGTCGTCCCCGGTGGGGCCGCGGCCCTCGCGGAGCTTGACCTGGTCGTCCTCGCCCAGCCAGTTGCTGCCGAGCCGGGGCGGGCCGTAGCTGGTGATCACCTTGCCGTCCGAGCCGATGACCCGGGCGCCGTCCGCAGTCACCATGCCGGTCGCGGTTTCGACGCCTGGAATATTTCGGACATCGTCGACTATTGCCGCCTTCAGCGGGGTGTCGACCTGCTCGCCCTCCATCTCGGAGACGGCGATCTTCGGCTTGGCGGTGACGCCGACATCGGTGGTCGCGTACGCCGCCGCGAACACCCGGTCGAAGGAGCGCCCCAGCGTGTCGGTCACCACGAACGCGCCCGCCACGAACATCACGCCGAGCACCACGGCCAGCCCGGAGAGCACCAGCCGCAGCTTGCGGCCGAGCAGGCTCTTCAGCGTCGCGCGCAGCATCAGACCAGCACCTCCCCGATCTTCATGGCCTCGAGCACGGTCTCCGGCGTCGGGTTGTCGAGCTCCTGCACGATCTCGCCGTCGGCCAGGAAGATCACCCGGTCGGTGTAGCTGGCCGCCACCGGGTCGTGCGTGACCATGACGATGGTCTGTCCGTGCTCGCGCACACTGGAGCGCAGGAACGACAGCACCTCGGCGCCCGACTTCGAGTCGAGGTTGCCGGTCGGCTCGTCCGCGAAGACGACGTCGGGGCGGGCCACGAGCGCCCGCGCGCACGCCACCCGCTGCTGCTGGCCGCCGGAGAGCTGGCTCGGCCGGTGGCTCAGCCGGTCCTCCAGGCCGACGGTCTTGATGACCGTGTCCCACCACTGCGGGTCGGGCTTCTTGCCGGCGATGTCCAGCGGCAGCCGGATGTTCTCGGCGGCGGTCAGCGTCGGCAGCAGGTTGAACTGCTGGAAGATGAACCCGACCCGGTCGCGGCGCAGCCGGGTCAATGCCTTGTCGTTCAGCCCGGAAACCTGTGTCCCCCCGATGTGCACAGTGCCGCGGCTGACCGTGTCGAGACCGGCCAGGCAATGCATGAGCGTCGACTTGCCGCTGCCGGACGGGCCCATGATCGCCGTGAATCTGCCGCGGGCGAAGCTCGCGCTGACGCCCCGCAGCGCCACCACGCGAGCGTCGCCCGTGCCGTAGACCTTCCATACCTCGTCGGCGCGCGCCGCCACCGGCTCGATCATTTCTCCCCCTCATTGGTCCGGCCGGGCTCGTGCCCGGCCGGCAGGGACCAGTGTTTCGGCCTTCTCGCCCCGGCACGTCCGCCCGTGGGCGGAGGGCAACGCGGAGATTCGGGTACGGGGAGCACCCTAGGACGTCTCAGGGACGACCCTGAGATGTCACAGTGACGCTTGACTGACGTCACTAATGACGTCATAGTGGTGACATGGACCTGACGCCGTACCTCGAGACCCTCCGGGCCGACCTGGCCGCGGCCGCCGCGCCCGGCGGACCGGAGACCACCCGGGCCGCCGAGCTGCTCGGCCACTCGCTGGAGTCGTCGGCCCGGCTGGCGCTGCTCGAGGCGCTCTCCGACGCGGCCGCCGAGATCACCACCCGGCTCTCCGACGCCACCGTCGAGGTGCGGCTGCGCGGCCGCGAGGCCGACCTGGTGGTCAGCCAGGTCAATCCCGCGCCACCCGCCGACGGGCCGGCGCCGGGCATGGCCACGCCGGTCGACGCCGGCGGCGATCTCACCCGGCTCACCCTGCGCATGCCCGAGGCGCTCAAGACCCACGTCGAGCAGATCGCCGCGGCCGAGGGCATCTCCGTCAACGCGTGGCTGGTCCGCGCGGTGACCGCGGCGATCAGCGTTCCTCCCCCTTTTTCCCCGCCGCCGTCGCGCGGCCGTCCCAGTAAGTCCCTCAAGGGCTACTTCCAGGCATAAGGAGACCCCTCATGTACGAGTTCGACCGCTCCACGCCCGTCACCGTCGTCGTGCGCGCCCTCGGCGGCGCCGTCGACATCGTGGCCGAGGAGCGCCCGTCCATCCAGGTCGACGTCCAGCCGATGACCGCCAACGGCCACGAGGCCGCCCAGAACACGCGCGTCGAGCTCGAGGACGACACGCTGCTGATCTCGGTGCCCGGCGCCGAATCCTGGACGTGGCGCCGCTCACCGAAACTCCGGATCACCGCGCGGGTGCCGCTGGGCAGCGCGGTGGTGGGCAAGACCGCCTCGGCCGACGTGCACGCCACCGGCGTCCTCTCCGACGTCCGGTTCGACGTGGCCTCGGCCGACGTCGAGGTGGCGGAGGCCATCGGCGACGTCTCGCTGGACGCCGCGAGCGGCAACCTCTCGGTGGGCCGGGTCGGTGGCTCGCTACGGGCCAAGTCGGCCTCCGGCGACGTACGCGTCGGTGACGTCACCGGCGACGTCAACTTCGACACCGCGAGCGGCGACATCCGCACCGGCGCGGTCGGCGGCTCGGCCCGGGCATCGACTGCGAGCGG
The DNA here is from genome assembly GCF_044454685.1 of Actinoplanes sp. NPDC051513. Lineage (NCBI taxonomy): Bacteria > Bacillati > Actinomycetota > Actinomycetes > Micromonosporales > Micromonosporaceae > Actinoplanes > Actinoplanes sp. NPDC051513. The sequence goes on from NZ_JBITDW010000004.1 coordinate 87,172, forward strand.
CGACATCGAGATCGGCTCGCTGCGGCAGGGCAAAGCCAACATCCGTACGGCCTCGGGCGACATCACGGTGGGCGTAGCCCCCGGCTCGGCCGTCTGGATGGACGTGAGCACGGTGTCCGGCCGCTCGATCACCGACCTGGCCTCCCAGGGCGACGTCCCGCCGGCGGAGGAGCAGGTCGCGCTCGAGCTGCGCATCCGCGCCGTCAGCGGCGACGTCCGCATCCACCGGGCTTCCGCCCCTCACCGAAAGGCAGCCGCCTGATGCTCCCCGGCGACCGTTTCAGCCTCGAGTCCTCGGCCTCCGCCGTTCGCCGCCGCCTGCGGGGCGCCCACGGACGGCCACGCGCCGACCGTTTCACCCCGCCCGACTGGCCCCGGAGCCGCGGCCCGACCCCCAACCCGAAGAGCAAGTGACCCGAGAGCCCGGCGAGTTCGCCGGGCTCTCGGCTTGCCCGCGGCGTCGGCTCTCGCGTGCCACCCAGAGCTGCGTGCCGTCCGGCGGTGCGTGCCGTCCGGCGGTGCGTGCCGTCCGGCGGTGCGTGCCGTCCGGGCGCTGCGTGCCGTCCGGCGCTGCGTGCCGTCCGGCGCTGCGTGCCGTCCGGCGGTGCGTGCCGTGGGCGCGCCGCGAAGCGCTGATGAGTTGTCGCGCGCACTTGACCCGAACCCATCATGATTGCGCGGCGGCGGCGTGGCGGTTGGCGTGCGTTGATGAGTTGCTGCGAGCAGCGCGCGCTAACTCACCGATGATGAATTGCTGCGGGTAGCCGGGGCCGCGGCTGTCCCTGTTCAGGCGCCGGGTTTGACCAGGCCGGTCTCGTAGGCGAGGACCACCGCCTGGGTGCGGTCGCGGAGGCGGAGCTTGGTCAGGACGTGGCCCACGTGAGTCTTGATCGTGGTCTCGCTGACCTGCAGGGCCTCGGCTATCTCGGCGTTGGAGTGACCGCGGGCCACGTGGACGAGGACCTCACGCTCGCGATCGGTGAGCGCGTCCAGCTTGGACGTCGTCGTGGTCTCGGGGGCGGGCAGCGCTTCGGCCACCCGGGTGAGGATGCGCGCCAGCACGGCCGGGGTGATGACGGCGCCGCCGGTGGCCACCGCGCGGATGGCGGTGACGACCTCGGCGGGCGGCGCGTCCTTGCGCAGGAAGCCCGCCGCGCCGGCCGCGATCGCGCCCAGCACCAGTTCGTCGCCGTCGTGGTCGGTGAGGATCAGCACCCGCACCGGCAGGCCGGTCGAGGTCACCGCCCGGGCGACCGCCACACCGTCCAGCCGCGGCAGCGCGACCTCGGCGATCAGCACGTCGGGCAGCAGCCGCCGCGCGAGTTCCACCGCCTCGGCGCCGTCCCCGGTCTCGCCGGCCACGACGATCTCGGGCCCGGCGCCGTCGTGAGGGGTCCGCGGAGCGGTCGCGGCCAGCACGATCCGCAGGCCGGAGCGGTGCATCGGCGCGGGGTCGGCCAGCAGCACGCGCAGCGGCCTCGCGGCCGTCGTCTCGCTCACCGTGCGTCCCCGCCCCCTCAGCCCGTCGCGCTCGGCTGCGCCTTGGGCGTCACCCTAGGCGATCGTCGTCGGCGGGGGTTAGGTCGATGGTCACCGGCTCCTCGGTGGGGAACGGGGGCGGGGTGCCGCCGAACTCGGGGCACAGCGCCTGGTGGCTGCACCAACCGCACAGGCGGCTCGGCTTGGGGCGGAAGTCTTGATCGCGCTTGGCGCGCTCGATCGCCTCGGACAGCGCCACGAGGGTGCGCTCGAAACGTTCCAGCTCTTCGGCGTCGGGGCTGTAGTCGCAGATCTCGGCGTCCTTCAGATACAGCAACCTCAGGACCCGCGGGACGACGCCGCGGGTGCGCCACAGAACCAGGGCGTAGAACTTCAGCTGGAACAGGGCACGGCCCTCGAAAGCCTCGCGCGGGGCGCCGCCGGTCTTGTAGTCGACCACCCGCAGGTCGCCGGCGGGGGAGACGTCGAGGCGGTCGATGTAGCCGCGGATCAGCAGGGTGTCGTCGACCAGGGTGGAGATCAGGGCCTCGCGTTCGGCGGGCTCGAGGCGCTGCGGGTCTTCTACGGCGAAATAACCGTCGAGCAGGGCGGTGGCGCTGCCCAGAAACGCGGCTAGGCGGGCGGCCTCGCCGGGCGCGGGGAGGCCGATCAGCGCCGGCTGGCCCGCGGCGTCGGCCTCGGCCGCCAGCACGGCCGGGTCGATCCGCTGCGCGGGGGTGGCGGGGTCGAGGCGTGGCGCGGGGGTGGGCGAGGGGGTGCCGGCGTCGGTGAAGAGGCCGGCCAGGGTGGGCTCGGCCTCGAGCAGCGATTCCCACGCGGGGGCGACCAACGCGGCCGCGGCCGCCGGGGTGCGCTCGGCGGCCGGCAGGTCGAACAACCGCTCCAGCACCGCGTGCACCAGGGTGCCGCGCATCTGGTCGGCCGTCGGCAGCTCGGGGATCTTGTCGATGGTGCGGAAGCGGAACAGCAGCGGGCAGGTCTTGAAGTCGGCCGCCCTCGACGGCGACAGCGAGGGGCCGGTGGTGGGGAGGGACGAGACCGTCTGTGCCGTCATGTCAGAAAGGCTAGGGCAGGGGTACGACGAAAACGCGTGACGGCCCCGCGACCGCGAGTCCGTAGCATTCTCGGCGTGGAGCAGAGCACGCCCCAGCCCAGACGCGCCGGCCGGCCGGGTCGGCCGGTCGGCCACGTGCTGGGCATCCCGGTCTACGTGAACGCGTCGATGCTCGTGCTCGCGGCGCTGGTCACCGCCGTCTACGGGGGCTACGCCCGCGCCGAGCTCAACCTTCGCGAGCCGTGGGGGTACTTCGTCGGCCTCGGCTTCGTGGCGTGCCTGCTCGGCTCGGTGCTGCTGCACGAGCTCGGTCACGCGCTGACCGCGCGCCGGTTCGGCATCGGCGTGCGCGGCATCACCCTCGAGCTGCTGGGCGGCTGGACCGAGATGGACCGCGACGCCCCGAGCCCGCGGGTCGACGCGCTGGTCAGCCTGGCCGGGCCGGCGGTCTCGATGGTGCTCGGCGGCCTGGCCACGGCGCTGACGTTCGCGCTGCCCGACCGCACCGTCACCGAGCAGATCGCGTTCCAGCTGGCGCTCAGCAACGTTCTGGTGGCGGTCTTCAACGTGCTGCCGGGTCTGCCGCTCGACGGCGGCCGGGCGCTGCGGGCGGGCCTGTGGGCGTTGCTCAAGGACCGGAACACGGCGACCGAGGCGGCGGCCTGGTCGGGGCGGATCCTCGCGTTCGTGTGCATGATCATCGCGTTGTGGCTGTACCGGCTGCAGACGCTGACGCTGTTCGGGCTGCTCTTCGTGCTGATGGTCGTCTTCACGCTGTGGCAGGGCGCCGGGCAGTCGATCCGGCTGGCCCGGATGACCCGCCGTTTCCCGCTGGTCGACCTGGCCCGGCTGGCCCGGCCGCTGCTGACCGTGCCGGCCGGCACGCCGCTCGGCGAGGCACAGCGGCGCCGCTCCGAGGACCCGCGGCCCAACGTGGTGCTGGCCGTGTCGGACTCGGCCGGTAATCTCACCGCACTGGTCGATCCGGTGGCCGCCGAGCGCGTCCCGGTCGACCGTCGCCCGTGGGTGGCCGTCGACTCCGTGTCCCGGTCGCGCGACGCGGTGCCCGCGCTGCCGCTCGGGCTCACCGGGGAGCAGGTGGTCCGCGCGCTGCAGGCCCACCCGGCCGGGCAGTACGTGGTCACCTCGGGCGAGGATGTGGTGGGCGTGCTCCGCGTCGGCGATGTCGCCGAGGTGCTGGAGCCGCGCCGGCCGCGCCGGCCGTAGACCGAAGCTACAGAGAGAAGCCAGTGACCAGTTCGTTCGCTCCCGACCGTTCCTTCCAGCCGGGCGACCGCGTCCAGCTCACCGACCCCAAGGGCCGGATGCACACGATCGTGCTCGAGCACGGCAAGTCGTACCACACGCACCGGGGCGCCCTGGAGCACGACGACCTGATCGGCCTGCCCGAGGGCAGCGTGGTGACCTCCGCCGGCGGCACCGCCTATCTGGCCCTGCGCCCGCTGCTGAGCGACTACGTGCTCTCCATGCCGCGCGGCGCCCAGGTGATCTACCCGAAGGACGCCGCGCAGATCGTCGCGATGGGCGACATCTTCCCGGGGGCCAAGGTCCTGGAGGCCGGCGTCGGGTCGGGCGCGCTGACCTGCTCGCTGCTGCGGGCGGTGGGGGAGCACGGCGAGCTTCACTCGTACGAGTTGCGCGAAGACTTCGCCGCGATCGCGCGCAAGAACGTCGAGAACTTCCTCGGCGGCCCGCAGAAGGCCTGGACCCTGCACGTGGGCGACGTGGCCGCGAATCGGGAGACCGGCTTCGACCGGATCGTGCTGGACATGCTGACCCCGTGGGAGGCGCTCGACATGGTCGAGCGCTCGCTGGTGCCCGGTGGCGTGTTCATCGGCTACGTGGCGACCACGCCGCAGCTCTCCGAGCTCGTCGAGGCCCTGCGCGAGCGCGGCGGCTGGACCGAGCCGCGCGCCTGGGAGTCGCTGGTCCGCGACTGGCACGCCGAGGGCCTGGCCGTGCGCCCCGACCACCGGATGATCGCCCACACCGCTTTCCTGGTCTCGGCCCGCAAGCTCGCGCCGGGCGTCACGGCGCCGCCGCGGCGGCGCAAGCCCAGCAAGGGCGCCGAGGCGTACGCGTTGAAGCGTGCCGCCCAGGCCGCGCTGAACGCCGCCGGGGTGGATGTGGAGCAGGTGGCCGGCGAGACGGCCGCGGAGCAGGGTGCGGCGGAGCAGGGCGCGACGGAGTAGGCGGCGGTGGAGCAGGGCGTGACGGAGTAGGCGGCGGCCGCGGGGCGGTGCGGCGCAGGTCACGTGCGGTGCGGCCAAACACGGCGGAAACGGACGAACGGGATCGACGATCGTTACCCGGCCGAGCGATGTGACTACGGCCGGTCCGGTCGGGTAGCTTCCTGTGGGGCAGGCGTTCGGACGGGAGGATCGGGTGGGCGCGATGAGTTCTCCGCCGTTCGGCGGCAGCAACGAGATGCCGGCGGTCTTCCCTGACTGGTCGCCGTATCAAGATCTCGACTCCGCCGCCCGGGCCTACCTGCGCGACCCCGAGGTGGCGCTGGACGCGCTGTTCGGCGTGCTCCGCGGCGCGTCAGTGCTCTGCTTCACCCTCGAGCGCTTCGTGAACGAGGTGAACGGCGTGTGGCAGGAGGTCGTCATCTGCGACGGCAGCCGCCTCGTGCTGTGGCACGGTGAAGATGTGGCGCCCGGCGACGGCCCGGTCGGCTCGATGACCTCGTCGCTGCGGGTGGTGCCGCTCTCGACGGTGACCGAGGTGGGCTGCCGCCGCCGGCTGACCCGCACCTCCACCGGCCAGGCCCGGGTCGACAGCATCGACGTCTACCTGCTGCTCAGCTCGATCGACGACGCGATGCCGCCGCCCGGGCTCGAGGAGGGCGAGGGCCGCCCGGCGCTGCGGCACGACGCGCTGCGCTTCGGGAAGACCCTGGACGACGGCGGACTGGGACAAATCGCCCGGCTCGAGGAGTTCAGCCGCGTCGTGGCCTCCCTCGTGGGGCGGCCCACACTGTAAACCTCTGTTTCGGGGATGTGACGTTTTCCGCGATTTTCGGCACTGTGGCAACGGTTGCAGCGTGGAAAAGGCGTACCCAGTAAGGGGTTTGTCAGCCGGCGTCGGGACCGGCGACCTCGACGCCGTCGGCCGACCGCAGCACGTGGATGCAGTCGCCGGGGCACTCCTTGGCCGCGTCGATCACCTCGAGCCGCAGCCGTTGCGGCACACCGGTGCGCGCGCCGGGAGATTGCAGCAGCTCACCGGCGGGATCCTTGACGTACGCGAGGCCGTCGATGTCGAACTCGAAGACCTCGGGCGCGTACTGGACGCAGAGCCCGTCGCCGGTGCAGAGGTCCTGATCGATCCAGACCCGCAACTCGTCCGTACCGGTCTGCGCCGTCACCCACAACCTCCCAGAAATGACCCCAGCCGACGGTACCGGATGCCTCCGACAACCAACTTGCGCCCACTGGCCGAATGGATCAAGACTCGGTGACGAGGGTGTTGCATGGGTCGAAATCCGGTCCGCAGCAGCTAGTGTTATCGCAAGACGTTCGAGCCCCCGGGGAGGTGGGACGTGGCACGTAGCGACGAGGCGGATTCACGCGCCGCACGTTGGGAGAAAGAGGCCAACGATCTCTCCAGCCAGGTCGCGTTCCTGCAAGAGGAACTGGCGCTGGTTCGGCGAAAGCTGACCGAAAGCCCACGACACGTCCGGCAGCTCGAGGAACGGCTTGCGGCAACGCAGGCGCAGCTGGCCCGAGTGACCGAGAACAACGACCGGCTTGTGGCGACCTTGAAGGAAGCCCGGGCCCAGATCGTCACTCTCAAGGAAGAGATTGACCGGCTCGCCCAGCCGCCCAGCGGCTACGGCGTTTTCCTGTCCGTACACGAGGACGGCACCGTCGATGTCTTCACCGGCGGCCGCAAGCTGAGGGTGGCGGTCTCGCCGTCGCTCGAGGTGGAAGAGCTGCAGCGGGGCCAGGAGGTCCTGCTCAACGACGCGCTCAACGTGGTCGACGCGTTCGGCTTCGAGCGCTCGGGCGAGGTGGTCAGCCTCAAGGAGGTGCTGGCCGGCGAAGACGGCGCTCCGGGCGACCGGGCGCTGGTCGTCTCGCACGCCGACGAGGAGCGCATCGTCTTCCTGGCCGACTCGCTCGACACGACCAAGCTGCGCGCGGGCGACTCGCTGATGATCGAGCCGCGCTCGGCGTACGCGTACGAGCGGATCCCCAAGAGCGAGGTCGAGGAGCTCGTCCTCGAGGAGGTCCCCGACGTCGACTACACCGACATCGGTGGCCTGCACTCGCAGATCGAGCAGATCCGCGACGCGGTGGAGCTGCCGTTCCTGCACGCCGACCTGTTCCGGGAGCACCAGCTGCGCCCGCCGAAGGGCATCCTGCTCTACGGCCCGCCCGGCTGTGGCAAGACCCTGATCGCCAAGGCGGTGGCCAACTCGCTGGCGAAGAAGATCGCCGAGCGGCGTGGCGAGGAGAAGCACACCAGCTACTTCCTCAACATCAAGGGCCCGGAACTGCTCAACAAGTACGTGGGCGAGACCGAGCGGCACATCCGCCTGGTCTTCCAGCGGGCTCGTGAGAAGGCCGGCGAGGGCACCCCGGTGATCGTGTTCTTCGACGAGATGGACTCGATCTTCCGGACCCGTGGCTCGGGTGTCTCCTCCGACGTGGAGAACACGATCGTTCCCCAGCTGCTCAGCGAGATCGACGGCGTCGAGGGCCTGGAGAACGTGATCGTCATCGGCGCATCGAACCGGGAAGACATGATCGACCCGGCGATCCTGCGCCCCGGCCGGCTCGACGTGAAGATCAAGATCGAGCGGCCGGACGCCGAGGCGGCCAAGGACATCTTCGGCAAGTACATCCTGGCGGGCCTGCCGCTGTCGACCGACGACCTGGTCGAGCACGGCAACGACCGCGACGTCACGGTGGCCGCGATGATCGAGGCCGTCGTCCTGCGGATGTACACCGAGTCCGAGGAGAACCGCTTCCTGGAGGTCACCTACGCCAACGGTGACAAGGAGGTCCTGTACTTCAAGGACTTCAACTCCGGCGCCATGATCCAGAACATCGTGGACCGCGGCAAGAAGATGGCGATCAAGGAGTTCCTCACCTCCGGCAAGAAAGGGCTGCGCCTGCAGCACCTGCTCGACAGCTGCGTCGACGAGTTCCGCGAGAACGAAGACCTCCCCAACACCACCAACCCCGACGACTGGGCCCGCATCTCCGGCAAGAAGGGCGAGCGGATCGTCTACATCCGCACGCTCGTCTCCGGCGGCAAGGGCGCCGAGGCCGGCCGCTCCATCGAGACGGCGACCAACACGGGGCAGTATTTGTGAGGATCGGCCAGAAACGCGGGCGGGGGATCACTCCTCCGCCCGCGTCGTCGTTGCACCAGACGTGACAAGCCCCGCTCCCGTACGCCTGGCCTGGCTGGACGCACTGCGCGGCTTCGCCGCCCTGGTCGTTGTCTGCTTCCACCTCAGCCCCCAGGTGATCGGCAACGAACGGCATCTCGCGATCTATCGCCACATCGACTTCGGCAAGTACGGCGTGCTGCTGTTCTTCCTGGTCAGCGGGTACGTCATCCCGATGTCGCTGGAGCGGCACGGCAGCCTGCGCCGGTTCTGGGTCGGCCGCCTCTTCCGGATCTATCCGGCCTATCTCGTCGCGATCGCGCTCGCGCTGCTGGTGGCCGCGGCCGGCCTGACCAGGCTGCAGGATTCCGTGCGCGACGAGACGGTGACCAGCGCCCTGGCCCATGTCACGATGATGTCCGACCTCGTGGGCCTGCACGGCGCCGTACGGGTCTTCTGGACCCTCTCCTACGAGATGACGTTCTACCTGGTCGTCTCCGGCCTGTTCGTGTGGCGGCTGCACCGGCACAGCGCCTGGTGGGCCGCCGGGCTCACGCTCGTCGCGCTGATCGGCGGCGCGGCGCTGCCCGACGACTTGCTCGGCGCCACGTTCGCCCAGCGGCGGGTCACGGCGGCGATCCTCGTGCTGGTCGTGGGGCTGAGCATCCTGGCGTACGTGACGGATCGGCTCGTGCCCGCCGCCGGCGCGGCCGGCATCGCGCTGGTCCTGCTGCCAGCGGTGAACGGCCACGCCCGCGAGAACACCGTCATCGCCTCCTGGCAGGGCCTTCTGCTGCTGGCGGTGATGTTCGCCGGGACCGTCGTCTACCGGTGGCAGCACGGGCAGATCGGCGGCCGTGCGGCGGCCTTCGCCCTGACGGTGGTCGCGCTGGGCGTGGTCGGTGCGCATTGGACACACCTGGGCACGAGCGCGGCCCTGTGGCTGTGGCTGGCCAACGTCGGCGCGGTCGCGGTCACGTTCCTTTTGGCGTACGCCATGAGAAACCGGACCGTGCCATTCATGTTCACGTGGCTGGGTCGGATCAGTTACTCTCTGTATCTGCTGCACGTGATCGTGCTCTTCCTGCTGCCGCACGTCGTCCCAGATCTCGGGACGCACGGGTGGAGGTTCCGCGTTGCCGTCGGGCTCGCGTACGTTGCCGCATCGCTGGTCACCGCCTGGCTCGCGTACCGGATGGTGGAAATGCCCGGCCAGCGACTCGGCCGGAAGATCGCCGCCCGGCTCGAGCCCCGCCCGGCTTCGGCGAGATCGCTCGCCACCCTGCGTGCCGCGCCGGGCACGGGCAGAGGCGAGAACCAGCGGCAGAGCGTCTAGGCTCGATACATGAGCAGCAGCGTGGCCGGCGGGATGGTGGTGGCATGAGCGTTCGACGGATCATGGGTACCGAGGTCGAGTACGGCATTTCGGTGCCCGGGCAGCCCGGCGCCAACCCGATGGTCACCTCGTCGCAGGTGGTCAACGCCTACGGCGCGCGCCCCGAGCTCAACCGGGGTGGCCGTGCCCGCTGGGACTACGAGGAGGAATCGCCGCTGCGCGACGCGCGGGGGTTCACCTACTCGGGCGCCGCCTACGACCCGGCCGACGCGCTCGCCGACGAAGACCTGGGCCTGGCCAACGTGATACTGACCAACGGCGCCCGGCTGTACGTCGATCACGCGCACCCCGAGTACAGCACCCCGGAGTGCACCAACCCGCTCGACGTGGTCAAGTGGGACAAGGCCGGCGAGCGCGTCATGGCCGAGGCCTCCCGCCGGGCCGCCACCATCCCGGGCGCCCACCGCATCCAGCTGTACAAGAACAACACCGACAACAAGGGCGCCTCGTACGGGTCGCACGAGAACTACCTGATGCGCCGGCAGACCCCGTTCGCCGACATCGTCGCCCACCTCACGCCGTTCTTCGTCACCCGGCAGGTGTTCACCGGCGTGGGCCGCGTCGGTATCGGGCAGGACGGCTCGGGCGCGGGCTTCCAGCTCTCCTCGCGCGCCGACTTCTTCGAGGTCGAGGTCGGCCTCGAGACCACGCTCAAGCGCCCGATCATCAACACCCGCGACGAGCCGCACTCCGACGCCGACAAATACCGCCGCCTGCACGTCATCATCGGCGACGCGAACCTCTCCGAGATCGCGTCCTACCTCAAGATGGGCACGACCTCGCTGGTCCTGGCCATGATCGAGGAGAAGGTGTTCACCGGCGAGCTCGGCATCGCCGACCCGGTCAGCGAGCTCAAGTCGGTCAGCCACGACCCGGAGCTCAAGCACCTCATCCGGCTGCGCGACGGCCGCCGCCTGACCGCGCTCGACCTGCAGTGGGCCTACTACGAGCGGGCGCGCGCGTTCGTCGAGCAGCGGCAGGGCGACGACGCCGACGACCAGACGCTCGACGTGCTCGACCGCTGGGAAGACGTGCTCGACAAGCTCGGCCGCGACCCGATGCTCTGCTCCGACAGCCTCGACTGGGTCGCCAAGCTGCGCCTGCTCGACGGCTACCGCGAGCGGGAGAACCTGGCCTGGTCGTCGCCGAAGCTGCAACTGGTCGACCTGCAGTACGCCGACGTGCGCCCCGAGAAGGGCCTCTACCACCGCCTGGTGGCGCGTGGCTCGATGAAGACGCTGCTCGACCCGGAAGACACCCAGCGGGCCATGTACGAGCCGCCGGAGGACACCCGGGCCTACTTCCGGGGCCGCTGCCTGGCCCAGTACGCGTCCGAAGTGGTCGCCGCGAGCTGGGACTCGGTGATCTTCGACGTGGGGCGGGAGTCGCTCGTCCGGGTGCCGATGATGGAGCCGGAGCGCGGGACGAAGAAGCACGTGGGGGCGCTGTTCGACAAGTGCGAGAGCGCGAAGGACCTGCTAGAGGTCATCACGAGTCGCTGAGCGCTTCCTGAGACTGAAATTTCCTCAAACCGGGCCCCGGTCCCGCAGGGCGTTTTGTCACAGGGGCGAGGTAGGTTTTTCGTACCCGATGTTGTGCGACTTCGGGTGGCTTGAAAGGGGACACCGATGGCAACCCGAGACACCGGCGGTCAGTCGCAGTCCGGCAAGAGCCGCAGCTCTGAAGAGGTCGAGGACGTCGCCGTTGAGGCCAACCCGGAGGTGGCCGAGCGCCACGCCGAGATCACCGAGGACGTCGACGACCTGCTCGACGAGATCGACTCCGTCCTGGAGGAGAACGCCGAGGAGTTCGTTCGTGGATATGTGCAGAAGGGCGGCCAGTAGGGCTTTTGCCCGGTTTATTCACCGGACATGAGCGTTTCGCCCTGAGCCGAATTCGTGGGTCTGCCCGGATTGATCAGATGCGGACAATTCGGGCAAGGCCGAGGAAAGTGCGGGCTGTCGTGCGCCGTATCGGGCAGGCTTGTCCTGGCCGTGCGCCGGCGTGGACGGCCCGCGTTCCGTTGAGGGTTGAACACGTTGATCGCGATCATCGCACCGGCAGGGCGAGCGGGATATTGTGCTTCAACTGCGACGGCGTCCCGGGGGAGTGGGCGCCGGTGCGATCACGTATCTGAGAGGAACCACGTGACAAAGGGCTTTGATCCATCCGGGCGGCTGCCGGATTTCTTCATGAACGCGGGGACGTCCTCCTTCACGCAGTTCCTGACCCACGCGTCGCCCGAGCTGCTGCCGGGGCGCCGGCCGCTGCCGCCGGGAATGGCGGCCGACCTCGCGCCGCACGGCACCACGATCGTGGCCATCGCCACGGCCGAGGGCGTGGTCATGGCGGGCGACCGCCGGGCCACCATGGGCAACCTCATCGCCAGCCGCGACATCGAGAAGGTGCACCCGGCCGACTCGTACTCGCTGATCGGCATCGCCGGCACGGCCGGCATCGGCATCGAGCTGATGCGCCTGTTCCAGGTCGAGCTCGAGCACTACGAGAAGATCGAGGGCATCATGCTGTCCCTCGACGGTAAGGCCAACCGGCTGGCCGGCATGGTGCGGGGCAACCTCGGCGCGGCCATGCAGGGCCTCGCGGTGGTGCCGCTGTTCGCCGGCTACGACCTGTCCCCGGCCGACGGGTCGCGCGCGGGGCGCATCTTCAGCTTCGACGTGGCCGGCGGCCTCTACGAGGAGACCGGGTACGACTCGATCGGCTCCGGCTCGCTGTTCGCCAAGTCCGCGCTGAAGAAGAAGTACCGGCCCGGCGTGAGCACGGCCGACGCGATCACGCTGGCCGTCGAGGCGCTGTACGACGCGGCCGACGACGACACGGCGACCGGCGGCCCCGACGTGACCCGCAAGATCTACCCGGTGGTCATGTCGGCGACGGCGGAGGGCACGCACCGGCTGTCCGAGCAGGAGATCACGGCGGTGGCCGAGCGGGTCGTCGCCGGGCGCATGGACAACCCCGGCGGCTGAGCTGACCCGCGGCGGAAAACCGATGCAACTTCGGTTTTTGAGTCCCGCTTCCACCAAAGCTTTCACCGGGACCGAGAGGAAGTAGCCAGCCGTGGCCATGCAGTTCTACGCATCACCCGAGCAGGTCCAGCGCGACCGCTCGGAATACGCCCGCAAGGGCATCGCCCGCGGCCGCTCCGCCGTGGTGCTCACGTACGAGGGTGGCGTCCTGATGGTCGCCGAGAACATCACGACCCTCCGCAAGATCAGCGAGATCTACGACAAGATCGGGTTCGCGGCGGTCGGGCGGTACAACGAGTTCGAGAACCTGCGCCGGGCCGGCGTGCGGATGGCCGACCTCAACGGCTACAGCTTCGACCGGCGCGACGTGACCGGGCGCGGGCTGGCCAACGCGTTCACCCAGACGCTCGGCGCGATCTTCTCGGAGACGCAGAAGCCGTACGAGGTGGAGATCTGTATCGCGCAGGTCGGCGCCACCGCCGAGGCCGACGAGCTGTACCGGATCACCTACGACGGCTCGGTCATGGACGAGCCCGGCTTCATGGCGATGGGCGGGCAGGCCGAGGCGATCTCCAACGTGCTGCGCGAGCGGCACGACACCGCGGCCGACCTGACCACCGCGCTGGCGCTGGCGGCCGAGGCGCTCGGCAGCGTCGGCGGCGAGAACGGCCAGACCCGGACGCTCGACTCCAAGCAGCTCGAGGTGGCGGTGCTCGACCGGCGGCGCAAGGGCCGGGCGTTCCGCCGGATCGCCGGGCCGGCGCTGACCAGCCTGCTCTCGGGCAGCAACGACGTGGCCGAGAAAGACCTGGGCGGCGTGGACGCCGCCCCGCCGAGCCCGGCCGAGGACAAGCCGACCGTGTCGGCCGCGTCCGTCGACACCGAAGACGAAGCGAAGGCGTCGGGCGCCTCGGACGCCAAGGCGCCCGACGACCCGGACGAGCCGGCCGACGACGTGAACGGCGACGGTTCCTGACTTCTCAGGGGCGCGGCCCGGCTCCGAGCCGGGCCGCGCCTTTGCTTTCGCACGGGACGGCCGGCCAGGCGGAGGCCGGCGGACCGGTCCCCGCCTCCGGCGGGTGTCAGGCTGCTGTGTCGAGCACGATGCGGAACCGGGCGTCGCCGGCCATCATCCGCTCGAACGCCTTCGGCGCCTCGGACAGCGGCATGATCTGGTTCGCCGAGCGCACGCCCCGGCGGACGGCGAAGGACAGGGCGTCCTCGGTCTGGATCGCGGTGCCGACCATCGTGCCGGTGAGCGCGCGCTCCCCGAACAGCATCTGTCCCGTGTCCACGGAGATCGGGTCGCCGCCGGCGCCGATCACCACCAGCCGTCCGTGCGGGGCCAGCCCGCCGATCAGGGCCGACATCGCGCCGCCGTCCGCGGCGGTAGCCAGGATCGCCGCCGCGCCACCCCGCTTCTGCAGGGCCTCGGCGGGGTTCTCGGAGACAAACTCGTCCGCCCCCAGCTCGAGCGCCAGGGCGGCCTTGCCGGTGCCGCGGCCGATCGCGACGACCTGGTGCCCGAGCGCGTGGGCGAACTGGATGGCCAGGTGCCCCAGTCCGCCGACGCCCTGCACCGCGACCAGCGAGCCGGGCGGCAGGCCCACGTCGGTCAGCCCGCGGAACACCGTGATGCCCGCGCAGAGCAGCGGCGCGGCCTCGGCGGCGCTCAGCTCGGCGGGCAGGCGGACCAGGCCGCTCGCCCGGGCGTACGCGATCTCGGCGTAGCCGCCGTCGACGGTCGTGCCGGTCTTCGCCTGGTCGGCGCAGTTGACGAAGTCGCCGCGCCGGCAGTGGTCGCACTCGTAGCAGGGCCCGTTGAGGAACCCCACCCCGGCGCGGTCGCCCGGCCGCCACGCGTGCACGCCGGCCCCGACGGCGTCGACGACGCCCGCGATCTCGTGCCCCGGGATGATCGGCGCGGACGCGTCCGCCCGGAACAGGCCGAAGACCGCGAGCGCGTCGCTGTGGCAGACGCCGCAGGCCTCGACCCTGAGGCGTACCTCGCCCGGCCCGGGCGCACGCAGCTCCCGCTCGACGAGCGCGAAGCCGTCCGGCCCGGACACCTGGTAGGCGCGATAGGTGGTCATGGAGGCCTCAGCTCTCGAAGGTGAAAAGGATCTTGCCGGAGCGGCCCGGCCGGGCCGCGTGGTCGAGCGCCCGCTCGTACTGGTCGAGCGGGTAGGTGGCCTCGACGGGCACGTGCAGCGTGCCGTCGGCGACCAGCGCGGCGAGCTCGGCGTAGACCCGCTCGATCTCGGCACGCGGCGTGGCCGCCAGCCAGTTGCTGATCCACAGGCCGCGGTGGGTGAGACCGCCGAAGACCAGCGGGCCGAGCGGCAGCCGGGGGCTCTCGCCGGTGGCGATCGCCGAGTAGGACACCAGCGTGCCGCCCGGGGCGAGGGCCGCGGCCAGGGTCTCGGCGACCGGGCCGCCGGCGCCGTCGAAGGCCAGGCCGGGCTTCTCCGTGATGCGCTCGGCCAGGCCGGGCCCGTCGACGAGCACCTCATCGGCGCCCAGGTCGCGCAGCTCGGCGGCGACCTCGGGGCGGCGCACGATGTTCAGCGTCCGCACGCCGGCCCGCCGGGCGAGGGCGATGACCGACCGGCCGACCCCGGAATTGCCGAGGTCCTGGGCGACCCAGTCGCCGGGCTGCAGGGTGGCGTAGTCGTTCAGCAGGAGGTGGGCGGTCAGCGGGTTGATCGACAGCATCGACAGCTGGTGGCCGTCGGCCCCCTCGGGGACTTCCACGACGTTGGCGGCCGGGACCACGACCCGGTCGCCCCAGACGCCCTGCCGGTAAGGGTTGATCACCACTACCCGCTTACCGACCAGCGTGGCGTCCGTGTCGTTGCCGGCCTCCACGACGCGGCCGACGCCCTCCGAGCCGAGCACGGCCGGGAGGACCGGCTGGATCGGGTACCAGCCGTTGGCGTACAGGGAGTCCACCGGGTTGATCGGGGCCGCCTCCATGGCGACGAGGAGATCGCCCGGCCGGAGCGTGAGATCCGGGTCCTTGACCAGGGCGGCGGTACGCGCCGGGTCGCCCAGCGCGGAGATGACGAGTTGGCTCATGGCCTCGCCCTTCGGTCTATTTGAAGAAGACGCTTACAACAACAGCAAGCTAGCATCGAGATGTAAGCGGCTACAACGGATAGCCCGGCATGAAAGAATGTGACCATGGCAACCGGGATCGTCGACCTGCTCAACTCCCGGCCGTACGCGAACCTCCCCGACAAGCTCGACGACCCCGAGACCGCGCAGCAGGTGTTGCGCCCGTTCGGCCAGGAGGGCGCTCCGCCGGCGCATCGCATCGAGCAGATCCGCGCCGTCCGCGACGAGCTGGTGGCGCTCGCCGACGGGGGCGGGGACTGGGGCGACCTGACGGCACGGCTCTCGGGCAGCGTCTTCAACTTCACTTTCCAAGCCGATTCCGTACGCCTTCGTCAGGTCACCGGCGATCCCGTGCTCGGCCGCATCGCCCAGGAGGTCGCCGCGCTGGTCGAGGCCGGCAACTGGAGCCGGGTGCGGCTGTGCGCCAACGAGATCTGCCGCGAGGCCTTCTACGACACCACCCGCAGCCGCACCCGTCGCTGGCACTCCTACGAGTACTGCGGCAACAAAGTCAACGTGGCCGCGCACCGGGCGAGGGGCCAGTGATGCCGAAGATCGTCGAGCTGTGGCGCTATCCCCTCAAGAGCGCCCGCGGCGAACCGCTGCGCTCGGCCCCGGTCGAGCGCAGCGGCCTGGCCGGCGACCGGGAGTGGGCCTGCCTCGACCCGTCGGACGGCACGGTGGGCAGCGCCAAGCACCCGCGCCGGTGGGGCCGCCTGCTCGAGGTCAGCGCGCGATCGCTCGACGGCGGCGGCCTGGCCGTCCGGATAGGCGGCGAGGAGTACCGGGCGTCCGCCACAGCCGCCCTTTCCGGCGCCGGGGCACCTCGACCTCCACGAGAGCGGACGACACCAGCGGCACGTCGCCCTGGGCGTTGAGCCAGCAGACCAGCTCGACGCTGTGCTCCTCCTGCCGGACCAGTTTCACCACGGCGGCCGAGTCGAGATAGATCACCAGCGCTCCTCGTCGCGCATCGCGGCGAGCGTCTCGGCCGCATCCACATCCTGGTCGCCGAGCTTGGGCGGAAGCGGGACCGGCCCGGTGCCGGTGGGGGGTGGCGGCCCGACCGGCGGCCACCAGCCTGGCCAATGCCGACCGGTCATCGCCGACCGGAACGAGCCGGGCGATCGGTGATCTCAATGGTCTCGCCACCGCTCACCCGGGCCAGCGCCCAGCTACCAGCTATAATGCGAGCGTGGACGCTTGCGTCCCCTCAGCAATCCGGGAGCACGGGTTCAAATCCCGTTCGGTCCCTTCGTGGACCGGTAGTTTAGCGGCCTAGAACACCGGACTGTCGTACACGAAGCCGGAGCGGATCCCGCTCCGGCTTCGCTGTTTCAGTCGGGGAGGAGGGGGCGCCACCAGGCAGCGTGGTCGCGGTACCAGCGGATCGTGTCGGTCAGGCCGGCGGTGAACTCGACGCGCGGGCGCCAGCCCAGCTCGCGGCGGATCTTGTCGTCGTCGAGGGCGTGGCGGTGGTCGTGGTCCTTGCCGTCGCCGCCCTGCTCCACGCTGTCGCCGGGCAGGCCCAGCCGGTCGAGGATCATCTCGACCAGGTCGCGGTCGGCAAGCTCGACGCTGCCGCCGATGTGGTAGACGTCGCCGGCGCGGCCCTCCAGCAGGGCCAGGGCGATGCCGTGGCAGTGGTCGTCGACGTGCAGCCAGTCGCGCACCCGGGTGCCGTCGCCCGCCAGGCGGGCCGTGCGGCCCTCCAGCAGGCTCGTGACGAGCCGGGGGATGGTTTCGGCGGGATCCTGGTACGGCCCGTAGTTGTCGCTGCTGCGGGTCACCACGACGGGCAGGCCGTGGGTGCGGTGGTAGGCGAGGGCCATCAGGTCGGCGCCGGCCTTGGCGGCGGCGCCGGGGGTGGCGGGGGCGACCGCGGAGCGCTCGGTCCAGGCGCCGGTGTCGATCGAGCCGTACACCTCGTCGGTGGAGATGTGCACGAAGCGGGAGACGTCGCGGGCCAGGGCGGCGTCGAGCAGCGCCTCGACGCCGGGGACGTCGGCGCCGGACCGGGCGGTCGCGAAGTGCACGATCGCGTCGTGGCCGCGCAGCGCGGGTGCGACCACCGGAGTGTCGGTGACGTCGGCGGGGACGAAATCCAGGCGCTTGCTCTCGGCCACGGGGCTCAGGTTCGCGAAGCTCCCGGCGTACGCGAGCTTGTCGAGAACCGTGACCGACGCGCCCTCGAGACCCGGCAGATGGTCGGCCAGGATCGCTCGCACGAAGTGCGAGCCGATGAACCCGGCGCCACCGGTGACGAAAAGCCTCATCGCCCGGCGAGTCTAGCCACGGCCCGGCTGCGGACACCCGATCCGGTGATATGAGGGCGACGCGTTGTGGCGGGCAATGCGCGAGTGGTGACTGCCAATGGGTGGCCGATGAGGCTAGTGTTTCGACATGGAACGGCGAATTTTCGGCCTCGAGACCGAGTACGGAGTCACGTGTACTTATCGGGGGCAGCGGCGGCTGTCGCCGGACGAGGTGGCTCGCTATCTGTTCCGCCGAGTGGTGTCCTGGGGGCGCAGCAGCAACGTCTTTCTCCGCAACGGTGCCCGTCTCTACCTCGATGTCGGTTCCCACCCTGAGTACGCGACCCCCGAGTGCGACTCCGTCACCGACCTGGTCGCCCACGACCGGGCCGGCGAGCGGATTCTGGAGGGTCTCCTGGTCGACGCCGAGAAGCGGCTGCACGACGAGGGGATCGCGGGGGAGATCTACCTGTTCAAGAACAACACCGACTCGGCCGGCAACTCGTACGGCTGCCACGAGAACTACCTGGTCTCGCGCCACGGCGAGTTCGGCCGAC
Source organism: Actinoplanes sp. NPDC051513 (assembly GCF_044454685.1). Lineage (NCBI taxonomy): Bacteria > Bacillati > Actinomycetota > Actinomycetes > Micromonosporales > Micromonosporaceae > Actinoplanes > Actinoplanes sp. NPDC051513. The sequence goes on from NZ_JBITDW010000004.1 coordinate 105,403, forward strand.
TGGCCGACGTGCTCATCCCGTTCCTGGTCACCCGGCAGTTGATCTGCGGGGCCGGCAAGGTCCTGCAGACGCCGCGCGGCGCGGTCTTCTGCCTGTCGCAGCGCGCCGAGCACATCTGGGAAGGCGTCTCCAGCGCCACCACCCGGTCGCGCCCGATCATCAACACCCGCGACGAGCCGCACGCCGACGCCGAGCGCTACCGCCGCCTGCACGTGATCGTCGGCGACTCCAACATGAACGAGGTCACCACCCTGCTCAAGGTGGGCTCGGCCGACATCGTCCTGCGCATGATCGAGGCAGGCGTGGTCATGCGTGACCTCTCGCTGGAAAACCCGATCCGGGCGATCCGCGAGGTCAGCCACGACGTCACCGGCCGCCGCAAGATCCGCCTGGCCAACAACAAAGAGGTCTCGGCCCTCGAGATCCAGCAGGAATACCTGGCGAAGGCCACCGAGTTCGTCGAGCGGCGCGGCGGCGACCAGACCGCCAAGCGGGTCGTCGAGCTGTGGGGCCGGGTGCTCAACGCGATCGAGAACGGCGACCTCGACCCGGTCTCCCGCGAGATCGACTGGGTGTCGAAGTACAAGCTGATCGAGCGCTACCAGGCCAAGCACGAGATCCCGATGTCGCACCCGCGCATCGCCCAGCTCGACCTGGCCTACCACGACGTGCGCCGGGGCCGCGGCCTCTACGCGCTGATGGAAAAGCGCAAGCAGGTCGACCGCATCGCCAACGACCTCGAGATCTTCGAGGCCAAGGAGACGCCGCCGCAGACCACCCGGGCGCGCTTGCGCGGCGAGTTCATCAAGCACGCGCAGGAGAAGCGGCGCGATTTCACCGTCGACTGGGTGCACCTCAAGCTCAACGACCAGGCGCAGCGCACCGTCCTGTGCAAAGACCCGTTCCGGGCGTACGACGAGCGGGTGGAGCGGCTGATCGCCAGCATGTAGCGCGTGGTTACGCTGGTCAGGTGACTCCTGACCAGCACGAGCGCACCTCCGAGGAGGTCGCTTGGGGCCGGGTGCAGCGCAAACGCGAGCGCATCCGGTCCGAGATCCGGCGCAACCGGGCCGGCGGCCACAAGATTCCGACGTGGCTGCTGGCCGTGGCGCTCGGCATCATCCTGCTCGGCTGGCTCGTGCTGCTCGTGACTTCGTAGAAGCAACCGGCCCGCAACCCGTGTCGCAACCGGCGGGGCTTCTCCTGAGCGGATGACCACCGGCCGGAGCTGGAAGCTCTACGCGGCGACGGCTGCGATCGCCATCGCTGCCTATCAGTTGATCCCGTCCAGCGGGTGGTGGGAGAGCGGCTGGCAGGTGGCCGTCGGCTACCTGGGCGTGGCCGCCATCCTGATCGGGGCGCGCCGGCTCCCGCGCCGCGACCGCCTGCCCTGGTGGTGCTTGGCCTTCGGGGTGGGCGCCAACGTCTCCGGCATCCCGGTTTCCATCTACGCGATCGACGTGCTCGGCGTCGACACCTTGCCCGGCCCGGCCGACCCGCTGTTCCTGCTGCTCTACCCGGCCTGCGCGGTCGGCCTCGGCCTGCTGATCAGGCGCCGCGAGCCGCGCCGCAACTGGACCGCCGCGGTCGACGCCGCCGTCATCACGACCGGGCTCGGGCTGCTCGCCTGGGTCTACGTGATCAAGCCGGTGACGGTCGGCCAGAACATCGACATGCTCGGGCGCGCCGTGCAGGCCGCGTACCCGATCGGCGACCTACTGCTGCTCGCCATGATGATGCGGCTGCTGCGCGGCGAGGGTAGTCGCGGCGCCGCGTTTTGGTGGATCACCGGCTCGCTCGCGGCGTTCCTGGTCGGCGACACCGCCTGGGTGCTCATCGGCAGCGTCCCCGAGCTCGGCGCGGTGGAGGACATCCCGTGGATGCATCGCTCGATCGACATGGTGTTCCTGGTGGCGTTCTCGCTGTTCGGCATCGGCGCGCTGCACAACGAGGCCCGCGAGATGGGTGTGGTCGCCGCTCAGCACCCGGTGCGGCTCGGGCGGGTGCAGCTGGCGCTGCTCGCCGCGGCCTCGCTGATCGCGCCCGGCCTGCTCGCGGTGCAGCTGCACCAGGGGCGCGTCGAGGACGGCTGGGCCATCGTGATCGGCTGCACGGTGCTGTTCCTGCTGGTGGTGCTGCGGATGGCGCAGCTGGTGCGGGAGATCGAGCGGCGCGCCGCCCAGGTGCGCGACCTGGCCCGCCGCGACGAGCTGACCGGCCTGCCCAACCGCCGGGTCTGGAACGAGGACCTGCCCCGCGCCCTCGAGTTCGCCCGCCGCGACGGACGGCCGATCAGCGTGGCGCTGCTCGACCTCGACCACTTCAAGATGTTCAACGACACGTTCGGCCATCCGGCGGGGGACCGGCTGCTCAAGGAGGCGTCCGCGGCCTGGCACGGCGCGCTGCGCGCGGTCGACCTGCTGGCCCGCTACGGCGGCGAGGAGTTCATCGTGCTGCTGCCCGACGCGGACACCTCCGAGGCTCGGCAGATCCTCGAGCGGGCGCTGGCGGCGACGCCGCAGGGCCAGACCTTCTCGGCGGGGGTCGCGGTGTGGGACGGCGCCGAGACCGCCGATCAGCTGGTGGCGCGGGCGGACGCGGCGTTGTACGAGGCGAAGGCGGGCGGCCGGAACCGGGTTACGGCTGTGGACGGGCGCGGGGAAATGTCGTACGGGGCTGCTTGACTGGGCCCCACCCGAACGAGGGTGGGGGCCCAGGGAGCCGAGCGCGGGGATCGGGGCCGGGCTGAGCGTAGGGCTGAGGGGCCGTCCGGACGCCTGACGCTCCGTCAGCGCCGGCGCTGGTGGTGGCGGGCGACCCGGGCCCGGCGGCGGGACCCGGCAGATCGAGGCGCCGGTGATCGTCATCGACACGGGCACCCGGTCCAAGCCGCTGGCGATCACCGGCGCGGGCGACGTCCCGGTGCTCGACTCCACGTCGATCATGGAGTTGGGAGAGCTCCCGGAGCACCTGATCATCCTGGGCGGCGGCTACATCGGGCTGGAGTTGTTCGGGACGTTCGCGGGCTAGCGCGCGGTCAGGAGAGCAGCGATGCGGCGTGCCGGCCGGCGGCCGCCGCGGTCAGGAAGTAGGCGTGGTCCTGGTCGAGGCCGCGCCCCATCGTGGAGAGGCCGACGGGGCTTGCGCGCAGGGCGGCGTCGAGGCCGCCGGTCGCGACGCGGACCAGCCGGTGGCGCGCTCCGAGCGGCGCGAGCGCCGCGTCGATCTCCGCGGCAAGGTGGGGCTCGAGGCCGTCCGGCACCGGCAGGTCCGCGGGCATCAGGGCGACTTTCCCGTACGCCGTGAGCGTGTGATGCGACAAGCCGCGGTGCCGGGGGCGGCCGTCGCCGTCGGACACCCGCAGCGAGCCGACCGGACGCCCGCCGAGCGTGGCGACCGCGTTGATCGCCTCGCCAAGGGCCACCCCGGAGAAGCCCCAGGTGGTGCCCGTGCCGAGGTTGCCGGGGCCCTGGCTGACGATCGCGATGTCGGCGCGCAGCACGTGCCGGGCCGCGAGCAGGCCGGTGTGCACGGTGCTCGCTTCGAGGTCGCCGCCGAAGGCCTGGCCGGTCGTGATGGTGCCGGCCAGGTGGCCGCGCAAGCCGTCGAGGGTGCGGCTGAACCATGCCGGCAGCGCCCCGCCGTCTGTCATGACGTACGCGACCTCGGCCTGGGGATTGTCGGCGTGAATGCCCGCGAGGATGGCCGGGAGGGCCGAGTGAAGATCGGCCGTGACCACGGGCATGCCGTCGAGGGAGTCGGCGGCCGCCATGACCGCGCGGTGCGGGGAGGCCTCCTCGTCGACGCCGAGCCGGATCGCCTGCAGCGGCGTGTAGCGGGCCTTGACCAGGTGACCGGCGTCCCGGTTGCTGCCGTCGTCCTCCGGGTCGGGAGGCAGGCGGTCGGGCAGGGCCACCACGAGCGCGTAGCCGCCGGTGCCCAGGCCCATGACCAGCGCGCCCACATTGAGCAGGACCCGGTCGCCTTCCCGCGGCTCGCCGACCAGGTCGGGATAGGCCAGCGCCCGCAGTGTGCCCTCGTCGGTTGCCACGTCGAGCTCTGTTGATCCGTGCCACTTGCGGCGGATTGCCTGAACTGTCCCGGACCGCCAGCGCACCATGACCGGCGAATCTACTCGATGCCGCCGTCCATGTGATGGCGACCGGCCGCACCCCGGGTCGGGTCGAGGAACACGTACCGGATGCCCGGGTATCTGGCCCGCAACCGGCGTTCGGCCTCGTCGGAGGCCTCCTCGATCTCGCCGCCGGTCACCTCGTCCTCGAAGTCGACCTTGGCGGCGACCAGGATGTCGCCCGGGCCGAGCTGCATGGTCAGCAGCGTCGGCACCGCCACCACGACCGGGATCTCGGCGAGGTCGGCGGCGATCTGGTTGTGGATCCGGCGCGGCACCGAGCGGCCCACCAGCAGCGACGCGTTGCTGCGGGCGAGGATTGCGGCCACCAGGAACAGCAGGACGCCGATCGCCACCGAGGCCAGCCCGTCCCAGATCTCGTCGCCGGTCATCTGGGTCAGTCCCAGACCCAGCGCGGCCAGGACGAGGCCGACCAGCGCCGCCGAGTCTTCGAAGTAGACCGCCTTCACCGTGGTGTCCGGGGTCAGGCGCAGGAAGCGGGAGCGGGTGACGCCCCAGCGGCGCGACTCGCCGGCCACCTGGCGCTGGGCGCGCAGGAACGAGGTGCCCTCGGCGACGAACGAGATCGCGAGCACGATGTACGACCACAGGAAGTCGCCGCTCTTCTCTTCCGCCACGATCGAGGTGATGCCGTGGTAGATCGAGAACGCGGAGCCGCCGACGAACGTGAACAGGGCGGCGATGAACGCCCAGACGTAGCTCTCCTTGCCGTACCCGAAGGGGTGTTCCTCGTCGGCCGGCTGCCGGCCGCGGATCAGTGCGACGTAGAGGAAGACCTCGGTGATCGTGTCGGCGAACGAGTGCGCCGCCTCGGAAAGCATCGCCGACGACCCGGCGAACAGGCCGGCCACGAGCTTGGCGAGGGCGATCGCCAGGTTGGCCGAGCCGGCCAGGATCACGGTGCCGACGCTCTCGTTCCCGCCTCCCTCGGCGTCGCCGGGGACGGGCAGCGGCTCGGCGCCGGCCAGGCCGGTCTGTTCGGACGTCACCGGATCATCCTTCCCCGCGCAGGTTACGAAATAACGGTGTGGGGCCGATGGCTGCTAGCGTTGCCTCTCGTGTCGCGCACCCGCACCGAGCGCCTGGTCAATCTTGTGATCTGCCTGCTGTCCACGCGACGGTTCCTGACCGCCGCGCAGATCGCCGCGACCGTGCCGGGTTACGAGCACGACCCCGAGGACCCCCGCGACCACGAGGCCTTCCAGCGCAAGTTCGAGCGGGACAAGGCCGAGCTGCGCGAGCTCGGCGTGCCGCTCGAGACGGGTACGGCCAGCGTCTTCGACCAGGAGCCGGGGTACCGGATCGCCCGCCGCGAGTACGCCCTGCCCGACATCATCCTCGAGCCCGACGAGGCCGCCGCGGTCGGCATCGCGGCCCGCCTCTGGCAGCACGCCGGGCTCGCCGCGGCCGCCTCCTCCGGACTGGCCAAGCTGCGCGCCGCCGGCGTCGAGGTCGACCCGCAGGCCACCCTGGGCGTCGAGCCGGTCGTCACCGTCGACCCGGCGTTCGGGCCGCTGACCAGCGCGGCGCGTGACCGGCGCGCGGTGACGTTCAGCTACCGGGTGCCCGAGGTCGACGAGCCCGCCACCCGCCGGCTCGAGCCGTGGGGCGTCGTCTGCTGGCGCGGCCGGTGGTACGTGGTCGGCCACGACCGCGACCGGCACGCCACCCGTTGCTTCCGCCTCTCCCGCATCGTCGGCAACGTGCGGCCGGTCGGCCGGCCGGGCGCGTTCACCCCGCCCGCGGGCGAAGACCTGATCAGCCATGTCGCCGGCTGGGACGGCCCGCACCAGTGGACCGGCCGGGCGATCGTCGTGGCTCGTCAAGGGCGCGCGGCCGGCCTGCGCCGATGGGCGGTCTCGACGCAGCCGGGTCCCGCCGGGGATCGGCTGACCCTTCCCTACGCCGATGCCGAGCGGCTCGCGTCGACCCTGGCGGGGTACGGCCCGGACGTTTACGTCGAGGGGCCGCCGGAGGTGCGTGACGCCGTGATCCAGCAGCTCAAGGAGGTCATGGCCCGCCACGAGGGTGTGGTGGCGGCATGACCGTCCCGAAACCGTCCGTGGACCGGCTGGGCCGGCTGCTGAACCTGGTGCCCTACCTGCTCGCGCGGCCCGGGATCCTGATCTCGGAGGCCGCGGCCGACCTCGACATCAGCGAGAAGCAGCTGCGCGAAGATCTCGAGCTGCTCTGGGTGTGCGGGCTTCCCGGGTACGGGCCGGGCGACCTCATCGACATGGCGCTCGACGGCGACCGGGTGACGATCAGCCACGACGCGGGCATCGACCGGCCGCTGCGTCTCAACCAGGACGAGGCGCTCGCCCTGGTGGTGGCGCTGCGGATGCTGGCCGAGACGCCGGGCACCGGCACCCGGGACGTGATCGAGCGGGCCCTCGCCAAGATCGAGAGCGCGGCCGGAGATCTGGCCGACGCGCCGGTCGCGGTCAAGCTTCCGGCCAACGCCGAGAAGCTCGACCAGGTCCGGGCCGCGGTCGAGGGCGGGCACGCGCTGCAGATGACCTACTACACGGCCGCGCGCGACGAGACCACGTCGCGGGTCGTGGATCCGATGCGGGTGCTGATGGTGGGCGGCCGGGCCTACCTGGAGGCCTGGTGCCGGCGCGCCGAGGCGGTCCGGATGTTCCGGGTCGACCGGATCGACGCGTTCACCGAGCTCGACGAGTCCTCGGCGCCGCCGCCCGACGCCGCTCCGCAGGACGTCAGCGACGGCGTCTTCCGGCCCACCGCCGACCTGCCGCTGATGACGCTGCGCATCGGACGGCACAGCCGGTGGATCACCGAGTACTACCCGGTCGAGGAGATTCGCCGCTCCTCCGCCGCGTCGTCGTCCGGGGAATGGGTCGTGACCATGCGGATCACCGATCTCGGCTGGGCGCAGCGGCTGCTGCTCGGGCTGGGGCCGGACGTCACCGTGGTCGGGCCGCCCGAGCTGCTCGAGCGGATCCGGCAGCAGGCGACGGCCGCGCTCGACCAGTACAGCTCGCCCGCCGGGTAGGGTGTCTGCCGTGTTGCTCTGGGTCTGGATCGCCGTTGTCGTGGTCGCGCTGGTCATTCTGGTCGCCGCGGCGGCGCCGCTGCTGGGCAAGCTCGGCGGGCTGCGCCGGGCCGCCGTGAAGCTCCAGCGCCGCCAGCAGGAGGCGCTCGCCCTGCAGGAGAAGGCGCTGGTCCTGCAGGAGACGGTCGCCCAGGTCGAGGCTCGTCTGCCGAACCGGTCATGACCTTTACAGATCTTGTGGGCCGGGGGTAGCGTGCGGCGTTCCTTCCTCGTTGTCCAAGACTTCGTGTGAAACCGGCCGGGTCCCGTGGGCTACTTCACCAGAATTGCCACGTACGATGGACCCCGCACAACTGATCCGACCGACTGGAGTTCTCCCATGGGTGCCCTCAAGCCATGGCACATCGCCATCTTCGTGGTCGTCCTCGTGCTGCTGTTCGGCGCGAAGCGGCTTCCCGACGCGGCCCGGTCGCTCGGCCGTTCGCTGCGCATCATCAAGGCGGAGACGAAGGGCCTCATCGACGAGAACAACAACGTCGCGGAAAAGGCCGAGCCCGAGTACCACCGCCAGCCCCTGCAGGGCGACGTGCAGCAGCCGACGCAGCCGCAGGGCTACCAGCCACCGCCGGCCCAGCCGCAGGCGCAGCCCTACGTCGACCCGGTGCAGCGCACCAACGACCGCTGACTAGTCGGTCATGGCGCTGACCCTTCGCCGTCAAGGGCGGCCCAGCAAGTTCCAGCAGGCCGCCGACGGTTCCATGACGCTCCTCGACCACATCCGGGAGCTTCGTAACCGGCTCTTCATAGCCTCGCTCGGGCTGGTCGTCGGCCTGATCGTCGGCTTCATCGTGTCGAACTGGGTCTTCGACCTGCTCAAGGAACCGTACTGCCAGCTCGACTCGTCCTGGGCCACCCGGCCCGACGGCACGGCGTACTGCGACTTCGTCGTCCTCGGTGTGGGCGACGGCCTGATGCTCCGGCTCAAGATCGCGCTCTGGGTCGGCCTCATCGTGGGCGCGCCCGTCTGGCTCTACCAGCTCTGGGCGTTCATCGCCCCCGGCCTGCACCGGCACGAGCGCAAGTGGGCGTACGTGTTCGTCGCGATCGCCGCGCCGCTGTTCGCCGTCGGCGCGGTGCTGGCCTACCTGGTGGTCGGCCACAGCCTGGCCTTCATCATGGAGGCCGGCGTCCTGGGTGAATCCACGAAACTCGAGGTGGGAAGCTACATCGGCTTCGTCACCAGCATGCTGCTGCTGTTCGGGGCGGCGTTCGAGTTCCCGCTGATACTCCTGATGCTGAACTTCACCGGCGTGGTCACGGCCCGCCGGCTGCTCAGCTGGTGGCGGGTCGTGGTCTTCCTGTCGTTCGCGTTCGCCGCGATCGCCACGCCCGACCCGGGCCCGTTCGGCATGACGCTGCTCGCTGCCTGCATGGTGCTGCTCTACTTCATCGCGGTCGGCGTCGGCTTCATCAACGACCGTCGCAAGGGCCGCGGCAAGGAGATCTACGCCGACATCGACGACGACGCGATCTCGCCCCTCGAGGACGACCGCGTCCCGGTCGGCGCCTCCGACCCGATCGAGGCGCCCGGCCCGGTCGACGGCCCGGCGCCGGTGCACAAGCCGCTGCCGCTAGAGGGCCGTTTCGACGACATGACGTAGTAATGTCGCCCGCCATGACGAGCGGTGACATCGCGGTGCTGGCCAACCCCCACGCGGGGCGCGGCCGGCACCGCGGTCTGCTTCCCGGGGTGGTGCAGCGGCTCGGCGCCGCCGGGCACGCCGTGCGGCTGCTGGAGGCGTCGACCGCGGAGGAGGCCGAGAAGGCCTGCCATCGGGCCGTCGGGGACGGCTGCGTGGCTCTGGTGGCCGTGGGCGGCGACGGGACGGCGCACCTCGCACTGCAGGCGGCAGCTTCGCGGCCCGTGGCGTTGGGGGTGGTGCCGGCCGGGACCGGGAACGATTTCGCCGCCGGGACCGGGGTGTCGCTCGACCCGCTGGCGGCGGCCTCGTCGATCGCCTCCGCCCTGGCCTCGTCCCGAACGGCGCCGATCGATCTCGCCCGGACCGTGGGGACCGACGGGGAGGAGCGGTGGTTCGGGGCGGTGCTGGCGGCCGGTTTCGACGCGATCGTGAACGAACGGGCCAACCGGATGCGCTGGCCACGCGGGCCGCGGCGCTACGACCTGGCGATCATGCTGGAGATGGCGCGGGTGCGGCCGCGGCTCTACGCCCTGGAGATCGACGGGGTGGATCACGGCTTCGAGGGCACGCTGGTCGCCGTCGGGATATGTCCTAGCTATGGCGGCGGTTTACGGATTCTTCCGGCGGCCGACCCGACGGACGGGCTGCTCGATGTGGTGACGGCGCTGCCGCTCTCGCGCGCCGCGATGGCCCGGCTGAAGCCGCGCCTGCGCCGTGGCACCCACGTAACCGATCCGCGGGTACGGACATATCGGGCAAAGCAGGTGCGGCTGCACTCGGACGGGATCATCGCGTACGCGGACGGCGAGCGGCTCGGGCCGCTCCCGCTGGAGATCACCTGCGTCCCGGGCGCGCTGCGGCTGCTGCGGTAGCGGTTGGGTTGCGCGCCCGGCCACGCGGTCAGTAATGCCGGGGGCGGCCGAACCTGAGGGCATGTCGCTCAGTTCGCTCCGCTCGTTCAGTGGCGCCGCGTCGCTCGCCACCACCGCCTTCGACACCGCGCGCTCGACGCTGAAGGCGATGGCCGAGGCGGCCGTGCCACCGCCGGGCTCGGAGGTGGCGGCGGAGACGTCGACCGGGGAGCGGTCGCAGCCGGGCGCCGCGCCGGTCCCGGTCGCGGAACCGGCGGAGTCGGCCGCGGCCAAGCGCGAGGCGACGGAGCGGACGCCCGTGGAGAAGCGCAAGGCCGGCGTCCGCAAGGGCGTCTCGCTGGACGCCTACGCCTGAGGCGCGTAGGCCACCGAACGACGGCGACGGACCGCACCCACCTCGACCACCCGGCACCCGGCACTCCATGATCGGCGGGGACGCTCTAGGCGCCGCAGCCGGCCAGGGTCAGGGCCGCGGTGAGGCCGTTGGGGCGGCCGGGCTCGGAAGCCGGCAGGACCAGCGCCGCGCAGCCGGCCTTCACGGCGCCGGCGTCGGCGGGGGTGTCGCCGACCATCAGGGTGCGCTCGGGGTCGACGCCCAGCATGCCGCAGGCCCGCAGGAAGATGGCGGGGTCGGGCTTGGTGCGGCCGAGCTCGTAGCTCAACGCGTACGCGTCGATCATGGAATGGAGCCCCCAGGCGTCGAAGTGGGGGCGGATGTCGAAGCCGATGTTGCTGACCACCGCCACCTTGATGCCGGCGCCGTGCAGCGTGCGCAAGGTGGGCTCGGTGTCGGCGTAGGGGAGCCAGCCCTCGGGGCCCAGCAGCCGTTCGTACAGGGCTTCGGCCAGGCCCTCGACCTCGGTGGCCACGGTCGCTGCCAGGCCCGTGAAGGCGGCGCGGTGGCTGTGCGCGTACAGATCTCGGTCGGCCCAGTGCTCGGCGAGCTGGGGCGGCACGCGGGCCGGAAGCGGTCCCCCGGCTCGGCCTGCCATCACCAGGCGGTCGGCGAGCATCGTGGCCTTGCCCCGGTCGAGCTCGTGGCCGCAGGCCACGGCCGCCGCCTGAACCCATTGGATCGGATCTTCCACCTGGGCCAGCGTGCCGTGGAAATCGAACAGCACGGCGTCGACCTGGCGGGACGGCCGATGGGGAGGATGATCGGTCGATTCCACGGCTTCCGGCACGGATGCACGATACCTACCCGGTCCCCAGCCGTGAGACGGCCACCGCCGGTGCTGCAAGTTGTCACACCCACGAACTAGCCTGTGGTCATGACGAGTCCCGCCGAGAAGTATGCAGAATCGAAACGGCGGGCGGCCCGGCAGGCCCAGTTCCCGGCGCTCGACGACTTCATGCTCGACGTCGGCTTCGACCTTGACGATTTTCAGCGCTCGGCGTGCGAGTCGCTCGAGCGTGGCAGCGGCGTGCTGGTGTGCGCGCCGACCGGCGCCGGCAAGACGGTGGTGGGCGAGTTCGCCGTGCACCTCGCGCTGCGCGCCGGCGAGCGTAAATGCTTCTACACCACCCCGATCAAGGCGCTGTCCAACCAGAAGTATCACGACCTCGTCGAGCGCTACGGGTCCGACAGGGTCGGCCTGCTGACCGGTGACAACGCGATCAACGGCGACGCCCCGGTGGTGGTGATGACCACCGAGGTGCTGCGCAACATGCTGTATTCCGGTTCCACGAGTCTCAAGGGCCTGGCCTACGTGGTGATGGACGAGGTCCACTACCTGGCCGACCGCTTCCGCGGCGCGGTCTGGGAGGAGGTGATCATCCACCTCCCGGCGTCGGTGAACCTGGTCTCGCTGTCCGCGACGGTCAGCAATTACGAGGAATTCGCCGACTGGCTGGTCACCGTGCGTGGCGAGACCGAGGTGGTGGTCAGCGAGCACCGGCCCGTCCCGCTCTGGCAGCACATGCTGGTCGGCAAGCGCATGTTCGACCTGTTCCACGACGCCGACGCGGCCCGTAAGCACGACGTGCACCCCGAGCTGCTGCGCTACACGCGCGAGATGGAACGGCGGCTCGAGCTCACCGACCGGTCGCACGGCCCGGGTCATCGCGGGCGCTCCCGGCGCTGGCAGCCACCGCCGCGCCCCGAGGTGGTCGACCGGCTCGAGCGGGCCGGCCTGCTCCCGGCGATCCTGTTCATCTTCAGCCGGGCCGGGTGCGACGCGGCCGTCCAGCAGTGTCTCTCGGCGGGGCTGCGGCTCACCGATTCCGACGAGCGCGCCGAGATCCGCCGCATCGCCGACGCCAAGGTCGCGGGCATCCCGCGAGAAGATCTGTCCGTCCTGGGCTACTGGGAATGGCTCGACGGCCTCGAGCGGGGCGTCGCCGCCCACCACGCCGGCATGCTGCCCGCCTTCAAGGAGGCGGTCGAGGAATGCTTCGTGCGCGGGCTGGTCAAGGCGGTGTTCGCGACCGAGACGCTGGCCCTGGGCATCAACATGCCGGCCCGCTGCGTCGTGCTCGAGCGACTGGTCAAGTTCAACGGCGAGGCGCACGTCGACCTGACGCCGGGGGAATACACGCAGCTCACCGGCCGCGCCGGTCGCCGGGGCATCGACGTCGAGGGCCACGCCGTCGTGCTGTGGAGCCCCGAGGTCGACCCGCGCCACGTCGCGGGTCTGGCTTCGACGCGTACATATCCGTTGCGCTCCTCGTTCCGCCCGTCCTACAACATGGCGGTCAACCTGGTCGGCACGGTCGGCGCCGACAATGCCCGCGACCTGCTCGAGTCGTCGTTCGCCCAGTTCCAGGCCGACCGCTCGGTGGTGGGCCTCGCCCGGCAGGTGCAGCGCAACGTCGACACCATGGACGCGTACGGGAACGATGCCGCCTGCCATCACGGCGACTTCGACGAGTACTTCGCGATCCGGGTCGCCATCGCCGACCGCGAGCGCGCGCTCGCCCTGCAGGGCGCCAACCAGCGCCGGGCCGCGGCGGTGTCCTCGCTGGAGCGGCTGCGGGTCGGCGACGTCATCCGGGTGCCGCAGGGCCGGCGGGCCGGGCTGGCGGTCGTGCTGGAGGCGCCGGCCGGGGGCTTCGGCGAGCCGCGGCCGCTGGTGCTGACGCAAGACCGGTGGGCCGGGCGGGTCAGTCCGGCCGACTTCCCGGGTGAAGCGGAGGTGCTCGAGCGCATTCGCGTACCGAAACACTTCAACCACCGCAACCCGTCGGCTCGCCGTGACCTCGCCGCCCAGGTCTCCGCCACCGGCCTCGACCGGCACGGCGGCGGCCGCCGCGGACGCCGTGGTGGCGGCGGCAACGACGGTGAAGACGCCGAGATCGCCCTGCTCAAGGTGCAGATGCGGCAGCATCCCTGTCACGCCTGCCCCGAGCGCGAAGAGCACGCCCGCTGGGCCGAGCGCCGGCACCGGCTGCAGCGCGACACCGACGCCCTGCGCGACAAGGTCGCGGGCCGCACGGGCTCGCTGGCCCGCACGTTCGACCAGGTCTGCGCGGTGCTGGGCGAGCGGGGCTACCTGTCGCCCGAGGGCGAGGTGACCGAGGCCGGGCGCATGCTCGGGCGCATCTGGTCCGAGGCCGACCTGCTCGTCGCCGAGTGTCTGCGCCAGGGTGTCTGGGACGGGCTCGAGCCCGACGAACTGGCCGCCGCCGCCTCGATGGTGCTCTACGAGTCGCGGCGCGACGGCGACGACCGCGCGTCGGTGCCGAAGGGCCCGATCACCGCGGCCGTCGACGCCTGCACGAAGCTGTGGGGCGAGATCGCCGCCGACGAGGCCGACCACGGGCTGTCGCTCACCCGCGAGCCCGACCCGGGGTTCGTCTGGCCGATGTACCGATGGGCCCGCGGCGAGCCGCTCGCCCGGGTGCTGGCCAGCGGGCACAACTACGACGCCGACATGCCGGCGGGCGACTTCGTGCGCTGGGCGCGGCAGGTGCTCGACCTGCTCGGCCAGATCAGGGAGGCGCCGGCGTCGTCGTCCGGGGTCCGCGACGCGGCCCGCAAGGCGATCGCGGCGGTCAACCGGGGGGTGCTGGCCTACCAGGGTGAGCTCTGACGTGGACGCCCGCGTCGCGGATCCCGTGAGTGCCGCGCGGGAACTGGTCCGGGTGCGGTTTCCCGAGGCCTCCTGGGCCCTGCTCACCGGCAGCGTGGTCACCGCGCACCGCACGGCCGGCTCCGATCTGGACATCGTCGTGATGCACGACGACGACACGGGGTATCGCGAGAGCCTGCGCTATCGGGGCTGGCCGGTCGAGCTGTTCGTGCACACGCCGGCGCGGCTGGCCGGGTTCCTCGAGCGCGAGCTGGCGGCCCGCAAGCCGAGCACCCACCGCATGCTCGCGTCGGGAGTGCCGCTCGTCGGCGATCCCGGCGACCTGCCGGCGCACTGCGCACGGGTGCTCGCCGCCGGGCCCGGACCGTTGCCCGCCGCCGAGCGCGACCGGCTGCGGTACGGCCTCACCGACCTGCTCGACGACTACCGGCACGCCGGCGATGCGGGCGAGCGCACGGTGATCGCCGCGGCGCTCTGGACCGAGGCGGGGCGCGCCGCGCCGGCGTTCGCCGGCCGGTGGATCAGCGGCGGGAAGTGGCTGCTGCGCGAGCTACGCGAGCTCGACCCTCCGCTCGCGGCCCGCTGGCTGGCGGCCCGCGACGATCCGGCGGGCTTCGCCACCGAGATCCTCGAGCGGGCCGGTGGGCCGTTGTTCGAGGGCTACCGCGCCTAGAGTTCCGTCCACATGCGAGGGACGGGGAATCGTGACGGACGGGCGTAACGACACGACGGTGGGCCGGCCGACCGCGCAGAACCCGGACGGCAGTTTCGCCCCGCGCGACGGCGGCGAGATCGCGGCGTTCTTCGACGGCCTCGAGCTCGTCGACCCGGGCCTGGCGTCGGTCGCGCTCTGGCACGCGGAGGGCGAACCTCGGGCGCGCCCGGCGATCGAGGACGTGGCCTGCAACGGTCTGGTCGCCCGCGTCCGCTGACGCCGTCGTTCGCCGCCTGGGCCACGCCGCAGCCCGTCGTGATCGGCAGGCCAGGCCCTATGCTGCCCGCATGGTTGATCGACGGCCGTCGCGGACGGTGGCGGGGGAGCGGGCGACGCTGGTGGGGCTCCTGCAGTTCCAGCGGGAATCGCTGGTGCGCAAGGTGACCGGGGTCGGCGACGAGGCGGCGCGCAAGTCGCCGGTCGGCAGCGGCACGAGCCTGCTCTGGCTGGTCAAACACCTCACCTGGGCCGAACTGTCGTGGTTTCTCGTGCGCTTCGCGGGTGAGGACCTCGCCCTCCCGGACGAAGAGGTCCGGGAGGGCGACACCCTGGGCGAGGCGATCGACGCGTACGAGGCCGCGTGGCAACGCGTCGCGCCGGTGCTCGCGGACGGGGACCTCGAGCAGATGATGGCGCGCGACGACGGGCAGCCGCGGTGCAACCTGCGGTTCGTCATCGGGCACATGCTGGAGGAGACGGCCCGGCACGCGGGGCACGCCGACATTCTGCGGGAGCTCATCGACGGATCGACCGGACGGTAGGCGTGATCTACGCCCGGCCCCAGTTCTGGCTGCGCGCGGCCATCGTCGCCTGCGGCGCGGCGGGACTGCTCATGGCGGAGCAACGGCTCATCTACTACACCGCGCAGAGCAACCTGCTGACGCTCGCCTACTTCGTGGGCGCCCTCTACTGGATGGTCAAGCGCGGCACGATCGAGCCGCCCGCGCCCCGTTGGCGCGGCGCGGTCACGCTGTGGATCCTGATCACCTGCCTGATCTCGCATTTCATGCTCAACCACGGCGAGAACCCGCTGCCCGGCCTGGCTGCCGCCGACCCGGGCGAGGCACTGACCAACCGGTCGCTGTTCCTGGTGCACTACGTCGTGCCGGTGCTCGTGCTGGCCGACTGGGTGCTGTTCGGGCCACACCGGATCGTGCGCCGGCGCGACATTCCACTGTGGATCGCCTACCCGCTCGGCTACGGCCTGATGATCGAGCTCCGGGGTGGGCTGCTGCCCGCGGCGCCGGTCCGGTATCCGTACTTCTTCCTCGACCCCGCCGAGCACGGGTACGACTGGGTGGGCTTGCAGTTCGTGCAGCTGGCGGTGGTCTTCGGGGCGCTCGGCGCCGCGGTGGTCGGCCTGGATCGGCTGGCGGCGCTCGCAGGGGCAAAACGGGCGCGCGCCCGGACAAAACCGGCGCGCGCTGGGACCGAACCGGCGGAAGAGGAGATCGATGCGGCGGGCATAGATCTGCAACGATGACGGGATGCGCCGCCCGTTCCGCCTGTCCTATCTGTACGCGCTGATCGGCGCCCTTCTGCTGCTGGCCGGGTTTCTGCTGCTCTACCCCGTGCGGCACACCGAGGGTTTCGGCACCGAGCTGCGCATCAACATCGGGTCCAACCTGCTCGACCTGGTGCTCGCGGTGCTCGTGCTCCAGCCGCTGGTGCTCTCGCTCAACCGCAACTCGGTGCGGTGGCGCAACCGCCTCGACTACCGGGCGGTGATCCGGCGGATCGAACAGGCCCGGGACAACGTGGACGTCTGGAAGTTCTGGACCGGCCTGCTGGAGCCGCGGAACGAGCAGGCCTTCGCCGCCGCGGTGCGGGCCGCGCTCGAGCGCGGGGTGCGCTTCCGCATCCTGCTCACCGATCCGTCGTCGGCGGACGCCGCCGAGCGGGCCCGGCAGGTCGCGCCGACCGACGCGGTCGCGCTGATCCGGCAGAACATCGAACGGCTCGACGATCTCGTACGGTCGTTGCCCGAGCGCCACGCCGAGCTGTTCGAGGTACGGATCAGCCCGGTCGGGCCGGCGCACGCCTGCTACCGGGTGGACGACTGGCTCTCGTACGGCCTGTTCCGCAATCGCCGGGTGAGCGAGAGCTACCAGCGCGAGGTCCGGGTCCGCGGCGACCTGGGCGAGCTGGCGCTGGAGGCGTTCGACAACCGGTGGAACGGCGCGGGCCTGCTGCAGCTCGGCGAGCACCGCCGGATCCGGCTGCGTTTCACGGTGCACGACGCGGTCGTCGAGCACGACCTGCGGTACGTGGTGCACGAGGGCGAGCACTGGGTGAACGTGCATCCGGTCGCGCTGTCACAGGCGTTCCACCCCGATCATCAGGTCACGATCAGCGAGAACGGCCGCAAGCAGTACGTCCTGGCGCCGACGTCACCGGGCGGGGCGGCCGAGGCCTACGCCGCGAAGTACGGGCCCGACCCGGGCGCCGTCCTTCTGCGGCTGGCCGACGCTTAGGCGAGCGCCGGCCGAACCGCGGTCGCGCAGCAGTTGGCGAAACGCCCAGCCAGTACCTCGTTAGCAGGTACTGACTGGGCGCGCGCGGATGCGGGCTAGATGCGGCCGAAGCGGACCTGGCCGGCGTTCCAGATCTGCGCGAGGCGGACGCGGTCGCCCGGTTTCGGGGCGTGCCAGACACGGCCGCCGCCGGCGTAGACGGCCACGTGGTACGCGTGCCGGCCGTGTACCCAGAAGACCAGGTCGCCGGGGCGGGCCGCGGCGCGGCTGATCGGGTGGGCGGCGCGGTACTGGGCGTTCGCGGTGCGGGGCAGGCGGATGTGGGCGGCGCGGTAGGCGTACCCGGAAAGGCCGGAACAATCGAACGCGCCCGGACCCGCTGCTCCGCGCCGGTAGGGCTTGCCGCGCTGGGCGCTGGCGGCGGCGACGATGCGCTTGCCGCGCAGCAGCGCGGCGCCGGCGGGGGAGAGCGGGACGGCGGCGGAGACCGCGGGCCGTGACGATGGCGCCGCCTGGGCGGCCGACGGGGCGAACAGGAGCGACATCAGGGCCAGGAACGCCCAGACGACGGCGAACGTGGGCATGGCGAAGCGGACACGAGCAGACAAGACGATCCTTGGTCCTTCAACCGCCTGCGAGGTTAGCTGTCGGGTTGGGCCTGAAGGCGGCCCGTCGCATCAAGGCGACTTCACCCCGGAGCCGGCGAGCCGGCGAAAAAGAGGGGTCCCCCGCTCCCGCCCACTGAAGTTTCCGATTCGGAGACATGGACCGCACGCGGTGGGCGGGACTCGGCGTCCGCGCGGCGGTGGTGGCCGCTGGTGTTGCAACGCGGCGCAAGACGAGATCGGCCGTCGTCGGGAAAACGGCGGGAAAGCCGGGGGTTGCTCCCGGACGGCTACCCGTGAATCGGGGCGTCCAGCCCGGTGAGGGGCAGACCGGACCCGCCCCAGGCGGACGCGACGATCTCGGCGGCGATCGCGACCGCGGTCTCCTCGGGGGTGCGGGCGCCCAGATCGAGGCCGATGGGAGCGGACAACCGGGCCAGCGCGGCCTCGGAGACGCCGGCCTCGCGCAGGCGGCGCATCCGGTCGGAATGGGTGCGGCGGCTGCCCATCACGCCGATGTACCGCGCCGGGGTGCGCAACGCGACCTCGAGCAGCGGAACGTCGAACTTGGGGTCATGCGTGAGGACACAGAGCACGGTGCGCTCGTCGACCGCCGCGGATTCCAGGTAGAGATGCGGCCATTGCACGACCAACTCGTCGGCCGAGGGGAAACGCTTGCGGGTGGCGAAGACCGGACGCGCGTCGCAGACCGTCACGTGGTAGCCGAGGAAACCGCCTATCCGGGCGACCGCGCCGGCGAAGTCGATCGCACCGAAGACGATCATGCGGGGCGGCGGCAGATAGGTCTGCACGAAGGCCTCCATCTCGTCGAGGCGCTGTTCGCCGTGCGTGCCGAGGTGGACCACGCCGGTGGTGCCGGCCGAGAGCATGCCGGCCGCCTGTTGCTCGGCCGCGCGGTCGAGGCCCGCGTCGCCCAGCGATCCCACGACGTGCGAGGGCCAGACCGCGAGCTGCCTGCCGTTCAGCGAGACGGTCGCGACCGGCCGGCCCGACGCGATCGCCGCGAGAACATCGTCGACGTCGGCGAGGGCTACCGACGGCTGGACCAGGACCTCGATCGTCCCGCCGCACGTCAGGCCCACCTCGAACGCGTCGCCGTCGCTCACGCCGTACGTGTGCTGCTGTGCCTTCTGGGTCTGGATGACCTCTTCGGCGGCGGCGTAGACCGCGCCCTCGACGCACCCGCCCGAGACGCTGCCCAGGACCTCGCCGCGCTCGTTGACCGCCATGGACGAGCCGGGCTGGCGGGGCGCCGACTCCCACGTGCGCACGACGGTGGCCACGGCGAACGCGATGCCCTCCGCGCGCCACGCGACCAGCCCGTCGATGATGTCCCGCACGACCTCACCTTCCGTGATCAAGGGCCGGATCGTCAACGGCTAGTTAAGAGATCCCTTAGGTAGCTGTTGACTTTGATGGGTGCCCGCGCGAGATTCACCGCAACTCCGGGAGGTGCATCGTGCAGGTGCCGGCTCCGTTCGAGTACGAACGTGCCACCACTGTCGACCATGCCATTGGATTGCTGGAACGTCTGGGCAGCTCAGCGCGGCTCGTCGCGGGCGGGCACAGCCTGCTGCCGATGATGAAGCTGCGCCTGGCGAACTTCGAATACCTGATCGACATCAACCCGCTCCACGAGGAGCTGGGCTACATCAACATTAACGCCGACGACGTACGCATCGGGTCCCTGACCCGGCACCGCGAGCTGCTCGAGTCGGACGAACTGGCGGCCGCGTTCCCGATCTTCCGGGAGGCCGAGCGGGTGATCGCCGACCCCGTGGTGCGCAACCGGGGGACGCTCGGCGGGTCGCTGTGCCAGGCCGATCCGAGCGAGGACCTGTCGGCGGTGTGCACGACGCTCGACGCGGCGTGCGTGATCCGCGGGCCGGGGGGCGAGCGGGTCGTCTCGATGGAGGAGTTCCACGTCGGGCCGTACGAAACGGCCGTCGGGGACGACGAGATCCTGATCGAGATCCGTCTTCCGCGCCGGCCCGGGCACGGCAGCGCCTACGAGAAGGTCGAGCGCCGCGCCGGGGACTGGGCCGTGGTGTCGGCCGGCGCCGCGGTGTGGCTCGCCGCCGACGGCACGATCGCGGATGCGCGGGTCGGTCTGGCCGCCGTCGGGCCGAACACCACCGGAATTCCCGAGATCTCGGACACGCTCCGCGGGCGGGCGCCGGACGAGAACGCGTACGAGCAAGCCGGCGCGATCGCGGCCCGCAGCTGCGATCCCGTCACCGACCAGCGCGGGAGCGAGGACTACAAGCGCCACCTCGCGGACGAGCTGACCCGGAGGACCCTGCGCAAGGCCGTCGAGCGGGCGAGGAGCTGAACCGATGCAGGTCACGATGACCGTCAACGACGTCGAGGTCACCCGGGAGATCGAGGGGCGGCTGCTGCTCGTCCACTTCCTGCGCGACGTGCTCGGCCTGACCGGCACCCACTGGGGCTGCGACACCAGCAACTGCGGCACGTGCGTGGTGTGGATGGACGGCGAGCCCGTCAAGTCGTGCACCGTGCTCGCCGCGATGGCCGGGGGCCATGAGGTGCGTACGGTGGAGGGCCTGGCCAAGGACGGCGAGCTCGACCCGATCCAGGAAGGCTTCATGCAGTGCCACGGCCTGCAGTGCGGCTTCTGCACGCCGGGCATGATGATGACCTGCCGGGCGCTGCTCGATCGCAATCCCGACCCCACCGACGCCGAGATCCGTGAGGCCATCTCCGGCCAGATCTGCCGGTGCACCGGGTACTCGACGATTGTCCGTTCTGTCCGGTGGGCCGCGATTCACGAGGCTACGCAGGAGGTCACGGCATGACCGCGGTGCAGGAGCCGAAATTCACTGAATTTCATGACAACGACCAGAAGCCCGTCGGCTTCGGCCGGATGCTGCGCAAGGAGGACCCGCGCTTCATCCGGGGCCGCGGCCGCTACACCGACGACCTGCAACTGCCCGGCATGCTCCACCTCGCGATCCTGCGGAGCCCGTTCGCCCACGCCCGGGTCGTCAGCGTCGACACCAGCGCGGCCGAGGCCTCCCCGGGCGTGAAGCTGGTCGTCACCGGCGCCATGCTCGCCGAGAAGGGCCTGGCCTGGATGCCGACCCTCTCCAACGACGTGCAGGCCGTGCTCGCCACCGACAAGGTCCGCTTCCAGGGCCAGGAGGTCGCGTTCGTCGTCGCCGAGAACCGGTACGCCGCCCGTGACGCGCTCGAGCTCATCGACGTGGAATACGACGTGCTCGATCCGGTCATCGACGCCCGTCGCGCCCTCGAGCCGGACGCGCCGCTGATCCGCGACGACCTGCAGGGCAAGGAGAACAACCACGTCTTCGACTGGGAAACCGGCGACGAGGCCGCGACCGAGGCCGTATTCGCCGCGGCGGACGTAGTCGTACAGGAAGACATCGTCTATCCGCGCGTGCACCCGGCGCCGATGGAGACGTGCGGCGCGGTCGCCGATTTCGACGCCGTCGAGGGGAAACTGAAACTCTGGTCGACGACCCAGGCCCCGCACGCGCACCGCACCCTCTACGCCATCGTCGCCGGCATTCCCGAGCACAAGATCCAGGTGATTTCGCCGGACCTCGGCGGCGGTTTCGGCAACAAGGTGCCGATCTACCCCGGGTACGTCTGCGCGATCGTCGGCTCCATCCTGACCGGCAAGCCGGTGAAATGGATGGAGGACCGCTCGGAAAACCTCATCAGCACCGGGTTCGCGCGCGACTACATCATGCGCGGCGAGATCGCGGCCACCCGCGACGGCAAGATCCTGGCGATCCGCACGAATGTGCTCGCCGACCACGGCGCGTTCAACGGCACGGCCGCGCCCGTGAAATACCCGGCCGGTTTCTTCGGGGTTTTCACCGGCAGCTACGACCTGCAGGCCGCGTACTGCAAGATGACCGCGGTCTACACCAACAAAGCGCCCGGCGGTGTCGCCTACGCCTGTTCGTTCCGCATCACTGAGGCGGTCTACCTCGTCGAGCGCATCGTCGATTGCCTCGCTGACGAGCTCGGCATGGATCCCGCCGAGCTGCGCCTCAAGAACTTCATTCAACCCGACCAGTTCCCGTACGAGACGAAGACCGGCTGGGTCTACGACTCGGGCAACTACGAGCCCACGATGCGCCTGGCCATGGACATCGCGGGGTACGCGGAGCTGCGCAAGGAGCAGGAGGAGAAGCGCGCCCGGGGCGAGTTGATGGGCATCGGCATCGCGTTCTTCACCGAGGCGGTGGGCGCCGGGCCGCGCAAGCACATGGACATCCTCGGCCTCGGCATGGCCGATGGCTGCGAGCTGCGCATCCACCCCACCGGCAAGGCGGTGGTGCGGCTGTCGGTGCAGACCCAGGGCCAGGGACACGAGACGACGTTCGCGCAGATCGTCGCCGAGGAGATCGGCATCCCGCCGGCCGACATCGAGGTCGTGCACGGCGACACCGACCAGACGCCGTTCGGCCTCGGCACGTACGGGAGCCGCTCGACGCCCGTCTCCGGCGCCGCGGCCGCGCTGGTCGCCCGGAAGGTCCGCGACAAGGCGCAGCTGATCGCCTCGGGGATGCTCGAGGTGTCGGTCGCCGACCTCGAATGGGTCAAGGGCGCCTTCCAGGTCAAGGGCGACCCCGGCAAGTCGGTGACGATCCAGGACATCGCGTTCCGCGCGCACGGCGCCGGCGACCTGCCGGACGGCGTGGAGGGCGGGCTCGAGGCGCAGATCTGCTACAACCCCTCGAACCTGACGTACCCGCACGGGGCGTACATCTGCGTCGTCGACATCGATCCCGGCACCGCGCAGGTGAAGGTGCGGCGCTTCATCGCGGTCGACGACTGCGGCACCCGGATCAACCCGATGATCATCGAGGGCCAGATCCACGGCGGCCTCACCGACGGCGTCGGCATGGCGCTCATGGAGATGATCGCCTTCGACGAGGACGGCAACTGCCTCGGCGCGTCGCTGATGGACTACCTGATCCCGACCTCGCTCGAGGTGCCCGACTGGGAGACCGGCTACACGGTCACCCCGTCGCCGCACCACCCGATCGGCGCGAAGGGCGTGGGGGAGTCGGCCACGGTCGGCTCGCCGCCGGCCATCGTCAACGCGGTGGTCGACGCGCTCAAGCCGTTCGGCGTCCGGCACGCCGACATGCCGCTCACCCCGTCCCGCGTGTGGGACGCGATGCGCGGCCGGGCCACGCCCCCGATCTAGGAGCCCTTCCGTGACCCCCATCGCCGAACGCGTGCAGGAACTGACCGGTGCGCGCCAGCCGTTCGTGCACGCCACGGTGGTGCGCGCGCAGGCGCCCACCTCGGCCGTGCCGGGCGACGACGCGGTGATCCTCGCCGACGGGTCCATCGAGGGCTTCGTCGGCGGGGTCTGCGCCGAGACATCGGTGCGGGCCGCCGCGCTGGGCACGCTGCGCGACGGCAACTCGTTGCTGCTGCGCGTGATCCCTTCGGCGTCCGAGGAGTTCCCGGCGGTGCCGGGCGCGCAGGTGGTCGTCAACGAATGCCTTTCGGGCGGCGCCATCGAAATTTTCCTGCGCCCGGTGCTGCCGCGCCCGCTGATCGGCGTGTCGGGCACAACGACGCCGATCGGCGCCGCGATGGTCGCCCTGGCCGAGTTCCTCGATCTCGAAATCACCGAACCCATGGCGTACGCGGGGGCGAGCGCGGTCGTGGTGGCCGGCCTGGGCCGCGACGACGAGCAGGCCATCCGCGCGGCCCTCGATGCGGGCGTCCCACTGATCGCGCTGGTGGCAAGCCGAACCCGCAGCACGGCGCTGCTCGATTCCCTTGGCCTGACGGACGAGGAGCGAGCCCGGGTGCGCCCACACGCGGGGATTGAGATCGGGGCTCGGACGCACAAGGAGATCGCGCTTTCCGTTCTGGCCGAGATAGTGCGCGAAATCCGCACGGAGTCCCTGGGGCCCGCTCGTGCCGTTCACCGCCAGCTCTCCGTAGCCGACATTTCCGAAATGCCGGTCAGCGACGGCGACGCGGGGATCGCGCGGACTGCGGTCGATCCGGTCTGCGGGATGACCGTTGTGGTCGGGGACGGCACGCCGCATGCCGTTGTCGATGGGGTGGAGCACTGGTTCTGCTGTGCGGGGTGCCGTGATGGGTTCGTGGCGGCCTCATGACCACGGCCGGGCTCGTGCTGGCCGCCGGCGGCTCGCTGCGGCTGGGGGAAGCGAAGCAACTGCTGCCCTACCGCGGCCGTACCCTCCTCGACGCCACCCTCGACATGGCGCGGGCCTGCGGGTTCGACGAATTGCTGGTCACCTTGGGCGGGTCGGAGGCGGAGATCCGCTCGCGTGTCGACCTGAGCGGGTGCGCCGTCGTCGACAACCCCGACTTCTCGGACGGGTGCGGGTCGTCGATCCGGTCGGCGGTGCCGCATGTCTCGGCCGACACGCTGGTCCTTCTGCTCGGGGATCAGCCGGGGATCGATCCGGGCGATGTGCGGCGACTGTGCGAAACCCGTACGCAAATGGCTGTGTGTCGTTATGCGGACGGGCTCGGGCATCCCTTTCTCTTTCGGCGAGAAACTTTCGGGGTGTTGGCGACGCTGCACGGGGACAAGGCCGTGTGGAAGGTGCTGCACTCCGGCGAGTTCGAGGTGACCCAGGTGCCGGTCGCGCGCGAGACGCCGATCGACGTGGACACCCGCGAGGACTATCGGCGTCTGCTGGCGGGGGAGCGCCGGTGAACGACGCGCTCGAGGTGAGCCGGCGCTTGGACGCGGTCGACTATCTGGTCGACGACGGGCTGGCCATGGCCATCTTTCTTTCGCTGCGGCTGGGGAAACCACTGCTGCTCGAAGGCGAGCCGGGAGTCGGAAAGACCGCGGCGGCCAAGGCGCTGGCCATTGCGCTCGACGCGCCGTTCATCCGCCTCCAGTGCTACGAGGGGCTGACCGCGAGCGAGGCGCTCTACGAGTGGAACTACCAGCGGCAGCTGCTGGCGATCCGGCTGGCCGAGGCGCGGCACGAGCGGCTGGCCGACGACGACCTGTTCACGGCCGAGTTTCTTCAGGAAAGGCCGATCCTCAAGGCCGTACGCCATCGGGGCCCCACGCCGCCGGTGCTGCTCATCGACGAGATCGACCGGGCCGACGACGAGTTCGAGGCGTTGCTCTTCGAGTTTCTCGGTGAGGCGTCGGTGACCGTGCCCGAGCTCGGTACCTTCACCGCGTCGCGGCCCCCGGTCGTCGTGCTGACCTCGAACCGCAGCCGTGAGCTGCACGATGCGCTGCGGCGGCGGTGCCTGTACCACTGGATCGAGTTCCCGGCGCCCGCGCGAGCCGCCGAGATCGTGCGGCGGGCCGTCCCCGGGGCGACGCATCCGCTGATCGCGAGCGCCACCGAGTTCATCGGGCGGGTGCGCACGCTGGAGCTTGACAAAGCGCCCGGACTCGCCGAGACCATCGACTGGGTGGCGGCGCTCTCCGCGCTCGGCGCCACCGAGCTAGCGCCCGACAACATGCTGCACACGATCGGCACGATCGCCAAGACACCCGACGACCGGCTCGTCGTCGCCGGCGCCGTCCACGCCGCCGGAGCCGACCACCTGGAGACGCCATGAAGATCACGAACGAGTTCACGGTCCATACCCCGATCGAGCGCGCCTGGGAGCTGCTGACCGACCTCCAGGGAATCGCGCCGTGCATGCCCGGCGCGCAGCTCACCGGCGTCGACGGCGACACCTACCGGGGCAAGGTCAAGGTCAAGGTCGGCCCGGTGATCTCCGAGTTCGCGGGGACGGCGCGCTTCGCGGAGAAGGACGACGCCGCCTATCGCGCGGTGATCGACGCGAAGGGCAAGGACGCGCGGTCGGCGGGCAACGCTTCGGCGCTGGTCACGGCCGTCCTGACGCCGGCCGGGTCGAGTACGGCCGTGAGCGTCGACACCGACCTGAAGATCAGCGGGAAGCTGGCCCAGTTCGGCAGTGGCATGATCAAAGAGGTGTCGGGGAAGCTGCTGGCCCAGTTCGTGAGCAACCTGGAGGCCAAGCTGGCCGCCGAGGAGGCCGCGCCCGCATCGCCGGCTGAGTCACCGGCTGACACAGATGCGGCCGCCGGCTCGCTGGCCGGCGCCGACGCTTCCGCCAAGACCGCCGCTTCCGAAGCCGTCACCCAGAAGACGGCCGAGGATGCGGTTCCTCCTGCGTCGGCGTCCCCCGTGCCGACGCAGGCCGCGCCGGCGCCGAGTGCGCCGGCGACGCCCGCGGCGGTCGCGCCGGAAACGGCGCCCGCCGCGGGTCCGGTTGCCGCAGGCTCGGATTCGACGCCGGCGGCTGCGTCGCAGGCCTCGACTGCTGCGTCGCCTGCCGTTGCTTCGCCTGCTGCTTCGCCTGTTGCTTCGCCTGTTGCTTCGCCCGCCGCCAATCCGGCGGCCTTCTCGCCGTCGAGCGCCGACGAGCCGGAGCCGCTCGACCTGCTGAGCGTCGCCGGGAGCTCGATCTACAAGCGGGCGATCCCGTTGGTGATCGGCCTGGTCGTCGTGGGGGCAGTCATTGCCTGGGCCATCGCAAGACGCTGAGCCGACGCCGGGTCTGTCGGGCGGCGCTGGGCCTGCGCCGGGTCTGGCAGACGGTGCTGGGCCGACGCCGCGTCTGGCGCGTGGCAGCGGGCCCACGCCGGTTCTGTTGCGTGGCGTCGACCGTGCCGCGTTCGCCGTGGCTTTCGTGGCGAAACTGCGTGGCGCTGGTGTAGCCGCCGGGCTGACCGAGGTGGATGACCTGGTGCGGGCCCTCGCCGCCGGTCCGCTCGACTCGCGGGACGCCCTCTACTGGACGACCCGGATCGCCGTGCTGCGGCGGCATGCTGACCTCGCGGCCTTCGATCGCGTTTTCGCCGCGGTGTTCGACGACGCGCCGCCGCTCGCGCTGACCCGGGACGCCGAGACGGCCCGGCGGCCCGACGAGGTGCATGTGCCGGTCGCGGGGGCGGCTGACAGCGCGGCCTCGGGTGGCGGGCTGCCGTGGGCGACGCTGCCGCCGGCCGTTGCCGTCGACGAGAGCGGGATCGAGTCGGGAATGCGGCTGCCCGAGCTGCGGCCCAGCGCGCTGGCGGCCCTGGCCGAGCGGCCGTTCGAGGAGCTCGACGGCCGGCAGACCGGGCAACTGGCGGAGGCGCTGCGGGATGCGCTCAGCCGATGGCCGACGCGGCGGACCAGGCGGCACGCGGCCGACCCGTCCGGTCGCCGGGTGGCGTTGCGCCCGACGATCGCGCGGGCCCGCCGGACCGCGTGGGAGCCGGTGGTCGTCGTACGTGAGCGGCCCGTCCGGCGGCCGCGGCGAGTGGTGATGCTCTGCGATGTCAGCGAGTCGATGCGGGCGCAGGCCACCGCCTATCTACATCTGATGCGGGCCTTCGCGACGGTTTGCGAGGCGGAGGTCTTCGCCTTTGCCACCACGTTGACCCGGCTCACGCCGGCATTGCGGCAGAGCTCGGCGAAAGAGGCCATCGCGCAGGCCACCGGCGCGGTCACCGATCGGTTCGGCGGGACGCGGATCGCCACCAATCTGACCGCGCTCCTGGATTCGCATCACGGGAACGCGCTGCGCGGATCGGTGGCGATCATTGCCTCGGACGGGTGGGACAGCGATCCACCGGAGAGACTGACGGCCGCGATGCAAAGGCTGCGCCGCCGTGCGTACGCAATCCTGTGGTTGAATCCCCGCGCCGGCGCGCCTGGCTTCAGTCCCTCGGTGGCGGCCATGGGCGCCGCCCTGCCGTTCTGCGATCGGCTGATGCCGGCGGCGACTTTCGCGGATCTGGCGGAAGTGGCGCGAACGCCGGCGCGGGTCACGGGTGCATGGTCGCGCCCTTCATGACCTTGTCGACGGCGTTCTTCGGTCCGTAGACCGCCACGCCGACCAGGTCGAGTTGCTCGGTGGTGACGGCTTTGACGGCGGCGCGATTGTCGGTGTCGTTGCCGGTCGCGAAAAGGTCCGAGGTGAAGACCGCGACCGGCAGATTGCGGCCGAGCGCCCGGCCGTGTGCGGCCCGCACCAGTTCCTTGCTGCCGGCGAAGACGAGCACCGGCTGGCGGAACATCGGCAGGTAAACGGTGCCGTCGCCGTCCTCGTAGGGCTCGCCGATCACCTCGGGAACCACCGTGCCGAGGCCGCTGACCAGGAAGGCGGTGACGTTGAGTCGCTGCCAGGCGAGCAGGTCGTCCCGGAGGATCACGGCGATTTTCGTGTCGAAGCGTTCCATGGGTCCGATGATGCGGGCCCGGCCACCGGCAGATCTTGTACGATTTTGACGTGTCGGCCGCGGAGTTCTCAGCCTGGCGGCCACCGCTCGACGGCGTGGTCGAGGTGCTGAGCGCCCATTTCACCGGGCATGCCTACCCGATGCACGCGCACGACTCGTGGACGCTGCTGATTCTCGACGACGGCGTGGTCCACTACGACCTCGAAAATCACGAGCGCGGCGCCTTCGGCGATCTGGTCACCTTGCTGCCGCCGCACGTGCCGCACAACGGCTCGTCGACGCGCCCGTTCCGTAAGCGAGTGCTCTACCTCGCGCCCGATCAGCTGCCCGAGCGCCTTATCGGCGCATCCGTTGACAATTCCGGATTTGTCGATGCGGGGCTGCGGCGGTTGATCTCCTCGATGCACCGCGTGATCGGTCAGCCGGGGGAGGGGCTGGCGTCCGAGGTGCACCTGGTCGAGATCACGTCACGACTGCGGGACCGGCTCGGCGCCCCGATCGTGCCGGCGAAACTTTCCCGTACGCCTGCTCATCAGTTGCGTGACCTTCTGGAGCAACGCGTCGTCCCGGGCCTTTCGTTGCAGGAAGCTGCCGGCCTTCTGCATTTCCACCCGGCTTATCTGGTGCGCTCCTTCACCGCCGAGTTCGGGATGTCGCCGCACAAATATCTGGTGTCGCGCCGCGTCGATGTCGCGCGCCGCCTGATCCTGGCCGGCCGCCCGCTGTCTCTGGTGGCAACGGAAAGCGGCTTCTATGACCAGCCGCATCTGGTGCGGCATTTCAAGCGGATTCTCGGGGTGAGCCCGAAAGCATTCGGGTCCGACTGACGGTGGTAGAGCAGCGACACCAATGCGGCCGACGCCTGCCGCATGTCGCCCCGGTAATGGTCGCGGTGACCGCGGGCAGCTGCGCCGCGCTGGGCTCGTTGACCGCCGTGAAGGCCTGGGGCGTCAGCTCCAGAGCGTGACGTGTACCGATGGCCGGAAGTGGCCCACGTTGACCCCGGCCCCGCGCATCATCGCCTGGATCGCCCGCGGCGTTGCGGCGAACCGGGCCAGCTCGGCAGCCGCCGCCGGAGCCCCTTGATCGGCGAGCGTCATCGCGTGCCATACCGCCTCGAGGCTCGCGTACGGACCCGGGAGCTGCACCAGATGACCGTTGCGGACATCGGGCGCGACGGTGAACGACAGCGCCGGCGCCACGCCCTTGCCGCGTTTCGCCTCCTCGAACGCGGCCGCGTGGCTCTGGAAGATCTGCTGGTGCTCCTCGGGGACGGCCAGCCGGCGCAGCAGCGCGGGGATCGCACCCATGGTCGTGGCCGCCGACGGCCCCAGCAGCCAGGTCTGGTCGCGCAGCTGGGCCGCCGACGCGCGCACCCCGGCCAGGGGATGGTCGGGCCCGGCCACGACGACCACCCGGTAGTTCATCACCGGCCGGCACACCAGCCCCGACTCGGCGGCCGGGCGCGGACCGATCGCGATGTCGGCGCTGCGGGTCATCAGCAGCGTCTCGAACGTGCTCGGATTGCGGACGCTCAGCTCGACGTCGAGATCGTCGGCGCGGCCGGCGAACAGCTCGATCAGACCCGGCGCGGCGTGCTCGGCGAACAGCGCGGACGCGGCCACGCGCAGCAGCCGGCGGCCCTTGCCGGCCGTGCTGACCTCGAGGACCGTGATGTCCTGCAGACCCAGCATCTCGGCCGCCCGCGAGGCCAGCCGCAGGCCGCCGGGCGTGAAGGCGAGCCCGGCCGCCGTGCGCGTGAAGAGCTGGTCGCCGAGCTCCTTGCGCAGCTGTCCGATGTGCAGGGAGATCGCCGACTCGGAGACCTGAAGCTCGGCCGCCGCGAGCTTCACCGACCCCAGCCGCACCACGGCCGAGTAGGCGCGCAGCTGCGTGGGGGTCATAGCCCGAGCCTGCCACGTCGAGCCATGTCGAGCCCCCTATGGAGTGATGCCGAAGCTGCACAGAATGTAGCGCGTCACCCTGGGTGATCAGCGGCGGGCGACGGCGGCACCGGGGATTCTAAAGTGGACCGCTTCGCGGGTGGGGGCAGATTCTTCCGCGGGGTGGAAGATGTTCTCATGCGGCGCCTCGCCCTGGCGATTCCGCTTCTGCTCCTGGCCGCCTGCGCCACGTGGTCCGGCCCTCCGCCCGCGCCCGCACCCTCCGCCATCGCGTACGGCAGCTCGGAACACGCGCTGCGGGTCGGCGGGCTCGACCGTACATTCCGGATTTATCGGCCCGAGACGTCGATGGGGGTCAGCCGGATCCCGCTGGTCCTCATGCTGCACGGGGGTTTCGGCTCCGCGCGGCAGGCCGAGCAATCGTACGGATGGAATGCGATCGCCGACCGCGACGGCTTCCTCGTCGCGTACCCGGACGGGGTCGGACGCACCTGGAACGTCTCGCCCGACTGCTGCGGTGCGGCCGGCGCCGACCAGGTCGACGACGTGGGCTTCATCGACGCCCTGGTCGCGACCGTCGCCCAGGAAGCGCCGGTCGACCTCGCCCGGGTCTACGCCACCGGGATCTCCAACGGCGCGATGCTCGCCTACCGCCTCGCCTGCGACACCACTCTTTTCGCGGCGATTGCCCCGGTCGCCGGCACGATGCTCGGGCCGTGCCCCGATGCGCAACCGATCTCGATTCTGCACATTCACGGCACTGCCGACAGAATTATTCCGTACGGGGGTGGGCGCGGTCGCCTGCCGGTCGAGTCCGACATCCCGTCCATCCTCGAGCTGATCGCCGACTGGCGGCGGATCGACTCCTGTCCCCGGCCGCGGTTCAGCACGTCCGGCGTGGTCACCACCACGACCGCGATCTGTCCCGGCAGCCGGCTCGTCGTGCTCAAGGCGGTCGGCGGCGCCGGACACCAGTGGCCGGGCGCGACGGGTCCCGGCCCGATCGCCTCCCGCGTGCTGGGCCTCGATCCACCCTCCGACGCGCTGGACGCGACCGCCGCGATCGCCGGCTTCTTCCGCCTGTCTTGACGCAACCGATCGGTTGCTATAACGTCAGTAGCAACCAAGTGGTTGCTACTGAAGGAGATCGTCATGGCATTCCCCGATCGCATCGAGCGCACGCTGGAGCTCGCCCATTCGCCCGAGCGGGTCTGGGCCGCGCTCACCACCGCCGAGGGCCTGGGCACCTGGTTCGGCAACGCCGCCGAGGTCGACCTGCGCGTCGGCGGCGTCGCGAAACTTTCCTGGACCAGCGGCGACACCGCGACGCTCATGGTCGAGCGGCTCGAGCCCCCGCGCGTGTTCGGCTACACCTGGAACATCTACGGCCTGGCCGCCAACGACCCGCGCCGCACCTACGTGGAGTTCACGCTCGAGCCGTCCGGCGCCGGCACTACGCTGACCATGGTGGAGACCGGATTCGCGCAGCTTCCCGACGACCTGCACAGCAAGGCCTTCGGCGGCAACACCGACGGCTGGACCAACGAGCTGGGCGAGCTGGTCACGTACCTCGATGGCCGCTGACCACCTCGAAGCGGTGGCGCAGGAGGTCTTCGCCGCCCTGGCCGACCCGACGCGCCGGCAGCTCCTCGCCGCGCTCGCGTCGGGCGGCCCGGCCACCGCGACCGACCTCGCCGCCCGCCTGCCGATCACCCGGCAGGCCATCGCCAAGCACCTCGTCCTGCTGGCCGAGGCGGGCCTGGTGGTGGCCGAGCCGGGGGAGCGGCGGCGGGTCCGCTACCGCCTCGACTCCGCCCCGATGAAGGTGGCGCAGCAGTTCCTGGCCGCCCTGGCCCGCGACTGGGACGGGCCGCTCGCCGCCTTGCGCGACCATCTGGGATGACCCTTTGGTATGCCTGGGGTAGATCAACCACAGTCCATTCATAGACTTCGATGTTTGTCTTCCTGTCTGCATTCCCGACCGGAGGAGAAGTCCATGAACAACGACGACTACGTGCGCGAGGTCCACGACAAGGGATGGCAGTTCGACCGGCGGCGGATGCTCACCGTCCTCGGCGGCGCGGGCACCCTCGCCGTGGCCGGCGGCAGCTCCCTGCTCGGCGGCGGCGCCCGGGCCGCGGCCGCCGCCTGCGTGGCCGAGGTGGAATCGGAGACGGCCGGACCGTTCCCGGCCGACGGTTCCAACGGTCCCGACGTACGCGTGCTCAGCGGCATCGTCCGCAGCGACATCCGCCCGTCGTTCGGGACCTCGACCACCGTCGCCCCCGGCGTCCCGCTGCAGTTCTCGCTCACGATCAGCAACCTGAGCTGCGCCCCGCTGGCCGGCGCCGCCGTTTACGCCTGGCACTGCGACCGTGCCGGCCGGTACTCGCTCTACTCGTCGGGCGTGACCAGCGAGAACTACCTGCGCGGCATCCAGGTCACCGACTCGACCGGCCGGGTGACGTTCACCAGCATCTATCCGGCCTGCTACTCGGGGCGATGGCCGCACATTCACTTCGAGGTCTACTCGTCGCTGTCCGACGCGACCGGCGGCGCCGGCCCGATCCGCAAGACGTCCCAGATCGCGTTGCCCGAGGCAATATCCAAGACCGTGTACGCGACGGCGACCGGTTACTCCCAGAGCGTGACCAACATGAGCCGGATCTCGCTCGCCACGGACATGGTGTTCCGTGACGATCTCGCCGCTCGTGAGATGGCCACGGTCACCGGCAGCGTGTCGGCGGGGTACGTGGCGTCGCTCGCCATCACCGTCGACCCCACGAAGACCGAAACCGGCGGGGGCCCGCGCGCGTCGGCCTAACGGGCCGGCCTTTTAGCTTCGCGTTTAACGTCTGGGCTGGGTTCAGTCGCTCTGTGGAGGGACTGGCATGGAACGGCCACCTGATCACTGTGAGGAGAGGCGAATCTTCTCGGGAGGTTCAGGTGGCCGTTGTTCGTAGTGTCGTGCAGGCCGGGCGGGCTGACCAGGGTGAACTTCGCCGGTTCCGGGGCGAGGTGTATGACTGTTTCACCGTGCGGGCGGGCGCGTTGTTCGATCTGGTCGACGGGCTGTGCACGCCGATCACGGTCGGCGGGGTCGCTTATCTGAGCCTGGCGCCGGGTGCGCGGCGCGGGCACGGCGCCGCTTATGCCGCGGTAGCGGTGGGCCGGATCGACACCGGCATGCTGTGTGACGTTCTTGCAGCGGCCCGGCCGGACCGCTGGCGGCCGGACTTCCGGTCCGCACCGCCAAGGGCCGGATGGACCTCGTCGGCACCGCCCTGCTCGGCGCCGCGATGCTGGCCCTGCTGCTGCCGCTGGCCCAGGGCGACTCGTGGGGCTGGACCGACCCGCTGACCCTCGGCCTGCTCCCCGCCGCGGGCTCCCTCGCCGCGTTTCCGGCGCCGCTCATCCCCGGCGGAGCAGCGTGCGCAAGTGTCCCCACGCGGTGGGCCGGGCCGGCGAGTCCGCGGCCTCTACCGACGCGAAGCCGTAGGTGCGCATGCTGTCCTCGTACGCGTCAATCGTGGTCTTGCCGGTGAGCGCGGCGCAGAGGACGGCCGCGTCGAGCAGGGCCGTGTTGGCGCCCGAACCACGCGCCGGACTCATCGCGTGGATGGCGTCGCCCAGCAGCGTCACCCGGGACGAGGGCCAGGCAGCGACCCGGCGGCTGACGCGTACGCGAACGAGGAAGGTCTCGTCGACATCCGCGGCGGCCAGCAGGGCCCTGATGTCGGGATGCCACGAGCGGATCGCCTCGCACGCCACCGCGTGCAGGCCCGCGGCGTCCAGGCCGGTCAGGTCGGGAATGCGCTTCTCGCGCGCCGAGACGGCCCACATCGCGTAGTCGTCGACCTCGTCGAGCCGGCGCCGGAATTTCACCAGGCCGGCGGCCACGCCGATGTGGCCGCCGACGATCGCGGTGAAGCCCTCCCGCATCGCCGCCGGGATGGCGTGCGCGGCGTTCA
The DNA here is from genome assembly GCF_044454685.1 of Actinoplanes sp. NPDC051513. Taxonomy (NCBI): domain Bacteria; kingdom Bacillati; phylum Actinomycetota; class Actinomycetes; order Micromonosporales; family Micromonosporaceae; genus Actinoplanes; species Actinoplanes sp. NPDC051513. The sequence goes on from NZ_JBITDW010000004.1 coordinate 139,090, forward strand.
GCGGGGTCTTGCCATAGATGATGCGCTCGCCGGTGTCGACCACCTCCGCACCAGCCCTTGGGCGAGGCACAGGCCACCCAGCCCGGCGCCGGCGATCGCGACCCGCATGCCCCTATGATCCACGGCCTTGTCGACCCGACGTCAGCGAAGCGATCGACGCACTAGCGCCGTTCGTCGGCGGGGCCGGTGTGCGTCGGCAGGCCGGCGGCGACCCAGGCCTCGAAGCCGCCGATCATGTCGGTGGCCCGGGTCAGGCCGAGCGCCCGCAGGCTCGCGGCGGCCAGGCTCGAGCTGTACCCCTGGCGGCACACGACGATGACGAGCAGGTCGTAGCCGGTGGCCTCGGGGATGCGGTCGGGCGATGCCGGGTCGAGCCGCCATTCCAGGACCGTGCGGTCGATGACCAGCGCGCCGGGCAGCTCACCCTGTTCGCGCCGCTGCACCTCGGTGCGGGTGTCGACCAGCAGGGCGCCGGCGGCCGTGGCCGTTCTCGCCTGCTGGGGCGTCAGCCGGTCCATGCCCACCCGGGCCTGATCGAGCAGGGCCTGCACGCCGGGCGCGTGACCCACAGCCGTCGACAAATCGTCCTCCAGAATCGAATCGAATCGACTCGCGAGCGTCTCCGGTAGCCAGACTAGGGGCGCGGCTTCGGGTCCCGGGAGCGGACGACGGCCAGCAGGTGGGAGAGGGCGGGCAGCGCCTCGGTCAGGCGGGCCCGCTCCTGTTCGGAGAGCTCGGCCAACGCCGAAGCCATCACGTCGGAGCGGCCCTGGCGGAAGGCATTGAGCATCTCCTCCGCGCGGGCCGTCGGGACCAGTACCACCGATCGGCCATCGGCCGGAGCGGGCCGGCGCTCGACCAGGCCGTCAGCGGTCAGGTCGCGTACCACGTTGGAGATTGTCGGACGGGCCAGGTGGAGCTTGTCGGCCAGATGCGCGGGGGTGAGGCCGTCGGAATGGGACAGGCTGCGCAGGACCGCCACCTGCGACTCCGGCAACTGCGGGAGGCGCGAGGCCGAGCGCGTGGCCTGCACCACGGCGCGGCCCAGGCCCTGCACCAGGGCGACCAGGTGATCACCCAGCTCCATCCGCTTCTCCTTGCGATCGTGCATGCCTCCATGACACCATAGTTTTGTGACAAAACTACAAGACGACTCTCTGGTACGCCGGGAGCGGCGCACGCCCCGACGCCGGGTGCTGCGGGTGACGCGCATCGAAGAGCTCAGCACGACGATGCGGCGCGTCTGGCTTGGCGGGGACGACCTCGAGGCCGACTTCGCGTTCTCGCCGCTCGGGGCGAGCGATCACATCAAGCTGGTGCCGCCCGACCCGGCGACCGGGCAGGTCGTGCTGCCGCCGCCGGACGGGCCGCGGCCGGCGATGCGCGACTACACGATCCGGCGGTTCGACGCCGCGCGTCAGGAGCTCGCGCTCGACTTCGTGCTCCACGAGCACGGGCCGGCCGGGCGCTGGGCGATCGACGCCGCGCCGGGTTCGGAGATCGGCGTGCTCGGGCCGCGCGGCACGCAGATCTTCCCCGGCGAGATCGGGCAGTACCTGATCGTCGTCGACGAGACCGGCCTGCCGGCAGCCGAGCGGTTCCTCGAGGAGCTTCCGGCCGCGGTCGGCTTACGCGTGATTGTTCTTGGCGGATCGGAGCGTGCGCTGGGAGACTCGGCGCGGGGTGCGGAGATCATCTGGCTGGAGGAGGCCGAGGCGTTGCCGAAGACGGTGGGTGAGGTGCCGGCGGACGTGTTCGTCTGGGCGGCCGGTGAGGCCGATGTGATGCGCGGGCTGCGCGGCTACCTGCGCGACGATCAGCGGGCCGACCCGGCGCGCGTCTCGATCCACGGGTATTGGCGTACCGGCCACGCGGGCTCGCTGCCCCGCGAGGAGGAGGGCTGACCGGCGCCGGGGCGTCCGCCGCGCCCCGGCGATTCGCTGCCCTGCGCAATCCGGATTGCCGGCCGTATCTGTTCGGCGCCGCGCTGGCGATGATGGCCGACAACATCGAGCACGTCATCACCTACTGGGTGTTGTGGGAGAAATTCCATTCGCCGGCGCTCGCGGGCTTCCAGGTCATCAGCCATTGGGTGCCGTTCCTGCTGTTCTCCGTGTATTTCGGCGGGCTGGCCGACCGCTTCGACTGCCGCCGGGTCATCCAGGCGGCGCAGGCATTGTTCATGCTCGTCTCGGTGCTGTGGGGCGTGTTGTTCCTGACCGGCACGCTGCAGATCTGGCAGGCGTGTGTCCTGCTGATGCTGCACGGCCTCGCGGGGTCGCTGTGGGGGCCGGGCGAACAGCTCATGCTGCACGATTTCGTCGGCGATGAAGAGCTGCCTTCAGCCGTACGCCTGAATGCGACGTTCCGTAGTCTCGGCGTGTTGTTCGGGCCGGTCATCGGTTCGGCGTTGCTGCTCGGCCTCGGCCCGACCGCGGGCATTTTCGTGAACGTGCTGTTCTACCTGCCGCTGACGCTCTTCCTGTTCCGCACCCGGTTCACCGGGCACACCCGCGACGGCGGCATCGTGCGGCACGAGCGGGTCGGCGTGCTCGACTCGCTGCGGGTGCTGCGTGCGGTGCGCGCCAATCACACATTGGTCAGCATGATTGTGCTGGGCGGCCTCGGGTCGTTCTTCGTGGGCGCGTCCATCCAGTCCTCGATGCCCATCTTCGCCCAGGACCTCGGCGCCGGGAGCGCCGGAACGGCGTACGGGGTCCTGCTGTTCGCGAACGGCGCGGGCGGCGTCCTCGGCGGCCTCCTGCTGGAGGCCACCGGATGGATTCCGGCAACCGTCGGCGCGGCGATCGTCAGCACTTTCGCGTACGGCGTGAGCACGCTGCTCTTCGCGGTGACGGGGTCGTATCCGGTCGCGGTCGCGCTGCTGGTGATCGGCGGCGTGGCAAGCCTGGCCGCGATGTCGGTCGGACAGACCGTGGTGCAGTTGCTCGCCCCGCCGGGGGATCGCGGGAAGGTGCTCGGCGTCTATGGTGTGTCGGCGAGCGGGCTACGGTTCGGCAGCGGGATCATGGTGGGCCTGTTCGGCGCGGTGGTCGGGATCCATTGGTCGCTCGGGCTGAGCGCCGCGGCACTGTGCGTCGGCACGATCCTGGCGGCGCTTCCGGCCTTACGCCTTCATAGCCGGCGCCAATGACCGATGGTGATCAGTTGTTCATCGTCCGCGATTCCCCAGTCGATCCGCGTTCACCTGATGAGATGGTGAAGATCAACTGGATGTTGACTGAATAACGATTGAGATACGGGACAGACTTTCTTGCACGCAACCAGTACGGTCGCGAAGCGCTCTACCCCGCAATTTCGATTGGATTCGAATAGTGTCACTCAACGAGCAGGTGCCTCCGCCGCCTCCGGGCCAGCCGCAGTACCCGAACTTCCAGGCCCCGCCGCCTCAGCAGCCGCAGGGCACCAGTGGTCTCGCGATCACCGGTTTCATCCTCGCGTTCGTGGCGCCGATCATCGGCTTCATCCTGAGCTTCATCGCGATCTTCAAGACCGGCCCCGGCAAGGCGAAGGGCCGCGGTCTCGCCGTCGCGGGCACGATCATCGGCGGTCTCTTCACCATCATCGGCATTGTCATCATCGTTGCCGCCGGCCTGTTCGTCAGCAACTCGACGGTGACCGACCCGGGCTGTGTCGACGGCAAGGCCGCGATCATCAAGGGCGCCGAGAAGGTCGATGCCGCCTCGCTGCAGACCACCGTCGACGAGCTGCACGCTGCCGCGGCCAAGGCCAAGCACGACGAGGTCCGCACCGCGATGAACACGATGGCTGACGACTACACCCAGCTGCTCAACGCGATCAAGACCGGCAACATGCCGGACGGCCTCGAGGCCAAGATCACCACGGACGTCAACAAGGTCGACTCGCTCTGCACCGTCGGCTCCTGACGCTGAAACCCACGTCGCCGGGCGGGGGCGCACCGACGCCCCCGCCACGCGACCCGCACCCGCCCGGCACGCGCGATGAAATGGGGCGCCGCGCACTGCCGCAACGGATGCGAGACAACGCGAAACAATGACGCTTCCGTCCGGCGCCAAAACGACCGTTAGCGCCGGACTGACAGCGAATGCGGCAAGAGAATGGGCGGCTCGCCCTATTGGCGCCGGGCCCTGCGATCAGGCCCATGCCGCGGTGGGAAGTGCCGTACGAGTCGCCCGGCCGCACCCTTCTCCGCTACGTGCTCGGCACGCTGGCCGCCCTGTGTCCGCTCGGCGGGCTGGATCGCCTGGCGGGGCCCGGCCACCGGCTTCGACGCCGTGGCCCTCTGGATCTCCACCCGCGCCGGGCACGAGATCGAGACGCCGATCTGACGCTCGGGCGCCCGCGTCGCCCATCGCACCCGCACCCGCACTCGCACTCGCACTCGCACTCGCACGAAGCTCCCGCAGGAGGAGCTCTCGCGCCTGATGGAGCGGCTACGAGCCGGAGCGCGCCTCAACACCTGAGGACCCCAGCCCGCTGTCGCCGGGCCCCCTGCGTCGGCCTTCTGAGAGGGCGGCAGCTGCCCAGGCGGGGACGCCGTGAGGCGCAGGCTCGGGACGGCCCGACGTGGCCAGAACACCGTCGGGACCGAGTCAGATCGAGGACGGTCCGTCTCACCGGCGCACGTCTGCCGGCTGCCGGATCGTGCCGGAGGCCCGGGCCACCGGGCTTGCCGGCCGCCGCGCGAGCTGACCGACTTCGCTCAGGCCCAACCGCGACCGGTCGCACCCCACCGCGGCTGCTGCGCCCCGAGCGGCAGGCCGGCCGGCGGCCTGCCGCGCCCCGAGCGGCACGCCGGCCGGCGGCGGCGCGCTCGGCTATTCGGCCAAGGGGGAGGGGGACGGCGCCCGGCTCGCCGCGGTGACCGCGCCCGTCAGGTGGCGCACGATCTCGGCCGTGCGAGCCAGCTCCTCCTCGGAGTATTCGGCCGCCGCCGAGCGCATCCGTTCGCCCAGTGGCACGAAGAACGCCGTTGCCACGGTCAAAGCCGTCTCGCTCATCGTGACCGTCACACGGCGGCGGTCGTGCGGGTCGCGGGTGCGGCTTACATGACCCACCGCCTCCAGCCGGCCGACCAGCGCGGTGGCCGCCGCGGGGCTCAGGCGCAGCTGATGCGCCAGCTCGCCGACGGTGATGGGCTCGCCGGACGAGGTGCCGCGCGCGATCCACATGATGGCGTTCAGGTCGCTGCGCCCGAGGCCGTGCGACCGGGCGAACACGTCGACGAAGACGTCGCTCTCCACAGTGAAACGGCGTAGGGCGTCGATCAGGTCGCCCATGACGATCTCGCGGTCGGGTTGCGTCGGCACGGCCGCCATTCTATCGTTTCCATGGCCGAACAATCCAACCGTCGAAACGTTTGGATCGTGCTGATGACTGCCCGGCTGCTGACTACCCGGATCGGGGTTGTCGTAGTCCTGTTGACCACCGTCGTGCTCGCGGGGCTGGTGTTCGCGCTCTCGCCGGGGCCGGGCGTTCAGAACGTCATGCCGCGGCGGTGATAGTCGCCGCGCCGGCCCAGGTGGCTGATGTACACCTCGGGCGGGTAGATGTGTTCGGCCTCGTACTCGTCGGCGCCGTTGCCGTCGGACTCGCGGAAGCCGCTGCCGTCGCGCCGGACGAAGACGCGCTCGCTGCGGATGACGGTCTCTGAGCGATCGAGGTACTTCTCGCCGATCTGCCAGCCCTTCTCGCCGTCGTCGACCAACTTGTCGCGCCAGTTGCGGCGATGGCGGCGTTGCGGCTGGTAGGTGGTCCGTGACAGCGCCCGGGCCATCCGTGCGCCGGTCAGCGGGGGCAGCCTCAGGTCGCCGCCGCCGTCGATCTCACCGTCCAGCCACTGGACGAACTCGTCCTCGGTCATCTCCCGCCGGCGGAGCTTCTTCGCCGCGCGCAGGATGATGGCGGTCTCGTCCTCGTCCCAGTCCAGCGGCGCCGAGTGGCGGTCGGGAAACGTGAGCTCGTAGGCCCACAGCAGAGCCGTCATCCGCCGCTCGCAGAGGTCGGCGAAGCGCCGCGCGTCGTCGCGCGCTCCGGCGCCCCGCTCGGCGGCGTCGGCGTAGCGGCCCAGGCCGACCCGGCCGAGCGCGCTCGGGGTCTCGATCTCGCCCAGGGTGACGACCGAGGTGGCCGCCGCCTGCTCGCGTACCGACACCGATTGCCATTGCGGCAGCGCGGCGGCGGTGTGGAAGGCCGGCCCTTCCGGGCCGAGCGTCAGGAAGACGTGGTGGGTCATCGGGAAGGTCTCACCCTCGTACGAGCTGAGCGTCTCGAAGGTCTCGAACGGCGCGAGCACCCACGCGCGCGGTGTTCCCTCCGGCGCGGAGTCGTGCCGCTCGTCGAGGCCGGGGTCGCCGGCCGCCGCCATGATCCGGGCGAACAGCCGGGCCCGGGGGAACAACGCCTCCCGCAGCGCGTCCTCGAACTCCAGCACCCACGTGGTGCGCGCCGAGGCCGGTTGCCGTTCGCGTTGTTCCCGCGCTCGCCGGCGAAGGGCGTCGATGTCGATCGGCTCGTCCTGCACGACCTGTCCAACCTCCCCGCCCGGTCAGGCGCCGGGCCCGGCCAGTCAACCGCATGGCGGCGCCGGCCGGGACCGGCCCGACGGCCGATGCCGTCCGGGCGCTTCGGTCGTCAAGCGTGCGGGCCGGCGGCCGGGCGCCGGCTGGTACGGACTGGGGCCGACTCCGCGATGCTCGCCGGCCACGTGCGCCCCACCGGTGGACGGCGGAAGTGCGGCCGGGCGGGGCCGAGTGCCGCGACATCTCGATATCCATCGTCAGTCTTCGATATATGGTCGCGCACATGGAGATGACGATGCTGTACAGGTCCGGCGTTGTGCTCGCCGGCGCGATCTTGGTCCTGGCGGGGCTGAGCGCCGCTGGAGTGGGGGGGGGCGCGGGGCCCCCCCCCCCCCCCCCCGGGGCCCCCCCCCCGGGCCCCCCCGCGGGGCCGCTCACGGGCGGGGGGGGCCCGGCGCCCCCCCCGGGCCGGACCCGCCGCGACACGCTG
>NZ_JBITDW010000004.1:146113-259334 GCF_044454685.1 Actinoplanes sp. NPDC051513
TGCTGGGGGGGGGGGGGGGGGGGGGGGGGGGTTGGGGGGGGGGGGGGGGGGGGGGGGGGGGGGGGGGGGGGCCCCCCCCCCCCCCCCCCCCCCCGACTCCGGTGCCGACGCTCACGTGCCCGCCGGCGTTGCCGATCAGTGGCGGGGTGTCCGCGGCGACCGCCCGGAGCCTGACGATCAGCTACTCGATGCTGCTCACCCCACCCTGCGGTTACAACCCGCCCGTCACCGTCACCCTCTTCGCCGGCCAGGAAGACGCCCGGCAGTGGCTGAATCCGGTGGCCGAGGCGGTGTCCGGGCCGGAACGCTACGGAACGGTGACCATCGACGGGCTGACTCCCGGCACCGCCTACTGGTTCCGGTTCAGCGCCGACGGCCGCCGGGATCCGTACGTTGTCGGATCCGGGCGGACCACACCGCTGGCGGTCTGCGCCGCGACCATGGCGATCGGCAGCGCGTGGAGCGGCGGCTTTGTTGCCACCGTGACCGTGCGAAACGTGGGCGACGCAACGCTCGACGCGTGGCGGGTCTCGCTGCGGTGGCCCGGTGACGAGCGGATTCTGACGCTCTGGAACGCGGTGGCGCAGGGCAGCGGCGCCGACGTCACGATCGGCAACGCCTCGTACAACGGGACGCTGGCGCCCGGCGGCTCGACGACCTTCGGCATGCTCGTCGCGGTCGGCGCGCCGCCGGGGGACATCGCCCTCGGCTGCGACCGCTGATCGGGCCCCTCCAGGCGACGGGGCGCACGGTTGATCTTCGACGCGGGCCGACGGCGCCACCACTGCCACCTACTACCCGGGCGGCGCGTATTGGTGCCGGCGAACGCGCTCGCGTAGTGCTTGACCACGACCAGCTCGCCCCGCGCGGGGGACACTGGATCGGGCACGAGCTGGGCCTAGACCAGGTTCCCGCGCAGCTGGGCCGGGCCGGCGACTTCCCGGGTGATCTCGCACAGTGAGCTAGCCGCAAGGGCCGGTCATCTCGACGCTGCTGGCGCGGTCGCGCTCGCGCGGAGAATGGTCCGGCGACGGCATGTGAGCAGCGGAGACGGCCGCCGGTCGTTGATCTTCTATCGATGGTCGGCTATCCGACCTGCACCTAAGTCTGCCCTTGCGCGCTGGAGCACCGTTGACACGCCGAGTAACGCTGGCGGGCGTGGAGGGACACGAGGGGGCCTTCGAACCGGAGCAAGAGGCTGCCCGGACGACGCCGTCCTCACACCGGGCCGACGGCGGTGGCGCGGCGCTGCCCTCGGGGGTCTCGAACGCGGCCGTCGCCCGCGCGCTCGGCGGTCATCGCGCGGGTTCGGAGGAAGGCACCGAGCAACTCGCCCGCCGGGTGTTCCCAGGCTGGCCCGCGGAGGCCACGCCCGCCGCGCCGGAGCCGGCCGGTCCAGAGCCAGCGGGTCCGGCGCCGGGCACGCCGCCTAGAGCCGGGTTGCCCGCCTCGGTAGTCGGCCAGGCCGATCCGGCGTGGCGCCCGCTGCTCGGCTCGATCGGGGTTCGCGACGGCGCGGACGCCGCGTTGACCGGCCTCGGTGCCCACGGCGCCACGCGCGGCACCGAGGTCTATCTTCCGGGCGGGGTGGCGGGCGCGAGCGGCCCGGGCTCGCAGCGGCTGCTCGCGCACGAGGTTGCGCATGCCGTTCAATCCGGCGCCGGGCTGACCGGGCCGAACGCGGTCGGGCTGTGGAGTCGCGACCAGCCGTCGGAATCGGCCAATTACCAGCGCTACTGCACCTACTTCGCCGCCGAGATCGGCGACGGCATCGGGGCGGCGATCGGCCGGTTCAACCTGGCGTCACCGAGCCCGCACCTGCGCCTGAGCGCCGGCGCGCAGCCACTCGCCGAGGCGGTCGACATGGCGCTGCCCCGGGGCCCGGACCTGCTCAAGGCACTCGACCGGCTGCTCGGCACCGTGGACGAGACCGCGCGGATCGTCGACCGGACCCGGGTGCACACCCAGCAGGCGATGGCGCCCGAGTCCAAACCGGACGACATCTCCATGTGGGAGCTGTCGACCGGCCCGCTGGTGTGGTACCCGGACGTCGCCAGCGGGCTTTCGGACGCGTTGATCGCACGGTTGCGGGAATCGCTCGCGCGGATGGTCCCTCGATACCTCGACGCCCGTAGCCGGGCCCAACTCGCCGCCTGGGAGCAGGCCGCCCGCACCGACCCGGCGCTGGCGCCCGAACCCGATCCCGGCGCCCTGCTGGTCTCGCATCCGGTCGACGCTCTGACCGCCGGCTTCCTCACGTCGGGGAACACCGTGGAGGTCGACCTGGCCGCGTACCGGTCGAGCGGCCCGGCCCCCGCGGCCGCGGCGCCGCGGCCGGTGCAGATCAGCTACCTCCCGGCCGAGGGTCTGACCTACTGGGTGCGGGTGGAACAGCCACCGAACGCCACCCGGGAGGAGGTCGCCCTCGCGCTGTACGGCACCACCGAGATGGCCTACCAGCTCATGGCGGCCGGGCGGCTGTTCGGATTCCCCTGGTCCGGTCAGTTGCTGCCGAGCCGGCAGGACGAGCTGCGCCGGGCGTCGTCCCAGCCGGGAGCCGCGCCGGTCGGGCAGCCCGGCGCGAGGACACCGTCGGGATCGCCCGATCCCGTACGCGAGCTGCTCGCCTCCCCGGCGGCCGGCGAGGCGGCGCTGGCCCAGGCACGCGCCGGCGCGCCGTTCGGGCCGGTCGCGCCCGCGGCGCCGCTGCGGGTCCTGGTGACCATGAACAACAGCGAGCTGCTTCTGGACGCGGTGGCGGCGCAGGCGAAGCGCTTCGGCGCGCAGCGCGAGGTCGAGCTGGCCCGGGCTGATCTGACGGCGCGCCGGCAGCAGCTCGCGAGCGGCGCGGCCGCCGGTATCCAGGAGTGGACGCTTCAGGCTCCTGCGCAGGAGGCCCTCCTGACCGAGGTCAGCGCCGGATTCACCCACCTGGTCGCACTGCTGGACAAGGCGGCCGAGAAGGCGGACCCGTTCGCCCGGAACCTGCCCGACTACTACCGGCAGGCGTTCCGGAACGTGGCCGAGAGCCTCGCCGGCGCTGCCGGCGCCTCGCTGCTGGTCGCCACCGCCCAGGAGCGGCTCACCGCCGCCCAGCTCTCCCTCAAGTTGCTCCCGGTCACCGTGATGGAGGGAGTCCTGCACGGGTTGCAGTCCACCATCGGCGGGATGGGCGGGCGTCAGGGCGCCACGGGCCTGGGCGCCCGGGAGGAAGCGCTGCGGGCTCGGATGATCGAGTTGCGCACGCAGGCCGAAACCGACCCTCAGGCCTTCGGCCGCTCGCTCGAAGAAGTGTTCGCGCTGGTCTCGGACCTGCAGACCGAGGTCGCGATCGACAGCGGGCTCGACAACGTCGAGCAGATGTTCAAGGCGCTGGTCGACAGCGACGGCTTCTGGGCCGGCCTGACGGCGAGCATCAACGACGCGATCGAAATCGCTCAGCTCAAGGCCGAGGCCCAGCACTGGAAGGATCTGTGGCTGGACGCCAAGACACGCTGGGCGAGCGGCGATCGGCAGGCGGTCAAGGGCGACATCGAGGGCCTGGCCGCGGATCCGGGCCAGCAGAAGTGGCTGCGGCGCGTGGCCGACGCGGTGCACGACGCCCAGATCCGCGCGTTCATCGGCCAGCTCATCGCGATGGTCGCGCTCATGCTGGTGACCTCGGGCGTGGGTGCGCTCGCCCGCGGCGTGGTGGGCGGCCTCGAGATCGGCACCTCGGCCGCGTTCTGGACGGTCCAGGTGGCGGAGGCCACGACCTTCACCGTGGGCAACGCCATCATGTTCTCCGACGAGGTGACCGCCGGCGGACTGGCCGGCGACTTCGCGTTCAACCTGTTCCTGTTCGGCACCATGTCGAAGCTCGCCGCGCGGATGGAACGGACCGCCTGGGCGGCCGCCGGCGGACTGAAGGCGCTCGCCGCCGAGCACGGCGTTCCGATGCTCGTCATGGGCGCGGCCGAGCTCGCCAAGCAGGAGGTCAAGGCCCTCTGGGAAAGCCGGGGACGGCAGGGTCTGTCGGCCGCCGAGGTCGAGGAGATCGCGGGCCAGAGCTTCGTCTCGTACGCGGCCATGACCCTGATCGCCCGCGGCAAGTTCATGAAGCGCTTCACGGACTGGGCGGCGGGCAAGGGCGGCAAGCTGGGCCAGGTCGCCGGGCGCGCCATCGAGGCCCGGAAGGAGGCCATCGCGCTCGCCGAGCTGGCGAGGTCGACCCGGCGGCAGGAGGACCTCGACAGCGGGCTGCGCCGCGACAGCGAGGCGACGCAGGCCGAGCAGGAGGTGTACAACAAGCTTTCCGAGCGGCTCGCCCGGGAGCCACAACTGCTGGAAGATCTGGGGATCCCGCTCGCCGAGATCGAGCAGCGGCTGACCGGCCCGGAGGCGGCGCAGCTGCGTCAGGCCGAGCTGGCCGGACTGATGCGGCAGCTCAACGACGGCATCTACGAGGTGCCCCGCAGCCAGATGCCGCGCCTGCTCGAGGCGATGACAAGCCAGGGCGCGGAGGTCACGCCGGGCGACATCGACGTGATCAGCGGCCGCCGGCGCTACACGGTCAAGCCCGACGGGGGTGAACCGATGACCCTGGTCGAGGGCCTGGAAGCCGGGCCGGGCGGCATCGGCAAGGCTCCGCCGAACCCGGAGCAGGCCGCGGCGGCCCGGCGCGAGGTACGCGCGGCGCTCGAGCGGCTGGCGGTGCGGGACACCGCCGTGCAGAAGCTCATCGACGGCATGCAGCACATCGAGGTGGAGGTGCTCACCCTCGGCGGCGGTCCCGGCGGCATCATCGCGAGCGCCACCACGCCATCTGCGCGGGGCATGCGCAGCGCGCCGGGCGTCGACGTGACCGAGGTGCCGAAGGTCCTCAACATCACGGCCGGGGAGGTCGAGCCGTGGCGGGCGCGGGCCGAGTCGCTGCTGGCCAGCGGTGGCCTGCAGGAGGGCAAGATCGGGCAGCCGGCGGGGGAGTGGGGCTCGACGGGGCTGACCCGGCAGCCGCAGGAGTTCAACCCCGATGCGACCGGCTTCGGCCGGGCGGAGGACATCGCCGACGCGCTGACCATGACGGCGTACGAGGCGGGCGTGGTCTCCTACCGCGGCACCCAGATGCGGGTGGAGCCCAATCCCGGCGACGGCAGCTGGCCGCACGACACCCCGTTCCGGGTTCTCGTGCGCAGCGGCACCACCGGCGAGCCCAAGTACTTCTATGCGCGCAAGGGCCTCAACCTCGCGACCGGCCCCGGGCCGGCCACCCGGCTGGAGAGCCGTGGACAGCTGGCCAAGGTCACGCCGGAGCACGAGGAGGTGCTGATCGACAGCGGACGCCTGCTGTACGGCGACGCGATCTTCTCCGCCTCGGTGGCCGGCAAGACCGTCCTGGTCTCCGGCGGCGGCGCGACCGCCGGCTGGGCCGCCTGGACGGCGGCGGAGTCCGGTGCGGCCAGGGTGATCTGGCTGGGCCGGCCCGCGCGGGTGCGGCCCGGTGAGCCCCTGCCGCCCATCCCGCCCGAGATCGTCGCGCTGGGCGAGCGGCTCGGCTACGGCAACCTGCCCCCGGGCGAGGCGGAGGCCGCGCTGCGCGAGCTGATGTCGTTCAAGAACGCGGTCCTCGCGCGCAACGTCGACCTGTTCCTGGATCCCCGGGTGGAGCGGCGGGTCGCCGCGATCGAGGAGGTCGTCCCGGCCGAGCAGGCCGGCGGTTCGGCCCAGAAGGTGCGCGTACGCTTCGCCGGCGGTGCGGCCGAGGGCGAGGTCTTCGACATCGTCGGCATCTCGCACGGCCAGGACGCGGCCGGGCAGGCGCACCGCGCGGCCGGACCGCCGGGGCTGGTCGCCGTGCTCAAGGGGACCGACGTCCAGCTGCGGGTGATCGTCCGCGAGGGGCGCCTGGTCGGCCTGCGCGGCGAGGCGCCGGCCGACTTCGTCCAGGTGCCGGCCGGCTCGATGACGCCCGAGCTTGCCGAGTTCGTCGCGCCCGCCGAGAAGGCGCTCTACGTCGACCTGCTGACCCGGCAGGCCGCGGACGCCCGCGTTCCCGAACACTCCCGCGGAGTGCCCGGCTCGCTGAACCGGATCGGCCAGACGGTGCCCGGGCTCAACACCCGCGTGCCCGAGCCGGGCAAGGGCGCCGCCGTGCCCGGCGACCGCGACCGGGATCGCCGGCCGGCGCGATAGGCCCTGGCGGGCGACGAAGGTTCCGCGGGGCGGTCCGGTCACGCTGCCGTTCTCGTACGCGATCTGGCCCTTCACGGGCGATTGCCGCGCCGCGGTCTGCTGGCCGACCTAGTTGAACAGTTGGCGCACGTGCCTGACGGCCCTTTACCAACCTCTAATCCGTGTAGCCCAGCTGGGCCGAGATCCGGGCGGCGGCGGCCAGCAGATCGTCGACCACCGCGGAGCCGGAGTCGGGCTTGAAGCGCAGCGCCGGGCCGGCCACGCTGATGACCGCGACGACGTGGCCGTCGTGGTCGAAGATCGGCGCGGCCACCGAGGCGGCGCCGGCCTGTCGCTCGCCCAGCGAGGTCGCGTACCCCCGCCTGTGGATGCCGGCGAGGTCCTTGCGCAGCTTCGCCGGGTCGGTGATGGTCTTGGCGGTCACCGCCTCGAGCGGGTGCCGCGCCAGGTACGCGTCGAGCTCGAAATCGGGCACCCAGGCCAGGAACGCCTTCGACGAGCCGCCGGCGTGCAGCGGGAACGGGATGCCCAGGCTCACCTCGAGCCGCAGCTCCTGGTTGGGGACGACCTGGTCGGCGTACAGCCGGGTGTCGCCGCGGCGCAGCGAGAGCGTGGCCGTCTCCTGGGTGCGCTCGGAGAGCCACTTCAGCTCGGGGGCGGCCATCGCGCGTACGTCGGTGCGGGCCAGATAGGCACGGCCCAGCGCGACCGCCGCGTGCCCGAGCGCGTAGCGCCGGGTCGAGGTGTCGAGCGTGATCAGGTCGCGGCTGCGCAGCGCGGTCAGGATGCGGTGCACGGCGGCCTTGGTGAGGCCGAGCGCGGACGCGATCTCGGTGACCCCGAGGTCGGGCTGCTCGGTACGCCCGAAGTAGAGCAGGACATCCATCGCGCGCTCGACGGCGGCGACGGATCTCGACTGGCTCTCGCTCTCGTCATCGGCAGGCAATGGCGACTCCCCGGAACGGGTTCGGAACGAAACCAGTTGCGAAGCCTAGCAGCGATTTCGCACAGCGAAACGCCGTACCGGCCGAGACGCTGCTGTTTCTTCACGAACCCCGGGTCGTTGGAGTCGAGGGCGGCTTCTCCCTGCACGGCCGGCCATGAGCGAAGGGACAATCGCCTCCACGACCACAGAGGGAGGCTCAGTCATGACCGGAGCGGATGAGCTGCGGGCACTGCTCGCGGCCGGCACCGTCACGCACGTCCCCGGCGTCTACGACCCGGTGACCGCGGCGCTCGCGGTGGCGGCGGGACATCGGGCCGTCCATCTCTCCGGGGCGGCGGTCTCGGCGCTGATGCTGGGCCGCCCCGACTTGGGCTTCGTGCACGCCACCCAGATCGCCGACCGGGCCGCCACGCTGGCGCCGGCGCTGGGCGGCATCCCGCTGATCGCCGACGCGGACACCGGTTACGGCGCCCCGCTGCACGCGGTCTGGACCGGGCACGCGTACGTGCGCGCCGGAATCTCCGGGCTGCACATCGAGGACCAGGCGCAGCCCAAGCGCTGCGGCCATCTCGCCGGCAAGGAGGTCATCGACACCGGCCTCGCCGCCGCCAAGGTCGCGGCCCTGGCGAGCGAGGTGCCGGAGCTCGCGGTCATCGCCCGTACGGACGCCTACTCGGTGAACGGCCTGGACGACGTGATCGACCGCTGCCGCGCCTTCGCGGCGGCGGGCGCCGACGCGGTCTTTCCCGAGGGCGTCGACGCCCTCGACGAGCTCGCGCGGGTGCACGAGGCGCTGCCGGGCGTGCCCATCGTCATCAACCGCTCGGAGGCCGCCGGCAACCGGCCCGCGCCGAGCGACGCCGACCTCGCGACGGCCGGCGTCCGCCTCGTGCTGCACCCGGTGGCGGCGTTGCTCGCCTCCCTGCGCGCCGCGTCGCTGGTCTACCGGCAGATCGCAGACACCGGCAGCGCCGAGCCCGTCGACCGGATGCCGTGGGCGGCCTTCACCGCGCTGATCGGCCAGCAGGAAGCGATCGAGCTCGACGCCCGCTACGCCCAGACCGCCCCGCCCGGCTACCCGTCGCCCGCCACCCTCGCCGCCCAGACATCGTCCGACCAGTACCCCGGCTTTGTCCCGCCGACCCAGGGCGGCAGTGGCGCCGGCGCACCCGTCCCCAGCGGCGGCAGCGGCCCCGGGGCGCCCGTCCCCAGCGGCGGCCACGCCGCCGCGCAAACCCCGCCCGGCCACACGCATGCGTCGGGCACCGGCTCCACGCCGCCCGGTCAGCAGCGTCGCGACCAGCGCGAGGCCGACACCCGCCATTCGGCGAGGCTCCAGACGTGACGCCGGCAGCCTCCTCGGCGACTTCTAGCGGAGGTCGTGCTCCTCGCGGCCACGCAGGATGAGGTCGCGCATCGAGCCGAAGTCGTAGTGGTCGACGCGGGAGGACATGTCGGCCACCTCCCGGAGCACCGGTTCGACGTCGATGCCCTGGGCGCGGGCGTGGTCGCAGAGCCACCAGATCATCATCAGCTCGTCCCGCGGATCCTGATGCTGGTCGCGGGCCGACACGAGGATCAGCCGGCGGCGGAACTCGGCCGCCGACTGCCATTCGTCGGACAGCCCGACCGCCCACGTGAAATAGCGGTGCGCCCGGAAGGTCTCCCGCACCTCCTCGCGCATCTCCTCGTCGCCGCTCTCGTAGGCGTCCAGCAGCGTCGCGAGCGCCGCGGCCGCCTCGGCCGCCACGCCGGCCTCGTCCACCGGTTTCGGCGCGGCCCGGCGCTTCGCCACCCAGTCGGGGTCGCTGAGGTCCACCGGTCGCTGCGCGATGTCCCGCATCAGCAGGTCGATGGCGGCGACATCCACGCGGACGGCGGCGAGATCCATGCCCTCGCTCACCCTCGCCACGCTGCCAGCCGGGCGGCGGCTTTGCCACCCAGGTGGACGGTGTCGGCGCGCTCGGCCGAGACCGACTCCCAGCCGGTGTTGCTGACGACGGCGACCGAGTCGCCTACGCGCGTCGCGGTCCAGTAGAGGTGGTGCAGCGCGCCGCCGCCGACCGGCTCGCCGGCGTCGTCGGTGGCCGGGCGGGTCCGCTCGATCAGCACCGACTCGTCGCCGGCGCCGATCTCGCCGCGCAGGTAGTTCTTGACCGTGACGCCGGATTCCTCCTTCTGCACGGCGCAGCCCTGGACGGCGGCGCGTAGGTCGCTCATGAACGTGGTGGCGGCGTCGCCCTGGAAGACCAGGACGTCCTCGTAGACGGCGGCCTTCGGGGTGGACTCGGCCGGATCGTCGGGTCCGGCGAAGAAGACGCTCTGGGTGGCGCGGATGCCGACGGCGGCGCCCTGGTCGTAGTCGGCGTCGCAGAACTCGGGCAGCTCCTGGTCGCCGGGGCCGAGCCGTCGCGGCTTCTCCTTCGCCTTGCCGGGGACGTCGCCGGCCTGCAGGAACGCCGCATCCGGGATCGACGAAGGGATGGCGCGGGTCGTCCCCCCGGTCGCCGGCGTCGCGCTTGCCGCGGCGCTCGCCGGCGCCACGCTGGGCGCGGCGGCGCTGGGCGGGGCGGCGGCGTCCGACGCCTCTCCCTCTCCGCAAGCGGCCGGCATCGCCGCGACCGCCGCTGCCACCGCCGCGACGGCGAGGGTCCGCCGCATCCCCGTGCTCATCCGCATGCGACAACCTTGCCCGGGTGAGTCAAGGGGAATGCATGCCGGGCGGAAATTGCCTCGGAACGGATCGGGGCTGTGGACCGTCCCCGCGCAAAGAAGATCCCACAGCCCTGAACCGCCCCGTCTCATGGTCGACCTGGCCGTCGTCCGCGATGCCCGTCGCACGCTTCGCGACGGCGGCATTTCCTGATCTATGGTTCACACCATGCGCGTAGCTCGGCTTCACGGCGCCGGCGACGTCCGGCTGCACGACGAGCCCGACCCGGCTCCCGGCGAGGGCGAGTCGCTCGTCGAGGTGACCAGCGTCGGACTGTGCGGCTCTGACCTGCACTGGTTCACCGAGGGCGGCATCGGCGACGCGGTCGTCGCCCGCCCGCTGGTGCTCGGTCACGAGATGGCCGGCGTGGTGCGCGGCGGCCCGCTCGACGGCCGGCGGGTCGCGATCGACCCGGCGATCCCCTGCATGCGCTGCGAGCCCTGCCTCGAAGGCAACCCGAACCTGTGCCTGAACATCGTCTTCGCCGGCCACGGCGCCTGCGACGGCGGCCTGCGCCGGCTGATGGCCTGGCCCACCCACCGCCTGCACCCGGTCCCCGACACGATCAGCGACGACGAGGGCGCCCTGCTCGAGCCCCTGGGCGTCGCCCTGCACGCGTACGACATGGCCCACCCCCGCCTGGCCCAGACGGTCGCGGTGGTCGGCTGCGGCCCGATCGGCCTCATGCTGATCCAGCTCGCCCGCCTCGCCGGCGCCACCCGCGTCCTCGCCGCCGACCCGCTCCCGCACCGGCTCGCGGCCGCGGCCGGCCTGGGCGCCGCGCCGCTCACCGACTCCGAGGCCGACCTGGTCTTCGAGGTCTCCGGCTCCGACGCCGCCGTCGAGGCCGCGCTGCGGGCCGCCAAGCCCGGCGCCCGGGTGATCCTGGTCGGCATCCCCGACGGCGACCGCACCACGTTCCCGGCGTCGATCGCCCGCCGCAAGGGCCTCACGCTCGTGCTGTCGCGCCGGATGGGCGAGGTCTACCCGCGCGCGATCGACCTGGCCGCGCAGAAGAGGGTCGACCTGACCTCGCTGGTGTCGGCCGCGTTCCCGCTCGCCGAGATCGCCACGGCGATGACCACGGCCGCCGCCCGCACCGGCCTCAAGGTCGTCGCCCACCCGGGAGTGGCGGGATAGACAGCCGCCGACGTCTATGATCGCGGCCCTCGTGGGGGCAGGATGGCCTCAGATGCCCTGCTGAGGGGCCTGTACGAGGCGGTGGACGATGGCCAGCACACAAGAGCGCACGGCGGCCGGTGTCGGCATCGAGATGATCGGCATCGAGGTCGTTCCCGAGAGCGCTCGCTCCGGGCGGCCGCGGTCGTTGTTCTGGCCCTGGTTCGCGTCCAACATCTCGGTGCTCGGCGTGAGCTACGGCGCGTTCACGCTGGCCTTCGGCGTCTCGTTCTGGCAGGCCGTGATCGCCGGGGTCGTCGGCATCGTGGTCTCGTTCGCGCTGTGCGGCGTGATCGCGCTGGCCGGCAAGCGGGGCTCGGCGCCGACCATGGTGCTGTCCCGGGCCGCCTTCGGGGTCAACGGCAACCGGCTCACCGCCGCGCTGTCCTGGCTGCTCACGGTGGGCTGGGAGACCGTGCTGGTCATCCTGGCCACACTCGCCACGTCGACCGTGTTCACCCGGCTGGGCTGGGGCGGCGGCACCGGCACCAAGGTCGTCGCGCTCATCGTCGTCTCGGCGATCACCGTGATGGCCGGCGTGGCCGGTTTCGCCGCGGTGATGCGGCTGCAAGCGGTGATCACCGTGGTCGCGGCCGTGCTCACGGTGGTCTACATGGTGCTGGCCGCCGACCACATCCACTGGTCCACCGTCTCGTCGCTCCCGGCCGGCTCCACCCAGCAGGTGATCGGCGCGCTGGTCTTCCTGATGACCGGGTTCGGCCTGGGCTGGGTCAACGCGGCCGCCGACTACTCGCGCTACCTGCCCCGGTCGGCCTCGGCCCGCGGCGTGTTCGGCTGGACCACGTTCGGCGGCGCGCTCGGCCCGGTCGTCCTGCTGATCTTCGGCCTGCTCCTGGCCGGCTCGTCGACGTCGCTGTCGGATGCGATCGGGGCCGACCCGATCGGGGCGCTGACCACGCTGCTGCCGACCTGGTTCCTGATTCCGTTCGCCATCGCCGCCGTGCTCGGGTTGATCGGCGGCGCGGTGCTGGACATCTACTCGTCGGGGCTGGCCCTGCTCACCGCCGGCGTCCGCATCCCGCGTTACCTGGCCGCCGCCGTCGACGGCGTCATCATGATCGCCGGAACGATCTACGTGGTGTTCTTCGGCAGCAGCTTCATCGGCACGTTCCAGGGCTTCCTGATCACCCTGGGCGTCCCGATCGCGGCCTGGTGCGGGGTGATGGTGGCCGACGTGGCGCTGCGCCGCCGCGACTACGCCGAGGCGGAGCTGTTCGACCCGCGGGGGCGATACGGAGACGTACGCGCGCTGCCCTTGACCTTGGTCGTTGCCGGCACCGCGATCGGCTGGGGCCTGGTCACCAACTCGTTCGCCGGCTGGCTGAGCTGGCAGGGCTACCTGCTCGGGCCGCTCGGGCTCGGTGGCCGGGACGGTGACTGGGCCTACGCGGGGCTGGGCATCCTGGTCGCCCTCGTGATCGGCTTCCTCGGGACGCTGATCGGCAGCGCGGGCGCGGTCCGCCGGCAGGAGGCCGCCGGCTCACGGGTCGAGGACGCCCTCACCGAGCAGCCCTCGTAGCGGCGGCGTCAGCCGGCCTGGAACCGGCGGAGGCCTTTCGATTTCCGATGGACCTCCGAGATCCTCGCGTGCCCGATCTGCCTCGCCGCAGACCTGTTGCGGGCGAGCGAGGCGAGAAAAGCTACGCGCCAGTAGCTAAGTGAGGCATCGACGTCTTAACATCTATGAAATTGTTTCGCGTTCGCGTGTTCCGAAGGGATGCGTCAGATGCGCCGATACCGTCCTCTCCACGCCCTGGCAGCGACCGTCCTCGTCACCGCCGCCACCCTCACCCCCATCGCCGCCACGCCGGCTCAGGCCGCGTACGCGACCGACGACTACTGCCTCGGCCAGTGCTCCGACGTCCTGCCGCCCGGTCAGAACGGCGACGCCGATCTGGTCCAGATCCTGGCCAACCAGGCGTTCGGCACCATGCCCCCGCACTCCGACGACCAGCTCGCGAAGTACGGGAACCTGGCGTACAACTACACCGGCCTGACCGCCGACCAGATCAACACCTTCTTCAACGACAGCTCGTACGGCGTCGCCGCGGCCGATGTCGAGAGCACCAAGTCACCCCGCAGCGACGTCACCATCGTGCGGGACAAGCAGCTCGGCATCCCGCACATCACCGGCACCACCCGGGCCGGCCTCATGTACGGCGCGGGATACGCAGGCGCCCAGGACCGCCTGTTCCTCATGGACCTCATGCGGCACGTGGCCCGGGGCAATCTGACCAGCTTCGCCGGTGGCGCCGAAGGCAACCGCGAGCTCGAGCAGAGCGTCTGGCGCAACTCGCCCTACACCGAGGCCGACCTGCAGACCCAGATCAACGCGTTGCAGGCGAGCGGCACCCGCGGCGCTCAGCTCTACACCGACGTGCAGAGCTACATCGCCGGCATCAACAAGTACATCGCCGACTGCATGGCCGCCCGCGACTGCCCGGGCGAATACGTGCTCACCGGCCACCTCGACGCCATCACCAACGCGGGCGGGCCGGTGAACTTCACGATGACCGACCTGATCGCGATCGGCGGCGTCATCGGCGGACTGTTCGGCGGGGGCGGCGGCACCGAGATGCAGTCGGCCCTGGTTCGCATCGCCGCCCGCGCGAAGTACGGCAACACCGCCGGAGACGCCGTCTGGCAGCAGTTCCGTTCGCAGAACGACCCCGAGACGGTGCTCACCCTCCACAACGGACAATCGTTCCCGTACGGGGCGGGGGACCCCAACGCCGCGGGTGTCGCGATGCCCGACGCCGGGTCGGCGACCTCCGAGCCGATCGTCTTCGACAAGACCGGTTCGGCCGCCACCGCCGCCGGCGGAACGAGCGCGCTGGCCGACTCGCTGAGCACGCTGACGATCGACAGCGCCCAGCGCGGCATGTCGAACGCGGCCATCGTGAGTGCCGCGAACTCGGCCACCGGCCACCCGGTCGCCGTCTTCGGCCCGCAGACCGGCTACTTCGCGCCGCAGCTGCTCATGGCCCAGGAGCTGCAGGGCCCGGGCATCAGCAGCCGCGGCATCGCGTTCAGCGGCCTCAACCTCTACACCCTGATCGGTCGCGGCCCCGACTACGCGTGGAGCGCCACCTCGTCGATCCAGGACATCACCGACACGTACGCGGCCAAGCTCTGCAACACCGACGGCAGCGCGGCCACGTTGACGAGCACCGGCTACCTCTACCACGGCACGTGCACGCCGATGGAGGCGCTGACCCAGACCAACTCGTGGAAGCCGACCACCGCCGACTCGACCGTGGCCGGCTCCTACCGCCTCACCGTCCAGCGCACCAAGTACGGCCTGGTCACCTGGCGTGGCCTGGTCGGCGGCGTGCCCACCGCGTTCACCAGCCTGCGCTCGACCTACCGGCACGAGGCGGACTCGGCGATCGGCTTCCAGATGTTCAACGAGCCCGACCAGATGGGCACCCCGGCCGCGTTCATGAACTCGGCCTCGAACATCTCGTTCGCCTTCAACTGGTTCTACGTGAACTCGACCGACTCCGCGATGTTCACCTCGGGCGCCCAGCCAGTTCGCGCGACCGGCGTCGACCCCAATCTGCCGACAAAGGCCGAGCAGGCGTACGAGTGGCAGAACTGGAACCCGAGCACCAACGTGGCCTCGTACGTCCCCGCGTCCGCCCACCCGCAGGCGGTGAACCAGGACTACTTCGTCAGCTGGAACAACAAGCAGGCTTTGGGGTACGGCGCCGCGGACGGCAACTTCAGCTTCGGCTCCGTTCATCGTGGCGACCTGCTCGACAAGCCGCTCAAGGCCGGGATCGCGGCCGGCACCAAGTACGACCGCGCCTCGCTGGTGAAGGTCGTCGAGTCGGCGGCCACCACCGACCTGCGCGGCACCGACGTGCTCCCGGTCCTGCTCCGGGTCATCGACACCGCCACGGTCAGCGACTCGGCGCAGGCCGCGGCGATCGCCAAGCTGCGCACCTGGCTGGCCGCCGGGGCACACCGCCAGGAGACATCGGCCGGCAGCAAGGCGTACGCGAACGCCGACGCCATCCGCATCTTCGACGCCTGGTGGCCCAAGCTCGTGCAGGCGGTGTTCCAGTCCGGCCTCGGCCCCGACCTGTTCCAGTCCCTGGTCAACGCGTTGCAGATCAACGAGTCCCCGTCCGGCGGGCAGACCGGCCCGGTCTCGTCGCTGCCGACCAGCGCCAACGAATCCCAGGCCCACAAGGGATCCTCGTTCCAGTACGGCTGGTGGGGCTACGTCGACAAGGACCTGCGCGCGGTTCTGGGCGACAGCGTCCCCGGCTGGTCCACGAAGTACTGCGGCGGCGGTGCGGTCGGCACCTGCCGCAGCGCCCTGCTGACCAGCCTGTCGGCCGCCCTGGCCGAGCCCGCCGCCACCACGTACCCGGCGGACGCCAACTGCTCGGCCGGCGACCAGTGGTGCGCCGACGCGATCCTGCAGTCCCCGCTCGGCGGCGTCAAGCACGGCCTGATCGCCTGGCAGAACCGCCCCACCTACCAGCAGGTCGTCTCGTTCCCGGCCAAGCGCGGCGACGACATCGCCAACCTGGCCGCCGCCAGGACGGCCACCGCCTCCAGCACGCAGAGCGGCAACTCCGCGGCGAACGCGGTGGACGGCAGCTTATCCACCAGGTGGGCCAGCTCCTGGGCCGACAACCAGTGGCTCCAGGTCGACCTGGGCGCCACCAAACCGGTGGCGCGGGCCGTCGTCCGCTGGGAGGCGGCCTACGCCACGGCGTACCGGATAGAAACCTCGACGAACGGCACCACGTGGACCCAGGCTGCCGCCGTGACCGGAGGCAACGGCGGCCTCGACACCGTCTCGTTCCCGGCGGTGAACGCGCGGTATCTGCGCCTGACCGGCCAGACCCGGGCGACGTCCTACGGTTTCTCCATATATGAGCTGGAGACCTACTCGCACTGACCGAACGGGCCCCGGCCGCCATCCGGCCGGGGCCCGTTCAATACACCGGATCGTGCGGGTTGGCGTAACCCAGGTGGATCTCCAGGCCGGTCGTCCGCGCGTCGTCGCGCACCTCGAGGCAGAGCCGGTACGGGTTGACCAGCCGGCCTGCCGGGCGGCATTCGACCGAGGGCGTCGGCGCGAAGTCGTACCACGTCAGATGCCAGCCCTTGCTCTGCTCGAGATGCCGGCCCAGCCTGCGGGCCAGGTCGTTGCCGGTGGATCCGACGGTCATCGTTCGGGTGCAGTACTCGGCCTCGTTGAAGCGGTGGCAGGCGACCTCGTCAGTGCGCAGTTCGATGCCGCTCGGCAGCGGGAGCACGGCGTCGCTGGGCGGCACCATGCGGTCGGGTACGGGCACGGTCAGCGCGATCGCGCACGCCAGCGCCCACAGCGCGAGCCCCGCGGCAGCGCGTGGCACGGACAGCCGGAACGGACGCCGGCGCCACTCCAGGAAGGCGGCGCCGCCCACCAGGAGCCCGGCCGTCACCAGGTGCCAGAACAGGAAGTCGTCGACAGTGGACGGCGTGGCGTAGTCGGCCAGCGTGACGGTGCCGGCGGACCAGAGCGCGACGCCGCCGGCGAGCAGCGCGCCGACGCGCCGGCCGAAGGGGTGCGAGCGGCCGAGCAGCGCCCAGGCGGCCGGGAGGATCAGCACGACGGGAACGACGAGGGCCACCTCGGCGACCGACAACATCTCGTCGGCGATCGGCTCACCGTGCTGAATGCCGGGCCAGACGGGGAATGTGGCGGCGAGCGCGGCCGCGACGTACCGCAGGCGGGAGCTGCGGCTCCAGCGTCGCGGGCGGCCGGCCACGGGGCGGCCGGTCGGGCCGAAGAGATCGATGACGGACACGAGGCACTTGGACGCGACGGGAGCCGTCGCCGTTCCGCCGTTCGCGCCCCCTGAAGAGGCCTGCGACCCACACGCCTGCCGGGCCGATCACGACCCGGTTGCGTCCACGTAGACGAAGCCGCCGGAGTAGGGGCGGGTGCCGAGGCGGATCCGGTGGACGCCGGGCTGGTCGAAGCAGAGCGTGCCGGCGACGCCCGCGGGCAGGCTGCCGGCCGTGGTCGAGTAGGCCCGGCCGGAGCGATTGTCGATCAGCACGCAGCCGCCGGCCCGTATGCGGAGCCACTCGGGTTCGAAGCGGTCCGAGCGCACGATCGTCGCCGGGACGCCGTCCTGGGAGAGCCGCGCCGCCTCGCGTTCCGTGGGCGGCACATGCCACGGGCGGTGCCACCCGACGATCACCGCCACCGCCACGACCAGCGTCACGGACACGGTGTGCCGGCCGAACCCCCGCAGCGCGTCCTCCGTGCCGTCGAGGTCGTGCCCGAGCCGGCCCAGCGGGTAGCCGTAGAACACGTGCGCCAGGTACGCGATGGCGATCGGGACGAGGTGTCCGCTCAGGCCGTACCGGGCGGCGAAGGGGCTGAGCACCGCGACGGTCTCGAGGAGCAGGGCCCACACCACACCGAGCGGCCATGGGCGGCGCGCGGCGATCGCCACGTACGCGATGCCGAAGGTCACGCCGTTGGACAGGTGGTAGAGCCAGCCGAGCGTCGATGTCAGGCCGGACGACGAGGAGGCGTCGGCGATCAGGAGCCCGTAGGACTCGATCGGGGCGAACACCCGCTGGCCGGCCAGCGCGAACGGGATCCGGACCACGTCGTAGCCGATCACGCCGAGGACGCCGGCGACGGTGCCGACCCGGATCCGGGTCCGCAGATCCCGATCGACTCGGGGCAGGCTCGCCGCGACCGCGAGCACGGCCATCGTCGGCACCGAGACGAACCAGAACACCGGGGCCATCGGCGCGACGCCGTAGAGGTCGGCGAGCAGCGCCGCGATCGAGCCGCCGGCCAGGAGGAAGACGAGGACCCGCGGCGACCAGCGGCGCAGAGCGGCCCGCGGGTCCACGGTCAGGGCCGCCCCGGCGGGCTGGGCGGCGGCGGGTCGTCGTCGGGGTCGCGCCGGCGGTGCCGGGCTTGGCGCTCAGGCGGATCGGGCAGGAAGTCGTCCAGGTCGGCCCAGGGATTGCCGTGCCGTGGCACCGGGGCCGTGCCCGTCGCGGGTGGATCCGGGACCACGGGGTCGGGCGGCGGTCGTTCGGGCACGTGGAAGCCGGAGTAGGTCGATTGGTAGATCTGCCCGCCGATGCCGGACGTGCCGGATCCGTACACCCGGCCCGGGTCGGCGGGTGCGCTGGGGTCGGCCGGACGGCTGGGGTCGGCGGGTGGGCTGGGGTCGGCCGGACGGCTGGGGTCGGCGGGTGGGCTGGGGTCGGCCGGACGGCTGGGGTCGGCGGGTGGGCTGGGGTCGGCCGGACGGCCTGGGTCGGCGGGTGGGCTGGGGTCGGCCGGACGGCCTGGGTCGGCGGGTGGGCTGGGGTCGGCCGGACGGCCCGGGTCGGCGAATGAGCGGGGGCCGGCCGGCCGGTCCGGTTCGGCGGGTGGTGGCACCGGCCGCGCCCGCCCGGTGGCCGGCGGTGGCGCCGGGTCCGGTTGCGGCGGGGGCCAACTCCGGTCCTCGTGGTCGGGGCCGGCCGGCCACGAGCGCCTCCGAGGCTGGTCACCACCGTGGCGCGGCGTATGTCCCGCGCCGGCCGCCTGCGCGGCGAGACTCCCCGCGAGGGCGACGCCGATCCCGAGTCCGAGCAGCGTGCCGATCGCCGCGAAGGTCGCCCCGATCGATCCCCGGAGGAGCACGTGCCCCGCCCCGGCGGAGTGCAGCCATGCGAGCACCGCACCGAGCCCCAGGTCGGAGCAGGTGCGGCCGTCGGCGGTGACGCATTCGCTCCAGCCGCCGTCGTCGGCGTACGCCGCCCGCATCCGGATCACCTGCCAGGCCACAACCGTGGCCAGGACGACCAGCAACGTCGCGGCCCGCGGAGGCGCGGCGACCCGGGCCAAAGCCACCGAGACCACCGCGGCGGCCAGCCCGAGCAGCGCCTTTATCCGCCAGTTGCCGAACAGGCCGTCCACCGCGAGACCGGCGCCCTCACCGACCATGACCAGGAACGGGCTGATCATCACGGCTACCCGGGCGCCGGCTTTGGGCGCGATGATGCCGCACAACCCGCGCCAGATCCGGATGAGCGCGAAGTTCAGGACCACGCCGACCGGCGTCGCAGCGAGCGCCAGCAGCACCAGCCCGAGGGCGAGAGCCACCGCCGAGTCGATCAGCGTGGCGATCACCAGCGCCACCGAGGCGCCCCAGAGCAGCATGGCGAGGGTGCCCGCCCGGCTGGTGCGCATGGCCTCGGCGAACCGCCTCGGCAGTGCGGCGACGTCGGCCTGAAGTGCGGCGCGGCCGCGCGTCCACGCGTACGTCACCAGGCCGCTGACCAGGGTGAAGAGGATCAGCCAGAACACCGCGTTGAGGGTGTGGCCGTCAGCCGTCGCGGTCGTCCTGGTGTCCGCGGGGACGTCGCTGCCCTCGAGCTCGACCGCCATGGCGTACGTGTTCCAGACCCACCCGGTGAGGAAGGCCATCACGCTCAGCAGGAGCGTGATCTTCCAGTGGGTGCGCGTCCAGTGCCGCCACTGCGCCAGCACGTCGCGCGTCCACCGGAGACTGTCCCGGAACGAAATCGTCTCGGCCACGCTGATCACCCGCTCGGGATGCGGACCGCCGGCCGGCGTCGCGGGTAGCGGCCCGGCGACTCACCGTAGGCGTGACGCCGGGCCCCCGGGAAGCGGCGAGTCGCGAATCCGTCCGAGACGCACCTGCTCCTCGAATTCGCCCACTACGCAACGTAATCACGGTGTGATCCCGGCGCGTATCGGCGCCGAGGCCGGCCGTCGATGCGTCGAACAACACCGGATCCGGCCGCCGCCGCCGGCGACGAGGACGCGGCCAACCGGGCGCGGGCCGAGGCGCTGTCGCTGCTCGACACGGCCCGCTACCCGGACATCGACCGGTTGCGCGCGATTCTCGGCTGACATTCCCCGTCGGCGGGGCGAGGATGGCGTCATGTGGACCAGTGGTCGAGGCGGCCCGGAATGGCATCGCCGGATGTCGCCGCCGGAGAACGAGTTTCCCGCCGGGGTCGGGTTCACCGCCCTGCTCGGCCGGACCGAGGACGTGGCGGTCGGCGTCACCCTGATCGAGGCCTTCTCCACCGGCTTCCGGTTCACCCTTGCCGTCCGGGTGCGCCGGGCCCGCCCCGACGTCGTCGGCGGCCGGCTGCACATGCTGGTCAGCGGCCGGAGCCACCCGGCTGTCGAGGTTCCCCTTCAGGACCGTCTTCTGCTCGGCCTGCAGTACGCCGACGGCGAGCGGACGTCGACCCTGGAACGCGAGCCCGGGTCACTTCTTCTCATGCCGCACGGCGGGGGTGGCAGCGAGCGGAGCATCGACCAGACCTACTGGGTGTCGCCGCTTCCGCCCGACGGCCCGGTGACGTTCGTGCTCTCCTGGCCGTCGTTCGGCGTTCCGGAGACCCGGGCCGACGCCGACGGGGCGGCCATCCGCGCCGCGGGGGAACGCAGCCAACCGCTCTGGGAGTGGGAACCCGAGGTGGAGCCCGCGCCGCCCCCGCCGCCGCGCCGCCCGGACTCCGGATGGTTCGCCGAGCCGTAGGGGCTTCCGTGGTATGGGCCCGATCACTAACCTGAGCTGAATTCACCTTTGGCTGGAGGCTGGTGTGGGGTCGCTTGCTGGGTTTCCCGAAGGGTTTCTGGTGGGGGTGTCGACCGCCAGCTATCAGATCGAAGGCGCGGTCACCGAGGGCGGCCGCGGGCCCTCCATCTGGGACACGTTCTCGCACACGCCCGGCAAAACGCTCAACGGCGACACCGGGGACGTCGCCTGCGATCACTACCACCGGTGGGCGGAAGACCTCGACCTGATGACGGGGCTTGGCGTCGGGGCGTACCGATTCTCGGTGGCCTGGCCGCGCATCCAGCCGGACGGGACCGGTCAGCCCCACCAGCAGGGCCTCGATTTCTACGACCGGCTGGTCGACGGGCTCGCGGCGCGCGGCATCGCCGCGATTCCCACGCTCTTCCACTGGGATCTGCCGCAGGCCCTGGAGGACCGGGGTGGGTGGCTCAGCCGCGAGACGGCGTTGCGGTTCGCCGAGTACGCCGGGCACGTCGCGGACCGGATCGGGGACCGGGTCACGCGGTGGATCACGCTGAACGAGCCCGTGGTGCACATGGCGCAGGGCTACGCGTGGGGAACGCACGCGCCGGGCCGCACGCTAAACCTGGAGGCCCTGCCGGTCGCGCACCATCAGCTGCTCGGGCACGGGCTGGCGGTGCGGCAGCTGCGGGAGCGCGGCGCCACCGAGGTGATGATCACCAACAACTGCACGCCGGTGTCGCCCGCGAGTGACAGCGAGGTCGACCAGGTCGCGGCGATGCTCTACGACGGCTTCCACAACCGGCTCTTCAACGAACCCGTCCTCATCGGAAAATATCCGGAATTTCTGGACGAGGGGCTCGCGCCGGTCATTCAGGACGGCGACCTGGCGATCATCGCAACCCCGCTCGACGCGCTCGGGATCAACTACTACAACCCGACCCTGGTGGCGGCGCCGAGCGAACCGGACCAGATGTTCGATCTGCGGCCGATCGAAGGTGTGCCGACCACGGCCTTCGGCTGGCCGGTGGTGCCGGAAGGACTCCACGGCCTGCTCACCGGGCTGCGCGCGACATATGGAACAAAACTCCCGCCGGTCTACATCACCGAGAACGGCTGCTCCACCGGCGACGTCCTCGACGACCAGTTCCGCATCGACTACCTCGACGGCCACCTCGAAGCGGTCAGGCGGGCCGTCCAGGACGGCGTCGACGTGCGCGGCTACTTCGTCTGGTCGCTGCTCGACAACTTCGAGTGGGCCGAGGGCTACAGCCAGCGCTTCGGCCTGGTGCGGGTCGATTTCCAGACCCAGACGCGTACGCCGAGAGCATCGTTCCGCTGGCTCCAGGACGCGCTGAAGTGACCGCGCCCACCGCGACGCGCGTCGGCGGTCGCTGGATCGCGCTGCTCTCCCTGGCCAACCTGGGCCTGTGGATGGGCTACTTCGGCCCGCTGCAGGTGCTGCTGCCCAACCAGATCGAGGACATCAGCCCGGACAACAAGGAAACCGCCCTCGGGATCATCACCGCGATCGGCGCCCTGGTCGCGGTGTTCGCCGGCCCGCTGGCGGGCGCGCTGTCCGACGTCACGACGGCCCGCACCGGCCGCCGGCACACCTGGATCGTCGCCGGCGCCCTCTTCGGCGCCGCCGCCCTGGTCTTCCTCGGCGGCCGGCACACC
Source organism: Actinoplanes sp. NPDC051513 (assembly GCF_044454685.1). NCBI lineage: Bacteria > Bacillati > Actinomycetota > Actinomycetes > Micromonosporales > Micromonosporaceae > Actinoplanes > Actinoplanes sp. NPDC051513. The sequence continues at coordinate 168,372 of NZ_JBITDW010000004.1, forward strand.
CTGATCTGGGTCGGCATCGGCTGGTGCCTCGCCCAGGCCGGCCTCAACACGATGCAGGCCGGCCTCACCGCGGTCATCCCCGACCAGACCCCGGTCAACCAGCGCGGGCTGGTCTCCGGCTGGGTCGGCCTCACCCAGTCGGTGGGCGTGGTCGCCGGCGTCCTGGCCGTCACCGCGATCGGCGGCGGCTACGCCCTGATCGCCGCGGTGGTCGTACTGACCGTGCTCCCGTTCGTGCTGGCCACCCGCGATCCGGCCATCTCGGCGCCGCCGCGGTTCAAGGCGTTCCACTTCGACGCCTTCCGCGACCGCGACTTCTCCTGGGCGTTCGGCACCCGCTTCCTGGTGCAGCTCGGCAACGCCATGGCCACCCTCTACCTGCTGTACTTCCTGCGCGACAAGGTCCACTACGGGACCGCCGAGGACGGCCTCGCGATCCTGATCGTCGTCTACACGATCGCGACCGTGCTCACCGTCGTGGTGGGTGGCGTGATCTCCGACCGCACCGGCCGCCGCAAGCCCAGCGTCATCGTCTCGGGCTACGTGATGGCCGCCGCCACGGTCGTGCTGGCCTTCTGGCCCACCTGGACCGGCGCCCTGATCGCCGCCGTCATCCTGGGCCTGGGCTTCGGCGTGTATCTCTCGGTCGACCAGGCGCTGATCACGCAGGTGCTCCCGGCGGCCGAGGACCGCGGCCGCGACCTCGGCGTCATCAACATCGCCAACTCGGCGCCGCAGGTCCTCGGCCCCGCCCTGGCCTTCCCGCTGGTCTCCTACCTGGGCGGCTATCCGGTGCTGTTCCTCGCCGCCGGCGCGGTGACCGTGCTGGGCTCGGTCCTGGTGACCCGCATCCGCGGCGTCGCGTAAGTTCTCCGCCACAGCACCCGGCCGGGCAACCGGACCTTGCCGAGGAAGTACTGCTGCTCCTCGGGGGTCGCTTCCTCGAGGATCGCCCCGAGCGCCAGCTTGCACGATCCGTTACAGCAGCCCCTGCTGCCGGGCTCGTACGACCGCCTCGCGCCGCCGGGCCGCGCCCAGCTTGCGGTAGATGGCGCGCATGTGCGCCTTCACCGTGTTGACCGAGATGCCGAGGCTGTCGGCGATCTCGCCGGCGGTCAGCACGGTCGGCAGGAAGCGCAGCACGTCGCGTTCCCGCTCGCTCAGCGCCTCGGCCAGCGCCTCCGGCGTTCCGGCCGGCAGATCGAGGTCGCCGGTGTCGTCGTCCTCCAGCCAGCGCTGCCGGCCGGTCAGCGTGGCGATCCGGGCCGGGTCGAAGCGGCGGAACGGCTGGCGGAGGCCGTTGCGCCGGGCCAGTAGGCCGGCCCGCGACATCGCGTCGACCGACCGGCTCACGTGCCCCTGCGACTCGGCGAGCAGGGCGAGGGCGATCCATGCGGTCACCGCGGCCACCATGTCGGGGCTGTTGCCGGCGCGGGTCAGCAGCTCCTCCGCCGCGGTGTGGTCGCCGAGCGCCGCGTACGCCCGGCCCAGGCACACCTGCTCGGCGGGGCGCAGCGACGGCTCGGCCAGCCGGTAGAGCGCCACCACCCGGTCCGGCTCGTGCAGGGCCAGTGCCAGGTCCGCCTCGGTGAGCCGCAGCCATCGGTCGAGGCGGGGCGCGTTCAGCGCCAGGGGCGCCTCGTCGAGCGTGGTGGCCAGCAGCGCGCGGGCGGCGGCCGGGTCGCCGGCGGCGAGCAGCAGCTGGACGCGCACCAGCGCGGCGAGCGTCGCGGCGACCGCCTCGTGCGGGTTCATCTCGGAGTGCAGCGCCCGGCGCAACGCGGACTGCGCCTCGGCGAACAGACCGCGCTCGGTCTCGACGAGCGCGACCACAAGGTGGGACATGGTGGCCTGCGGCGCCGACTCCGCGCCCAGCCGCCGGGCCAGCTCCTCGGCGGCGGACGCGTGCTGCTCGGCCTCGGTCAGCGAGCCCTGCAGATAGGCGAGCAGGCCCAGGTAGCCCTGGGCGTTGATCTCCACAAGCGGCACGCCGGCGCCGCGGGCCGCCGACATGCCGGCCCAGAGGTACTGGTCGGCCTGGTCGAGCGTGCCCGTCCAGAGCAGGGCGACGCCCTTGTTGCTCAGCGCGAACGCGCGGAACTGGAGCAGCGCCGGAACCTGGTCGAGCCGGGCCGGGCGCAGCAGCTCGAGGACGTGAGTGGTCGCCGCCAGCAGGCCCGGCATGTCGCCGCTGACCCGGATCACCGCGGCCGACTCCAAGGCGTCCAGCGCCACGTCGACGGCGATGCGCCGTTCGGGTTCGCGGCCGGCGAGCTGCCGCCGGGCCCGGGCGATCCGGTCGCGCAGCGCGGGCTGGTTGCCGTTGGCGAACATCAGCACCGCCGCGCACAGGCTGAGCTCGGCCGTGGCCGGCAGCAGCTCCGGCGGGATCCGGCGGAGCGTGTCGAGAAGCTCGTCCCGGCGCTCCGAGAGGCTCATGACGATCGCCCGCTCGGCGACCAGCCGGCCGACGTACGTCCAGTCCGCGGCGAGCCGGGCATGCCGCAGCGCCTCGGACAGCGACCTCTCCCGGGCGTACCAGCGGGCGATCAGCCCATGCACGGCGAGCGTCGCGTCCGGCTCCTCCAGCTCGAACTGGTGGCACAGCGCGTCGCGCAGCTGGGCGCGGTAGCGGAACCAGCGCCGGTCGCCGGGCCGGTGGGTCACGAAGCCCGTGGTGCGCTCGAGGTGCTCGAGGATCTGCCGGCCGTGCGTCTCGCCGGTCAGCGCCGTGGCCAGGTCGGCGCAGATCAGCTCGGGCAGGCAGGTGCGCAGCAGGAAGCGGCGCACGGTCGGCGGCTGCGCCTCGACCACCTCGCGCAGCAGATAGTCGCGGGTCGCCTCCTCGGGACGGCGGGCCTCCTTCCTGATCCGCACGCCCAGCGGCCAGCCCTCGGTGTCGCCGATGTCGCACTCGTCGGCCGTGAAGGCCAGCTCCGGGGCGCCGATCTCGGCCAGCTCGCCGGCCGCGCGCAGCCGGTGCAGCCGCAGGGCGGGCTCGCTGCGGGTGATCAGAACGAAGCGCAGCCACTCCCGCGGCCGCTCGACGAACGCCGCCAGGTCCGCGCTGGACGGTGCGCCGTCGAGCACCTGAAGGTCGTCGAGCACGAGCGTCACGGTCTCGGGCGATTTCGCGACGCATCCGTCCACGATCACCACACCGACCGGCGCGAGCGTGCCGGCGACGGCGAGGGCCAGCGCGGGCCCGTCGCGGTGCTCGGGCCGCAGAGTCAGCCAGGCGGTCGGGCGGCTCCGGTCGGACGCCCAGGAGCGCACCAGGGCGGTCTTGCCCCAGCCCGGGCCGGCCCGCACGAGCGTCACCTGACGGCGGGCGCCGTCGTCGAGCAGCGCGAACAGTCGTGAGCGAGGCACGATCCTCTCGGTCATGGCACTCCACCCCGTCGGCCGTTCTCAGGTCACACCAGGTAGATCCTTACCGCTGGGGTGGGATCATAAACTGGCGTTGATATGCGAACGCTCCATTGTTGGCGGCGTGTCGATAGTGGCATGTGCCAAGCTCGATCCCCATGAACACGCGGTCTCCCTTCGGCATCATCGACCGCGGCGCCACGCCGGACCCCGCTGTCGTGGAGCAACCGGCCCCAGCGCCGGCCTTCCACACCGCCGACCTGTACGTCATCGCCGGCCTGCTCGGCTACGACCCCGGCGACATGGTCGCCCTGACCGGCGTCCGCCCGGTCTTCGCGGACGCCCGAGTCCACCCGGCGGCGGCCGAGCTCGCCGCGCCGGCCTGGAACGCCCGCCGCCTCACCCGGGACCAGGTCGCCGTGGTCCTCGAGGTGTTCGGTCGGTGACCGACGCGGGCGGTGCGGGCGGAGCCTGCAGCGCCTGGATGGCCCGGCGGCCGGGTATGGCATTTCGTTGCACTCAGCCGGTCCGCTGAAGCGGGTGCTCGTCTTTACCCGTACGGAAAAAGAAATGACCCGCCGGCAGCGAATATCGCTGCCGGCGGACCCCCGATGTTCTGTAAGTCAGTTGGCGCTCTTGAGCGGGAAACCCGGGATCGCCTTCGTCTTGCCGCCGTTCGGGGAGATCGCGAACCATTTGCCGTTCACGCCCTGGCCGTTGAGGTCGCCCGGTTTCGCGTCGGCGATGAAGTAATAGACCGGCCAGCCGTTGATCGTCACCTGACAGGTGTGGTCGGCGCGCTCGACGTAGCCGACGAGCTGGGGGTCGATGCCGTCCGGGAAGATCTTGCCGGGCGATTTGATGAGCAGCGGCGGCCAGGCCTCGGCGCATTGGCCGTTGCAGTTCGACTTCGGCGGCTTCTGGGTGTCGTTGTCGAAGCGGTAGAGCGTGCGGCCGGCGCCGTCCGTCACGAAATCGCCGATCTGGTCATTGGCGACCACATTGAGCTCGACGGTGTGGCTGCCCTTGGTCTTGTCGGCGTTCGGCTTGATGTCCTTGTCGAACGGGCCGCTGAAGATCTTCACCCATTTCTGGGTCTTGGCGACCGTCGGCTTGGCATTCGGCTTCTGAATACCGCCGGCGCCGGAATCCTGACCGGTCGCGGACGCGCTGGGGGACGGTGTTGCCGCGTCCGCGCCGGTCAGGTCGCCGGGCCCATTGGAAGGCGCGGGGGCTTCGGCCGACCTGGTCAGCGCGACCGGAAGGGGAATCGCGTCGGTCGATGGCGTCTGCCGGCTGCCGCAGCCCGCCAGACCGGTCAGGCCGGCCAGCGTGGCCACGATGATCGTTGTGCGTGCCCGCCTCATCATGGCTTAGCTCCCTCGCTCCCGCCCGGCTGGATCCGGGCCTGCCATCCACACGACGCGATTTCCAGGACGGTTCACCCGGGCGTGCCACATTCTCAAGATCTTTGATCCGGTTGGGCTACCTGGTCGTATCTCAAGTAGCTGCGGCACAGTACGTTCATCGATGTCGACTTCGGCGGGTGCGCCGCACATGCGGACCCGTACCGAAAAGGCACCGAATGATGCCGCGGGAAGAAAGAGACGCAATGCCGTCACCGAAGACCAGACCCCGCCGGGAGGTGGCCGATGAAGCACTGGTCAGATCGCTGTTCGCCGAACACGGCCGGGCCATGCTCGCGTACGCCACGCAGCTGACCAGGGACCGCCAGGCCGCCGAGGACGTCGTCCAGGAGGCGCTGGTGCGTGCCTGGCGACATCCCGACAGCCTCGACAGCGGGAAGGGCTCGGTGCGCGGGTGGCTGCTCACGGTCTGCCGCAACATCGTGCTCGACCAGATCCGCGCGCGTAACCGAAGGCCTCCCGAGGTCAGGGAGAGCCCGCCGGACGCCGCGGTCGAGGGCGACCACGCCGAGCGGGTGGTCAACTCCATGGTCGTGGTCGACGCGCTCAGTCGTCTCTCCGCCGAGCACCGGGCCGTGCTCGAACAGGTCTATCTGAAGGGCAGCACGGTGACCGAGGCCGCCGAAGCCCTGGGCATTCCGCCGGGAACGGTGAAGTCCCGGTCCTACTATGCGTTGCGGGCCCTACGCGAGGCCGGCAGCACGGAACGGTTGGCATCATGAGTACGCCGGAGAGCACGAACCCGACCAACGACCACGTCGACATGGCCGGTTACCTGATGGAGATGCTCACGCCCGACGAGAAGCGCGCGGCCGACGAGCATCTCGCGGGCTGTGCTGCCTGCCGCGAGGAGATCGAGTCGCTGCAGGAGTGGTCGTCGGCGCTGCGCGAGATCCCCGACGAGATGCTGCTGGACGGCCCGCCCGAGGACGCCGACCTGGTCCTGCAGCGGACGCTGCGCCAGGTGCGCCAGGAGGCCGGCGGCAGCCGCATGCGCCGCATCGGCATCCTGGCGACGGCCGCGGCGGCAATCGTCGTGGTTGCGGTGGGCACCGGCGTCATTGTCGGCCGGGGTACGGCGCCCGGCGGCACTCCGCAGGCGCAAGTGACGACGTCGCCCTCGGCGGTGCCGCCGGGCACCCAGGTGGTGGCGGCGGCCGACCCGGGCACGGGCGCGCGGATCAACGCGACGATCACGCCGGCCATGGGCTGGGTGCGGTTGAGCGCGACCGTCGCGGGCATCCCGGCGGGGGAGAAGTGCCGTCTCGAGGTGGTCGGCAAGGACGGGTCGCCGATCCTGGCCGGTTCGTGGCTGGTGTCGCCGGCGGGCGAGGCCAACGGCACGACGCTCAACGGGAGCGCCCTGATCGAGCCGTCCGACGTCGCCGCCGTACGGGTCGTCAACACCGCGGGCAAGCAGTTCGTCAGCGTCAACGTCTGAACAGAGAACCCGCTTCTTGACCGGTACAGACGACGTGGGTACTGTACCGGTATAGAAAGGGGTTCGCCATGGAACTTCCCACCGCAATGATCATCGGTGTCGACCAGGTTCGCCGTAGCTTCGCCGAGTGCGCGCCGGACGCGCCCGCCGTGCGCCAGGTGGAACGCCCGCCCCGGAACCGCCGGGCGCGGGTGACGCTGGCCCGCGGGCTGATCCGGCTGGCCCGCGCGATCGCGCCGCCGGAGCCGGTCTGCCGTTGAGGGCCGTGCTTCCCGGGCGGAGCTATGGTGACGCGGTGGCAGCACGCGTGACACTGCAGACGATCGCCGACCGGGTGGGCGTGAGCCGGATGACCGTCTCCAACGCGTTCTCCAAGCCCGACCAGCTCTCCGCCACGATGCGCGAGCGCATTCTCGCCGCCGCCGAGGAGCTCGGCTACGTCGGGCCCGATCCGGCGGCAAGGGCCCTGGCCAAGGGCACCACCGGCGCGGTCGGGGTGCTGTTCACCCACTCGCTCCGCTTCGCCTTCACCGACCTGGTGGCGACCGGCTTCCTCGGCGCGATCGCCGAGGAGCTGGCGCCGACCGGCCTCTCGCTCACCCTGCTGACCTCCACCGACGACGGCGACATCGTGCCCGCCCGGGACGTCCCGATGGATGGTGCGCTGGTCTACTCGTGCGACTGGACGTCACGCGCGGTGGACTTCCTGCACCGGCGACGGCTGCCGCTGGTCTACGTCGACCAGGACCCGGCCGCCGACATCCCGAGCGTCAACGTCGACGATCGGGGCGGGGCCCGGGCCGCCGCCCGGCACCTGCTCGACCTGGGCCACCGGCGGATCGGCCTGCTGATGTCCGGCACACACGGCCCGTACGGGCTCCTCGACGATCCGGGCGCTGTCGACGGCCACTCGTCCCGGCAGCGGTTGCTCGGCTGGCTCGACGACCTCGGCCCGGCCGGGGCCGAGCTGATCTCGGCCCGGCAGGACGGCACCGGCCTGGAGCAGGCGCGCTGGGGCGCCCGGCTGCTGCTCGACCGGCCCGACCGGCCGACCGCCGTGCTGTGCTTCTCGGACGCCGTCGCCTACGGAGCGTTGCAGGTCGCCGCCGAGCTGGGCCTCGACGTCCCCGGACAGCTCTCGGTCGTCGGATTCGACGACAACCCCCTCGCCACGCAGGTACGGCCGCGGCTGACCACGGTCCGGCAGGACATCGCCGCCAAAGGCAAGGCCGCGGCGGCCACGCTGACCGCGGCGATCGAGCGGGCCAAGGCGGGCACGCCGGCTCCCGCCGAACACGTCCTGCTTCCCACCGAACTGGTGATCCGGGAGAGCAGCGGCCGGCTGTCCTAGCGGCGGCGCCAGGACCTGTCGGCCACCCGGCGACGAGGTGAAGGCGATCGTGCGCGCCCGGTTCGGAAAGTTCATCTTCAGCGTCAGCCTCAACGACACCATCGCGAAGCTCTCCCCGGACGACGCCCAGAAGGCGGCCGTGGGCCTGGCGACCCTCATGACGCAGCGCTGCCCCAACATTCGGTGAGGCAGGCTCATAGCGGATCCGGGTGAGCGTCCTCGATGGCGTCCACCCGGAGGTAGGTGAGCAGGTCTTCCCGGTCGGCCGGGCCGAGGTCGGCGAACGCCGCATAGGCCGCGTTGCGTGAGCCGGGCGTCTTGGCGGCGAGCAGCCCGATGATCGCCCCCCACGCGAGCGAGACCCGATGGAAGATCCGGTCGTTCCGGATGTGCGGCAGATGGCTGGCCGCGGAGAGCGCCGCGACGGCCGCGTCGTCCCGGCCGGCGCGGGCGGCCAGCTCGAAGACCGCCTTCGCGCGGTAGACGTCGGCCCGCTCGACCAGCGCCCGCAACTCGCCGACGGACATCGCCCGCACGTCCGGCGAGGGCACGGGCTCGAGCAGGCTGGGGATCAACGAGCAGAGGATTCCGTACGCGTCTCGCCCGATGCTCACCGCGGCGGCCGCGCCCCGGCCCTCGGCGACCTGGTCGGCCACCCGGTCGACCGTGGTGGCGTGCCGGGTGATCGTGTCGGCCTGGACCTGGAAGCCCGGATCAGCGCTCATCGTCCGGCTCGGGGTAGCGGTGCTCGAAGCTGGACACCACCGCGCGGGCGCTTTCCGAATCGGCGCCGACGGTCTGCGCCGCGACGCCCGCCACCCGCTCGGCGAGCCGGGACTGGGCCCTGCGCATGGTGCGGAGGATCTCGCCGGCGAGCTCGTCCATCGGCAGGCGGGCCGCCTCGGGCGCGAGTCGCAGGCCGACCAACCCGCCGGAGCCGTTCACGGTCGTGGTGATCAGGCGATCGGGATCGGTGGCGTCGACGGTCAGCCGGGCCACCCGGTCGGCGAGCTCACGAGCGGCCGCGGCGCGCTCGGAGACGGAGTCGGACCACGACCGGACCCATTCCTCGGCCGCGTCCTTCATGGGTCATGACGATAGTCGATGGCCCATGATCAGATGTACCCGCGTCAGATGTAGTTGCCCAGGACGCCGGCCAGGACGTCGGTCGCGTCCTGCACGTCGATCTCGGTCATCTGCAGCGGCCCGCCCGTCTCGACGAAGCGCGCCGTATCGGCGCGCCCCGCGAAGACCGGGGCGAACCCCAGGTCGCGGATCAGCTTCGACGCGGTCAGCCGGGCGTCGACGAGGTCCGTGCAGACGAACTCGGCCAGCAGCGGATCGTGCCCGCGCCGCCGGGACAGCACGGCCGTGGGCAGCGTGTTGAACGCCTTCACCCAATGGGCCTCGGGCGCCCAGCTCATCAGCGTCTCGAGGCCGCTCATCCCGTCCGGCGTGGCTTCGGGCGGGTTCGTCGCGTCGATGACCACCTTGCCGGCGAGCGCGCCGCCGGCCATGTCGATCGCCTGCCGTGCCGACGACCAGTCCGGCGCGAACAGCACCGCGTCGGCGTAGGCGGCCGCGTCGGCGACCGGCATGGCCACCGCGTGCTCGCCGATCCGATCGATCAGGCCGCCCAGCCGCTGCGGGTGCCGCGACGTGATTGCCACGTCGTGCCCGCTCTGCGTGCACCACTCGGCGATGGTCGCGCCGAGCTTTCCTGCCCCGATGACGCCGATGTGCATGGTTCCAGCGTGCCAATTCGCCCACCCTCGGGGTGGGCGAACGGCTATTTTGCCCTCAACATCCGAGGTGACGGATTCCCACGCCCGCGGCGACCACCAGCGGCACTGCCCAAGCCGGATCAAGACGCGTACGCAGGGCAGGCGTCCACCCGGCGTCGGGCGTGAGATTCGGGTCGTACGCGGCGTTGTAGGCAGCCACCAGATCGACCGGCTTGGCCTTGTTGCCGACCTGGACGAGCGACCCGATCGCGGTGATCTTCGTGCCCTTCCAGTAGTGGATGACGTCGGCGGCGGGGACGTCGGCGCTGAGCTTGAAGTAGTTGTTCTCGGCGTAGATGCTCGACTCGACCCCGACGCCGAGCGAGTACTGGTACAGCTCGTCGGTTGCGACGTACAGGTTGTCGTACACGTCGACCTGGCCGAAACGCACGCGCGGCGCGCGCTGGATGACGTTGCCGAAGCGGTTGTGATGCACGGTGACGCGCAGCTTGCCGACGTCGACGCCCGGGGTGTCGGTCGAGCCGATCAGCATGGTCTTGTCGTGGTCGTAGTAGTCGTTCCAGGAGACCGTGACCAGGTCGGAGCCGCGGATGATGTCGGACGCGCCGTCGTGCGCCTGGTAGGGGCGGCCGAAGTAGAGCGGCTGGTCCTCGTCGTGGTTGTTGCCGTCGCTGAACGTGTTGTGGTCGATCCACACGTTGGTCGCGCCGGAGAGCGAGACGAGGTCGTAGAGCGAGTTCCAGTTGCCGGTGGCGCCGTCGGTGGGGTCCCACGCCGGGAAGCAGTCGGCCGCGTCGGTGAGCTCCAGATTTCGGACGATCACGTTGCTCACGTTGGTGACGACGAGGCTGCCATGGGTCAGCCGGCCGCCGTTGATCCCGACGATCGTCGTGTTGCTGCCGACGTTGACCTTGATCGTGTCGCCCTGCTTCTTGGCCGAGCGCACCCGGGCGTCCTCGAGCGGGCCGCTGGGCTTGGCGGCCGTGCCCCAGACCGCCGGGTCGTAGGCGGCGAGGAAGGCGTCGAGGCTGTAGTCCGGGTCGGCGAAGGAGTCGCACCCGACGGCGTTGTTGTCCGCGTCGACCCGGAGGTCGATCTTCCCGCTGACGTACACGATCTTCGGGGTGGCGTTCTGCCCGTTGGTGGCGGCGTTGCCGCCGAGGGCCGCGATGAGCTCGGCCCGGGTGCGCACGACGGCGACATGCGCGTCGTCGGCGGCCGCGCCGCCGGTGGTGCCGGCGCCCGAGGACGCCCAGCCGTCGTTGGCGGGCAGCGTCTGGCGGCCCAGCTTCAGCGCGGCGGGGGAGAGGCCGGACTTCTTGACGGCCTGCGTGGTCGCGCCGGCGGCGGCCTGCGTGGTCGCGCCGGCGGGGGTGGTCTCCGCGGTCGCGCCGACGGCAGCGGTCTCCGCGGTTGCGCCGACGGCAGCGGTCTCCGCGGTCACCCCGGCGGGCGCTGCGAGAGCGCCCGCCGGGGGAGCGGCGCCGGCCGGTGTGGCTAGCGGCGGGCCCGCTATCCCCAGCGCGGCGACAGCGGCGAGGACAGCGGCGGAGGTGGCTCTGGAGGGCATGGCATCTCCCTAGAACGGCCGGTGGCGGCCGCGTAGGACGCAGGAAAGCGCTTGCCTGGCAACATTCACACGCGGGTCGATTGCAGTCAATGCCTCAAACAACGCAGAAAGTTTGCAGCCCTCGCGCCGCGGCGATCTCCCGCACACCGGCGCGGCCCAGGCGAAATGCCGTCGCTGCCGCAACCCGGGCGGCTTGCCGCAAATCGCCCCTGGCTCGCGGAAGTTTGCAGCCATGGCGTCCAAGGGCGCGGCGTCCTTGCCGGGCAGGTAGAACGCGAAGGCCGACCCGGCCGGCTGCCGTCCGGCGTCCGGCACCCGGCACCCGGCACCCGGCACCCGGCACCCGGCGTCCGGCACCCGGCGTCCGGCGTCCGGCGTCCGGCGTCCGGCGTCCGGCGTCCGGCGTCCGGCAGATGATTGATCGCGGTCCGCGGCGGCGGCCCGCTGAACAGACGTGACTCGCGGTCCGCGGCTGCGTCCGCTGAACAGACGTGACCCGCGGTCCGCGGGGGCGGTCCGCTGGGAGGCTCGACCCGCGGTCCGCGGCGGCGGACGGCGAGCATCTCGGTCGGCCGGGTGGAGCAGGTTGGTCTGGTGGAGCAGGTTGGTCTGGTGGAGCAGGTTGGCCCGGTGGAGCAGGTTGGCCCGGTGGAGCAGGTTGGCCCGGTGGAGCAGGTTGGCCCGGTGGAGCAGGTTGGCCTGGTGGAGCAGGTCGGCCCGGTGGAGCCGGCTACTTGCAGGACTGCGGCCGCCACCCGTCGGCGCCGCGCAGGAAGGCCGCCATCGTGTTCTCGAAGGCCTGCGCATCGGTCAGTTGCGGACGGTCGGCCGACGGAATCGCCCCCGGTCCCCGGTTGTGGTATTCGGCGAGTCGCGCCTCGCGCCACGGCCACGTGCCGAAGTCGCTCCAGGCCGATGACCCCACGTGCGCCCCGATCCACGACTCGCGGATGAGGGTCTGGCCGATCGCGTTGGGGTCGTTGCTCGGGTGCCATGGCCGTCCGAGGAACACCGTGCCCGCGGGCGCGTCCGAGGTGAGCATGCAGCGGTGGAAGAGCAGCCCGTGCGGGTTGGCCGCGTCGGTGCTCGGCGCTGTCACGTACCCGCTGGGGGTGGAATTGCGGTTGAGCGAGTGAATCCGGCACCGGTCGAAGACCGCGGTCGCGCGGCCGAAGATGAAGTCGACGTCGCCCTCGACGTAGCACTCGCGGAAGTACGCCCGGGCCACCACGCCGGCCGCGGTGCTGTTCACGTAGAGAGTGTCCTGGTTGCCGAGGAACCGCACCCGATCGAACTCGACCTTGTCGGCCCGGGTCAGCACCGCCACCGCCTGCCTCGACGTGATCTCCGGGTGCCCGGCCTCGTCGAAGAGGTTCGCGAAGGTGAGGTTGCGGGCCCGGAACCCGGCCCCGTCCACGGTGACCGAGGCGCTGCCGGTCGTGCCCCAGGGCGTGCCGTCCGGCTTGAGCGTGCCGTTGGCCCGGTCGTCCGCGATCACCACCGCGTCCGGCCCGGCGCCCAGCCCGGTCAGTGTGATCAACGGCTTGGCGGCGGGCACGATGACCTGTCCGCGGTAGGTGCCCGGCCGTACCGCGATGGTGATCGGCTCGGCATTGCCGGCCGGCACCGCGTCGACCGCCGCCTGGATCGTCGTGAAGTCGCCGGCGCCGTCGCCGGCCACGACGGCGAACGGGGGAGCGGCCCGGGAGCGGCCCCGGCCCGGAGCGGCCTGGGCCGGTGAGACGGTCGCTGTGAGAGCGGTGCCGGCGAGTCCGCCGCCGGCCAACTCGAGGAACCTGCGTCTGCGCATGCTGGGGAACCTCCATAGGAAAGCCCTTTCCTGCGGAAGTTAGGCCCATCGATGCCTAGCCGTCAAGCGCCCAGGTGCTCTCGCGCGGCACCAGTTCGGCCGCCACGTGCTCCACCCGCGGCTCGTCCCCGGCGGCACCCAGCGCCAGTCGCATCGCCCGCTCCCCGAGCTCGGTCAGCGGCAACCGCACCGAGGTCAGCGAGGGCGTCACGTCCCGGGCGATCGGCATGTCGTCGAACCCGATCACGGCGACCCGCCGTCCCGCGCTCCGCAGCGCTGCGAGGGCGCCCACCGCCATCGAGTCGTTGAGCGCCGCGATGGCCGTCACCGCGGGAAACTCCGCGAGGATGCGCTGGGTGGCCGCGACCCCGCCGTCCCGCGTGAAGTCCGAATGGACAATCCGCTCCTTCGGCAACTTGCGCCGATATTTCCGGACGGCCCGCTGCAACCCGGTCAACCGGTCGGCCGTGGTGGTCAGATACGCCGGCCCCGCGATCACCGCGATCTCCTCGTGCCCGAGCTCGAAGAGATGAGCCGCCGCCAGGAATCCGCCCTCGTCGTTGTCCGGCATCACCGCGTCCCCGGTGTGCTCGTGCCGCCCGATGACGGCGATCCGCCCGCCGGTCGCCTCGAACGCCCGCAGCCGATCGTCGAGCCGCGCCGCGGTCGGAGCGTCGAGATACCCCGACCCCGCGATCACGATCGCCGCCACCTGATGGGCATGCAGCAGGTCGATGTACTCGAGCTCGCGATCCGGTTCCCGGTAGCTGTTGCAGATGATCGCCAGCCGCCCGTCCGCCTCGGCGACCCGCTGCAGGCCCCGCGTGATCTCCGCGAAGTACGGGTCGGACACGTCGTGCACGATCACGCCGACGGCGCTGCGATGCGACCGGGCCAGCATCTGCGCATGCGCGTTCGGCACGTACTTGAGCTCGGCCACGGCCGCGAGCACGCGCACCCGAAGCGCGTCCGCGACCGGCTTCGGGCTGCCGTTGATGATCCTGGACGCGGTTGCGGTGGAGACTCCCGCGTGGCGCGCGACATCCGCCAAGGTGGCCATGACCGGGCACAATACCGCCGTACTCGCCGCACGCCGGGGACGACACTGCTCTTGCTTGCGTGGCGCTTCGCCCACTACGGTCTAGGAAAGCGCTTACCTCAGGAAAAAACGGAGGACCCGCAACAATGGGCCGGACGACGATCGGAATCGTGCTCAACGGTGTCACCGGGCGGATGGGGCTGCGGCAACATCTGCTCCGCTCGGTGCTGGCCATCCGCCAGGACGGCGGCCTGCCGCTCCGCGACGGGTCGGTGCTCTGGCCCGAGCCGGTGCTGGTCGGCCGCAGCGAGGCCAAGTTGCGGGCCATCGCCGAAAGCCACGGCATCGCCGAAAAAAACTGGACCACCGATCTGCCTGCGGCGCTGGCCCGCCCCGACGTGCAGGTCTACTTCGACGCCCAGGTCACCTCGGCCCGGGTCAAGGCCCTGCAGATGGCGATCGACGCCGGCAAGCACATCTACACCGAGAAGCCGGTCGCCGAGACCCTCGAGCAGGCCGTCGAGCTGGCCCGCCTCGCCGACACCGCCGGCGTCAAGCACGGCGTCGTGCAGGACAAGCTCTACCTGCCCGGCCTGCGCAAACTGGCCCGCCTGGTCGAGTCCGGCTTCTTCGGGCGCGTGCTGAGCGTTCGCGGCGAGTTCGGCTACTGGGTTTTCGAGGGCGACTGGCAGTCCGCCCAGCGCCCCTCCTGGAACTACCGCGCGGCCGACGGCGGCGGCATCGTCCTCGACATGTTCCCGCACTGGCACTACGTCCTCGAGCAGCTCTTCGGCCCGGTCCGGGCGGTGACGGCCCGCGCGGCGACCCACGTCGGCCGCCGCTGGGACGAGGAGGGCGCCCCCTACGACGCCACCGCCGACGACGCCGCGTACGGCATCTTCGAGCTCGACGGCGGCGTGATCGCCCAGATCAACTCCTCCTGGACCGTCCGCGTGAACCGCGACGAGCTGGTCGAGTTCCAGGTCGACGGCACCCACGGCAGCGCGGTGGCCGGTCTGCACCACTGCCGCATCCAGCCCCGCGCCGCCACGCCGAAGCCGGTCTGGGACCCGGACGTCCCCACCGCGCAGCGCTTCCGCGAGCAGTGGCAGGAGGTCCCCGACAACGACACCTTCCCCAACGGCTTCCGCGCCCAGTGGGAGCAGTTCCTCCGCTATGTCGCCGAGGACGCGCCCTACGCCGGCGACCTGTGGGCGGGCGCGCGCGGCGTGCAGGTGGCGGAGCTGGGCCTGCGATCCTCGCGGGAGGGCCGCCGCCTGGAGATCCCGGAGCTGGACCGATGATCACCTTCAGCGGCCGCCGGTTCGCCCCCGGCGTCTTCACCAGCCGCATCGCCTACGCCGCCGCCCCGGTGACCGCCGATCAGCGGGCCGAGAACATCCCCGGCGCGCCCGCCGCGCTCGACTGGGACGCCACCCTCCGCTTCCGCCACCACCTCTGGTCGTACGACTTCGGCGTGGCCGAGGCGATGGACACCGCCCAGCGCGGCGCCGGCCTCGACTACACCGCGACCCGCGAGCTGATCCGCCGCAGCGCCGCCGAGGCGAGGTCGGTCGGCGGCAAGATCGTGGCCGGCGTCGGCACCGATCAACTCCCGGGCGGCCCCGCGACGATCGACGACATCCGCAAGGCGTACGCGGAGCAATTGGCCGACGTGCAGGAAGCCGGCGCCCAGCCGGTGATCATGTGTTCCCGCCATCTCGCGGCGGCGGCCGCGGATGCGGACGACTACCGTCGTGTCTACGGCGAGCTGCTCTCCCAGGCGGACGGCCCGGTGCTGCTGCACTGGCTGGGGGAGGCCTTCGACCCCGCGCTGGCCGGTTACTGGGGCGGCGGCGACGACGTGGTCCTCGAGATCATCGCAGAGCACGCCGCGAAGGTCGACGGCATCAAGCTCTCCCTGCTCGACGCCGGCCGCGAGATCGAGATGCGCCGCCGGCTCCCGTCGGGCGTCCGGATGTACACGGGCGACGACTTCAACTACCCGACGTTGATCAAGGGAGACGACCAGGGGCACTCGGAGGCGCTGCTGGGGGTGCTGGCCGTGATCGCCCCGCCGGCCGCCACCGCCCTGCGCGCCCTGGACGCCGGCGACCTGACGACCTACGACCGGCTGATGGATGCCACGCTGCCGCTGGCCCGCCATCTCTTCGCCTACCCGACCTACCACTACAAGACCGGCATCGTCTTCCTGAACTGGCTGGCCGGCCACCAGGACCACCTGGTCATGGTCGGCGGCGCGCAGGCCGGCCGTTCCCCCGGCCACCTGCTCACGCTGATGCGCCTGGCCGACGATGCCGGAATCCTCCCCGACGCCGACCTCGCCACGGCCCGTGCCCGGGCCTGGCTCATGACAGTAGGACTGGACCGATGAACGGTTTCTCGCTCAACCAGGCCACCACCAAGCGCTGGCCCCTCGACGAACTGGTGGCCGGCTGCGTCGCCGCCGGCGTGCCCGCGGTGGGCCTGTGGCGCGAGGAGGTGGCCGAGTTCGGTCTGGACAAGGCAGCCGCCCTGGTCCGCGACGCCGGCCTGGCGGTGTCGTCGCTGTGCCGCGGCGGCTTCTTCCACGAGGCCGACTGGTACGACAACAACCGCCGCGCGATCGATGAGGCCGCGACCCTGGGCACCGACACCCTGGTGCTGGTCAGTGGCGGCCTGCCCGGCAAGTCCCGCGACATCGACGGCGCCCGCCGCCACGTGTCCGACGCGATCGGCGCCCTGGTCCCCGACGCCCGCGCGGCCGGCGTCCGCCTGGCGATCGAGCCGCTGCACCCCATGTTCTGCTCGGACCGCTGCGTCGTCGCGACCCTCGGCCAGGCCCTCGAGATCGCCGCCCCGCACCCCGCGGATGCGGTGGGCGTCTGCGTCGACACCTACCACCTGTGGTGGGACGACCAGGTGTGGGATCAGATCGCTTCCGCCGGCCGGGCCGGCCGGATAGCGGCCTTCCAGCTCGCCGACTGGATCACCCCGTTGCCCGCGGGCGTCCTGCTCGGCCGCGGCCTTCCCGGCACCGGCTGCGTGGATCTCCGCCGCTTCTCCACCGCCGTTCGCGACGCCGGTTACCAGGGCTACGTCGAGGTGGAGGTCTTCCACGAGGACGTCTGGTCCCGTCCCGGGCCCGAGGTGCTCGCCGAGGCCTACGCCGGCTACCGGGCCTTCGCCGCATGACCGCGTTGCGCGTGGCCGGCCGGCCCGTGGCCACCTACGTCGAGCACCCCGACCTCGACATCCGCCTGGCCCCCCGGCCCTACCTGCACCCCATCCGCACACTCTCCGGCGTGACGGTCACCGACGCTCTCTGTCACGACCACCCTTGGCACATGGGGGCCTCGGTGACCATGGCGGACGTCGACGGCCTCAATTTCTGGGGCGGCCGCACCTACGTCCGCGACGAGGGCTACGTCTGGCTCGACGATCACGGCCGCATCGTCCAGGCGGACTCCTCCCCGGTGACGGACGGGTTCACCGCGCTCCTGCACTGGCAGGACGCTTCCGGCGCGGTCATCCTGCGCGAGCAACGCACGGTGACGGCACGTGAGGCGCCGCACGGCTGGCGTCTTTCTTTCGCGTACGCACTGAGCACCGTCACCGAGTCAGCGGTGATTCTCGGTAGCCCCGCCACCCACGGCCGCCCCGGCCAGGCCGGCTACGGCGGCTTCTTCTGGCGCGCCACCGAGGGCCCGGCCACGGCCTTCGGCGCCCTCTCGGATTCCCCGCACGCCTCGGCCGACCCTTGGCTGGCCGTCACGGTGGCCGACCGCTACACGCTGGCCTTCCAGGGCCTGGCCGACGGCGACCGCTGGTTCGCCCGGACCGAGGAGTACGTGGGCGTCTGCGCCGCCCTGGCCTTCACCGACCCGCTGCCGATCAAGCCCGCCCACCCGCTGACCAGGACGATCCACGTCCTGGTGGCCGACGGCGCTCTGTCGCGTCCTCAGATCGAGGAGGCGCTCGCCTGAGCCGCCGCGGTGTCTCCCAGGATCTCGCCCAGCGCCGCCAGCAGCAGTAGCGCGACCAGCGCGGCCGCGAGTCCGAACAGCGCCGCCTGCACGCCGAGCGCCGCCGACGACCGGGCGTTGCGCGCGCCGGCCGCCACCCACCACCCCGCCACCACCAGGCAGCCCGCCAGGAAGATGCCGACCCACAGCAGGCTGCCGGCGACGGTTTCACGCAGCCCGTCGCTCAGCGTCCCGGTGGCCGCCGCGAACCCGACGACGCCCGCGATCAGCCCGGCCAGGATCCAGGCCGCGGCGATGGTGAAGGCGCGCATCCGGCTCACCATGGCGGGCAGCGTACTCCACCGGCATGCACGCTTGTCGATTCCTAGGTCACCGGCAGCCGCTGGGTGAAGGGCGGCGCCGCCCACGGCACACCCATCTCCGAGGGCAGCGCCGTCGTCTCGACCACCTTGCGCAGCAGGTCGTTGATCCCCGGAATGGTGCGTTGCGGCCCGTCGGTGACCACGGCCGAGTCGTCCAGCAGATGCGGCAACGGCGCGTCGGGCACGGTCAGCGCCTCCAGCACCGCCGTGAAGTCGGCGGTCGCCGCGAGCGGAACGAGCAGCGGCACACCGCTCGCACGATGCTCGACCAGGTTGGTGAGCAGATCGGCGCGCCCCTCGATCTTGCGCAGGGCGCCGTCGCCCGGCAGCGCCAGCCGATCGGTCGGATACTCGAGCGTGGCCCGGCCGCGCGTGCCCCGGGCCGAGATCTCGCCGGCGATGAAGTCCTCCCCGGCCAGCGTCACCGCGATCACGATGCTCAGCCCACCGTCGAAGGTGATCCGCGCGAACGCCGTGTCCTCCACCTCGATGGGCCGCACCCGGTACCGCTCGGCGACGAGCTGCCGCGGCCGTCCCGCCCCCACCGCCTGAGCGCTGGCGAGCGCTTGCATCACGGCGTGCGCCAGCGGATTGACCAGCGCTCCGTCCACCACCGGCCGCCCGCCCATCCTCCGCTTGCCGGCCCAGGGCGACCGCGCGTAGTAGGTGTCGTCGCGCTGCCACGAAGCGGTAGCCGTGATTCCGTCGAGCTTCCCGAGCCCGGCCAGCGCGTCCCGGAAACTCAGCCAGGCTTGCGACCCGAGCGCCTGGAACCCCACCTGGCAGGCCCGCCCCGCGGCCCCGAGCGACGCGGCGAGCGTGTGATGCGCCGCCAGCGACGCCACCGGCGGTTTCTCCAGCAGCAGGTCACATCCGGCCGCGATCGCATCGAGCGCGATCTGCAGATGCGTGTGCGGCGGCGTGCAGATAACGACCACGTCGGGGCTGGTCTTCGCGAGCAGCTCGCGGTGATCGGTGAAGACCGGGACCCCATCCGGTACGGGCGGGTCCGGCTCGAGCGGCCGCACATCGGCAAGACCCACCAGCCGTACGCGTCCTGCCTGCTCGACCTCGGCGATCCGCCGCCGGTGCCACCGCCCGTGCCCGTTGGCCCCGATCAACGCCACGGTCGCCGTCATGTCCTGCCCACCTGCGTAGCGGCGCCGGCCAGGGTCGCCTCGACGCCGTGCTTCTCGAAGGCGGTCAGCCACTCGACGAGCACCTCGCGCACCGTGTCGTCGCCGGCGAGCTCGGGCGCGAAGACGGTGTCGAGCCCCAGCAGCGCGTCCACGACGCCGGCCGGAGTGCCGGGCGCCGCCGCGAGCCGGGCCCGGATGCGGGCCGCGAGGGGATCGTTGAGGGGGAGCGCCTGCCCGTCGTCCGTGCGGCCGCCGGTGAAGCGCATCCACGCCGCCACCACCATGATTCCCCAGCGGGGCGTGGCCCCGGCCGTCCGCCGGTCGATGATCGTGTGCAGCAGCCGCGGGGGCAGCTTCTGCGAGCCGTCCATGGCCACCTGCACGGTCCGGTAGTCGATCGCGGGGTTGGCGAAGCGGTGCAGCACCTCCTCGCCGTACGCGATGGTGTCGACGCCGGGCGGAGGCGTCAGGCTGGGCGCGATGTCCTCGGCGATGAATCGCCGCACCGCGGCGGCCATCCCGGGCAGCGTGAGCGCGTCGGCTATGGTCTCGCGCCCGGCGAGCGCCCCGAGGTAGGCGATCGCCGAGTGCACCCCGTTGAGAGTCCGCAGCTTGAGCCGCTCCCAGGGCCGCGGGTCGTCGGTGAGCACCGCCCCGGCCTTCTCCCACGCCGGCCGCCCGGCGGGGAAGTCGTCCTCGATGATCCACGCCGAGTACGGTTCCCCGCCCAACGCCGCCTCGTCGCGGACGCCCAGCTCGCCGCGCGCGACGGCCAGGGTCTCGGCGGTGCTGGCCGGCACGATCCGGTCGACCATCGTGCCGGGGAACGTCACGTTGTCCTCGACCCAGTCGGTCAGCGAGGTGGCGGCGGCCAGGTAGTCGACGAGGCCGCGCAGCCGGTGCCCGTTGGACGGCAGGTTGTCGCAGCTGACCAGCGCGATCGGCCCGCCGTCGGCGCGCCGGCGGGCGGCGAGGCCGCGGATGAGCAGGCCGGGCACGGTCCGCGGGGGCCGCTCGCTCTCCAGGTCGCCGCGCAGCTCGTCGTCGAGCAGGAGCCGCCCGGTCGCGGGGTCGAGGCGGTAGCCCTTCTCGGTCACGGTGAGCGTGACGATCCGGATGGCCGGGTCGGCGAGCAGCGCCACCACCGCGTCCGGGTCGCTCGCCGCGTGCCGCAGGCCGGCGTGGGCCCCGATCACCCGGGTGGAGCGGCCTTCGGCCGCGAGCGTGGTGACACTGTAGAGGCGGTCCTGCGCGCGCAGCGCGTCGAGCACGGTGACCGAGCGGGGCGCGACGCCGACGATGCCCCAGTCGCCGCCGGCGGCCGCCATCGCGTCCTCGGTGAAGACGGCCTGGTGGGCCCGGTGGAACGCGCCGAGGCCGAGGTGGACGATGCCGGCGGCGGCCTCCCCGGGCGTGATCCGGGGGCGCGACGCGGCGGGGACGCGGTTCAGGGTGTTGCGGCCCAGGAGATCGCTCATGACCAGGCCGGCCCTTCCGGGAAGCGGAACTCGGCGATCGACGCCGGCTTGAGATCCGAGCTGTAGCCCGGCTTTTCCGGTACGAGGTAGCGCCCGTCCCGGGTCCGTACGGGATCCTCGAAATGTTCGTGCAGATGATCGACGTACTCGACCATGCGGCCGTCGAGCGACGTGCCGACCCGCAGGAAGTCGAAGATTGCCAGGTGCTGCACCAGCTCGCAGAGGCCGACCCCGCCGGCGTGCGGGCAGACCGGCACCCCGAACTTCGCGGCCAGCAGCAGCTCGGCCAGCACCTCGGGGACGCCCGCGACCCGGCAGGCGTCGATCTGCATGACCCGGATCGCGCCGGCCTGCAGCAACTGCTTGAAGATGACCCGGTTGGCGGCGACCTCGCCGGTCGCGACCCGCACCGGGGCGACCGCCTGCTGGATGCGCGCGTGGCCGAGCACGTCGTCGGGGTGGGTCGGCTCCTCGATCCAGTACGGGTTCATCTCGGTCAGGCGGGCCATGTTGGCGATCGCCTCGTCGACGCCCCACACCTGGTTGGCGTCCATCATGAGCAGCGCGTCCGGCCCGATCTCGTCCCGGATGATCCGGGCGCGGCGGACGTCGTCGTCGATCGGCCCGCCCACCTTCATCTTCATCGCCCGCCAGCCCTGCGCGTACGCCTCGCGGGTGAGCGCCCGCACCTTGTCGTCGGGGTAGCCGAGCCAGCCCACGCTGGTCGTGTACGACGGGAAGCCCTCGTCGCGCAGCTGGGCGAGCCGGTCCTCGAGCCCGACCCGGCCCTTGTCGAGGATGGCGGCCGCGTCCTCGGGGGTCAGCGCGTCGTCGATGTGCCGGAAGTCGACGCAGGCGACCAGGTCGGCGGTGGGCATCTCGGCGAGCAGCCGCCACATCGGCTTGCCGGCGACCTTGGCCCGCAGGTCCCAGACGGCGTTGACGATCGCGCCGGTGGCCATCTGCAGGGCGCCCTTCTCGGGCCCGAGCCAGCGCAGCTGCACGTCGGCGGTGAGCGAGCGCAGGAACGCCAGCGGCTCGGCTGTCAACTCCTCGAGCGTGCGCCCCTGGACGTGGTGGGCGAGCGCTTCCACCGCGGCGCAGGTGATCTCGTTCCCGCGCCCGTTGGTGAAGGTGAATCCCGTGCCGGTCGGCCCATCGGTGGCGAGCTCGACATAGGTCGCGGAGTAGTCGCCCCGGTTGATCGCGTCGGAGCCGTCGCCGGCGGCCGCGGTGGGAAAGCGTACGTCGTGGACGGTGAGTCCGGTGATGGTCGTCATGCTGCCTTCTTCTCCAGCTCGTTCTGGTCCAGCCGGAAGATGCGCTTCGGCAGGTGGTAGGAGAGGTCGGCCATCGTCTCGACGGCCTCGTCCATCGGGAGCCGGTCCTGCACCACCAGCGAGGCGAGGTACGCGGCGTCGGAGCGGCGGGAGATGTCGTGCCGCACCGGGATCGAGCAGAACGCCCGGGTGTCGTCGACGAAGCCGGCCGTGTTGTAGAAGCCGGCCGCGTCGGTGACCGCCTCGCGGAAGCGGCGCATCGCGTCGGGCGTGTCCAGGAACCACCACGGTGCGCCCAGGTAGAGGGCCGGATAGCCGCCGGCCAGCGGGGCCAGCTCACGGCTGAACGTGTACTCGTCGAGCGTGTAGACCACCACACGCAGGCGAGCGTCCATCCCGTACGTGTCAAGCAGTGGTTTCAAAGCGTGCACATAGTCGGTCGCCTGCGGGATGTCGCCGCCGACGTCCTTGCCGTGCGCGGCGTAGAGCTTGCCGTTGTGGTCGCGCACGGCACCGGGATGGATCTGCATGACCAGGCCGTCGTCGATCGACATCCGGGCGAACTCGAGCAACATGTGCCCGCGGAACGTCTCGGCGTCGGCGGCGGAGGCTTGGCCGCGCAGTCCCCGCTCGTAGATCGCGGCTGCCTCGTCCGGGGCCAGGATCGCGGTGCGCGCGGTCGGGTGCCCGTGGTCGGAGGAGGTGGTGCCGGCTGCGATGAACGCCTCCCGCCGGCTGCGCAGTGCGTTCATGTAGCCGGAGTACGAGGCGGTGTCCTCCCCGGCCAGGTCGCCGAGCAGCCCGATGTTGTCGAGCCAGTCCTCGCGGTCGAGGTCGACCACGTTGTCCGGCCGGAACGTCGAGATCACCCGCCCGCCGGGACCGCCCCAGCCGTCGGCGGCGAGCTTGGCGTGCTGCGCGAGGTCGTCGGTGGGCGACTCGGTGGTGGCCAGGACCTCGATGCCGAACCGCTCGAACAGCGCCCGCGGCCGGAAGCCGGGCTCGGCGAGGCGGGCCGCGATCGCGTCGTACACGTCGTCGGCGGTGTCGCGGCGCAGCGGCGTCCCGACGCCGAAGACGGTCTGGAAGGTGCGCTCGAGCCACAGCCGCGACGGGGTGCCGCGGAACAGGTGCCAGTTGTCGGCGAGCAGCCGCCAGATCACCCGGCCGTCGGTCTCGACCGGACCGCCGTCGCGCCGCGGGACGCCCAGCCGATCGGGCGGGATGCCCTGGCTCAGCAGCATCCGCGTCACGTAGTGGTCGGGCACGATCAGCAGCCGCGCCGGATCGGGGAACGGCTCGTCGTCGGCCAGCAGGCGCGGGTCGACGTGGCCGTGCGGGCTGATCAGCGGCAGGTCGCGAGCGGTGGCGTACAGCTCGCGCGCGACCTGGGCGTGGCGCGGGTCGATGGCGAACGTCGGGTCTGTCACGGTCACCTCTTCGGGCTTTTTTGGGCGAGGTCGAGCAGGTCGGAGACCCGCACCCGCTCGGCGGATTGCAGGGAACGGTTGGCGGCGAGGCCGGTGAGCAGCGCCAGCGCGCCGTCACGGGCGGTCGCCGTGCGGCGCATCGGGTCGGTCTGCCCGCCGAGCAGGACGGCGGTCATGCGGTGGTCGGCGCCGCCGTGTCCCTCCCGGCTGTGCGGTTGCAGCTCGACCGCGTACGGCGGCGCCCAGTACGGCCGGATGGTCAGCGTGACCCCGCCGCGCTCCGGGGCGGCCTCCGTCCCGTGCACGGCCGCGCCCTTGAGCTCGCCGGCCGCTGCGAGGCTGACGTGGTCGCTCTCGACCACCTCCAGCTCGAGCCGCCCCTTGCTGCCGTTGACCATGAGCCGGTAGCCCTCCCACGGCGCATAGGCGGTGAGGTGGTAGGTCATGGTCGCCCCGGTGTCGTAGCGGACCAGCACCGCCAGGTCGTCCTCGATCGTCACCCCGGGCGCGAACACGTTCTGGTCGCGGTGGTAGCCGTCCTCGGCCTCGGCGTCGAGGTAGAGCTCGCGCAGCCGCGGATTGTCCTGCAGATGCAGGGCGAACGGGTCGTCCTGCGCCTCGGGGCTGCCGTGCACCCGGTCGTAGTCGCGCGCGTAGCCGTGCCGCTTGCCGTTCTCGCCGTAGAAGAACAGCCGCCCGGAGGCGTACACCTCGGCGGGCGCCGCGCCGAGCCACCAGTTGACCAGGTCGAAGTGGTGGCCGGACTTGTGCACCAGCAGGCCGCCCGAGTTGGCCTTGTCGCGGTGCCAGCGGCGGAAGTAGTCGGCGCCGTGCCGCACGTCGAGCAGCCATTCGAAGTGGACCGAGCCGATCTCGCCGATCTCGCCGCCGGCCAGCAGCGTGCGGACCATCTCGTGCACCGGGTTGAACCGGTAGTTGAAGGCGACCTGCACCCGGTGGCCGGTGCGCTGCTGCGCGTCGAGGATGCGCGCGGCGCTCTCGGCGTCGACCGTCATCGGCTTCTCGGTGATGACGTCGCAGCCGGCCTCGAGCGCGGTGACGATGTGCCCGGCGTGGGTGCGGTCGATGCTGGTCACGATCAGCTCGTCGACTTTGTTTTTTTGAAGCATGGCGGTCAGGTCGCCGGCCCGGTAAGTCGGCACTGGCTCGTGTCCGGCCGCCTTGAGCCAGCGGTTGTGCGCGTCCATCCGGGACTGGTTGACGTCGGCGAGCGCGACCAGCTCCGCGGTCTCGGCGTGGTCGGCGGTGACCGCGCGGACGAACATCTCGGCGCGGGCGCCGGCGCCGATCAGGGCGTAGCGGCGGCGGTTGTCTCGTGGCACGGGGGCCTCCAGCCGAAGGCAACAAAGGTTTGCAGGGAAGTTAGGCCGATCGATGTGGCCGAGTCAATGAGGTGGCACCTTCTTGTCCCATTTTGTCATGAGGAAAGTGCTTTCCTGATGCCCGTCTGCAATCTTTATGCAACACAAGAACATTGACACCGGTGCAACCGCTTGCATTAATTGTGGTCGTCAGTGACCGTCGCCACACAGCCGGTACGGGAGGTCAGAGCGTGTCCGTCACCATTCGCGATGTCGCCCGCGCGTCCGGCGTGCACATCTCCACGGTGTCGCGCACGTTCTCGGCGCCGCATCTGGTCAACCCCAACACCCGCAGCCGGGTGCTGGCCTGCGCCGAGGAGCTGGGCTACCGGCCCAACCGGGCGGCCCGCGCCCTGATCACCGGCCGGACGTACAACATCGGCCTGATCGTCGCGGACATCGCCAACCCGTTCTTCCCCCCGCTGATCAAGGCCGCCGAGAGTCAGGCCCGCAAGCACGACCACCACATCTTCGTCGCCGACACCAACGAGGACCCGGCCGTCGAGGAAGAGGTGGTCAAGGCCCTGGCCAAGCAGGTCGACGGCGTCCTGATCTGCAGCCCGCGGATGAACAACGCGCTGATCGAGCAGCTCAGCCGCGAGGTGCCGCTGGTCGTCGTCAACCGCCAGATCGCCGGCATCCCTGCCGTCGTGATGGACGTGGCACAGGGCGCCCGGCTCGCCGTCGAGCACCTCACGTCCCTGGGGCACCGCAACATCGCGCTGCTCAGCGGCCCGCGCGGCTCGTGGACCAGCCGGGAGATCCGGCGCTCCGCGACCGCCACGGCCCGGGCCGGCCGCGCCGAGCTCACCGTCATCGGGCCCAACCCGCCCACCGAGGTCGGCGGTCTCACCGTCGCCGAGGACGTGCTGCGCGCCGGCGCCACCGCCGTGCTCGCCTACAACGACCTGATGGCGATCGGCCTCATCGAGGGGCTGTTCTCCGCCGGGGCGCGGGTGCCCGAGGACGTCAGCGTCGTCGGAATAGACGACATCATGCTCAGCCGGCTCACCCGACCGAAGCTGACCACGGTGGCGACACCCACCGCCGCCGCGGGTCGGGCGGCCGTCGACATGCTGCTCGCGCATGGCGACGACCGTCGTTCCACCGCACACCTACACCTGCAGACCGAATTGGTCATTCGCGACTCGACGGGGAAGGGCCCGGGTCCGCACAGCCCTGCGGACCCGGGCGACGTGAACCTCCCCGAAGGTGTCGCCTCCTAAAAAGGAGCCAACCGTCATGGATCCCTTCACGAGGAGCGCCACGCCCGATCAACCTACCCCGGCGTTCCGTCGCTCCCGCCGCCGCCTGCTCGCGGCCGTACTCGTCCTGCCCCTGGCCCTCGCGGTCGCGGCCTGCGGCGGAGACGGCGACTCCGGCGGCAGCGGGTCGAACGACAAGGTCGAGCTCTCCATCTTCTGGTGGGGCGCCGATGCCCGCGCCGAGCTCACCGAGAAGGCGCTGGACCTCTACACCCAGAAGCACCCGAACGTGACGTTCAAGAAGACCTGGCAGGCCAACCAGGGCTACTACGACAAACTCGCCACGCTCACGGCCGGTGGCAACGCGCCCGACATCTTCCAGATCGACGACAACGCCATCTCGGAGTACGCGAGCCGCGGCGTCACGCTCGACCTCACCCCGTACACCTCGAACGGCAAGCTCGACGTCAGCAAGTTCCCGAAGAGCCTCAAGGAGTACGGCGAGGTCGACGGCAAGCTGTCCGGCGTCGCCATGGGCGAGAACACGCAGGGCCTGGTGTACGACAAGACCCTGATCGACAAGTACAAGCTGCCGGCGCCGACCACCGGCATGAGCTGGGAAGACTTCATCAAATGGGCGGCCGCGGTCTCCAAGGCGTCCAAGATTCCGGGTACGCAGGACCCCAGCGCCATCTACCAGGCCCTCTGGGTCTACCTGCGGCAGAACGGCAAGGACCTCTACAAGGACAACCAGATCGCCTTCGACGAGGCCGACATCGCCAAGTGGTTCCAGATGTGGAAGGACGCTCGCACGACCGGGGCCACCCCGACGCCCGACGTCGTCCACGAGGGCAACGACTCCAGCGTCAGCAAGCAGCTGGTGGTGACCGGCAAGGCGGGCACCTCCTGGGTCTGGACCAACCAGATGCCCGAGCTGAAGAAGAACACCAAGAGCGAGCTCGGCCTCATCGCGTACCCCGGTGACACCAGCGCCCAGTGGGCCCGCGCCTCGCTCTACTTCTCGGTGTTCCGCGGCAGCCCGCACAAGGACGCCGCGGTCGACGTGGTCAACTTCCTGGCCAACGACCCCGACGCCGGCAAGATCCTCGGCACCGACCGTGGCCTGCCGCCGAACCTCGACGTCCGCAAGCAGGTCGAGGCGACGGTGACCGACCCGAACATGAAGCAGACCATCGAGGTCCAGAACGAGCTCGGCACCAAGTTCGGCCCGACCACGCCGAGCGTCCCGCCGAAGGGACACAGCAAGGTCAAGACCGAGCTGATCAGGATCGCCGAGGAAGTGACCTACGGACGCCAGACCCCCGAGGCGGGCGCCACCGCGTTCGTCACCGCCGCCAAGGCGGCCATCGGGCAGAGTTAGAGGAACCCTTTCCGTGACGATGGCTCAGATGCCGGTCCGTCCGACCGAGCCCGTGCCCCCGGTTCCCGCCGCTCCGCGGCGGGGCCGGGCGGCCCGCCGGCGCCGCCGGGAGGACCTGGCCGGTTACGTTTTTCTCTCCCCATGGCTGCTCGGGCTGCTGGGGATCACCGCGATCCCGATGCTGATCTCGCTGTACCTCAGCTTCACCGACTACAGCCCGCTGATCTCGGTGACCGAGGCGCAGTGGGTCGGCCTCGACAACTACCGGCGGATGTTCACCGCCGACCCCTCCTACTGGCACGCCGTACGCGTCACGGTCACTTTCGCCGTGGTCGCCGTGCCGCTCAAGCTCGCCGCCGCTCTCGGCGTGGCGATGCTGCTCAACAAGGCCATGCGCGGCATCGCGCTGTTCCGCGGCCTGTTCTATCTGCCGTCGCTGCTCGGCGGCAGCGTGGCGCTGGCCATCGTGTGGCGCAGCATGTTCAACGCGGACGGCGCCTTCAACGAGTTCTTGTCGTTCTTCGGCATCCAGGGCAAGGCCTGGGTGAACGACCCGACCTGGGCGCTGCCCACCCTGATGCTGCTGGCGATCTGGCAGTTCGGCGCCCCGATGGTAATCTTCCTGGCCGGCCTCAAGCAGGTGCCGTCCGAACTGTACGAGGCGGCCTCGGTCGACGGCGCCAACGCGTGGCGGCGCTTCGCGCACATCACGCTGCCGATGCTGTCCCCGGTCATCTTCTTCAACCTGGTGCTGGAGACGATCCACGGCTTCCAGGGCTTCACGTCGGCGTTCGTGCTCAGCAACGGCACCGGCGGTCCGGTCGACTCCACGCTCATGTACACGCTGCACCTCTACAACGCGGGCTTCGTCGAGCTGAACATGGGATACGCCTCCGCGATGGCATGGGTCTTCCTGCTGGTGGTCGGCGCGATCACCGTCGTGCTGTTCAACACCGGCCGGTTCTGGGTGCACTACTCCGACTCCGAGGAGAAGTGATGCGCCCTTCTTTGCCTGTCGTGCGTTTGGTCGTGCTGATCCTCATTCTGGCGGCCGTGCTGTACCCGCTGTTCTGGATGATCGGCACGTCGTTCAAGTCGCAGGAGGAGATCGCCAGCAACATCGGCCTGTTCCCGCAGCAGTTCACGCCGTCGAACTTCGTCGAGGGCTGGAACAAGTTCGACGAGCCGTTCGGCCGGTTCTTCCTCAACAGCGCGCTGGTGGCCTCGCTGACCGTGGTCGGCAACACGGTCTCCTGCCTGCTGGCCGCCTACGCCCTGGGCCGGCTGCGATTCCGGCTGAGGGGATTCTGGTTCGCCATCATGATCGGCACCCTGCTGCTGCCCGGCCACGTGCTGATCATCCCGCAGTACATCCTGTTCCGGACGCTGGGCTGGGTCGGCGGCGACTTCCCCTACCTGCCGCTGCTCGTGCCGCACTTCCTGGCGACCGAGGCGTTCTTCGTGTTCCTCATGGTCCAGTTCATGCGCGGCATCCCACGCGAGCTGGACGAGGCCGCGGTCATCGACGGCGCCTCGTCGTACAGCGTCTTCCGGCACGTGGTGCTGCCGCTGAGCCGCCCGGCCCTGGTCACCACGGCGATCTTCTCGTTCATCTGGACGTGGAACGACTTCTTCCGGCAACTGGTGTACCTGTCCGACCTCAAGGACTACACCGCGCCGGTCGCGCTGACCCTGTTCATCGACTCGACCAGCGAGAGCTCGGTCGGCCCGATGTTCGCCATGTCCCTGCTCTCGCTGGTGCCGGTCTTCCTCTTCTTCGTGGCCTTCCAGAGGCTGCTGGTCGAGGGCATCAACACCAGCGGCCTGAAGGGGTAAGCCGATGCCACACGATTGGCGCGACTCCCTGCGCCTGGCCGCCGACCTCGCCCTGCTCGGCATCGTGGTGACATTGCTGTCGCTCCCGCTGTTCACCGCGGGAGCGGCGGTGGCCACGGGCAGCCACGCCATCCGCCACCTGATCACCAACGGCCGGTGGCCTTCGTTCATCGACTGCTGGGCGGTCTTCCGCGCCCGCCTGGTCCCCGGCCTGGTAGCCGGCCCGGCGGTGGCAGCCGGCACGGTCCTGGTCCTGCTGGACATCTCCGGCCTCCGCCGCGGCGCCGTCCCCGGCGGCGGCCCGGCGCTGGTGGTGGTATTGACCGCGGCGGCGCTCGTCGCGGGATACGTAGCGCTGGTAGCGGTCAAGGCCGGGACAACCAGCCGTGGCGCCGCCCGCGCGGCGCTCGCCCTGGCCCTGAACCGCCCGCTGACCGCGATCGCCGCCGCGGCGGTGCTGGCGGTGGCGGCCGTGCTCGCCGCCCTGGTGCACCCGGCGCTCGTGCCGGTGCTGGCGGGTTACGTGCTCTTCGCCCTGCACGTGGTGACGCCGAAGGTAGCGGGCCACCGCCTGACCCCGACGGCGTAGGTGGCGGGCGGCCGCCTGACCCCGACGGCGTAGGTGGCGGGCGGCCGCCTGACCCCGACGGCGTAGGTGGCGGGCGGCCGCCGACTTCGATCGCGTAGGTGTGGCGGGCCGGCGCCTGGCCCCGACGGCGCAAGGGTGGCCGGCCGGCGGGTCACCCCGGCGGCGCGGCGGACCAGAGCTCGGCGAGCAGCGGGTTGACCCGCGCCGGGCTGCTCGAATGGCCCCGACCGCGACGGTCGGGAGGTTCGAGGGGTGGCCCGCGACCTTCGTGATTCCATTCCTGTGACTGCCGACCGCGACGCGAATGGTGCCGGCCGACCCCGATAACGCTCGGCCGGAATGTGCCGATCCGGTCGGCCGTGCCCATTGGCAGAAATGTCTCGGAATGGTGTTCAGATCTGCGGGATGTCGTTACGAAAACACCGCCTGCTGAATGGCGCTTCCGGTGGTTGAATGCAGCACGTGTCGCTTGCTGCGCGGTAGGCGGTCGTGGTGTTGACGTGCAGTCTGGTGTGTGCTCGGCGTTGGGCTGAGTTGTCGGTTGTACCGCGCGTGGGTGGCGCTGGGCAGAGGCCGCCGCCGGCGCGCGGTCCCGCTCCGATCGGCGCTCGACCTGCTCACCGGCCGGGTGCTCCGCCTGCTCGTTCGCCTTCCCAACCCGCTCGCCAGCAGGGCGTGCCACCTGCTCGTTCGCCTGCCCAAGCTGCTCGCCCACCGGGCGTGCTACCCGCTCCTTCGCCTCGCCAACCTGCTCGCCCGCCGGGCGTGCCACCTGCTCGTTCGCCTGCCCAAGCTGCTCGCCCACCGGGCGTGCTACCCGCTCCTTCGCCTCGCCAACCTGCTCGCCCGCCGGGCGTGCCACTTGCTCGTTCGCCTGGCCAAGCTGCTTGCCGGCCGGGCGCGCCACCTGCTCCTTCGCTGAGCCGTGGCCGTGGCCGGCTGGGGAAAGCTGTGCCGCGGGCGACGGCGGACGACCTGCTCGGCTGGGCCCGGGCGTCGGATGCGCGTCGCCGCCGTGCAGGCGGCGTAGCTTCTGGGTGTGCCGTTGAGCAAGGCCCCACTCGCGATGCCGGGCATGCTCCCGGCGGAACTCTTCCGCCGTCGGAGAATAACGGCGCGACCGAGTTCGGTCGCGCATTTCCGCCACTTGGGACCTGGTGAAGAACTCTAGCTGCCGCACCTCTAGATTGTCCCACTTCAAGAATCCGGCGGTAAGCTGAAAATCGCAGTGGATCGTGCCAACTTCGCTCGGCTCGAGCAATTAATATCAGGGACCTTCTGCGGCCTTCCCGAAATGGCGGCGATGGCATCGATCAAGGGCGACGGGAGGCACTCACCGCGAGCGGGCAGGCGCCGAGCCATGGCAACACGGCCCGGCCATTGCCACACCGCGACCGGGCAACCGCCAGGCCGCGGCGGCCGCACCGTGGCGTTCGCGGGACGGCGGCGGCCGGGCCGTGGCGTTCGCGGGACGGCGGCGGCCGGGCCGTGGCGTTCGCGGGACGGCGGCGGCCGCGCCGTGGCGTTCGCGGGACAGCGGCGGCGGCCCCGCTGACGAAATGTCAGCTGACGCCGGCCGTGCGGGCGGCTGCGAGCAGGTTTTCGGCGGCCTGGCGCAGGCCCTCGACCTGGTCGAGCTCGGTGTCTTCGTGCTCGATGTTCACGGCCATGTCGGGGTCGATCGCGTGCAGCGCGCGCAGGAACGGGGCCCAGAACTCGTCGGTGCCGTGGCCGCGGCCCACCGCCACGAACTGCCACGACGGACTCGACGGCCACTGGTTGAGGGTGTTGCGGCCGCCGAGGTTGAGCGGGTTGCGGTCGGCCGGCGTGCGGGTGAAACGGTCGTCGAGGACGCCGAAGAGGCGGACGTTCTCCGCGTTGATCCGGGTGTCCTTGGCGGCGGCGTGGAAGACCAGGTCGCCCAGGTGCTCGACGGCGGCGACCGGGTCGATGCCCTGCCAGAACAGGTGACTTGGGTCCATCTCGGCGCCGATGTGGGTGGCGTGGGTCTTCTCGACCAGCCGCTCGAGCGTGGGCGGGTTGAAGACCAGGTTGTGCGGGTGCATCTCGATGCACACCTTGACGTCGGCGTCGGCGGCGCGGGCCTGGATGTCGGCCCAGAACGGGATGGCGACGTCGTTCCACTGGTGGTCGAGGACGTCGAGCCACTGGCTGTCCCACGGATTGACGACCCAGTTGGCCGCGGTGGAGCCGGGGTGGCCGCCGGGCAGGCCGGACATGGTGACCACGCGCTTGACGCCGAGCAGCGCAGCGAGATCGATCGTGCGGCGGAGGTCGGCTGCGTGGCGCGGGCCCACCAGCGGGTTGGGGTTGAGCGGGTTGCCGTTGACGTTGAGCCCGGTCAGCGTGATGCCGGCCTGGGCGAAGCGGCCCAGATAGTCTTCCCGGGCGGCGCGGCTGGCCAGCAGATCGTCGATCGGGATGTGCGGCGCCCCGATGAAGCCGCCGGTGTTGATCTCGGCGCTGGTCAGGCCCAGCTCACCGAGGATCTTCAGGGTCTCGTCGAGGGAACGGTCGTGCAGGCAGGCGGTGTACGCGCCGAGTTTCACGGGGATCTCCTCAGAGCTGGGAGGGCTTGTCGGTGGCGGACACGACCGCGTCGAGGACGCGCAGGTTGTGCAGGCCATGAGCCATGTCGGGGCAGGGCGGCAGGGTGACCGCGCCGGCGATCTGGTCGAGGAACGCGCGGGCCTGGTAGACGAAGAAGTCGTTCTGCCCGTGGCCGACGGTGGGGAAGTCCATCGGCAGGCCCTGCGCGATGTAGGGATGCCAGGGGCCGATGAAGACCGTGCGCACGCCGTTGACCGAGGGCTCGGGCGTGGCGTCGGCGATCGTGAACTCGGCCGGGCGGGTCAGGTCGAACGAGGCCGTGCCGTTCTCGCAGAACAGGTCGATGCGCAGCGTGTTCGCGTGGCCGAAGGCGACCCGGGACAGCGAGAACGTGCCGACCGCGCCCGACGAATAGGAGGCGGTGAAGGTGCAGACGTCTTCGTTCTCGACCGGGACTCGCTCGTCGCTCACCTGGACGCCGCCGGCGTGCCCGACGGCCACACCCAGCGGCCGGGGCCGGTCTTTCACCAGCGTGGCCATGGTGGTGCCCTGGACGGCGACGGTCTCGCCGCAGAAGAACTCGGCGAGGTCGGCCATGTGGCTGCCGATGTCGGCCAGCACGCCGCTGCCGGGGCCGCCCAGATAACGCCAGCTCATCGGCCGCTGGGGATCGTAGCCGTAGTCGCACCAGTAGTTGCCGACGAAGTGCCGGACCGGGCCGAGGACGCCCTCGACCTGCTGTTTGATCGCATTGATCGCGGGGGAGCGGCGGAAGGTGAAACCGACCGCGTTGACCTGGCTGGGGGCGGCAGCCGCCGCCTCGACCATGGCCTGGGCGTCGGCGACGGAGGGCGCGAGCGGTTTCTCGCAGAGCACGTGCTTGCCGGCGGCGAGAGCGGCCTCGGTGATCTCGCGGTGCAGGCCGTTGGCGACGGCGACGCTGACCGCGTCGATGTCGGGGGACTCGACGACGGCGCGCCAGTCGGTCTCGGCGCGGGCGAAGCCGTAGCGGGCGGCCGCGTCGGCGGCGAACGGCTCGTGCAGGTCGGCGACCGCGACCAGGCGCGGCGCGGGGAGATCGAGGCCGAAGACGGTGGCGGCGTTGCGATAGGCGCTGGCGTGGGCGCGGCCGACCATGCCGGCCCCGATCACCGCCACACCGATGGACGGCTGGGTCATGAGGGGACCTCCGGGTGAGGGGATCTTTTAAAGCGCTTTAAGTTCCCTGTACTATCTTTGTCGATCTCGATGTGTGTCAAGTGCCTCACGGGGAGTGATTCAGTGGATCAGCGACCGCGCCTGGCCGACGTCGCCGCCCGCGCCGGCGTGTCGACGGCATCGGTGTCCCTCGTTCTCCGCGGCGCGCCGGGCCCGAGCGCCGAGACCCGCGAGCGGGTGCTGGCCGCCGCCGCCGACCTGGCCTATCGCGCCGACCGCACGGCCAGCCTGCTCGCCCGCCGCCGCCGTCACCTGCTCGGCGTGTTGCTCGACGTGCGTAACCCGTTCCACGCCGAGCTGGTGGAAGAGTTGCACGCCGAGGCCGACAAGGCGGGCTACGAGGTGGTGCTCTCCACGCTGACCCGCGACCGCGACGAAGCCCGCGCGATCGAAACCCTTCTCGACTTCCGTTGCGAGGCGCTGATCCTGCTGGGCCCCGACGCCTCCGATGCCACGCTCGGCACGCTGGCGGCCCAGGTTCCGTGCGTGGTGGTGGGCCGTCCGGTCGGCGACGCCGACGTCGACGTGGTGCGCCCGGCCGAGGACGTCGGGGTCGACGCGGCGCTCCATCATCTGATCGCTCTCGGACACAGCCGCATCACCTTCGTGGATGGTGGCCGCGGCGCCGTCGCGGCGGCGAGGCGCCGCGGCTATCGGCGGGCGATGCGGCGGGCCGGGCTGGTCGCCGAGGTACTGCCGGGCGATCACACCGAAGAAGGCGGCGTACGGGCGGGGCGCCGTATCGTCGCCGAGCATGTGCTGCCCACGGCCGTGGTGACCTCCAACGACCGGCTCGCGGTGGGCGTGATGGACGCGTTCGTCCGGGCGGGCGTGGACGTTCCGGGTCAGGTCTCGGTGATCGGGTACGACGACAGCACCCTGGCCCGCCTCGCCCACATCGACATGACCTCGGTCAACCAGGACGCGCCCGCCCAGGCCCGCCACGCCGTCGAGGCCGCCGTCTCCCGCCTCGACGACGGCCGCACTCGTCGCATGGAGACGGTCCTGGTGCCGCATCTGGTCGTCCGCGGCAGCACCGCCCCGCCCAGACCCGAGTACGGGCCAGGTGGCGCCTAGCAGCGGAGCAGCCCCGCCCTCTTCTTGGCCTCGAGCACGTGCCGGGCCGCGTCGCCGACCCGCGCCCGGAATGCGGCGTCGTGTTCGGCCCGGTCGATCAGGGCCCCCGCCATCGGCGCCGCGTCCGACGGCCTGATCGTCAGCACCACGTCTCCGCCGGCGGCGACGAACCGCACCGCCCGCTGCCCCACCGGCACCGCGCTCACCGCGCCGGCGGCGCCGAGGTCGTCCGACATGATCAGCCCGCGGAACCCGAGCCGCTCCCGCAGCAGCCCCGTGACGATCGGCCCGGAGAACGCGGCGATCGCCGAGGGGTCGAGCCGCGGATACTTCGCCGACGACATCATCACCGCGGCCGACCCCGCCTGGAGGCCGGCCTTGAACGGCGCGAGGTACGGATCATTTACGGTCGCCGTGGTGTCGACGGCCCTGGTCGACGTGTCGGTGTTTGCTCGCACCCGTCCGAGCCCGGGGAAGTGCTTGAGCACGGTGAACACGCCCACGTCCTGGCTGGCGGGCACCACGGTGCGGATGTCGGCGGCGACCCGCGCCGGGTCGGAGCCGAACTGCCGGTGCCAGTAGCCGATGGGCGGGTTTCCCTCGCCCAGCGACGCGGGCACGGTGTCGGCCACCGGCGCGAGGTTGATGTTCACCCCGATCCCGGCGAGGCGGCGCGCGCTGTCGCGGGTCGTGTCGCGCAGCGCCGACGGTGAGCCCGCGCCCAGCTTTTCCGCCGACGGCAGGAGCGGGAAGTCGGCGCCCTTGAGGGTCTGCACGTTGCCGCCTTCCTGGTCGAGCGAGATCAGCAGCGGCAGCCCGGCCCGCTTCTGCAGTCCCGCGATGCCGCCGCGCAGCGACGCCGCGCTGCGCGTGCTGCGCCCGTGCAGGAAGACGCCGCCCAGCTGGTACCGGCGCACGGTGTCGCCGAGACCGCTCGGCGCGTCGACCGAGGTGCCGACCATCAGCACCTGGCCGGCCCGCTGGGCGAGCGTGAGCCCGTGGAGCGTGCGCGTGACGCAGTCGGCGCTCGGCGCGGGCGACGGCGCCGGCGAGGGTGTGGGCGATGCGGAAGGTGACGGCAGCGCGGCCGAGGTGGGCACGGTGGACGGCGCGGACTCAGGCTCGGGCGGCGGCGAGGTGCTGCACGCGGCCAGAGCGAGCACGGCACTGCAGGCGATCACACGGGTGCGCATCGCAGGCAACGCTAGCCCGTCGACGCACCCCCGCGAAGGTCGACGATGCGCCGCATCTTGCCCATCGAACGTTCCACCCCATCGGGTTCGATCACTTCCACCCGTACGGAAACGCCGATGTTGTTCTTGATCGCGGTGACCAGATCGTGGCCCGCTTGCGTGGCCACCGCGGGATTGGCCTCGGCGCGCCGCTCCACCTTGACCGTGAGCGCGTCGAGACGGCCGTCGCGGGTGAGCACGCACTGGAAATGCGGCGCGAGCGCGGGCGTACGGAGGATGAGCTCCTCGATCTGGGTGGGGAAGAGGTTGACGCCGCGGAGGATGATCATGTCGTCGGTGCGGCCGGTGATCTTCTCCATGCGGCGCATCGGGCGCGCGGTGCCGGGGAGCAGCCGGGTGA
Source organism: Actinoplanes sp. NPDC051513 (assembly GCF_044454685.1). Lineage (NCBI taxonomy): Bacteria > Bacillati > Actinomycetota > Actinomycetes > Micromonosporales > Micromonosporaceae > Actinoplanes > Actinoplanes sp. NPDC051513. Next base: position 204,651 of record NZ_JBITDW010000004.1, read on the forward strand.
GATCGCGCGTGCGGTAGCGGATCACCGGCATGGCCTGCTTGGTCAGCGACGTGAAGACCAGCTCGCCGGCCTCGCCGTCGGGCAGGACCTCGCCGGTCAGCGGATCGATGATCTCGGGATAGAAGTGGTCCTCCCAGATGTGCGGGCCGTCCTTGGTCTCGATGCACTCGTTGGCGACGCCGGGGCCCATCACCTCGGAAAGGCCGTAGATGTCGAGCGCGTGCATGTCGAGCCGCTCCTCGATCTCGCGGCGCAGATCTTGGGTCCAGGGCTCGGCGCCGAAGATGCCGACCCGCAGCGACGTGCCGCGCGGATCGACGCCCTGCCGCTCCATCTCGTCGACGATCGCCAGCATGTAGCTGGGCGTGACCATGATGATCTCGGGTTCGAAATCTTGGATCAGGCGGACCTGGCGCTCGGTCATGCCGCCGGAGACCGGGATGACCGTGCAGCCCAGCTCTTCGGCGCCGTAGTGTGCGCCCAGACCTCCGGTGAAAAGGCCATATCCGTACGCGATGTGCACCCGATCGCCGGGCCGGCCACCGGACGCACGGATCGAGCGCGCCATCAGTTTTGCCCATGTTCGCAGGTCGTCGCGGGTGTAGCCGACGACGGTGGGCTTCCCGGTGGTGCCCGAGGAGGCGTGCACCCGGGCGATCTGCTCGCGCGGCACGGCGAACATGCCGAACGGATAGTTGTCGCGCAGCGTCGCCTTGCCGGTGAACGGGAACTTCGCCAGATCGGCGAGATCGCGCAGGTCGCCGGGGTGCACCTGATGCTCGTCGAACATCTTGCGGTACTGCGGCACATTCTCGTACGCGTGCTGGAGCGACCATCGCAGGCGGCCGAGCTGCAGCTCGCGCAGCTCGTCGACGGAGGCGCGCTCGATCGGGTCCAGATCTTCGGGGCGGGGGGAGCGGTCCTGCACGGGTGACCTCCTAGAGGCGCAGTCCGTCGAAGGCGATGGCGGTGACGGCGTCGGCGATGGAGCCGGCGCCGCCGGGGCGGGGTTTGTACCACTCGGTCAGCGAGTTGACCATGCCGAGGAGCAGGCGGGCCGCGGTCGCCGGTTCGACATCGGGGCGAACGCCACCCTCGGCCTGTGCCTGTTTCACGAGCTCGGTGACAACGGCATCGAACTCGCGCCGGCGGGCGAGGGCATGCTGCTCGGCCTCGGTGTTGCCACGCACTCTCAGCAGAACCGTCACGAACTCGAAGCGCTCGGCCAGCACGATCACGCTGCGCCGGATCAGCCGCTCGAGGCGGTCGAGCGCGGGCACGTCGAGATCGCGCACCTCCTCGGCCGCTTCGAAGAGTCCGTCGAGCGCCCGGTCCATCGCCATCTGCAGCAACTGCTCCTTGCCGCTGATGTGGTGGTAGACGCTCGATTTCGTGATGCCGAGCGACTCGGCGATATCGAACATGCTGGTGGCGTCGTACCCGCGCTCGTTGAACAGGCGCACGGCGGCGGTCAGCACCGCGTCTTGATCATGGCCGGGGCGCCCGCGGCGTCGGGGCGCGGTCATGAGGCGCCCTCCGCGCCGACGGTGCGGCTGCGCCCGCGGAACTCGGCGACGATGTCGCCGTCGCAGGTCACGGTCACGTCGTAGATTCCGCTGCGTCCCGAGGTCGCTCTTTCTTTCGCGTACGCGATGAGCACGTCGCCCGCCCTCGTGGCGCGCAGGAACGAGATGTCGGCGCCGGCGGCCACGGTGACCGGGCCATGGCTGTTGCAGGCACACGCGAAGGCCGTGTCGGCGAGGATGAAGACGTACCCGCCGTGGGTCATGGCGTGCCCGTTGACCATGTCGCCGGTGACCGTCATCTGCACCGTGGCCTGCCCGTTCCCGGCGTCGAGCAGCTCGATGCCCAGGGATTTGGACGCGGTGTCGCGGCCGAACATGTCGTGCGCCGCCGTCTTCCCGGACGCCGCCGGCTTCCCGGAACTGGTGTGTGCCACCCTGACTCCCGAGGGTTGATTACCGACCGAACGGACGGTAGATAATGAGGAACAGCCAACCGCAATGGAGCGCAGATGACAACCCCCACCGAGTTGTACGAGACGCATCGCGAGCTGCTCGACCGGGCCATCAAGGCCGCGCGCGAGCGCGACTACTGGTCCGCCTTCAACGAGTCGCCGAGCAAGTCCGTCTACGGTGAGGACGCCGCGCCCTCGGGCGAGCGCGCGTTCACCTCGCTGCTCGGCAACACGTTCCCGATCGACGTGCCCGGCGCGGTGGGCACGGTCGCCACCGAGCGCTCGCCGTACGGCATCGAGCTCGGCGTGAGCTACCCCAAGGCCGACCCGCTCGCGTTGGTCGCCGCCGCCCGCGCCGCCACCCCCGCGTGGCGCGCCGCCGGGCCGTACGGCCGCGCCGGGGTCGCCGCCGAGATCATCAAACGCATCAACGCGCGCAGCTTCGAGCTCGCCCACGCCGTCCAGCACACCACCGGCCAGGCGTTCGTGATGGCGTTCCAGGCCGGCGGCCCGCACGCGCAAGACCGGGCGCTCGAGGCCGTGGCGTACGCGCTGGCCGCCTCCACCCGCATGCCGGCCGACGCCGGCTGGGCCAAGCCGCAGCGCGGCGCCGACCCGCTGCGCCTCGAAAAGACCACGACCGTGGTGGGCCGCGGCGTCGCCCTGGTGATCGGCTGCAACACGTTCCCCACCTGGAACAGTTATCCGGGACTGTTCGCGAGCCTGGTCACCGGCAATCCGGTGATCGTCAAGCCGCATCCGGGGGCGGTCCTCCCGCTCGCCATCACCGTGCAGGTCTGCCGCGAGGTGCTCGCCGAGGCCGGGCAGAACCCCGACCTGGTCACGCTCGCCGCCGAGGAGCCCGGCGACGGCATCGCGGCCACCCTCGCCACCCACCCCGACGTGCGCATCGTCGACTTCACCGGCTCCAGCGACTTCGGCAACTGGCTCGAGGCCAACGCGCGCCAGGCCGTCGTCTACACCGAGAAGTCCGGGCTCAACACGGTGATCGTCGACTCGACCGACGACTACAAGGGCGTGCTGCGCAACCTGTCCTTCTCGCTGTCGCTCTACAGCGGGCAGATGTGCACGACGCCGCAGAACATCCTGGTTCCCCGCGACGGCATCGAGACCGACGCCGGCCACAAGAGCTTCGACGAGTTCGGCGCCGACCTCGCCGGCGCGCTCGGCAAGCTGCTGGGCGACCCGAAACGCGCGGCCGGCACGCTCGGCGCGATCGTCAACGACGGCGTGCTGGGCCGGCTCACCGAGGCGGGCGCCTCGCCGTCGGTCGTGCACCCGTCGGCCGAGGTCGCCGACGAGCAGTTCCCCAACGCGACGATCCGCACGCCGGTGGTGGTCCGGCTCGACGCGGCCGACGACAAGGTCTACACCCGCGAGTGGTTCGGCCCGGTGTCGTTCCTCATCGCCACCGAGTCCACCCCGGCGAGCCTGGCTCTGTTCGTCGAGACGGTCCGGGCGCACGGCGCGCTGACGGCCGCGGTGTACTCGGCCTCGCCCGACGTGCTGGCCGCGGCCCGCGAGGCGGCGCTCGACGCAGGCGTCCACCTGTCGGAAAACCTGACCGGCGGCGTCTTCGTCAACCAGACTGCGGCCTTCAGCGACCTGCACGGCACCGGCGCCAACCCGGCCGCCACCGCCTCGCTGACCGACGACCACTACGTCACCGGCCGGTTCTTCGCCCTCCAGTCCCGCCATCACGTCCCGGCTCCGGAGTCGGCGGATGTCTGAGGTCCACCGGGTCGTGGCCATGGTCCTGGAGCGGCCGTGAGCACGGCGACGCTGCGCATCGAGGAGCTCGACGACCGGGTCGTGGTGACCCTGTCACGGCCCGCGGCGCGCAACGCGATCAACGCGGCGATGGTGCGCGAGCTGCACGACGTGTGTGCCGGGCTCGAGGAACGGCCACGGCTGCTGCTGCTCACCGGCGACGGGGGCACGTTCGCGGCCGGGGCCGACATCGGCGAGCTGCGTGAACGCGGGCGCGACCAGGCGCTCCAGGGCATCAACAGCCGGTTGTTCGACCGCATGGCCCGGCTGCCGATGCCGACCGTCGCCGCGGTCGACGGGTATGCGCTGGGCGGTGGAGCCGAGTTGGCGTACGCGTGCGACGTGCGCCTCGCCTCCCCGGCCGCCGTCTTCGGCAACCCGGAACCCGGCCTCGGCATCCTGGCGGCGGCCGGCGCCTGCTGGCGGCTGCGCGAGCTGGTCGGCGCGTCGGTCGCCAAGCAGGTGCTGCTGGCCGGCAAGCGGCTCGACGCCGACGACGCCCTCCGGTTCGGCCTGGTCACCGAGATCGTCCCGGCCGGCGAGCTGCTCAAGCGGGCGCACGCCCTGCTCGACCGGATGACGCGGTCGGGCCCGCTGGCGCTGCGGCTGACCAAGCTGGTCGCCGACGCGCCCGGCGGCCATCCGATCGCCGACGACCTCGCCCAGGCGATCCTCTTCGAGTCGTCCGACAAGCGCGACCGGATGGACGCCTTCCTCGCCGGAGGCCGCCCATGACCGACACCATCTCGCCCGCGGTGCCCAAGCTGGTCGGCGTGATCGGCGGTGGGCGGATGGGCGCCGGCATCGCGCAGGTCTTCGCGGTGGCGGGCTCGGTGGTGTGCCTCGCCGAGCGTGACCCGGCCGCCGCGGTCGCCTCCCGTGACCGGGTCGCCATGGGCCTGCTGCGCGCTGCCGAGAAGGGGAAGCTCGCCGAGTCGGCCGACGCCGTGCTCGAGCGGCTGGTCCTGGTCGACGCCGTGTCCGCGCTGCCGGCCGACGTCGACCTCGTCGTCGAGGCCGTGCCCGAGGACGCCGCGCTCAAGGTGCGGGTGCTGGCGGCGGCGGAAGAAGCGGTCGCCGAGCAGGCGGTGCTCGCCAGCAACACCAGCTCGCTCTCGATCGCCGGCATCGCCGGCGGGCTGCAGCGGCCCGAGCGGTTCCTCGGCCTGCACTTCTTCAACCCGGTGCCGGCCAGCAGCCTCGTCGAGGTCGTGATCGGGCCGGCCACCGGCGACGACACCGCCGGCGCGGCGCGTTCCTGGATCGCCGGGCTGGGTAAGACCGAGGTGGTGGTGCGCGACTCGCCCGGGTTCGCCACCAGCCGGCTCGGCGTGCTGCTCGGCCTCGAGGCGATCCGCATGCTCGAGGAAGGCGTGGCCGACGCGGCGTCGATCGACCGGGCCATGGAGCTGGGCTATCGCCACCCGATGGGCCCGCTGCGCTCCACCGACCTGGTCGGCCTCGACGTGCGCCTCGCCATCGCCGAGCATCTGCATCGCGAGCTGGGGGAGCGGTTCACGCCGCCCGCTCTGCTGCGCGACAAGGTGGCCCGGGGCGAGCTGGGCCGCAAGACCGGGCAGGGCTTCTTCACCTGGGAGGCATCATGAGCGAGCGGGTCTTCGCCGAGACCATAGAGAAAGACCAGCGGGTCGAGCCGCGGGACTGGATGCCCGACGGCTACCGCAAGACGATGATCCGGCAGATCGCCCAGCACGCGCATTCCGAGATCATCGGGATGCAGCCGGAAGGCGCGTGGATCACCCGGGCGCCGTCGTTGCGCCGCAAGGCGATCCTGCTCGCCAAGGTGCAGGACGAGGCCGGGCATGGGCTCTACCTCTACTCGGCGGCCGAGACGCTCGGCGCCGACCGGGGCGATCTCACCCGGCGGCTGATCGAGGGCCGGCAGAAGTACTCGTCGATCTTCAACTATCCGACGCTGACGTTCGCCGACGTCGGGGTGATCGGCTGGCTGGTCGACGGCGCGGCGATCTGCAACCAGGTGCCGTTGTGCCGCAGCTCCTTCGGGCCCTACGCGCGAGCGATGATCCGCATCTGCAAGGAGGAGTCCTTCCACCAGCGGCAGGGCTACGAGCTGCTGATGACCATGATGGGTGGCACGCCCGAGCAGCGCGAGATGGTGCAGGACGCGACGAACCGCTGGTGGTGGCCGTCGCTGATGATGTTCGGCCCGCCCGACGCCGACTCGCCCAACAGCGCGCAGTCGATGGCCTGGAAGATCAAGCGGCACAGCAACGACGAGCTACGGCAGCGATTCGTCGACATGTCGGTCCCGCAGGCCGAGGCGCTCGGCGTCACCCTGCCCGACCCGGCGCTGCGGTGGAACGCCGAGCGCGAGCACTACGACTTCGGCGCGATCGACTGGGTCGAGTTCAAGCGGGTCATCTCCGGCGGCGGCCCGATGAACGAACAGCGCATCGCCCACCGGCGGCGCGCCGACGAGGAGGGCGCCTGGGTGCGCGAGGCAGCCGCGGCGCACGCCGCCAAACGAGCAGCCGCGGCGCACGCCGCCAACCCAGCAGCCGCGGCGCACGCCGCCAACCCAGCAGCCGCGGCACACGCCGCCAACCCAGCAGCTGCGGCGCACGCCGCCATATCAGCGGAGGTGCGCGCATGAGCGACGAGATCAAGCACGAGTGGCCGTTGTTCGAGGTGTTCGTGCGGGCCAAGCGCGGCCTCAACCATGTGCACGTCGGGTCGCTGCGCGCCGCCGACCACGGAATGGCGCTGCACCACGCGCGTGACCTCTACACCCGGCGCAACGAGGGCGTCAGCATCTGGGTGGTCCGCTCCGACGACGTCGTCTCCTCGGGGCCCGGCGACAAGGACGCGTTCTTCTCGCCCAGCGGCGACAAGGTCTACCGCCACCCGACGTACTACTCCATTCCCGACTCGGTTCCGCACATCTGAGGCCGCCATGTCCTTCGACGACGACGCCTACGGCGCACTCACCGACCACGCGGACGACGCACGCTGGGCCTACGGCACCGGCTTCGCCGACCCCCTCGCCGGCGTGCCGACGGCCGTGCCCGACGGGGTCGACCGCGCCGGCCTGGCCACCTACTGCCTGATGCTGGGCGACGACGCCCTGGTCATGTCGCACCGGCTGCAGCAGTGGGTGACCCGCGCGCCCGAGCTCGAGGACGAGCTGGCCCTCGCCAACATCGGCCTCGACCTGCTCGGACAGGCCCGCCTGCTGCTCACCCGCGCCGGCGAGGTCGAAGACGCGGGCCGCGGCGAAGATGCGCTCGCGTATCTTCGCGACGCCGGCGCCTTCCGCAACGTGCGACTCGCGGAGCGCGACGACGACGACTTCGCCCACCTCGTGGCCCGGCTCCTGGTCTTCTCGTGCTGGCGCCTCGCGTTGCTCGACCGGCTTGCCGCGTCCCGCGACCCGGTGCTCGCCGCGATCGGCGCCAAGGGCGTCAAGGAGGTCACGTATCACCGGGAGTACGCGGCCCAGTGGGTCGTCCGCCTGGGCGACGGCACCGATCTCTCCCACCAGCGCATGCGCGCGGCAATCGACGCGATTCTGCCGCTGGCCGGCGAGCTGTTCGAGCCGCACGAGGTGGAGACCCGCCTCGCGGCCGCCGGCGTCGCGGTGGACCCGTCGCTGCTGCGCCCCGAATTCGACGCCGCGATGACCCAGGTCCTCGACGCGGCCACCTTGAGCTCGCCGTCCGGCCCGGCTGCGCCGACCGTGACCGGCCCGGCGGCGTCGACCGTGACCGGCCGCGGGCGCGACGGCGTCCACGGGCCCGAGCTCACCGAGATCCTCGCCGAGATGCAAGAGCTCGCGCGGGCGCTGCCCGGAGGTGTCTGGTGAGCGCCGCTGCCGACGTCGTCGCTACCGTGACCGACCCCGAGCTGCCGATGGTCACCCTCGCCGAGCTCGGCATCGTCCGGGACGTGCGCGAGGAGCAGGACGGCGTGGTGGTGGCGATCACGCCGACGTACTCGGGGTGCCCGGCCATGGAGGCGATCCGGGACGACATCGTCATCGCTTTGCGGGCGGCCGGGTTCGGGCACGCGGAGGTCCGTACCCAATTGTCGCCGGCCTGGACGACCGACTGGATCAGCGAAACCGGCAAGGCGAAGCTCGCCGCCGCCGGGATCGCGCCGCCCGGAGCGGCGCCTCGGCGATCCGCGGGACCGGTGCCGCTCGCGCTCGGCCTGCCCACGGAGTCCGTCGCGTGTCCGCAGTGTGGGAGCCCCACGACGGAGCGGATCTCCGCCTTCAGCGCCACCGCCTGCCGTGAGCTGCGGCGATGCCCGTCCTGCCGGGAGCCGTTCGAGCACATGAAGGAGATCTGACGTGGTCGTGCGTGACTTCCATCGGCTGCGCGTGGCCGGGATCGAGCGGCTGTGCGACGACGCCGTGGCGGTCACCTTCGATGTGCCCGAAGATCTGGCGACCATCTATGCGTTCCGGGCGGGGCAGTCGCTGACGGTGCGACGGCCGGCCGATCCGGCGGACGAGCGCCGCAGCTACTCGATCTGCGCGCCGGTCGGGGCGCGGCCGCGGATCGGGGTGCGCGAGGTGCCGGGCGGCGTCGTGTCGTCGTGGCTGGTGCGCGACCTGCGGATCGGTGACGAGGTGGAGGTGGCGCCGCCGACCGGGACGTTCACCCCCGACATCGATGCGGGCGGCCGGCACGTGATGATCGCCGCTGGGTCGGGGATCACGCCGGTGCTGTCGATCGCGGCGTCATTGCTGCGGCGGCCGGGGGCGCAGGTCAGCATCCTGTACGGGAACCGGCGCGCCGACACGGTGATGTTCGCCGAGGAGCTTGCCGACCTCAAGGACAGCCACCCGTCCCGGCTCGAGCTGGTGCACCTGCTGTCGCGGGAGGCGCGCGAGGTCGAGCTGCTCAGCGGGCGGCTCGACGCGGCCAAGATGCGCACGCTGCTGCCCATGCTCATCGATGTCGGCGCGGTCGACCACTGGTGGCTGTGCGGGCCGTTCGGCATGGTCACCGACGCGATCGAGGTGCTGACCGAGCACGGGGTGCCTCCGGCACGAATCCATCGCGAGCTGTTCTGGGTCGACGAGCTGCCACCCGAGCCGCGTCGCGAGGAGCGGGCGATCGAGGGGCCGAGCAGCGAAGTCACCGTGGTGCTCGACGGGCGGGCCACGACGGTCACGGTCGCGGAGGGCGACACGGTGCTGGAAGGCGCGCAGCGGGCGCGGCCCGACCTGCCGTTCGCCTGCAAGGGAGGGGTGTGCGGCACGTGCCGGGCCCGGGTGACCGAGGGGGAGGTGACGATGCGTCGCAACTTCGCGCTCGAGCCGGCCGAGCTGGCGGCCGGGTTCGTGCTGACGTGCCAGTCGCGGCCGGCGAGCCCGAAGCTCGAGGTGACCTTCGACGACTGAGAAGAGTGAGGGCTGACGCTGGAGCGCCCCAACAACGCCCCAGCGGCAGCGGCTCATCCCCGCTTACAAGGCTGCGCCAGTGCCGAGCTCCGGCGCCTCCCTGGCCGGGGAGGCTACCGCCATTAGTGGATCTTCTCCACCATGTGATCGTCCTCATTAGAACGCCGAACGGAGGAGGCCACGCGAGGACGGGGTACGAGACGGGGCAAGACCACGGGTCAGGCGCCCGAGGTCACCCCGCCGCGGCGAAGACCTTGGTCACCCGCTCCGACGCGATCCGTTCCTCGACCCGCGCCCGATCCGGATTGGCGCACAGCACGATCGACGCCCCCGCCGACAGCGGCGCCATCAGCCAGATCAGCGGTTCCTCGCTCACCGCCGTGTCGATCAGGACACGGTCCCCGCGCGAGATGCCGCGCGACGAAGCCATCTCGAGCGCCACCGCCCCGTACTCGCCGAACGTCACGCCACCCGCGGCCGCGACGTCATCGACGGCGACCGACCACGACGGCGCGGCCGAGCCGAGGTGCGCCCGCACCGAGGCCACATAGTCGCGATAACCGGACGGCGTGTTCCCGAACAGTGAGAACTGGTGCCGCCCGCCCGGAACGTCGTCGAGCCAACTCCCGGCCCGCCGCGACGCCACGAACGTCGCATCCAACGGCGCCCCGGCCGGCGACAACCCGGCCGCACCCCACCCGCGGAACGACACTTCCATCCCGGCCGACCACGCACCCAGCAACACGACGGCGGTCTGCCAATGCGGCGGCAACAGCACACCCACCTGCCCGCCCGCCGCAAGCCCGCACTCCGACGTGAGCAGCGAGGCCGTCGCCGCCGACCACGACCCGACCTCGGCGGAGGTGAGCCCGACCCGCTCACCCGAGTCGTCGTCGTAGTAGGTGATCAGCTCGGCGGGCAACTCAGAGCTCATGCGGGCACCCTATCGGCCGCACATCAGGCAGCCATTCCCTGATTGAGCTCTCGAATCTCGTTCGCATACCGCGCCAGCAGGTGCACTGTCCGCGGTCCCGCGACCCCATCGGCGTCGAGCCCGACCCGTTCCTGGAATGCCCGCACCATCAACGCGAGCGATTCACCCTCACCCACCGGCATACCGACCTCGGCGAGCAGCGACCGGACCACCTCCGGGTCGGCCGGCGGCGGCTGATCCGACCACCCGATCAGCCCACCGACCGCGGTGCCGACCACGCTGAGCATTCCTCGTGCGGACATCGTCTGCCTCCTCCGGGAAGCCGCAAGCTCCTGAAACCCAGCTTCCGCGGAAAGGCTGTGCCCCGCATCGGACCACGGTCTTGGCTCTCTGTGCCCCGGCTCAGACTTTCGGCCGACCCTCACACGCCGTGGTCCGCGCCAGCGTGACGAGCTTCCGTGCGTCCCCCAGCGCCACCCCCTGCTCGCTGATCACCCCGGCCACGACCGCGTCCTTCTCGCCGGCCGCAAGGCCCTGACAGGCCTGAACCCCCAGCGCCTCGACCTCCTCATCCCTTCGGTCGAGCGCGATGGCCGGCAGTTGCCGCTGCACCGCCGCCACGAACCGATCAAGCCCGGCGTCCCCGCTGCCCGCCGCACCGGATTCCGCGGCCGTCCGCGCCGGCTCCGGCTGTCGCGCGCGAGGCGCCGGCGTGGTGCCGCGAGACCTGGGCGTCGCGCTTTCGGCCGGCTGCGTTTTTCTTTCCCGTACGGGGTGAAGCGCCGCACTCGCCGAAACGACAGGAGCGGCCGCCGTCCGTTCGGCGGCCTCCCCACATCCAGCCAGCCCCGACACCACCACCGCGACCACGGCAAGCACCCCCCTCACGACCGCACCCTTTCGCCGGCCCCCGCGGGGGCGCCCGGAACGACCGGCAAAAGAGCCGTCTCCCCACCAGCGACCGGCGCGACCGCCGGTGAGCCCGCACCGTCGACCCGCGTCGGTCGCATCGGCACGGTCTCACCCGCCCAGCCGGGCAGGCGGCCGCCGGCCGGGCACGCATCCGGCTGAGGCTGAGGATCCGGCTGAGGCTGCGCGTCCCGCTGAGGCTGCGCATCCGGCCGAGGCGTCAAGTAGGCGGGCCGGCGAGGCGGCAGCGGCACCAAGATGGTCGAAAATCGGGCGAAAGGCACCGGAAGACCCTAGGCCGCCTCCGCCCGTGACCGTCCCGCCGCGCCCACCTGCGGGTAGCGACGCGACCCGACCGGGTGACCCGGTGATCCAGGGCATACAGCGAACCCACAGAGGCCTCACCGCTGGCCAACAAGAACCCGGGCAACTGTTGAGGCACCAGCCCAACGAAGCGAGGCGTCGCCATGACCGACCTGATGACCCGGCCCCGGGACGACCGGGACGAGACGTACTCCAGCGACCAGACGTTCACCGGGAACCGCGACGACCACACCATGCCTCCGCCGCCGCCCGCACCGCCGTACGCGAACCCCCCGGCCTCGGGCGGAAGCCGCTGGCCGCGCCGCATAGCCGGTGGGGCCGCGGTGCTCGCGCTCGTCGCCGCCGGAGGCACCGCCGGTGGCGTGCTCGCCGAGCGTTACCTCATCGACGACCAGCCCGTGGCGGCCGGCAGCACCACGGTGACCACCACCTCCGCGACCGTGACCGATGGCGACTCCCTGGCCTCCGTCGTGAAGGCCGTACAGCCGAGCATCGTGACCGTCATGGTCGACGGCGCGCGCTCGTCGGCGCTGGGCTCCGGCGTGATCATCAGCTCGGACGGCCTGATCCTCACCAACAACCACGTGATCGACTCGGACGGCACGGTCAGCGTGCGGCTGTCGAGCGGCAAGACCGTCCCCGCCAAGGTCGTCGCCACCGACTCCACCCACGACCTCGCGCTGGTGCAGGCGACGGGACTGTCCGGCCTGACCCCGGCCACCTTCGGCACCGATGACAGCGTGGTGGTCGGCGACACCGTGCTGGCTTTCGGGGCGCCGCTCGGCCTGGAGAACACCGTCACCTCCGGCATCGTCTCGGCCCTCGACCGCAGCGTCGACACCGGCACCGAGAAGCTTTCCGGCCTGATCCAGACCGACGCCGCGATCAACGAGGGCAACTCGGGCGGCGCGCTGGTCGACACGTCCGGTCAGGTGATCGGGATCAACGTGGCGATCGCCACCGCCAGCAACACGGACTCCGGCAGCATCGGCGTCGGCTTCGCCATCCCCGCCGGCACCGTCACCAGCGTCATCAAGCAGCTGGAAAGCCAGATCAACTGACCACCGGCGCGGGTCGCCGCCTTCCCCGGGGCGGCGCCCACGCCGGGCCGATCAGCGCGGCGCGCCGAACCATTGCGTGAGGGACGCTCGCAAAGTCTCAGCATCCGGTGTGGTCTCTTCGGAAGCCCACGCCACGTAGCAGTCGGGGCGGACGAGCAATGCTGTCGCGCCGTCGACCGGCACGGTCACCACGTCGACCCGGTCGCTCCACGGCGCGGCGACCGAGCAGAGCGTTCCGGTGCTGTCGACGAGCAGCGGACGGCCCGAATGGGTGGCCGGGCCCAGGTCGGGGACGAACCTTCCCGCCAGCGGCGATGCGGGGCTCGACCCGTACCGGATGTCGGCCCCGGCAATGAGGTCGGCGATCTGCTGGAGCACCGCGGGTTTTTCGAGCAGTTCCCCGAAGAGCGTGCGCAGGGCGGTGACCTGCGGACCCGGCCCGATCAGCACCGACTGCGCCTGGGTGTGCATGGTGACGCGCTCGCCGGCGGGGCGGCGCTCGGTTTCGTAGGTGTCGAGCAGGCCGTCGGGCGCCCAGCCCTGGACGGTCGCGGCGAGTTTCCAGGCCAGGTTCACCGCGTCCTGCAAGCCGAGGTTGAGGCCGGGACCGCCGATCGCCGAGTGCACGTGCGCGGCGTCACCGACCAGCAGGACCCGTCCTTCCCGGTATCGTTCGGCCACCCTCGTCTGACCACCGGAGAGCCGGCGCAGCAAGTGCGGGCCGTCGCCGGCCGGCGGCCCGAGCGGCACCTGGACGCCGAGCACGTGGGCGAGCGCGTCTTGGAGCTCGGCGATGCTGAACGGCTCGTCGCCCTCGGGCAGGTCGAATGTGTTCACGCTCAGCAACGTCCGGCCGTCGGGGAACGGTGCGTAGGCGATCAGCCCCCGCTCGGTGCGATGGTGCAGGAACGGCCGGATCACCCCGTAGCCGGGCACGCGCAGGCCGCCGGTGACCGCGTCCCGGTACTCCGGCGGCACCGTGACGTGCGCCGTCCGGGCGACGGTGCGATCGTTGGTCACGCCCGGGAAGCCGATTCCGGCCAGCTTCCGCGTGGTGCTCTTCCCGCCGTCGGCGCCGACGAGATAGCGCGCCTCCATTTCGTAGGAACCGTCCGGCCCATCGACCGCGACAACGACGGCGTCGTCCTTCTGCGTCAGACCGGAGACGGCGTGGCCGCGCCTGACCTCGACGCCGAGTTCCGCCGCCCGCGCGTCGAGCATGGCCTCGATCTTCCGTTGCGGAACCATGACCGTGCAGACCGGATTGTCGGCGAGTTGATGCAGCGGAAGCGGAAAGGCCGCAAACATGAACTGCGGCGCCGGCGTGGGTGGCGCGGCATTCCCGGTCAGCCGGCCGAGGAGCCCACGCCGCTCGAACAGCCGGACCACCTGCCCGACCATCCCGTTGGCCCGCTGCTCGTCCGTGGGTGCTGTCCGCTGCTCGAGCACCACCGGCCGGACCCCGGCCAGCGCCAGCTCGCAAGCCACCATGAGCCCATTCGGCCCACCACCGGAAATGACAACGTCGAAAGACATGACAAACCTCACCGCCCATTCATAAGAGGCCGTGCGTTTTCTGTGTCAGGAGGTAATTCAGTGGGACGGAGGGGGCAGACCCGCGGAGATCTGCTGCAGCGCATCCGTGATCAGCACGTCGATGCCCTGGTGGGTGGTCATGAACACCCGCCTGACCACGTCCTCCGCGGCCAGAGCGGCCGCCGCCACCAGATTCGGATACATGTCGCCGGCGGGGTCTGTTCCCGTGCGGGCGCCCACCGCCGCGGCCACCGCCTCGGCTGCCTGCGCTGCCGCCCGTAGTGTCGCTGCCTGGATCGCCGGCACCTCGAACATCAGCCTGAGCCCCGCCGTCCAGGCGTCCGGGTCGGGCCGGGGGTGCGCGGTGACCTCGGGCCCCGGACGATACTGCTCGATCATGGCGTGGGTGATGGCCTCCCACAGCGGCTCGCCGGCCGGCCTTTCCCGCAGCGTGTCGGCCATCCGTTGCATCCGGTCGAGGTGGCGCGACGCGACCGCCTCGGCCTTGCCCCCGAAGTAGTTGTTGAACGTGCGGGGCGAGACACCGGCTTCGTTGGCGATGTCCTCGACGAGCACGCGGTCGTAGCCCCGCTCGACGATCAGCCGAATGGCCGCCCAGCTGAGCGCCGCCCGGGTCTCTTGCTTCTTCCGCTCCCGCAATCCCACACCAGGAACGCTATCAAAAACTGCGTGCCCCGCAAAGATGCGGGGCACGCAGTTTTCTCAGCCCACTCTCAGCCCGCCAGGTGGCCCCAGCGGTCCTGCAGCTCCTGCCACGTGCCCTGGTCCTCCACCTTGCCGCCGATCAGGACGACCACCCGGTCGGCCTGGGCCAGGGCCGCCCGCTTGGACGTCGAGCCCACCACCGTGACCCCGTGCGAGCGCAACGCCTGCCAGAGTTCCAGCTCGGTGGTCACGTCCAGCGCGGACGACACGTCGTCGGCGATCAGCAGCTCGGTTCGCGGCGCCAGCGCCCGGGCCAGCGCCAGACGCTGCAGCTGGCCGCCGGAGAGCCGCGTTCCCTTGTGGCCGATCAGCAGCTGCAGGCCGCCGCCCGACGCCGTCAGGTCGTGTTCCAGCTGAGCGGTCGACACCGCGTCGGCCGCGTCCAGCTCGTGGCCGAGCTGAATGTTGTCGGCGACCGTGCCGGACAGCACCCGTGGCAGCTGGGCGACGTAGCCCACCTGGTTGGGGCGCAGGAACAGCTCGGGCTCGTCGACCGGGTTGTCGTTCCAGCGCAGCTCGCCCGTGTGGTGCACGATGCCGGCCAGGGCGCGCAGCAGCGACGACTTGCCCGAGCCGACCGGGCCGACCACCAGGACCAGCTGGCCCCGGTCGACGGTCAGGTCGACGTCCTGCGCGCCGACCGTGCCGTTCTCGTGGACCGCGCTGAACTGCCGCAGCTCGAGCGTGCGCAGCGGGTTGCGGGCCGCGGTCGGCGGGGCCGGCGCGGTGCCGGCCGAGATGTCGACCCCGGGCACCTCCGACGTGTACTCGGCGGTGCCCGACATCGCGACCGTCCGCCTGGTCCACACCCGGGCCGACGGCAGCTGCGACACCAGCGACGCCGTGGTCCACGCGAACCACCGGGCCGCGCCGAGCGTCGCCACCGCGATCAGCGTCGCTCCCGCGGTGAGGTGGCCGCCGAGGTACAGCGCCCAGGCCGCGATCGGCAGCAGGCCGCTCACGATCGACGGCGTGGACCGCGCCCAGACCTGGATCACGATCTCGTGCCGCTGCCGGTCGCTGCGTACCGCGTCGAGCCGCGCCAGGTGTTCCAGCACCGGCCCGGTCGCGCCGGCCAGCTTGACCGTGCGGGCCGCCGACAGCGACGACACCAGCGCCGTCGCGAAGGCCGCCCGCCCGGCGACCGTGCGACGCGCCGCCTTCTCGAGCCGCGGGCCGAACAGCGTCGCCGCCAGCCCGGAGATCACCATCGTGCCGAGGAAGAACAGACCCGGCACGATCGACTGCGACACGGCCGTCATCACCACGATGAGGATCAGGCTGGTCACGTTGTCGATCAGGTTGTCGGCCAGCATCACGACCCGCTCGGTGTCGCCGCCCTGGGCGACCACCTCGGCCGGCGTGTACTTGCTGACCCGGCGCGGGCCGATCTGCCCGTGCACCAGGCGCAGGCTGATCCGCAGCATCTGCCGCACCCACCACTCGGGGAACCAGGCGCCGGTGTAGTAGAGCGTCGGGATCGCCACGACCAGCCCGGCCGCGATGCCGATCGCCGGGTAGAGCGGGTTGCCCACCCCGTCGACCACGTCGGTCCAGAGCAGCGGCAGCACCGGGCCGTCCAGCCCCAGCACCATCAGCACGATGAACAGCGCGACCGCGCCCATGCCGAAGCGCGGATCGTTCATCGCGAGGCGGACGATCTCGCGCATGGTTCGGGTCTGCGGCGGGTCGGGCAGCGGCGGCGGCTCGACCGGGGGCAGCGTGTTGGCCAGCACGTCGGCGCCCAGCTCGACCTGGACCGCGCCGATTTCCGAAGGCTCGGCCCAGTCGCGCTCGGCGATCAGGACCCCGCCGCCGGCGGCCGAGGCGGCCGGCACGGCCAGGTTGCTCGACGCCATCAGCTCGGCGAAGCGCACCGACTCGCGCAACGGCCCGGCCTCGAGGACCTCGCCGTCGGCGAGCACGACCACCTCGTCGCAGCGCTGCACCGAGGAGAGCCGGTGCGCCACGATCACGCCGATCCGGCCCTCGAGCAGGCGGTCGGTGGCCCGCTGCACCCAGCTCTCGGTCACCGGGTCCATCCGGGCGGTGGCCTCGTCGAGGATCACCACCTGGGGGTCGCGGACCAGGATCCGCGCGAACGCGACCAGCTGCTCCTGCCCGGCGGAGAGCTTGTAGCCACCCTCGCCGAGCTTGGTGTCGATGCCGTCGGGCAGGCTCGCCGCCCACGGCGTGAGCCCGAGCTCGTCGAGCGCCGCCTGCGCCCGGTGGAGCAGGTCGGGGTCGAACAGCGCGATGTTCTCGGCCAGCGTCCCCGCCAGGATCTCGGTGCGCTGCGGCACGATCGCCGTCCACCGGCGCAGGGCCTCGACGTCGAGGTCGTTGAGGTCGGTGCCGCCGAGGAACACCGTGCCGCGCGGCACGTCGACCGCACGGGTGAGAACCTTGGCGAGGGTGCTCTTGCCGGAGCCGGTGCGGCCGATCAACGCGTACGACCGGCCGCGCGCGAAGGCCAGCGAGACGTCCTTCAGCGCGGGCGGACGACCGGAGTCGGACTCGCCGTACCGGAAGGTGAGGTCGCGCACCGCCAGGTCGCCGTCGACCGGCTCGAGGCCGCCCGTCGGCTCCTGCGGCACGTCGCGCAGCAACTGCACCCGGCTCCACGCGCCGAGAGCGTTCTGCAGCTCGGGAACCATGCGGGTGACGTGTTCGAGGGTGCCGCCGAAGCCGAGCGCGAGCAGCCACACCGCGGTCAGCCGCGCGCCGCTGATGGTGCCGGCGTACAGCGCCCACGCCCCGACCACGACGAGCGTCGCGATCAGCGAGCGGGTGATCGCGCCGGCGCCCATCGTGATGCGCGCGCTGGTGTGCCACACCAGCCGCCCGCGGCGCAAGACCTCGGCCGCGCGTTGCGCATAGAGCCTTCGCACGTACGGCGCGGCCAGGCTCGTCCGCACGTCGTCCTGCCCGTGGATGGACTCCTCCATCACCGCGGCCAGGTCGGACCAGGACTCCTCCTCGGAGATACGCAGCGGCGAGAGGCGCTGGATCGGCTTGTTCATCGTGAGGTACAGCAGGATCGACACGAGGATCATGCCGATCGCGGCCGGCCACCAGGCGAAGAACGCCGTCACGATCGACAGCGTCGCCACGGCGATCGACTGGACGATACGCACGCCGCTGCCGCGCAGCTCGGAGCCGACCTGGTAGACGTCGGAGTCGATGCGGTCGAGAAGCTCGCCGACCGGAGTGTTCTCGAGGGCCGGCAGATCTTGCCCGAACGCCACCCGGTTGAGCCCGCGCCGCTGCCGGGCCGCCCAGTCGGCGGTGAGCCGCGCCGAGATCAGCCCGACCACGACGTCGCTGAGCACCGAGACGACCAGCGCGCCCGCGAGGACCGTGAAAACCGACATCGACCGATTGACGAGCACGGCCCCGGCGAGCGCGAGCGCGGCGGCCTGACCGGCGGCCCCGACGAGGATGAGGAAGGCCACCAGCGCCGTCCGGCTACGGGACGTGGCCCATAGGTCACGAAGCAGACGCATCAGACACCCCGTTGTTCGGCGATTGGCGGTATCCCCATCCTCCGGATGAGCAGGAAAGTCTTCAACGCAATTACGTGGCCGGTGGATATCGCGTGTGTCACCATCGGCGTTCGTGCGAGGCCTTCCGCTCGTCGCCTCTGTCGTCCACGGACAGCCGGGCGACGAATACCGGGCCGGCGTCGCGGCGGCCCGTTGCCAGCCCCGCGCCGCGCGGCTCGCGCAGCAGCGATTCGCCGTCGCGCGAGACGCTGAAGTACACGCCGGCGCCGCCGCCCGCCCCCTGCAGCGGCGGCAGGACGGTACGGCGGGCGGCCGCCGGGTCGTACTCGATGCGGAACCGGCCCTCGTCGTCGGTGACCGACGAGCCGAGCGGATCGTCGTGCACGAGACCGGCGTCGCGCGCCGTGACCCTGGCCCCGGCGATCGGCTCGCCGCCCGGGTACGCGACCAGCCGGCCGGCGATGACATAGCGGCCGAGCCGCCGGCGAATCGACGCCCAGTCGTCCGCCGGCACGATGTGTTCGAGGCTCGCCGGCGGCTCGACCGTCGCGGCGGTGAACTCCACCGACGGCGCGAGGCGGACGTCGACGCGCAACGGCCCGGAGTCGTCGCCGACCGAGAGCTCCGTGACGCCCTGCCGATCGGTGACGGCATCGGCCACCACGAGGCGCGGGGCCGCACGCGGCGCGACCAGGGCCACCGTCGCGGCGGCGATCGGCTCGCGCAGGTCCGCGCTCAGGGCTCCGAACAGCTGAATCCGTACCAGGGCAATGGTTCAGCCTTACCGGCTGCCGCCGGAGCCGGTCAACGCTTCTGGTCGATGTCCGACACCGCGGACGACATCCCGGAGCGCAGCGTGAGCAGGGTGATCTCGCTCGGGGCGAAGACCCGGAACGGCGGCCCCCAGAAGCCGGTGCCCCGGCTCGTGTAGAGCTGGGTGCGCTCGGAGTGCCGGGACAAGCCCTGCAGGACCGGCTGGTCGAGGCGCACCAGGTAGTGGAACGGCCACATCTGGCCGCCGTGGGTGTGGCCCGAGATCTGCAGGTCGACGCCGTGGGCGACGGCGCCGGTGATCTGGGCGGGCTGGTGGGCGAGCAGCAGGACCGGCAGCGACGGGTCGGCGCCCTCCAGCGCCGCCTCGTGATCGGCGTGGTGGCCGGGCACGCCCGATCCCGCCGCCGTCCGGTCGTCGACGCCCGCGACCACCAGGGAGTCGCCGTCGCGGGACACCACCAGGTGGCGGTTGTGCAGGGCCTCCCAGCCCAGCGCCGCCATGTGCTCGACCCAGCGCTGGGCGCCGCTGAAGTACTCGTGGTTGCCGGTCACGTACACCCGGGCCAGGGTCGCCGAGATGTCGGCCAGCGGCGCCGCCTGCTCGCGCCGCTGCGACACCTCGCCGTCGGCGATGTCGCCGGTGTGGGCGACGACATCGGGCCGCAGCTCGTTGACCGCCGCCGTCACGCCGCGCGACCAGCGCACCCGGTCGATCGGGCCGTAGTGCGTGTCCGTGATCAGCACCAGGCGGAGGCCGTCGAGACCGCGGCCCAGGCGATCGATGGTGACCTCGACCCGGCGGATCCGCGGGACACGCATCGCCTCGGCGTACCCCCAGAGCAGCAGAACCAGGGCGACCACGGTGACCACCACGGTGGCGATGCGGTAGCGAGCCGGCGCCCCGACGCCGGCCGCCCAGAGGATCGCGGTGAGGATCTGCCCGAGGATCGACCAGACGAACAGGACCCAGACGACGCCGAGCGTGGTGTCGGCGATGCGGGCGGGCGTGTCGCGGTGGCCGCGCCCGTGCCCGGCGAACATCAGCAGCGGGAAGCTGACCAGCACCAGCGCGAAGACGACCGTGCCGGCGACGAGCACCGGGGTGGGCCAGTCGTTGCCGGAGGCGATCAGCGTCCACCAGGGCACGCCGAACAGCAGCAGCAGGATCGCGGCGATGATCAGCGCGAAACGGATGACTCGGGAGGCGCGACGGCGCGGGCGGGATTCGACGGATTCACCGACTGACACGACTGAAGCATGCCACTCAGTCCGGGGCCGTGCCGACGCTGTGGATCAGGCCGGCCGGAATGACGAGGTCGGCGCGGTCGCGGGTCGCGGCGATCAGGGCGGCGTTGCGCTCGTCGGTGCCGGTCGCCCAGGCGATCGCGGCGGGCTCGGGCTTGCCGAAACGGACATGCCGCAAGATCAGGCGCTCGAGGCGGGTGTCCTGGTCGAGGTCGGCGTACCAGACCTCGTCGAGCCGCAGATCGTTCCAGAGGAGAAGGTAGTTGCCCTCGGTGATGATCAGCCGGGCTTCCCGCTCGATCGGGATGGCGCCGGCGATGGGCTGCTCGATGACCCGCTCGAAACCGGGCGCGTAGATGATGTCGTCCTCGTCCTCGTGCAGGCGGCGCAAAAGGGCCGCGTAGCCCCGCGAGTCGAACGTCTCCGGCGCGCCCTTGCGATCACGCAGGCCCAGGCGGTCGAGTTCGACGTCGGCCAGATGGAAGCCGTCCATCGGCACGTGCGTCACCCAGCGGCCGGCGGTCAGGCCCGGCGGCGGCGCGGGGGCGAGCGCGGCGACCAGCTCCTCGGCCAGGGTGGTCTTGCCGGCCGCGGGCGCCCCGGTGATGCCGAGGACGGCTCGGCGGCCATCGGCCACCAGGCCTCGCGCCCGCTTCGTGAGCCCCTCGAACGTCAAGCCGTCCAACCGCTCCACCCGTCAACCAAGATCGGACTGAAGACTATCCCGCGGGGGAACACAATCCGAGGCGCAGGCCGGCGACGCCGGCGGGGGAGAGCGGTCGCGTGGTCGCGCGGCCCAATTCGTCGCGTACGGCGGCCGGCAGCTCGTCCGCGAGCGTACGCAGCCGCGGATACAGGTCGAGCACGTCGCGATGTGTCAGCGCGCCCACCCCGATCAACAGCCCGTTGATCGATCCCGGGTCGCGGGCCAGCTCGGCGCAGAGCTCCATCCGCCAGATCGGGTCGTGCACGTGCGCGGCGAACTCGCGGGCGATCCGGTTGCCCGACGGCGAGGCCATCTCGAGGCGGGCGTGGCGGCCGGAGCGGGCCAGCACGGGCGCGAGGCGGCAGGCGATGCCGAGCAGCCGGGCGAGCTCGGGGACGGTCAGCACCTCGAGGCCGAGCGAGCAGGTGGCGCAGAGTCGCTGATAGCTGCGGGCGTGCACGACGGAGGCGGGCCGGGGGCAGTCGCCGAGCGGGCCGCACAGCCGGTCCAGGATGATCTCGGCCAGCGTGCCCTCGTGGTCGAAGCGGCCGACCCCGAAGTAGGCGGCGGGCTTGCTGCGGTAATGGGCGAGCGCCGTACGAGCGCTGACATAGCCATCGGCCTCGACGCCGATGCGTGGTGCGCCGTTCTCGGTGTGGAGTTGTATCAAGCGAAACATCTTCGGTCCGCTCCCGGTGGTTGAAGCGCCAACGTTGTGACCGGGATTACGAGCGCGGCCTTAGGACGGTTCACTCCTCACTGCGAGTGAAAGAAAAAATCCTCTTGCGGTGCTGACCAGTAAGCCGGAGGCAGTCGAAGGTTACGGCGTGTAGCGCGTACACACCAGAGGTGAGCATCATCCAGACGGCCGCGAGGACCGTCGCGAGGCTGGGATCGAGCGCGTGCCACGCGGCCGGGAGGGTCGCCGAGCCGAGCACGAGGGCGGCCGCGGCGCCGGCCTCGGCGAGCCGGAACGGATCGATGAACATGGCGCTCAGCCTGCCGGTCGGGGGCCGCCGGTCGCTTCGGCCCCCAGCCGGATCTCCGCTATGACTTTCGGCAGATGCACAAAAAGGATTTAACCCGACGATCAGGACTTCGTCTGTTCCTCGGCCGAGTGGCGCGGGACCGGGATCCCGCCCGACGGCTCGTCCGCCTCGAACACCCGGTCGGGGTCGCGGGTCAGGTTCTCCCCACTGACCGCGTCGAAGACGTGCATCCGCTCCGGGTCGAACCACAGCTCCGCCGGGACGCCGGACCGGATCCGGCTCGACGCGTCGAGCGCGACCACCAGCTGGGTGCGCATCTGCTCGCTGTCCAGCTCCCGCTCCAGTTCCTCGAGCCGCTCGGTGACCTCCGGCGCCGACTCGTACGGGACGTACGCGTACAGCTCGTGGCCGAGCCACTCGGTGACGTCTACCTCGGCGGTGAACGTCTGCCCGCGGGCCCGCTTGTCGGCGGGCACCAGCGCGACGTCCTCGAAATGCTCGGGGCGCAGGCCCAGGATGACCAGCTCCCGGTCGGCGACCTTGTGCAGCCGCTCGCCGGCCGGGCTGACCGTGCCGAACGGCGTGTCGATCTGGCCGTCGTGGACGCGGCCGGGCACGAAGTTCATCGGAGGCGAGCCGATGAAGCCGGCCACGAACAGGTTCGCGGGCTCCTCATACAGCTGCCGGGCGCTGCCGACCTGTTGCAGGACGCCCCGGCGCAGCACCGCGATGCGGTCGCCGAGCGTCATGGCCTCGGTCTGGTCGTGCGTCACGTACACGGTGGTGGTGCCCAGCTGCTTCTGTATGCGGGCGATCTCGGTGCGCATCTGGCCGCGCAGCTTCGCGTCGAGGTTCGACAGCGGCTCGTCGAAGAGGAACGCGTCGGCCTGGCGTACGATCGCCCGGCCCATCGCCACCCGCTGGCGCTGCCCGCCGGAGAGGTGGGCGGGCTTGCGCTCCAGATGTTCGGTCAGCTGGAGCAGGTTCGCCGCCTCGGTCACCCGCCGCTTGACCTCGTCGTCGGGCATCTTCTTGAGCCGCAGCGGGAACGCGATGTTCTCGAAGACGCTCAGGTGCGGGTAGAGCGCGTAGTTCTGGAACACCATGGCCAGGTTGCGGTCCCGGGGCGCCTTCTGGTTCACCCGTTCGCCCCCGATGAGCATGTCGCCCGAGGTGATGTCCTCGAGGCCGACGATCATGCGGAGCAGGGTCGACTTCCCGCATCCCGACGGGCCGACCAGGATGACGAACTCGCCGTCGGCGATGTCCAGGCTCACGTTGTCGACGGCCTGGTAGCCGTCGCCGTAGCGCTTGACGATGTTGTGCATGCTGATCGCGGCCATGGGTCGCGCCCTCCTCCAGCTCAGCCCTTGACGGCGCCGGCGGTGAGGCCGGCCATGATCCGGCGCTGGAAGACCAGCACCAGGATCACCACGGGAATGGTCACCACCACGGAGGCGGCCATGATGTACGTGATCGGCGACTGGAACTGCGAGGCGCCGGTGAAGAACGACAGGGCGGCCGGCACGGTCCGGGCCCGGTCGGTCGAGGTCAGCGAGATGGCCAGCAGGAACTCGTTCCAGCAGAAGAAGAACGTCAGGATCGCCGTGGTGAACACCCCCGGCGCCGCCAGCGGGATGATCACCTTGCGGAACGCCTGCCAGGCGGTGGCGCCGTCGACCTGGGCGGCCTGCTCCATCTCCCACGGGATCTGCCGGAAGAACGCCGACATCGTCCAGATCGACAGCGGCAGCGCGAACGTCAGGTACGGGATGATCAGCCCGATCCAGGTGTCGTAGATGCCGAGGTTGCGCCACATGTTGAACAGCGGTCCGACCAGCGCCGCCTGCGGGAACATGGCGATGGCCAGCGCCATCGAGAGCAGCAGCTTCTTGCCGGGAAAGTCCATCCGCGCGATCGCGTACGCGGCGAACATGGCGATGACGACGGCCAGCGCGGTCGCGATCAGCGCGATGCCGACGGAGTTGCGCAGCGCGCTGGTGAACAGCGAGTCGGTGAAGACGGTCTTGTAGTTGTCCCAGACCCAGTCCTTCGGGAAGAACGTCGGCGCGGCGCTGCGGAACGTGTCCGGGTCCTTGAACGAGAGCGAGAACATCCAGAGCAGCGGGAACAGCGCCCACACCAGGATCAGCACGCCCCAGACGGTCCACCAGTTGCTGACCTTGCGGCCGTCAGTGCCAGCCATCACCGATCACCTCGCACCTGCGACAGGTCGGTCCGGAAACCCTTCACGAAGATGAACGCGATCACCACGACCGTGAGGAACAGCAGCACCGAGACCGCGGAGCCGGTGCCCAGGTTCACCAGGGTCACGTTCTGCCGGTAGGCGAGGAACGACAGCGTCTCGGTCTTGTTCGCGCCGGACGTCATGATGAACGGGTTGTCGAAGATCCGCCACGCGTCGAGCGTGCGGAACAGCAGCGCCACCATGATGGCGGCCTTCATGTTCGGCAGCGTCACCCGCTTGAGCCGCTGCCACGCCGTGGCGCCGTCGACCTTGGCCGCCTCCTGCATCTCCTCCGGCACCTGGACCAGGCCGGCCAGCAGCAGCAGCGAGATGAACGGCGTGGTCTTCCAGATCTCCGAGAGCGTGATGACGACCAGCGACGACCAGCGCTCGCCGAAGAAGTTGAAGTCGCCGAGGCCGAGCCACTGGTTGACGAAGCCGGAGTCGAGCTGGAACGCGTACCGCCAGATGTACGCGGAGACGACGGTGACGATCCCGTACGGGATGAGGATGCCGGTCCGCACCCAGGACCGCCCGCGGATGATCCGGTACATCACGAAGGCGAACGCGAAGCCGAGCACCAGCTCGACCGCCACGCTGGCCACCGTGATGATCAGGGTGGTGGAGAAGTCGGTCCACCACACCGGGTCGGTCAGCACCGTCACGTAGTTGCGCAGGCCGACGAACGTGCGGCCGGCCGGGTCGGTCAGCCGGTAGTTGTAGAGCGACAGCACGACCGCGTAGATCAGCGGGTAGGCGGTCACGAACACCATGACCAGGAACGCCGGCGCGGACAGGGTCAGGCCCAGCCGCCGCTCGTGCCGCGCCCGGTCGGAGACCTCGGCGGGACGCGGCGCGGGTGCGGCGACCTTCTCCTGGGTCAGAGTCATCGGGGTGCCCCTCTCACAGGAGTCGCTTGCCCTGCAGGACGTCGGACATGAAGGACGCGGTCTCCTGGGGCGTCTGCGGGGCGCGGACGTCCTGCGGCGGATGCCAGGTGATCTGCACCGAGGTGGAGACGTCGTTGTAGTACGGCGTGACCGGGCGCGGCCCGGCGTCGTTGATCGACTGCCGGATCACGTCGGCCATCGGGAACGCCTCGCGCACCTTCGGGTCGTCGTACGCGGCGGCTTTCGCGGCCGGATTGCCGGCGTCGAGCATGTAGGCGATGCTGTTCGGCAGCGACGTCACGCACTTCACCAGGTCGAGCGCCTGCTGCGGGTGCTTGGTGTAGTTGCCGATCGCGAGGTTGATGCCGCCCAGCGGGGGCCGGCTCGGCTGGTCCGCCGCGACCCGCGGGTATCGGGCCCAGCCGATGTCGTCGACCACGGACTGCGCGATGCCGCCGCCCTCCACGTCGCCCTTAGCGGCGCTGTACACGTACGGCCAATTGACCATGAAGCCGCCGGTCGGACCCTGGAACGCCGACCGCGCCTCCTCCTCGCCGGCGTTGGACATCGCGGGCGGGGCCGCCGGGGACCGCGCGAGGTCGCCGATGATCCGGGCCGCCTCGTCACCGGCCGGGGAGTTGATGGCGGGCTTGGCGTCCTTGCCGGCCTCGACGTTCGTCACGATCTCGCCGCCGGCCGACACCACCAGCGCGTTGATCCAGACCATGTAGCCCTCGTACCGGTTGGCCTGCACGCCGATGACCTTGCTCTGGCTCGTCGCCGCCTCGATCATCTTGTCCCAGGTGAAGTCGGCGGCCGCCGGGTCGACGCCGGCCGCGCTCGCCACCGACTTGCGGTACCAGAGCAGCTGCGTGTTCGCCCAGAACGGCGCCGCGACCAGCTGGTCCTTCCAGTACGTGGTGGTCAGCGGCCCCTTGAGCACGCCGTCGGTGAGCGCCGCCTCGTCCGCCTTCTCGAACGGGCGCAGGAAGCCGGCGTTCGCGAACTCGGCCACGAACGGCGGGTCCAGGCTCATCACGTCGATGGAGCTGTCCTTGGCCGCGAGCCGCCGCACCAGCTGTTCCCGCTGCTGGGAGGCGTCGTTGGGGAGAACCTGCACGTCGACCCGGTAGGCGCCGTTCGAGGCGCCGGCGCATTGCTCGGCCAGGCGGCCCTGACCGCCGTTGTCCGGGTTGATGTACCAGGTGAGCGTGGGCGGGCCGCTGTCCTCGCCGCACGCGCCGAGCATCGAGGCCGACAGCGTCAGCGCCGCCAGAGCAGCGAGACGGCGGCGATTGTTGGAGCGTCCGCTGAGCACACGCACCTCCTAGGACGAGCCGTCGTCCCAGCATCCGGACGGTCTCTCAATGTGTTCCCGTCGATGCGGTGCGTCATCATCCTGGGCGAATGAACCATGCCCTATGGCTTGCGGGCGAGGACCAGCTGCCACCGCCCCGGCAGATCGAGGCCGGCGGTGCTCACGCTGAATCCGGCCGCCATCAGGTCGACGCTGAGAGCCGGCAGCGGGCTGGTGCGGTAATACATGACGAACGGTGGCCGCCACACCGCGTTGCGAACCCGCATGACCACGTCGAACCCGAGCGTCGCCCAATGCGCGAATGAGGTGAGCGGCGGTGGCGCGCCGATCGGAAAGGCGAAAAGGCCGCCGGGCCGCAGCGCGCGATAGACGCCTTCGAACACCGCGGGCCGCTCGGCGGGCAGGAAGTGGCCGAGCGCCCCGAACGTCACCGCCAGGTCGAAGTCGCCGGCGAAAGGCAGGGCGCGGACGTCGGCGCGGACCAGGGCGGCCTCCGGATGGGCCTCGCGCGCCTGGGCGAGCATGCCGGCGCTGAAGTCGACGCCCGTCACCGAGGTGCACACGCGGCTGAGAACCGCGAGGCCCGCGCCGGTGCCGCAGCACACGTCCAGCCCTCGGTCGAAAGGCCCGGGCAGCGCGGAGGCGGTCGCGTCGAGGATCACCGACGGCGTACGGAACGGAGTGTGGTCGAACTTCGGGGCCAGGAGGTCGTAGCCGCGCTCGACCGAGGACAACGCCTGGACGGTCAGCTCGCGCAGGGACGGGCCTTGGGGCGAGAACACCGTCCGAGGCTATCGGGTCAGCGCGTCGACCTGGTCCCTCGCCAGGGAGATCGAGGTGGCGGCGACCGCGCCGCGCACCGAGGAAGGCCGGGTGGCGCCGACCAGCGGGATGACGGCGAGGCTCAACAGCCAGGCGAGCGCGATCTGCTGCGGGGTCGCGCCGTGGGCGTCGGCGATGGGTTGAAGATCGACCCCGCTGCCGCGAAGAGGGGAGTACGCGAGGAAGGTCGTCCCCGTCTCGGCGCAGTGCCGGGCCAGCGGCAGCGACGTCTGGTCGAAGACGGAGAGGCGGTTCTGCACGGCGGCGATCGGAGCGACGCTCCGGGCCCGCTGGAGCTGGGCAAGGTCGACGTTGGAGACGCCGATCCGGTCGATCTTGCCGGCCTCGCGCAGTTCGGCAAGGGCGCCGACGCTCTCCTCGATCGGCACGTGCGGGTCGGGCCAGTGCAGGTGGTAGAGGTCGATCCGGTCGACGCCGAGGCTGCGCAGGCTCGCCTCGCAGTGCGCGCGCAGGGTCGCCGGGCGGCCGTCGATCGGGAAGGTGTCGCCGTCGCGGTAGTGGCCGCCCTTGGTGCTGATCGTCACGGCGGGGCCGGCGAACTCGCGCAGCAGCCGCTCGTTGTGGTTCGCCACGCCGGCCGGGGTGTAGACGAGCGCGGTGTCGAGGAGGCCGACGCCCGCGTCGAGGGCGGCGCGGATCGTCTCCCGCGCCCGGTCCGGCTGGTCGGCCAGGTCGAGGGAGAAGGCGGCACAGCCGAGCCCGATCATGTCGACGGAGCCTACTTCCAGGTCACCTGATCCTGCGCCCGGGCCGCCCGCCGGCCGCGAAGGTAGGCGCGCGGCCCGGCCAGCAAACCCCACCGCCCGGCCCGCACGAGCTTCCAGGCCAAGGCCGGCTTTTCGAAGACCATCCTCGTGTACGCGGCCGCGAGCCCCCGCTGTCGCGCCGCGATCCGCCGTCGCACGTCGTCCCGGTCGCTCGGGTGATAACGCCAGGTCACCACGCTGGGCTGGGTGACGACCTTCCCGCCGCCCGCCAGCACCCGGTTGACCGCGAGAAGGTCCTCCGCCGCCGTCAGCGCCGTGTCGAACAGGCCGGCCCGCTCGATCACTCCCGGCCGGAACGCCAGTCCGGCCCTCCCCGCATAGGGGAAACGCACCGGCTCGTTCGCCGGCGCCTGCTGCTCGAACCACAGCTGAGCTCGCGACTCCAACTCGGCCGGCATGACCGCCCCGGCGACGACATCGGCCTGCGGGTGCTCGTCGAGCGCCCGGGCGATCTCGGCGAGCCAATGCGGATCGGCGACCGCCTCGTCGTCGATCCAGGCCAGGATCTGCCCCGGCGCGGCGCGCACGGCCGCGTTGCGGGCGAACGCGATCCCGGCCCGGTTCTCCACCAGATACTCGACCGGCCCGCGGCGCGCGGCGGCCCGCGCCACCTCGGCGCAGGCGCCGGTGATCGGCGCGTTGTCGACGACCAGCACCCGGAACGCCGGGTACCGCTGGGCGAGCAGGCTGTCCAGGCACCGGGCGAGGGCGCCGGGCCGCTCCCGGGTGCAGACCACCGCGGTGATGTGCGGGGCGGTCGCGAGCACCGCACGGCGGCGGGCCAGGAACGCGGGCTCGGTCGCCGGCGTGTACCCGTCGAGCGGCACCGGCAGACCGCCGAGCCGGTCGCCGAGCGCCTCCTGGATGGCGGCACCCAGTTCGGCGGGGCGCAGCCCCCGGCCCGGCACGTCGACCAGCATCGTGCCGAGCGGCTCGTTGAACAGGCGGACCAGGGTCCATGCCCGCAGCACCCGCCGGCCGTCGGTGTGCACGGCCGCGACCGACGGCAGCGGGTCGGCCAGGTCGAGGTCGAGCACGACCGCCGGGAGCTCGCCGCCGTTCGGGGCGACCTCGGGAGCGGCGAGCAGGCGATCGGCCTTCACCGGCGCACCATCGCGCCGGCGCCCGCGGCCGCCATCGCGGCGAGAGCGCCGCCGGCCCGCAGGGCGTGGTCGACGCTGCGGCCGCGTACGGCGGCCCCGACGTTGCGGGCCACGGTCGCCGGCATCGGCCGGATCGCGGCCCGGCCACCGCGGAAGCAACGCCGCAGGAACGCGCGGAACGATGCCGAGCCGCCGGGCACGTCGTGGCGGAGCACGGCGTCGGGCACGTGCCGCCAGCGGCCGCCGCTCAACGCCCGCATGCGCGCCGGCAGCTCCGCCTCGCGCCGCCCGAAGCCGCCGACCTCGCGGAACAGCGAGCGGCGCACGACCATGCCGGCCGGGCCGGTGCGCGGGGCGACCGTCCACATCAGCTCGTCGGCGAGCCAGCGCGGCCGTCCGTCCCGCCAGTGCGGGCGCAGGCCGCCGCCCGCCCCGACCACGACCGGGTCGGCGAACGCGCGGGTGAGCCGGGCCAGCCAGTCGGGGTCGGCGACCACGTCGCCGCCGAGGAACGCGATCAGCTCGGTCCGGACGTGGAACGCGCCGGTGTCGCGGCTGCCGGCGAGGCCCGGCGCGTACCCGTTCTCGAGGACGGTGGCCCCGGCGAGGTCGCGGCGGACCCGGCGGAAGTACGCGGTGTCGTGGTCGACGACGACCACCACCTCGGTGGGCCGGTGGGTCTGCGAGCGGGCGGACGCGACCGCCCGCACCAGCTCGGGCCAGCGGCTCGGCGGACCGGCCGGGATGACGACCGTGACTTCGGTGTGCTCCACGTCTGCCCTCAGTCCTCGAGTACCGGCATGGCCAGCGGCTTGCGGTCGGTGACCGTGCGGCGCCGGGCGTTCGTGTTCAGGTCGAGCGACATGGCGCCGACCGCCGGGCGGTTGACCATGAGGCCGCGCGACTCGGCGGTGACGCGCTGGTGGTCGACGGCGGCACGGCGGTTGCGGCGGGAGCGCGCCCGGCCGTACTCGCTGAGGATCGTGCGCAGCACCCGGAAGCCGTCGCGGAAGGTGTTGAGGTTGCTCTCGCCGTGGATGCGGGCGTGCTCGACGCTGCCGACCTCGCCCACCTTGAGGCCGTCGGCCGCGGCGCGGATGTTGATCATCGTCTCGATCTCGAAGCCGTCGCCCCAGAGCTTGCCGCCGCCGGCCGGCTGCGGCAGGCGGGTGTCGGGCAGGCCGAGGGTCGGCACGACGCTGCGCCAGAAGGCGTTGTAGCCGTAGCAGAGGTCGGTGAAGCGGGTGCCGAACAGCACGTTCACCACCAGGTTGAGCCCGTCGTTGCCGAGCTTGCGCAGCGGGGTGATGTCGTCGCTGCGACCGCCGTGCGAGAAGCGCGAGCCCTTGACGAAGTCGGCGCCGTCGATCAGCTGCTGGACGAAGAGCGGGATCTCGGCCGGGTCGGTCGAGCCGTCCGCGTCGATCATCACGATGATGTCGCCGGTGCTGGCCGCGAAGCCGCAGGCCAGGGCGTTGCCCTTGCCCTTGCGGGTCTGGCGCACGACGACCACGTCGGGGCGCAGCTCGCGGGCGACGGCGACGGTGCGGTCGACCGAGCCGCCGTCGACCAGCACCACCTCGTGGATGCCGGCGGGCAGGGCGGCGAAGACGTGCGGAAGGTTGCGCTCCTCGTTGAGCGCCGGGATGACCACGCTTACGGTCGGTGACTGAAGGCCATTACCGTACGTGTTGACTGCGCCGTTCGAAAGCTTCATCGTCGGCCCCTTCCCGGGCTCGCGAATCGACTTTTACCAGCGGATTCGGGGGAGATCCGCAAGTCGCTCGCTCTGGGACCAACTTACGGTCGACATTACGGAGCGTCAACTGGCGGTGGTTGGCGACTGAACTCGAGGTCGGTCTTTCAGCTGCATGAACTTCGACTAGGCCGTGATCACGCCTGCCTCATTGGTTACCTGGAGTTACCGACGATCCGCGGTTGGCCGGGCGTTGGCGGGGCGAAGTGGGCGATGGTCGCCTTGGCTGACAAACTACGATTTTCTATGACATAAAAAATATGTCCGAAAAGGTACGAGTGGCCAAGGTCACCGAACGTCGACATCACGGTACGTGATGCGACGGGTGCGCGCTGGCGCCGGAGCCCGTCACGCTGGTCAGTTACTGTGAGGACCCCGTCAGCCGGGGCCCGTAGCTTTCGGGCCCCATCACCGTTGGTGAAGCGATGAAACCCGAAAACGCCCTCTGTGTCTGTGGCCACCCGCATCAAGCGCACGAGCATCACCGCCGCGGCACCGAGTGCGCGCTGTGCGGGCCCGACCAGTGCCCTCGCTTCCGCCGTGCCAGCTGGTGGCGCCGCCTGGTCCCGAGTCGCTGAGCGCCGGTGTCTCAGCAGGTGGTGGCGGGTCGCGAAAGCCTATTAAGCCTGTAGGCTAACTCCACTTCGAGCGTGCGGGCGCGCCGTGGCACCCGCCTGCGCACGACAGGAGGGACCCCTCGCATGCCACTTCCTGACTTCCTCATCGCGGGCGTGCCCAAGGCCGGGACGACGGCGCTGCACGCGGCGCTCGCGCCGCACCCGGGGCTGTACCTGTCCCCGGTCAAGGAGCCCAAGTTCTTCCTCTCCGACGGCCCGCCGCCGCGCCACGGCGGCCCGGGCGACGTGCAGACCTACCAGGAGCACGTCTGGCGGCGCGAGGAGTACGAAGCGCTGTTCGCGGCGGCGCCCGACGGCGCTCTGCTCGGCGAGGCAACCCCGTTCTACCTGCACGACCTCGGCTCGCACGCGCGGATCAAGGCGCTCGTACCCCAGGCGCGGCTGATCCTGCTGCTGCGCGACCCGGTCGACCGCGCGCACTCCAACTGGACGCACCTGTGGAACGCCGGGCTCGAGCCGGAGGCCGACTTCCTCGCGGCCTGCCGCGCCGAGCCGGCCCGGGTCGCCGCCGGCTGGGCCCAGTTCTGGCACTACACCGGCCTCGGCCTCTACGGGAAGCAGATCGAGCACCTCTACCGGCATTTCCCGCGCGAGCAGGTGCTGCTGCTGCGCTACCGCGAGCTCAAGGACGCGCCCGCCGCCACCCTCGACCGGGTCTGCGTGTTCCTCGGGGTGCAGACCGGCGCGCTCGCCGCGATCCCCAAGGAGAACGTCAACCGGCATGTCGTCGAGGACAACACGGTCAACGGTGTGCTGCGATGGCTGCTGCGTGCCGGCGGATCCTTCGGCCACCGCTTCCCGGTGCCGCTCCGGCTCGCGGCTCGCGGCCCGCTGCTGACCGTCCTGCGCCGCAAGCGCGGCACGAGGCCGGTGACCACGCCCGCCGAGCGTGCCGAGCTGCTGCCGCTGTTCGCCGACGACATCTCGCTCTTGCAGGAGGTCACCGGAGAGCGCTATGAGGATTGGTTGGCCGTGGACCGTCACGCCAAGACTGGATAATGTCAGTTATGTCCAGATATGTTCGTTTTCGATCCGCCTGAGGAGCCGACTTGACCACTGGAATCAGCACGCTGCCGCTGCCGCGCTGGGAGGAGTCCGTCGTCGTGGTCGAGCCGCCCGGTGACGAGCCGGGCGCCTGGGCCGGCGCGCCCAGCACGATCGTCGCCGACGGGTGGGTCTACCTCGCGTACCGGCTGCGGCTGCCGATCGGCGAGGGGCGCGGCATCGCGAACGTGGTGGCCCGCTCCCGCGACGGGCTGAAATTCCAGACGGTGGCCGAGGTGGGCAAGGACCGGTTCGGCGCCGAGTCGCTCGAGCGACCGGCGTTGACGCGTACGGGCGACGGGAAATGGCGGCTCTACGTCAGCGCCGCCACGCCTGGCACCAAGCACTGGCGGGTCGACCTGATCGAGGCCGACACCCCCGAAGGCCTGGCCACCGCCCCCGCGCGCACGGTGCTGCCCGGCGACGAGACCGCCGGCGTGAAGGACCCGGTGCTGCACCACGACGAGTTCGGCTGGCACCTGTGGGCGTCCGTGCACCCCCTGGAGAGCTGGGACGACGCCGACCGGATGACCACCGAGTACGCGGCCAGTCCCGACGGCGTGCACTGGACCTGGCGCGGCACCGCCCTCGCCCCGCGGCTGGGGGAGTGGGACGCCCGCGGGGTGCGGGTCTCCTCGGTGCGCGTCGAAGGCGACGAGATCACCGTCGCGTACGACGGCCGGGCCACCGCCGGGGAGAACTGGGAGGAGCGCACCGGGATCGCCCGCGGCAAGCGCCTCGCGGACGGCTCGTTCGGCGAGCTCACCGCGGTCGAAGGCCCGGTCGGCAGCCCGCACCCGCCGTACGGGCTGCGCTACCTGAGCCTGGTGACGCTGCCCGGCGGCGGCGAGCGGATCTACTACGAGGCAACCCGGGCCGACGGCGCCCACGACCTGCGGACCGAGCCCGCATGACCGCTTGTTACCAGTAGGTAGCGGTGTGTCCGGCCTGGTGAGAGCGCCATCACCATCGGCAGGGGTGCGCGGATCGCCCCGATGCGGGTGGCTTAGCGTCCTTGATTGACGCAAGTGTGCGCGGTAAACGGCCGCACTGTCGGTGGCGGGGCTCGTCCCACAAGGACGAGGTCCGCCATTCTCTTTGTACGGCTCTGCCTCCTGCGGGTCGCACCCGTCGCGCAACCAAGATTCTCCTGCCGGTCGGCCGACCCCCGCCGATCTACCTGCCGCTCCCCGGAACAGCAGCCCACCTCGGTCAGGAGAACGCAGTGGTTGTAGCCGCCACGTCCACCGTCCCCGGTCTCACCGTGCCGTCGCTGTCGCTGGTCGCCCCCGTCGCCGACTGGGCGACCGACGTGACCGAGCCGACCATCCTGGTAGCCGACGACGACGAGACCGTACGCGACCTGGTCGCCTTCAAACTGGTCTCGGCCGGCTACCAGGCGATCACCGCGGAGGACGGCAGCACCGCACTCGACATGGTGCACCGCGAGCAGCCCGACATGGTGATCCTGGACATCACCATGCCCGGCATGGACGGCCTGAGCGTCTGCTACGAGCTCCACTCATCGGCAACAACCGCCCAGATCCCGGTCCTGATGTTCAGCGGCCGCGACCGCCAGGTAGACATCGACCTGGGCCTGACCGTAGGCGCCGACGACTACCTGATCAAACCTTTCAGCCCCGCCGAGCTGATCCGCCGGGTCCGCTGGCTCCTGCTCGCCAACGACTAGCCACCCCGCCAGCAGCAAGCCACCTGTGGACGACGCCGAAAACTTGTCACACCCACCTGCTTAACTGGCCCCGCCCACAAGGGTGGGGGAGGTCCGTGGGCCGGCCCAGCAGCTTCGAAATCAAATTCCTGCAAACGCTTCCGACGGCTCGAATAATTGCGGTCGAGCCCGATCCCACCCCGTCGGCAAACTCTGATTCGATCGGCATCAGCCGTCGGCCGGCACAGAATTCCCAGAATCGTGCTGTCCGCGGAAAGCAGCACGGAAACGCCATCGACCGAATGGCGCGACTGACGATTGAATGCGGCACCTCTCGTGTGCCGAGCGGTGTGCGGCCGCTTGGTTGTCGACCTGGGCGGTGTTGGTCGGGCGTCGGGCCGCGATGTCTGTGCCGCACCGTCGATTGCCGGTAGGGGCTCGACCCGCCCGGCCGCGACCCGCCCGGCCGCGACCCGCCCGGCCGCGACCCGCCCGGCCGCGACCCGCCCGGCCGCGACCCGCCCGGCCGCGACCCGCCCGGCCCGCCCGGCGGACACAGGTTGCGCCGCATGCTCGTTCGCCGCTGGTGTTAGCTGGAGCTCGGCCGGGCCGGCGCCGCGCTCGGGGGCCACAGGTTGCGTCGCCTGCGTGCGCGTTGGGCGGGCTGGCTGCCCGATGGCTGGGCGCGTTGCCTGCCCGGCTGCCGAACCAAGGTGCTGGCTGGTGCGGGTGGCCGGCGCCGCTGGCGACGGCGGTGGTGCGTCCGCGCGGCCCGGCGACGGGGGCGGAGTGCCCGCGCGGCCTGGCGGCGGCGGTGGAGTGCCCGCGTGGCCCGACCAGAGCCTCCGCTCGGCTGCCGTCAACGCAGTACCGTCGTCTCCGCCGTGCAGGCGGCGCATCTTGCGGGCGTGCCGCTCGACGAGACCCCAAGCGCGATGCCGGGCGTGCTCTCGGCGAAACGCTTCACTCGCCGGAGAATAGCGGCGTGACCGAGTGCGATCACGCATTTCCGCCACTTGGGCCTTGGTGAAGAATTCCATCTGTCGCACCCCAATATTGTCCCACCTCAACGAATCCGGCGGTAAGTCCAAAGTCTTGTTGGATCATGCCAATCCCGCCGCCGTCGCCATCAAAGAATGGCACCGGGCGGGCTGGGGCGACATTCCTCGACAAACGGGCCCTTCACAACGTGGGGTGTAGTTGGGGACCGAAATGCGCCGGGGCGCCCGTCAGGGATCGGCGCCGGCTCGATGCTGGCGGCGGCGCGTGATGCCGGATGGGGCGTCGGCAATGATGTCGGCGTGGAGTATGTATCCAGGGTGCCCGGTCCGCCGCTGGACGGGCTGATCAACGACCTCTACTACCTGGAGGGCGCCCCGCCGTACTCCCGGTTGATGCTGCCGGCGGCGCCCGCGCCATTGCTCATCGTCAACCTCGGGGCGCCGTTTCTCATCCGCGCAGGCACCGACGTAGACGCCGTGGAGTACGCCGACGGCTGCGCCGTCACCACGCCCACGCGTGCGTGGGAGTTCAGTTACCCAACCCCGACCCGGTCCGTGGGCGTCCACTTCAGGCCGTGGGGCCTGGCACCGTTCCTTCCGATGCCCGCGGCCGAGTTGTGCGACCGACCTGCGACGGTGGAGCGGATCTGGGGCCAGCCCGCTATCGCTGCATTGCGACACCGACTGACCTTGGCGAACGCACCGCACGAAATGCTGATGTTGCTCGAGGAGGAACTGGTGCGACGGCTGCGGGTGATCGACGGTCTTGACCTGGTCCGCCAAATGAGCAGCGCCGTCGCGGCGACAGGCGGGACAGTGCCGATCAGCGACATCGGTGTGGCGGCCCGCGCCAGCAGCACGTACTTGGCGAAGCGGTTCAAGGCCGTAGTCGGTGTCACGCCAAAACGGCTGGCTCGCAGCTACCGCTTCAGCTCCGCCGTGTTGGCGCTCGACGTCGCTGCACCGATCGACTGGGGAGACGTTGCCGCTGGCGCGGGCTACTCCGACCAGGCCCACTTCGTGCGCGAGTTCCGGGAGTTCACCGGGCTCACGCCGACCCGGTACGCCGAAGTCCGGCGGCGATTCCTGCGCGATCATCCCGACCACGTCCTGGACGGCTGGCCGCTCCCGGCCGATTGATTTCGTACAAGAGCGACAGCTCACGCCGCACAAGACTTGGGACTCCAACAGAGGAGGAATCCATGGGGAAAGTGGTCATGAACGCGTCGGTTTCGGTGGATGGTTACATCGCGGCTGAGAACGACGATCCCGGTCCGATCTTCGAGTGGCTGGTCAGCGGTGACGTGCCGTTGGACGACAGTGGCGTTCTGAAGGTGTCGCAGGCTTCGTTCGACTACGTCCGGCCGTACTGGGACGAGGTCGGGGTTACCATTGCCGGCCGTCATGCCTTCGACATCACCGACGGCTGGGATGGGACGCCTCCGAGTGGGATCGACCATGTGGTCGTGGTGAGTCACCGTGGTGCGCCCGAGGGCTGGGACCTCCAGGCGCCGTTCCACTTTGTCGACGGCATCGAGGCGGCCGTGGCCAAGGCGCGGGAGCTTGCGGGTGACCGCACTGTCGAGTTCGCTGCCGGCGACGTCGGCGGCCAGGCGCTCGCCGCAGGTTGGGTCGACGAGGTACGCATGGACGTCGCACCCGTCGTGCTCGGGTCCGGTAAGCGTTACTTCGGCTCCGTCGACGCGCAGCACCTGCTGGAAGGCCCAGACGTAGTTGTTCAGGGCAACCGGGTGGTTCACCTGCGCTATCGGGTGCGCCGTTGACCGATCTGAGTGGGTACGCGAAGAAGACCGCTGCGACGCGCAGCCGACGTGCTGGCCTACTTCGACCGTCCCGGCACCGGCAACGGCCCCACCAAGGCGATCAACGGCCGGCTCGAGCACCTGCGCGGTTCCGCACTCGGGTTCCGCAACCTCACGAACTACATCGCCAGATCGCCGCTCGAGACCGGAGGCTTCAGGCCGCAATTACACCCTCGATCGAGAAGAGCCGCCAAACGCGCGCAGAAACCCGACAAGCGCATCGTGATAGGGCTGCAGCGTCGTCAGGTCGACGTACTCGGCCGGCCCGTGCTGTCCGTCTCCGCCGGGTCCGAAGATCACCGCGTCGATGCCGAGCGCGTGGTAGTACCGCCCATCGGCCGCGCCGTGCTTGCGCAGCAGGTCGCCCGAGTAGCCGACCGACCGCGAGGCCGCCCGCAGCGCCACGACGCCCGGTCCCGCCGGGTCGGCGAAGTGTGGTGGACCGAGCGCGTCCACGGTCGCCGCGAGGCCGCTGACCTTGCGCAGGTGCCTGGCGACCTCCTCGCGGGTGCGCCCCTCGAAGTCGGGGTCGGTGGGCGGGTAGCGGATGTCCAGCCACGCCGAAGCCGCCGCCGGCACCTGGTTGTAGGCCTGGTTCGGCGTCGCGATCCGCGCCACGTTGACGGTGGTGGTCCACGCCTCCGCGGCCGGCACCGGATACCGCTCCAGCAGGCGCCCGATCCCCGCGGTCAGCGAGAGCAGCGCGTTCTCCCCGAGCCAGGGGTAGGCGGCGTGCGCCCCGAGCCCCGAAGTCTCCAGCCGGGCGTGGCAGATCCCCTTCGACTCGTTCACCACCTTGAGGCCGCTCTGCTCGCCGATCACGACAAAGCCGGCCCGCACGCCCGCCGCGAGCTGGTGCCCGGTTCCGTCGGCGCCGCCGACCTCCTCATCGGTGACGAGCTGCAATCCCATCGCGTAC
Organism: Actinoplanes sp. NPDC051513; assembly: GCF_044454685.1. NCBI lineage: Bacteria > Bacillati > Actinomycetota > Actinomycetes > Micromonosporales > Micromonosporaceae > Actinoplanes > Actinoplanes sp. NPDC051513. The sequence continues at coordinate 242,541 of NZ_JBITDW010000004.1, forward strand.
GGGAGTTCGCCCGCGACCTCGCGGAACACGCTCGTCATCACCAGCGCGGCGGCCTTCATGTCGTGTGCACCGCGCCCGTAGAGCCGATCCCCGTCGCGCCGCGGCACGAACTGTTCGTCCGGGGCCGGCACCACATCTAGGTGTGCGTTGAGGATGACCCGCAGTTCCCCGTCCGCGCCGGGCGGGTGAAGGAGCGCGCTGGGCTTCCCGTTCGATGCGAAGCGGCGCACCGCGAACCCGGGCCCCGCCTCGCCGACCACGAATTCGAGCGCCCGCCCGAGCTCGTCCGGCCGGTCGGCCGTGGAGGGTAGCGCGATCAGCTCGGCAAGGCGCTCCGTCCACGGCGTCATGCCCCCAGGATCCCGGCGCCGTCAAGACCACGCCCGGGTCCCGCCGAACTTTCCCGGCCGCCGGCCCGGCGGCAGGGTATGGCCGGATGGGTCGGTGAGCCGGTCCGCAGCGCCGGGTGCTGGTGCTGAGCCCGTACCAAATGGTGATAGACATGCGCCGTGAGTGACGTGACCCGTAACGGCGGGCGCCGGGCTGCGCGCAAGCGAGACGACGTGCTTGCCGCCGCCTGCTCGGTGGTCGCGGAACGCGGCGCCGACGCGACCAGGTTCACCGACGTCACGGCCGCCACCGGGGTCGGCGTGTCGACGCTGCAGTACTACTTCGGCAGCCGGGAGGACATGCTCATCGCGGTGTTCCGGTTCGCGGCGCAGAGCGACTTCGACGCGGTGGAGGCTCGGCTCGGTGGGGTGACGGGTCCGTGGGAGCGGCTTGTCGTGATCGCCTCGCATCTGACGGGGGCGGTGGGCAGTGACGCGGGGTGGCGGCTCTGGGTGGAGTCGTGGCGGTGGGCGCTGCGCGACCCGGACGTGCGGGCCGAGGTGCTCGGCGACTACACGCGGTGGCACGTGCTGATCGCGGAGATCATTGCGGCGGGGGTGGCGCAGGGAGTGTTCCAGACCGATGCGGCTCCGATGGACGTGGCGCGGCAGGCGCTGGCGCTGGTCGACGGGCTGGCGTTGCCGGTGGCTCTGGGCGACCCGCAGGTCACCGGGGCGATGGCCGGCGACCTGCTCGCCGATGCGCTCGGACGGCTGGTGGGACTGCGCCCGGCGGCAGCGCCCTGACCGCCGCGGGCGGGCCTACGCCTGGTCGGCGGGCCGGGCCTACGCCTGGTCGGCGGGCCGGGTGCCGCGGCCTTCCAGCAGCGGGGTCGACCGCTTCCAGCGCGGGCCCTCGCCGTCCTTGCGGCGGCGCGCCATGCCGGAGAGGGCCTCGAGGACGACGCGGTTGCCGAGCATCGCGGTGATCTCGGCGTGGTCGAACGGCGGGGACACCTCGACGATGTCCATGCCGACGACCGGGAGCTCGTGGCAGATGCGGGAGACGGCGTCGAGCAGCTGGCGGGCGGAGAGGCCGCCGGGCTCGGGGGTGCCGGTGCCGGGGGCGTGGCCGGGATCGCAGACGTCGATGTCGACGCTCAGGAAGACGCCGTCGCAGCCGTCCATGGCGATCTCGAAGGCGCGGTCGAGAATCGTGTCGAGGCCGTGTTCGACGATCTCGCTCATGTGGAACGAGTTCATGCCCTGGTCGGCCATCCAGTCGAGGACATCGGGGCCGGGCCAGTAGCCGCGCAGTCCGAGCTGGAGGAAGCGGTCGCCGCGGACGGCGCCCGACTCGATCAGGCGGCGCATGGGCTGGCCGTGGCCGTAGAGGCTGCCGAACTCGATGTCGCCGGTGTCGGCGTGGGCGTCGAAGTGGATCACCGAGATCTTCCCGGGGCCGTACTTCTTCGACACGCCCGTGACGTCGGGCCAGGTGACCGTGTGGTCGCCGCCGAGGATCAGCGGAATGGCCCCATTTTTCGCGATAAAGGCGACGGCGTCCTCGATAGTCTGGCAGGACCGCTGGATCTCGCCGGAGTAGACCTCGAGGTCACCGGCGTCCTTCACGGTGAGATCGCCGGTCAGGGCGTCGACGCGCATCGCCATGTGCGGGCGCGATCCGTCGTGCGGCAGGTAGTCCGTGCCGCGGATCATTTGTGGCCCGAACCGGGCGCCCGGCCGGTGCGAGGTGCCGCCGTCGAACGGCGCCCCGACGATCACCACATCCGCATCCGCAAAGGTCGCGGGCTCCTGCCAGTCGCAGGCGGGCACGCCGAGGAAGGTGTAGTCCGGGCCGAACATGGGGCCGTATCTGGTCACTCCGCGGACTGTATCGCCATACAGTATTGGTGTACAGCGTTTGTGCCCTGTTGGCGGCGGGTACCGGCCCGCTCATGGCGACGCGGACCTTGGGCAACCGATACCACCTGGTCCGGCGCATCGGCCGCGGCGGCATGTCCGAGGTATGGCACGGCCACGACGAGGTCCTGGACCGCCCGGTCGCGGTCAAGGTGATGGCGCCGGGTCAAGAGATTCCCATCGATATCGTACGGGCGGAAGCCCGCTCCGCCGCACGCCTGGCCCATCCCAACGTCGCGGGCGTCCACGACTTCGGAACCTCCGCCGACCAGCCGTACATCGTGATGGAGCTGGTCGAGGGCCGTACCCTCGGCGCCCACCTGTCGGCCGGGCCGCTCGACTGGCGCATCTCGGTCCGGATCTGCGCCGAGGTCTCGGCGGGTCTGGCCGCCGCACACGCCGAGCACGTCGTCCACCGCGACATCAAGCCCAGCAACATCATGCTCACCCCATCGGGCGCGAAGGTTCTCGACTTCGGTATCGCGGCCGCGGTCGGCTCGGCCGACCCCGACCCGGACGGCCCGGTGATGGGCACGCCGGCCTATGTGGCGCCGGAGCGCTTCGCCGGCCATCCCGCCACGTCGGCGACCGACATGTTCGCCCTGGGCACGCTGCTCTACCAATGCCTTTCGGGCCGCCTGCCCTGGTTGGCGACCTCGCCGACCGAGCTGGTCGAGGCGACGTGCAAGCTGAACCCCGAGCCGCTGCCCGAGATCGACGGCCTCCCGCCCGAGGTGGTCGACCTGTGCTCGCGCTGCCTGTCGAAGGAGCCGTCCGAGAGGCCGACCGCCCTGGTGGCGGCGCTGCTGCTGGGCGAGGCGGTCGACGCGCGGGTGTACGTGCCGATGCGCGACCTCGCTCCGATCGTGGTGACGGACTGGGCCGACGAGCCGACCTCCCAGGCGGGCCGCCACCGGGCGCCCTGATCCCGGCGATCGGCCGCCGGCTTTCTGTGGCGCCTTTCCGGGGCGCCGCCTTTCCGGGGCGCCGGCTTTCCGGGGCGCCGGCTTTCCGTGGCGCCGGCTTTCCGTGGCGCCGGCGAACGGTCAGCCGCTGCGGGGGACGACCACCACCGGGCGGCGGGCGCGCCGGATCAGCCGGGCCGACACGCCGCCGAGCAGCACCCGCCGGGCCGGCCCGTAGCCCCGGGACCCGCAGAACAACACGTCCACCTCGTCCAGGTCGGCGAGGGTGTCGACCACGTCGCCGGGGACGATGCGCCAGTCGGCGTCGCACGCCGGGACCGAGGCGGCCGCCGACTCCAGGGACCGTTCGTAGGTCTCGCGGGCGGTCTCCAGGAACGCCCGCTCGGCGTCCTGCCCGATGAGGAACGGCTTCGCCGCGTCGCCGGTGGCCACCACGGTGTACAGGCGCAGCCGGGCGCCCGTCCGGGCGGCGAGCCGGGCGGCCTCGGCGAGAGCCGCGCGGCCGTCGGGGGTGTCCACGTACGCCACTCCGATCACGCCCAGCGAGCCGGGCGCCGGGGACAGCTCGGCGGGCGCCACTGCGATCGGGCAGATGCTGCCGGAGAGCAGGCGTTCGGCAGTGCTGCCCGGATACAGGCGCTCGCGGGGCGCATCTTTGCCCGAACCCACCACGATCAGCGATGCGCCCACCTCCTCGGCCAGATCGTGCAGGCCGTGGGCGGCCGACGACGAGGCGACGCTGCGATACTCGGCCGGCGAGCCGGACAAGACCTTGCGGGCGTCGTCGAGGATGCTCTCGGCGGCGCTATGACGGTCGGCGACCCACTCGGCGTCGACGCGGCCCGAGCCGAGGGCGGCGGGCGCGGGATGAACCACCGCGACGATCAGCGGCACGTCCTGCACGGAGGCGGCCCATCGGCCCAGGGTCAGGGCCCCGGCGCCGGGCGCGCCGGCAATCACCGGGCCGGTCACGACTGATCACCAGGCCCGGGTTCCCGGGTGCCAGGCGAAGGAGCGCCGGGCGACGGAGTGCCGGGCGACGGAGTGCCGGGCGACGGAGTGCCGGGCGAAGAGTCCTCGGCGGACGCGTCGCGCGCCCAGCCCGGCGTGCTCTCCGGCTCGGAGCGCAGCCGGGAGTTCCGGTAGCCGTAGAGGGCGTAGATCAGGATGCCGATCACGAGCCACACCACGAACCGCAGCCACGTCTCCCACGGCAGATCGCTCATCAGATAGACGGCGAACGCCACGCCGAGCAGCGGCAGCACCGGCGACCACGGCACACGGTACGGCCGCGGCATCTCGGGGCGGGTGCGGCGCAGGATGATGACGCCGATGTTGACCAGGACGAACGCGAACAGCGTGCCGATGTTGACCAGCTCCACGATGGTGCCGAGCGGGACCAGCGCGGCCAGGATGGAGATCAGCACGCCCAGACCGACGGTCAGCAGCACCGGGGTGCCGTACCGCTGGTTGACGGCGGCGAGCCGCTGCGGCATCAGGCCGTCGCGGCACATGGCGAAGAAGATGCGGGTCTGGCCGTAGAAGATGACCAGCACCACGCTGGTGATCGCGATGACCGCGCCGAGCGCGAGGATCCCGGCCGCCCACGTGATGCCGGCGCCCTCGTCGAGAGCGGCGGCCAGCGGGGCGTCGCTGTCCTTCATCTGATCGGGCGAGGCGATGCCGAGCGCGCCGACCGTGGTGAGCACGTAGAAGACCGTGCAGATCAGCAGCGAGCCGATGATCGCCCAGGGCAGGTCCCGTTCCGGCTTGCGGGCCTCCTCGCTGCCGGTGGAGACCGCGTCGAAGCCGATGTAGGCGAAGAAGATGATCGCCGCGGCCGCGGTCACCCCGTCCACGCCGTCCGGGGCGAACGGGGTGAAGTGGCCGGTGCCGAAGTTCGCGAACGCCACGACGATGAAGAACAGCAGCACGGCCAGCTTGATGACAACCATGACGAGGTTGACCCGCGCGCTCTCGGTCACGCCACGGACCAGCAGGAACGTGATGGCGAGGACCACGAAGACGGCGGGCAGGTTGAACACGCCGCCCTCGGAGGGCGATTTCGAGATCGCGTCGGGCAGCGTCCAGCCGAACGCGGCGTCGAGGAACGCGTTGAGGTTGCCGCCCCAGCCGACGGCGATGCCGGCGACCGACACGCCGTACTCGAGGATCAGGTCCCATCCGATGATCCAGGCGACCAGCTCGCCGAGAGTCGCGTACGTGTACGTGTACGCGCTGCCGGAGACCGGAATGGACGAGGCCAGCTCCGCGTAGGACAGCGCCGAGAACGAGCAGGCCACCGCCGCGAGGACGAAGGAGAGGATGACGGCGGGCCCGGCTATGCCGGCGCCCTTGCCGATCACCACGAAGATGCCGGTGCCGATGATGGCGCCCACGCCCATCGCGGTCAGCTGAGTTGCGCCGACGGCCTTCTTGAGACCGTGCCCCTCCTCGGAGGTCTCGGTGATCAGCGATCGCACGTCGCGTACCGCGAAGATTCCAGGTCTGTTGGTTGACACAAGCCCACCCACCCTCAAAATCGGCGGCCACCGATTTCACCTTGTGCCCAGGTCGTTACTGTCCGCAAGTCGAGAGTGAGGGTTGTCCGGGGCCTACCTTGAGTCGCACCCGCCGCATGCAAGCGGCTTGGTCTCCACCGCCCCGGACAATCCTCATTGGTACCGAAACGCGTGGCGGCCTGCGAGGCGCCGGATCGTCGTTGTACCGTGGGGCGATGGGCGAGGCTGCGGTGACGACACGTCGGCACGCCGACGGGGCCATCGTCATCGAGGTCCGCGGCAGCCTCGACGCCGCCACGGTGGACTCCGTGCGCGAGACCCTGCTGGGCACGCTTGCGCGGGAACGCCCGGTGGTGCTGATCGTCGACCTGACCTTCGTGGTCTTCATGGACTCGATGGGTGTCGGCATGCTGGTCAGCGGCTACAACGTGGCCCGCAAGACGGGCACGAGGTTCGTGCTGCGCAACCCCAGCGAGTTCGTCCACCACCAGTTGCGCGTGACCGGCCTCGCCGAGATGTTCGGCCTCCCGCCCTCCTCGTCTCCCCGGCAGACGTTCACCCCCTGAGCCTTCCTCGGGCTTCCCGCGCGAGATCGTCCGGCGACGGCTACTGTGCGGTCATGGAACGGGTGGCCGGGGCGTGGTGTGACGCCGCCGCCGTCTGTTTCCGCCTGCCCGATCAAGATCAAGAGCTGTCGGGTGTACGGCTGGTGTGCGGTTTCCTGGGCTACCCCGAATTCACGTACGCCGCCGGGCAGAAGCGCTGGGAGCTGCGGGTGCCCCGGCCCGAAGCGGCCCGCATCGAGTACAAGCTCGAGCTGACTCACCGCGACGGGCGCCGCGAGACGATCTGCGACCAGGCCAACCCGCGGCGCGCCCCCGGCGGCTACGGCGAGTCGTCGGTGCTCTGGTGTCCCGGCTACCGTGAGCCCGACTGGCTGAGCCTGCCCCCGGCGGCCGGAGATTGGCGAGACGCCCGCGCGGCCGAGGCGCGGGTCTGGTCGCCGGCCCACCCCGCCGACCGGGTGCTCCTCGTCCACGACGGCCCCGACTACGACAAGTACGCCGAGATCGGCCAGTACGCGGCGGCGTCCGTGGCAGCCGGACGCGTGCGGCCGTTCCACCTCGTGCTGCTGCCCGCGCCCGACCGCTTCGAGACGTACTCGGCCTCCATGCCGTACGCGAAGAAACTGACCACCGAGACCCTGCCCGCGCTCGCCGCCGAGCTGGGCGCCCCGGCGCCGATGGTCGGCGCCGGCGCCAGCCTCGGCGCCCTTGCCATGCTGCATGCCCAGCGACACGCGCCGGAGCTGTTCGCCGGCCTGTTCCTGCAGTCCGGCAGCTTCTTCCAGCACCGGTTCGACTCGCAGGAGTCCGGCTTCGTGCGGTACCAGCGGATCGTGCGGTTCGTGGGCAGGGTGCTGCGCGCGACCGGCGGTCCCGGCGTGCCGGCCACGCTGACCTGCGGCGCCGTCGAGGAGAACCTGGCCAACAACCGCAGCATGGCCGGCGCCCTGCGCAAGCAGGGATACGAGGTCACGTTCGCGGAGAACCGCGACGCGCACAACTGGATCGGCTGGCGGGACGCCCTCGATCCGCATCTGACCACGCTGCTGCAGCGGGTGTGGCCGTAGCTCTTCAATCCCCCGGGAGGACGACGTGGCCGACGTCGAGCACACCATCGGACTGTTGCTGGGCACCGAGGACGACTGGCCGCGGGCGTACGAGGCGTTGCTGCGCCGCCTGGGCGTGGTCACCGGCCCCGGCGGCCGCACCCACCGCACCAGCTCGGTGCGCGTCACCATCGAGCCGTTCAACCTGCGCTACCAGCCGAAGCACGACCTGGTCATCGACCGCCTCGCCTACTGGTACTACCACCCGCGCGAGTGGCTCAAGAAGATCGCGCTGATGGACGACGTGTACCTGCTGAACAGCCCGTTCACGTTCCAGTCGATGGAGAAGCACGCCGCGTACTGCGCGATGATACGGCTCGGCCTCAAAGTGCCCGAGACGGTGCTCGTGCCGTACAAGAACCCTCTCGACAATTCCCGGTACGCCTACACCGCGGCCCGGTACAACCAGGCCTTCGACCTCGACAAGACCGCCGCGCAGGTCGGCTATCCGATGTACATGAAGCCCTACGACGGCGGCGCCTGGGTCGGCGTGTCGCGGATCCGCAACCAGCAGGAGCTGCACGCCGCCTACGACGCCTCCGGCGAGCGGCTCATGCACCTGCAGGCCGCGGTCGAGGGCTACGACGTGTTCGCGCGCTCGCTGACCATCGGCCCCGAGACGATGGTGATGAAGTTCCGGCCCGAGCAGCCCATGCACTCCCGGTACGAGGTCGACCACGGCTTCCTGTCGGCCGACGTCGGCCATGAGGTGGTCACCATCTCCCGCCTGGTCAACGCGTTCTTCCGCTGGGAGTTCAACTCGTGCGAGAGCCTGGTGCGCGGCAGCGACGTCCACCCCATCGACTACGCGAACGCCTGCCCCGACGTCGCGATCACCTCGCTGCACTACTACTTCCCATGGGCGATGGCCGCGCTGCTGCGCTGGACGGTCTTCTGCGTGGTCACCGACCGCAAGCCCCGCCTCGACACCGACACGTCGATGTACTTCGCCGTCGCCGACGACAACTCCCTGTCGTACGCCGAGAAGCTGGTCGAGTACCGCCGCCTGGCCGACGAGTACTTCGAGACCGACCGCTACCGCGACTTCTGTGACACCCACCTGTCGCACGTCAACGAGATCGTCTACGACTGGGTGAGCTCGGAGGAGTTCCGCTCCCTGCTCCGCGAGACCGTCCGGGCCACCTACCCGGTCCACGAGCACGAGAAGTTCGAGGGCCACTTCGGCGGCCTGATCGACGCCTGGGTGCGTGACAACGGCTGATTCCAGTCTTGTCGGACCCCCGGCCTAGAGTCGTTACCGTGCTGATGCGGATCGAGGGGCGAGACCTGCCGACGGGCGATGAGCTGCGGCTGCGCAACGTGCACGTGGGGGTGCAGCGCAAGGCCGAGGTCGTCGACCGGGTGCCGGTGTCGGCCGCGTCGGCGGTGTGGGAGCTCGAGGTGACCGCGCGCGAGGTCGACGGGCTGCTCGACGTGGGCGGCCCGTTCGTGCACGGCCGTCCAGGGGCTCGGTTCCTCTACCTGAGCTGGGGAAACGTCTCCGATTCCGGCTTCGAGATGTTCCGGCGGGCCAAGCTGATGTTCGGTGACATCCCGACGGCGCTGCTGCGCGGCGCCTTCGAGGACGGCGGCGTCCTGGTGGGCGAGCTGGGGCTCACCGACGCGTACGGCGATCCGAAATGTGCCCGCGTCCGGCCGCCCGACATCGTCTGGACGCTGCGATGACCGCTGTCGTCCAGGCGGGGGTGCGGGTCCTGCACGGTTTCGTGGCGGCCGACGGCGCGCTCTGTCTCTGGGGCGAGTCGGATATGTCGCCGGAATTCCGGCGGGGGAGCGGTCATCCGTTCGCGGTCGAGCGTGACCGGCTGCCGTGGGGGGAAGACCTGGCGCGCGCCACGCTCGTGCTGCCCTCGACCAGCGCGGGGCCGCTGCCGTCGCCGCAGCTCGGGCTCGCGCCCCGGCGAGGGACGCCGCGGCCGCGGCCCTGGCACGTGCCGGCGGTGGCGGTGCCGTTCGTCGACGACGACCTGGTCGACGAGTTCGACGGGCGGGCCGGCCATGACGCGCGGTGGCTGATCGAGCTGTGCTCGTTCGCGGCCGACCTCGTGCGGCGCGGGCGGGTGCTGCCGTCGGTGCTGCCGCACGGGCCGATCACGCGGTGGCGGCCGGTGCTCACCGGCTTCGACGCGATCCACCGCGGCGAGCTGCTGCGGCGCATGCCGGCCGCCTGCCGGGCCGCGACCGGCGACCTGCCGGCGGCCGACGTGCTCGGGGCGGCGCTGAACAGATTGGTCGACGGCCTGGTCCGCACCCGCCTGGCGGTGGCCGGAGTCGACGTCGGCGACGGGTGGCTGGCGTCGCTGACCGGCGACCCGGCGTTCACGGCCGCGCCGGCGCTCGCCGACGAGCTCGCCGACCGGCTCGACGCCTGGCACGCGAGCGCCGCCTCCGGCGCGGCGGTGCGCCTCTGCTTCCGGCTCAGCCACTTGCACGAGCTCGACGAGGAGCCGGACGCCACCGACGCGGCGGCCGCCGCCGGTGCCGACGCGTCCGGCCTGGGGTCCACCGCCGGGGGCCGGGACGCCTGGCTGCTGGAGTTTCTGCTGCAGGCGGTCGACGAGCCGAGCGCGCTGGTCACCGCCGCCGACATCTGGCGCGACGAGTACGCCCCGCTGCGCCGCTGGACCCGCCACCCGCAGGAACGGCTGCTCGGCGGGCTCGGCCGGGCCGCCCGGCTCTACCCCGAGCTGCGGGCCGCGCTGCGCGTGCCCCGGCCGATCGACATGGTGCTCGACACCGCCGAGGCGCACACGTTCCTCAGCCAGGCCGCCGTGCTCGAAGAGGCCGGGTACGGCGTGCTGCTCCCCACGTGGTGGCGCGAGCGGCAGGGGCTCGGCCTCGCGCTCGAGCTGCGCGGCCGCGACCCGATCACCCCGGTGCTGCGCGACGAGGCGGCCGACCTCGCGCACATGGTCGATTACCAGTGGGGGCTGGCCGTCGGCGGGCAGTCGCTCACCGAGACGGAGCTGACCGATCTCGCCCAGGCCAAGGTGCCGCTCGTGCGGCTGCGCGGGCGCTGGGTGCACCTCGACCCCGATCATCTCGCGGCCGGCCTGCGGTTCCTCGAGCGCGGCGGCGGCTCGATGACGGCGGGCGCGGCGCTGCGGATGATCAAACTGCTGCCGCCCGAGGAGCTGCCGCTGCCGGTCACCGCGGTCGGGGGCAAGGGATGGCTCGCCGACCTGCTCTCGGGCGAGCTCGACCGGCGGCTCGAGCTGCTCGAACCGCCGGAAGCCCTGGCCGGCGTGCTGCGGCCGTACCAGACAAGGGGTTTCTCCTGGTTGGCCTTTCTCGACGGCCTCGGGCTCGGCGCCTGTCTCGCCGACGACATGGGCCTGGGCAAGACTGTGCAATTGCTCGCGCTGCTGCTGCATCGGCGGTCGGGGCCGGCCCTGCTGATCTGCCCGCTCTCGGTGCTCGGCAACTGGCAGCGCGAGTGCGAGCGGTTCGCGCCGTCGCTGGTCGTCAAAATGCTGCACGGCGCCGAGCGGCCCGCCCCGGCCACGCTCGCCGGCGCCGACATCGTGCTTACCACCTACGCCACCGCCGTCCGCGACGCCGACGATCTGGCCGCGATCTCGTGGGACCGGGTCGTGCTCGACGAGGCGCAGCACGTCAAGAACAGCGGCAGCGTCGTGGCCAAGGCCGTCCGTCGCTTCCCCTCGCGGGTGCGCATCGCCTTGACGGGTACGCCGGTGGAGAACCGCCTCGCCGAGCTGTGGTCGATTCTCGACTTCCTCAATCCGGGCGTGCTCGCGTCGTCGCACACGTTCCGGGCGCGGTTCGCCGTGCCGATCGAGCGGTTCGGCGACGAGGACGCGGCGGCCCGGCTGCGCCAGGCGACCCGGCCGTTCATGCTGCGACGCGTGAAATCCGATCCGGCGGTCATCACCGACCTGCCCGACAAGCGTGCGGTGCGCCACCTGTGCGGGCTGACGACCGAGCAGGCCACGCTGTACCGGGCGGTGCTCGAGGACATGACCACGCACCTGGCCGAGAGCAGCCACAAATGGAACAAGGGCATCGTGCTGGCGGCGATGACCAAGTTGAAACAGGCGTGCGTGCACCCGGCCCTGCTGCTCGGCGACGGCTCGCCGCTGCCCGGGCGCTCCGGCAAGCTCGAGCGCCTCGAAGAGATCCTCGACGGCGCGCTGGCCGACGGGGAGAGCGTGCTGTGCTTCACCCAGTTCGCGAAGTTCGGCGCGATGCTGACCCCGCACCTCGCGGCCCGCTTCGGTGTGCCCGTGCGGTTCCTGCACGGCGGCACCTCGCGTCCGGAGCGCGACGCGATGGTCGCCGCCTTCCAGAACGACCCGCGCCCCGGCATCTTCGTGCTCTCCCTGAAGGCCGGCGGCACCGGCATCAACCTGACCGCGGCCAACCACGTCGTGCACGTCGACCGCTGGTGGAACCCGGCAACCGAGGCCCAGGCCACCGACCGCGCCTACCGCATCGGCCAGCGGCGTGACGTGCAGGTGCACACGCTGGTCTGCCTCGGCACCCTCGAGGAGCGGATCGACCGGTTGCTCGCCGACAAGGGTGTGCTCGCCGAACGGGTGGTGGGCAACGGCGAGGGCTGGCTCACGGCGCTCGACACGGCTTCGCTGCGGGAGCTCGTCCAACTGGCCCCGGAGGCGATCGTTGACTGACGACCGGCTGGCGCTCGCGTTCCTCGGCACGTTCGAATCGCTGCGGATGGGGCCGACGTTCGCCCGCGGGCGGCGCGACGAGCGCGCGGGGCACGTGCGACAGCTGACCATCTCGGGAAGCCTCGTGGTGGCGCTGGTTCGCGGGCCGGACGACCCCAAGGCGTTCCGGGCGCGCATCGCGGTGCGGTCCTTCGGCGCTTCGGAGTGGGCGCGGGTCGAGCAGGACCTGGTGGCCGAGGCGCGGTTCGCGGCCGATCTGCTGGCCGGGCGGATGCCGGCCGGGATCGGGGAGGTGTTCGCGGGGGCGGGGCTCAGCCTGGTGCCGTTGTCGCTCGACGAGGTGGCGATGGATTGCGCCTGCGAGCGCTGGCCCATGCCGTGCGTGCATCTCGCGGCCACGTGTTACGCGCTCGCCCGGTCGTTCGAGGAGGACCCGTTCGGGGTGTTCGCCTGGCGCGGGCGGCACCGGGACGAGTTGCTGCTGCATCTGCGGGAGCTGCGCGCGTCGGCGGCCGCCGCGACCCACGACACCGCCCGCCCGGCCGGAATTCCGGATGTTTCCGATCCACCGATCTCGGCCGCGGAATGGGCTGATGCTTTCTGGGGTGGACAGCCGGCTACCCAGGCCGCCGTCAGTGGGCGGCCGGGGGCCGCCACCAGACCCGATGCGCTGCTCGACCAGCTCGATCCACCGCCGCTCTCGCATGACGGTCGTCCCGTTGTCGACCTTTTGCGTCCGGCGTACCTCGCCATGCCCGAAGAGTAGGCGGAGTCCGTTCTTCCACGATCGGGGTATACCCGGCGAAACCCACTGATCACATTCCGTGAGCGTGGTCCCCTTGTCAAGGCATAACTCTTTGTCAAGAGAAGGTGTGACATGAACCGATTTACCCGGATGCTTATGATGACCGGCCTCGGCCTGGTAACGGGCGTCACGGTCGGTGTGGGACCGGCCATGGCCGCCTCCAGCACCGATCAGGGGGCGGCGCGGTCGGAGGGCGGTGCCAGCGCTCAGTCGCGCAGCGACCGGGGCGACCGACTCGTCGGGTTCTTCCGCAGCTGGCGGATGTGTGAGCGGGCCGGCGACTACGGCCAGGACGAGGGCTTTTGGGAGGACTACGACTGCATCACCGTCCGCACCGGCGCCTTCCGGAAGCGCATTGCGCTGGTCGTCGACTACGACGACTGGGGCCACGGCTGGTCGGGTCACTGGCCGGGCAAGTGGTGGGTCGGTGGATGGTGGCCGGGCCACGGCTCCTGGAGCAACGGCTGGGGCAACAACGGCTGGGGCAACGGCTGGGGCAACAACGGCTGGGGCAACGGCAACGGGAACAACGGCTGGGGCAACGGCAACGACAACAACGGCTGGGGCAACGGCAACAACAACGGCGGCTGGGGCAACGGCAACGGCAACAACGGCAACAACAACGGCAACAACAACGGGAACGGCAACGGGAACGGCAACGGCAACGGCAACGGGAACGGCAACGGCAACGGGAACGGGAACGGGAACGGGAACGGGAACGGGAACGGCAACGGGAACGGCAACGGGAACGGCAACGGCTGGGGCAACGGGAACGGCAACGGCTGGGGCAACGGAAACGGCAACAGCTTCGGCCCGGGCAGCACCCAGGGTCTTCGTGGCTGATTCCCTCAGTCGCACATGACCGGGCGAGCCACACCCCACCGGGTGTGGCTCGTTTCGTGTCACCAGGCGACGGGCGCGTAGTCCTTGAGGAAGCAGCCGTACAAGTCTTCGCCGTGCTCGCCGCGGACGATCGGGTCGTAGACCCGGGCCGCGCCGTCTACCAGGTCGAGCGGGGCGTGGAAGCCCTCGCCGGCCAGCCGCATCTTGGCCGGGTGCGGCCGCTCGTCGGTGATCCAGCCGGTGTCGACGCTGGTCATCAGGATGCCGTCGGCGAACATGTCGTCCGCGCTGGTGCGGGTCAGCATGTTCAGCGAGGCCTTGGCCATGTTGGTGTGCGGGTGGCCGGCGCCCTTGTAGCCGCGGGTGAAGATGCCCTCCATGGCCGAGACGTTCACGACGTAGCGGCGCGGGAACGCCGACCTCGTCATCGCCGGGCGCAGGCGGCTGACCAGGATGAACGGCGCCGTCACGTTGCAGAGCTGCACCTCGAGCAACTCGAGGGGGTCGACTTCGTGGACGCGGTCGCTCCAGCTGTTGGTCGTGGTGACGTCGGGGACCAGCCCGCCGGCGTCGATCGCGGCCGAGCGGGCGACCAGCGCGAGCTCGGTGACCTGCTGCGCGCTCAAGGAGGACCCACCGCCGGCGGTGAGCACGGCCGCGGGCGAGACGCCGGCCGTCCCGAAGTACTCGAGCTCGGGCAGCGGCCCGTCGGGCAGCGCCTCCCGTTCGGCGGCCGCGATCGCCGCGTAGGCGCCGGCCGTGCGGCGTACGGTCTGGGCGGCATTGTTGATCAGGATGTCCAGCGGGCCGCGCGCGGCGACCGAGTCGGCGAGGCCGACGACCTGGGCGGGATCGCGCAGGTCGAGGCCGACCACCCGCAGCCGGTGCAGCCAGTCGGCGCTGTCGGGCATCGCCGCGTAGCGGCGGACCGCGTCGTGCGGGAAGCGCGTGGTGATGGTGAGGTCGGCGCCGTCGCGCAGCAGGCGCAGCGCGATGTACATGCCGATCTTGGCGCGTCCGCCGGTCAGGAGGGCCCGGCGACCGGTCAGATCGGTGCGGGCGTCGCGCTTGGCGTGGTTGGTGGCGGCGCAGTCGGGGCAGAGCTGGTGGTAGAACGCGTCGACCACGGTGAAGCGCTGCTTGCAGACGTAGCAGCCGCGGGCCTGGCGCAGCACGCCGGCCGTGCCGCCGGTGATCGTGGTGCGCAGCGGGATGCCGGCGGTCTCGTCGTCGATGCGGCCCGGAGCGCCGGTGGCGGTCGCCTCGGTGACCTCACGGTCGGCCGTGAGGACCGCGTCGCGCCGCTCCCGGCGGCGCTGCAGCTTGACGGTCTTGAACAGCCCGGCGGTGGCCCGCCGGACGGCGACCGCGTCCGGATGCTCGGGCGGGAGCATCTCGGCCTCGGCCAGGACGGCCAGGCAGATCGCCAGCCGCTCGGGGTCCAGCCCCGCGCTCTTGTCGGCGTCGCCCGCCATGTCCGTCCGTCTCCTTCGCTGATGGCCTACCCCAGGAACTCTACTGAGCCCCTCTGATCGGCCGCGAAGTCGCCCGCTTTACGTGAGCGTCGCCATCCGCGCCACCGGGCGGGTGGCATAGCGGCGCGAGTTGAGCCGCTTGGGCACGACCTCGATGCGGGGTTCCCGATCGGGGTCGAGCTGGGCGGGCGACGACACGACGATCACCGACGCCAGCCCGTCCTTGAGCATCCGCAGCGCGGCGGGCCAGTCACCGCAGATCAGGCCGGCCACCGCATAACGGCGGACGGCGCAGTAATCGAGGCAGCGTGCGGCGTTCACCTCGAATCTGTCCGCCTGAACGAAAACAACCGCGTTCGTCACCGTGACCATCTCCTCCACCCCGGGTCGCTGTGCGAGCGAGCCCCACCCTGCCGTGCCGGTGCCCGGATTCCCATCGACCGAACCGGACGACTCGCCGCCGCGCATCCCGACTATCGACCCTCTCTGGTCGTAGAAGGACTGTCCGGACGGACATTTCCCTTGTACTGTCGGGTTGCTGACTGAGCCAAACGGCCTTAGCCTCTTTCAGTGGCGGCACGTATTGACGAGCCTCGCGATGACGGGCAGTGTTGGAGCGTTCGCCCACCGTGGAGCACATGTGGAGCTGCCCCATGAAGGTAACGGTCGACACGAGCCTGTGCATCGGCTCGGGGACGTGTGCGCTGACCGCGCCCGCCGTCTTCGGCCAGGACGAGGAGCAGGCGGTGGTTGTCGTCCTCGACGGCTCGCCGCCCGAGTCGCAGCGCGAGGCGGTCGAGCTGGCGGTCAAGAGCTGCCCGGCCGCGGTCATCCGCCTGTACGCCACCACGGGCTGAGACGTTCCGGCATACATTCAGTAACTTCGATAGCTTGAGGGTCATGCGCGCACCGGGGGAGACCGAGGATTCGCTGCTGTTCGCGGCGGCCGAGACGTTCGGGCGGGACGGGTACGCCGCCACGTCGCTCGACGAGGTGGCGCGGCTCGCCGGGGTCGGCCGCGGCGCCGTGTATCACCGCTACGGCACCAAGTCGGCCCTGTTCCGCGGCGCACTCGTCTTCCGGCAGCGGCGGCTCGCCGAGCGGTTCGTGTCGGCCTCCTCGGTACGGATCGGGTGGGACGCGCTGCGCGCCGGGTGCACGGTGGTGCTCGACGCCTATCGCGACCCCGGGGTGCGGCGGATCCTGCTGATCGACGGCCCGGCGGTGCTCGGCCCCGAGCAGGTCCGGACCATCGAGGACGGGTATGTGGGCGACCTGCTGCGGCGCGGGCTGCAGCAGGCGACCGGCGATCGGGACGTCGAGGCGCGGCTGTCGGTGCTGCGCGGGGCGCTCGCCGAGGCCGGGCTGCTGCTGGCCCGCGATCCCGCGGCGCTGGGCGCGCTCGGGCGCGAGATCGAGGTGCTGCTCGACGCGTTCGAGCGGAACCCGGCGCCGGCGTAGCGCTTTTCATCTCCGCCAAACGTAACTACGATCGTCGATGTATGGGAGCGCTCCCAGCAGGTGGGGGGGGGGGCCCCCCAAAAAGGGCAGCGCCCCCCCCCAAAACAACCCCCCGAGACGAAGCCGCCCGTAGGGGGGATGGGGGGGGGGGCCCGCCGGCCCCGCCCG
>NZ_JBITDW010000004.1:259344-494448 GCF_044454685.1 Actinoplanes sp. NPDC051513
TTCCCCCCCCCCCCAAATCACCCTTCGGTCGGGGCCGGGGGGGGGGGGCCGCCGGGGGGGCGCCCCCCCCCCCCCCCCCCCCCCCCCCCCCCCACTCGAAGACGACGGAGGAAGTCGATGCGGCGAGTTCTGGCTCTGGGCGTGGCGGCCGCGGCGGCCGGCGCGGGAATGGTCGTGGCCTTCGCGCCGGCGGCCACCGCGGCGGCGGCCTGCCAGGTGGACTACAAGGTCAACCAGTGGTCCGGCGGGTTCACCGCGGACGTGAAGGTGACCAACTTCGGCACCGCGATCACGTCGTGGACGGTGTCCTGGGGCTACGCCGGCGACCAGAAGGTCACCAACGCCTGGAACGCGACCGTGACCCAATCGGGCAGCGCCGTGACGGCGACCAACGTGGCCTGGAACGGGACCCTTGCCAGCGGCGGCTCGACCAGCTTCGGCTTCCAGGGCACCTACGCCGCCGCCAACCCGGCGCCGGCCGCCTTCACCCTCAACGGCGTCGCCTGCGGGCCCGACGTGACGCCGACGACGAGCGCACCCACGACCACGCCGACGACGCCACCCACGACCACGCCACCCACGACCACGCCACCCACGACCACGCCACCCACCACCGTCCCGACCACGCCACCCACCACCGGCCCCACCACGCCGCCGGCCCAGAACTGTGTCGCGACCGCGATCTGCGACGGCTTCGAGAACCAGACCGGCGCCGCGCCCAGCGGGAACTGGGCCGTCACGTACCCCGACTGCTCCGGCGCCGGCACCGCCGCGATCGACAAGACTCTCGCGCACAGCGGCGCCACCTCGTTGCGGGTCAACGGGGCCGAGGGCTACTGCAACCACGTCTACGTGCGCAACACCGCGATCCTCGGCACGACCAGCAACGTCTGGTACGTCCGCTACTGGGTGCGGCACACCACCGCCCTGCCGGCCGCGCACGTCGCCGCGGTCGCCATGCGCGACGCCAACGACGGCGGCAAGGACCTGCGCTTCGGCGGCCAGAACGGCGCGCTGCAGTTCAACCGCGCTTCCGACGACGCCACGCTGCCCGAGCAGAGCCCCGCCGGTGTCGCCCTCTCCGCCCCGCTGCCGGTCAACACGTGGAACTGCGTCGAGTTCAAGGTCGACGGCCGCGACGGCACCATCGAGACCTGGCTCAACGGCACGTCGGTGCCCGGACTGCTCGAGGACGGCGTCGCCACCCACGACATCGACGGCCAGTGGCTCAACCGCACCTGGCGGCCCAGCCTCACCGACCTCAAGCTCGGCTGGGAGAGCTACGGCTCCGGCGCCGACACCCTCTGGTACGACGACGTGGCCGTGAGCGCGATGCGCAACGGCTGCTGAGATCCGGTTGCCGGGCCGGTCGGTGCCAACCACGATGGACCCATGCGCATCGTGCACGTGGGGCTCGGCAACTTCTTCCGGGCGCACCAGGCGTGGTACACGTCGGTCGCGCCGGACGCCGGGGAGTGGCCGATCGCGGCGTTCACCGGCCGGTCCCCGGGCGCGGCCGCGGCCCTCAACGCCCAGCACGGGCGGTACACGCTGCTGGTCCGGGGACCCGAGCACGACGAAGCCGAGATCATCGGCGCCGTGCACACGGCGTACGCGTCGAACGACCACCAAGCCTGGCGTGACCACCTGGCCTCGCCAGGCACGGCCGTCGTGTCGCTGACGGTGACCGAGGCGGGCTATCTGCGCGGCGCCGACGGCGGCCTGGACGAGAGCCGGGCCGCCGCCGACGTGAGCGCGTGGCTGCGCGGCGACCCCGTGCAGACCGTGCCGGGCCGGCTCATGGCCGGTCTCGCCGAGCGACGCCTCTCGGGCGCCGGTCCGATAGCGATCGTGCCGTGCGACAACCTGCCGGCCAACGGCGAGGCGGCCGCGAGGGTGCTGCTCGACTTCACCACGCTCGCCGAGCCCGCCCTGGTGCCCTGGATCAGGGACAACGTCTCGTTCGTGACCAGCATGGTCGACCGCATCACGCCCCGCACGACCGATGAGGACGTGCGCGCGGCGGTGACGCTGACCGGTTTCGACGATGCCGTCCCCGTGGTCACCGAGCCGTTCACCGAGTGGGTGCTCAGCGGCGTCTTCCCGTCCGGGCGGCCGCGCTGGGAGGCCGGGGGAGCGCGGTTCGTCTCCGACATCACCCCGCACGAGCAGCGGAAACTCCTGCTGCTCAACGGGGGTCACTCTCTTCTCGCGTACGCCGGGAGCGCGCGCGGCCATGAGACGGTGGCCGACGCGGTCGCGGATCCCGAGTGCCGCGCCTGGCTGGCGCAATGGTGGGACGAGGCGGCCCGCTACGTGCCGCTGCCGCCGGCGGAGATCGCGGCGTATCGGGAGGCGCTGCTCACCCGGTTCGGGAACCGGCGCATCCGGCACACGCTCGCGCAGATCGCGGCGGACGGCTCGCAGAAGGTGCCGATCCGGGTGCTGCCGGTGCTGCGGGGCGAGGTGGCGGCCGGCCGGATCCCGCCGGGCGCGGTACGGATCGTGGCCGCGTGGATCGATCATCTGCGCGGGGTGGGCGCGCCGGTTGCCGACGCGGGGGCCGCGCCGTTCCGGGAGCGTGCGGGCGACGTACGCGATGTGCTGTCGCTTCTGGCTCCTGATCTTGCTGGGGACGAGGTGCTGGTGGGGGCGGTCGAGAAGGCTACGCTCGCAGCCTGACCTCGGTGAACGCGCGCAGCACGAAGGTCGGGCGGTGGATGGGGTCGGCGGTCAGCTCCAGGTGCGGCGCGTGATCGAGCAGGGCGGCCAGGGCGGCCTGGAGCTCGATGCGGGCCAGGGGCGCGCCGAGGCAGAAGTGGAGGCCGGCGCCGAAGCCCAGGTGAGGGTTGGGGTCCCGGGCGATGTCGAAGGTGTCGGGTTCGCGGAAGACTGCCGGATCGCGATTGGCGGCGCCCAGGAGCGCTGCGATCTGCCCGCCGGCCGGAATCGTCGTGCCAGATATTTCCGTATCTGTCGCTGCTGTCCTGACGAAAAGGTGCAGGGGCGGATCGTAACGGATCATTTCCTCCGCCGCGGTGGGGACCAGCGCGCGGTCCTGCTGGAGGCGCTCGAGCTGAGCGGGATGGCGAACAAGGGCGACCACGCCGCCACCGAGGGCGTTGACCGAGGCCTCGTGGCCGGCGTTGAGCAGCAGGATCGCGGAGGCCAGCAGCTCGTCGGCATCGAGGCGGTCGGTGCCGTCGCGCACGGCGACGAGGTGGCTGATCAGGTCGTCGCGGGGGTTCGCGGCGCGTTCGGCGGCCAGGTCGCGCAGGTAATCGGCGAACTCGCGGCACGCCGTGCGGGCCGCGGCCTCCTTCTCGGGGGTGCGGGAGACCTCGTACATCCGCACGATCGCCGCCGACCAGGGCCGCAGAAGGTGGCGGTCCGGCCGCGGGACGCCCAGCAGCTCGGCGATGACGGTCACGGCGAGGGGCTCGGCGACGGCGGTGAGAAGGTCGAACTCGGGGCCGGCCTCCTGGACCAGGCGGGTGGCCTCGGCGGCGACGGCGGGCCGCAGGCGCTCGACGTGGCCACGGGCGAAGGCCTTCGCCACCAGCGAGCGCAGGCGGGTGTGGTCGGGCGGCTCGTTCTCCATCATCTGGTTGCGGTGCAGCAGGTTGAACGGCTCCCAGACCTCGGCGGGCTCGCGGTCGGTCCAGAACCGGCCCACGCGGCGATCGCGCAGGACCGCGTCGGCGGCGGCGTGGGACGCGGCCAGCCACATGCCGGTCGGCTCGTGCCGGCTCACCGGCGCCTGCTCCCTCAGCTTTGCCAGGGCCGGGTAGGGGTCGCGGATGACATCGGGGTCCTCGAAGTCGATCGGCATCTCCGCAACCTAACGTCCCCGGACGTTGCTCGTGGCTTCTAGGCTTCCCGCCATGATCGAGAAGGTGCGGGTCGCGGTGGTCGGGGTCGGGAACAACACGTCGGCGCTGGTGCAGGGGATCGCGTTCTACCGGGAGACCGGGAGCCTGATCGGGGTCAACCGGGCCGAGATCGCCGGGCTGGGCGTGGGGGACGTCGACGTGGTGGCGGCCTTCGCGCTGTCGGGCGACAAGGTGGGCAGCGACCTGCACTCGGCGATCTTCGCGCCGCCCAACAACTTTCCGCGGATCGCGTCGCTCGCGCCGTCCGGGGTGACGGTCCAACGCGGGCTGGTCGACATGGCCGAGGTGGATCGGGTGGCTTCCGTTCTCGAGGGCGTCGAGGTGGTGCTGTACTCGGCGCCCAGCGGGCGTACGGATACGGCCCGGGCCTACGCCGCGGCAGCGCTGAAGGCGGGGGCGGCGTTCATCAACACCACATCGGACGCGGTCGCGCGCGACGCGGGGTGCCTGGCGCGCTTCGAGCAGGCGGGGCTGCCGCTGATCGGAGACGACCTGGCCAGCCAGTTCGGCACGTCGGTGCTGCATCGGACGCTGTTGCGGCTTCTCGAGGAGCGGGGGCTCACGTTGGTCAGCTCGTACCAGGTGAACCTCGGGGGCACCGAGGACTTCCGCAACCTCGCGGAGAACCCGAACACCAAGAAGCAGTCGAAGGTGAACGCGGTCGGGTCGGACATCGTGCAGATGGCGCCGCTGGGGTATCTGCCGCAGCTCGGGTCGGAGAAGGTCGCCCACCTCAACATCGAGGCGCGCGGCTGGGGCGGGACGGCGGTCAGCCTCGACGTGAAGCTCAAGGTCCACGACCCGAGCGGGGCGGCGGGGGTCAACATCGACCTGCTCCGGCTGGCAGCCGACGCGCTGCGGTCGGGCCGGGGCGGGTATGTCGAGGAGGCGGCGGCACTGCTGAAGTCGCCGCCCGGCACAGCCGTCTGACGGGGGAGCGCTGGTGGCAGACCGTAGGCTCCGCTCATGCGGATCTCTATCTGGCCCGGCGCCGAGCACCCCTTCGCCGAGGTGCTGTCGATGGCCCGGCACGCGGCCGACACCGGTTGGGACGGCGTCTGGTTCGCCGACCACTTCATGCCCAACGACGAGGACGACACCGGGCCGATCCTCGAGTGCGGCTCGGTGGTGGCGGCCCTCGGCGCGGTCGTGCCGCGGGTGCGGATCGGAACGCTGGTCTACGGCAACACCTACCGGCATCCGGCCGTCGTGGCCAACATGGCGGCGACCGTCGACCACATCAGCGGCGGCCGGTTCATCCTCGGGGTCGGCGCGGGCTGGCAGGTCAACGAGCACCGCGAATACGGGATCGCGCTGCCGCCGCGCACGGAGCTGATCGACCGCTTCGGGGAGGCGGTGCAGGTCATGCTGGGCTTGCTGCGGGAGCCGCGCACCACCGTCCGCGGCAAGTACTACGACGTCGCGGAGGCGGTGTGCGAGCCGAAGCCGCTGCAGAGCCCGCTGCCGCTGATGATCGGCGCGAAGGGCGAACAGCGCATGCTCGGCATAGTTGCGAAATACGCGGACATGTGGAATGCCTGGGGCCTGCCTTCGGTGATCAAGCACAAGTCCGACGTGCTGGACAGGTTCTGCGCCGAGGCCGGCCGAGATTCCAAGGCGATCTCGCGTACGGCTCAAGCACTCGTCTCCGTGGATGCCCCGATCCCGGACGACCTCGGCGCGACCCCGGTCATCGGCGGAAGCCGGGCGAAGCTGGCCGACGCGATCGCCGAGTACCGCGAGATCGGCCTCGACGAGCTGATCGTGCCGGACGAGCTGCTCGGCGCCGGAGCGGCGAAGCTGGCCGCCATGGACACGATCCTGGAGCTGGTGCGGGGCTGAGGCGGCGCTGCTCTCCCCTTACGAAATCTAGGAATTGAGCGCGACCACCGCGCGCAGCTCCTCGTCGCGCAGCGGGCCCCGCGCCTCGGCCGCCACACATTCGGCCAGCTCCTCGCGGTTCTTGACGCCGAGCACGACCGTCGCCACGCCCGGAACCGTCAGCGCGTAGCGGTGCGCCAGCGCCGCGGGCGACTCGCCGAGCTCGGCCGCCAGCTTGCGGAACGGCTCGGCCCGCGCGAAGTCGGCCGCCGCCGGGTGACCGGCCGGCACGTCGCGGTCGAGCGACGAGGTCAGCGAGCCCGCCGCGACCGCGCGGATGCCGATGACCGGAACGCCGTTGCCGTTGGCCACCCGCAGGATGGCGTCGCCGGCCGGCGCCACGTCGCCGAAACCCCACAGGTCGCCGCTCATGTCCATGGCGTTGACGACGACCTGCGCGGCCTCGGGGCGCGGGGCCTCGCGCAGCGCGTCGAGGACGGCGTCCGGATGGCCGACGGCCGTGATGCCCCACGCCCGGATCAGGCCCTCGGCGCGCAACCGCTCGAACTCCGGCACCACCTCGTCGCGGTAGCGCTGCCAGGTGATGTTGCCGGGCCACGTCGACGATCCGTCGCGCGGGAGCAGCTGGGAGTGCAGCAGGAACAGGTCGACGTGGTCGCGGCGGAGGCGGGTGAGGCTGTCGTGCAGGCTGCGGCGGATGTCGCCCTCGCCGTCGGGCAGCTGCACCTTCGTCGTGATCATGACCTCGTCCGAGGGGCGCAGCGCCTCGCCGGCGGCGCGCTCCGACTCGGCGTCGACGCCGTAGCTGGGCGCGAGGTCGAGCATGGTGATCCCGGCGTCGAGCGCGGCCCGGACGGTCGCGACGGCCTCGGCGCGGTCGGTGCGTCCCCAGACGCCCGCGATGCCGCCGCCGCCGAGCGTGAGCGCACTGACCCGGCCGAGCTGCCCGAATTCCCTGGTGTCCATGGTGGATCCTCCCCGATGTCGTCCTGCGCTCGAACTTAGAACCTGGAGCGCGCTCCACCTCAAGCCCTCGTCATCGCGCTGCCTCCGGGGTGCAACTGGTATGCCCGCCTTAAATAGACGAACTTCTATAGTCGTGGAACCCCCGACATGAGGAGGAACCATGCATCTCCGCAGGTGGGCGGCAGCACTCCTGGCCGCCTTCGCCCTCGCCGCCGCCGGCGCCACCCCCGCCCAGGCCGCGCCGCGGATCCTCTACTACGACGCCAGTCAGGCGCAGGAGTTCGTCTCCGTCGTCAACCAGGGCGCCAGCATCTGGAACGCCCGCGTCGCGAACGTGCAGCTCAGGCCGGTCCCGGCCGGCCGCACCCCGAACATCCGCGTCCTCGCCGACAACGGCTGGCCCCGCACCCAGACCACGTCGCTCGGCAACGGCCGCTGGTGGATGGGGCGCGAGGCGGTCAACGACGGCTACTACCCGCCACGGATCGCGGCCCACGAGTTCGGGCACATCCTCGGCCTGCCCGACCGGCGCACCGGCCTGTGCTCGGATCTGATGTCGGGCAGCAGCGCGGCGGTCTCCTGCACGAACGCCAACCCCAGCGCCGCGGAGATCGCGGCGGTCGAGGCCAACTTCCGGTCCGCGGTGGCCAGGGCGCCTCAGACGTACGTGTGGCAGATCGCGAGCTGATTTCACGCGGCGGGGACCGGGCGCGACGGCACCGGGTCTCCGCCGCCTTCGTCGGTGCTCGCGCCGGTCAGCGCTGCCCAGCTTCCGGTGTCGGCCCAGGTCGAGCCGGGGTCGATGATCGGCCGAAGCAGAGCGGTGAGGGAATCGTCGAGGTGGGTGACGCCGGCCAGGTGGTCGCCGGCCACGCGGCGGGCCAGGCCGGCGAGCAGGTCGGCGACCTGGACGCGTGGGTCGGTGCGGGAGTCGACCAGGGTGACCTCGACGAGGCCGGTGCCGGCGGCGATCGTGGCGATCCGCTCGGGAGTGACGGCGGACTGGTCGTCGTGGACCACCGAGAGGGTGCCCTCGGCGGGGGCCCACAGGGCGACGGCGCGGGCGAGGGCCGGGACGACCGGCTCGAGCAGGGTGGGGAGCTTGGGGTCGGCCTTGAGCGCGGCGCGGGCAGCCGCGGCGGCCGGGAGCCGATCGCGCATCGGGCGCAGGACATCGGCGACCTCGCCCGGCGTGGTGAGCAGGTCGTCGAGGGCGGCGGCGAAGGGGGCCACGGGCTCGGGCCGGGTCCAGCGGCTGTTGGTGCGCATCAGGTCGGACGCGCTCGTGAGGAAGCGCCGCCACCGGTCGGGGCCGTAGGTGGCGGGGCCGTGGGCATGCAGGACGCGCGCGGCGTGGCGGGCGGCCGGGGTGCGGCCGGGGATGTCGGTGCCGCGCGGCGCCGGGCGCGACGAGATGGGCGACATCGGCCCGGCCTCGGGCGCGGTGAGCAGGTCGGCGAGGCGGCAGAGCGCGAAGTACACGGTGTCGACGAGGTGGACGCGGGCGGCGCCGGCCAGTGGCCCGCCGGCGGCGAGCAGGTCGTGGGCGAGAGCGGGCCGGCGCAGCAGCGCGCCGGCCTTGAGCTCGCCCCGCGGGCCGCCGTCCATCCGCTCGCGCAGGCCGGCCATCACCGCGGCGGCGGTCGCCTCGTCGACCCGGACCGAGGCGTGCGCCAGCACGGGCGCGTGGCCGCCGACGAGGTTGCCGCCGGCGAAGCCCGACTCGTCGCAGGCGATCTCGACGTGTGGCACGCCGCGCGGCCGGCCGGACGCCCACCGGCGAAGAACCACGGGCGGGTCTCCCATGCCCGCCGATGCTGCCACCGCGCCGCCGCCCCGGCGACCGAATTCCCGGCCGCGCCTGATGGGCAACGAGTTCATCACCGGCACGACCCTGCACG
The DNA here is from genome assembly GCF_044454685.1 of Actinoplanes sp. NPDC051513. NCBI lineage: Bacteria > Bacillati > Actinomycetota > Actinomycetes > Micromonosporales > Micromonosporaceae > Actinoplanes > Actinoplanes sp. NPDC051513. The sequence continues at coordinate 267,947 of NZ_JBITDW010000004.1, forward strand.
CCGAGGGCGGGCATCGCCTGGTCCGAGCTTGTTTGGATCGGGCGTGTCACTCTTGGTGCATGTCTGATGCGAGGCAGCGCGGCGAGACCTTCGAGTACGCGGGCGCCACCGTCGAGATGATCGACGCGGCGACATTGCTGGCGGCGGCCCGGGTCAACCCGGTTGACCTGCTGCGGCGCGCCACCTGGCCCGAGCCGGTGAGGCGCGTCGACCTGAGCGTGTCGAGCGCCGAGCGGCCCGGCGGGCCGGCGCACGTGTTCTCGGCCGCGATCAGCACGGCCGACGAGCCGTACTCGAAGGAGCGCATCCGCAGGCTGGTGCTCGGCAACGATCCGGTCGGCGTGCTGCTCGCCAAGCGCATCGAGCAGGGCGACCCGATCGCCACCAGAATCGTCGACAGCGTAGGTTCGGCGGCCGTCGCCGCGTACAAGAAGCTGGGTCTCGACAAACCCACCCAGCCGCCGGCCAATCGCCGGCCCGCCACCCTCGCCGACGCCGTCGTCGGCCTGCAGGCGACCGTGACCTACGACGAGAGCGGGACCGTCGTGCGGCTGCTCGCCGAGGTGCCGCGCGACGACGTGACCCCGGCTCACCTGCAGGCCTTCGTCGGGCTCATGCTGCAGACCGTGATCGAGCTGGCGGGGCCGGAATCGCTGTCGGGCCGGCGCTACGTGGTCAGCCGCGAGGCGATGCCGGCCAAGCCGGCCACCACGCAGTCGGTCACGCTCGACATGGTGGGCGGGCTCGCCGAGATCGTGGCCGAGCTGCGCGAGATCGCGGTGTCGTTCCGGCATCCGGAGGCGATGGCGCGGTGGGGCGCCCGCCGGCCCCAGGGCGTTCTGATGTACGGGCCGCCCGGCACCGGCAAGACGATGCTGTCCCGCGCCCTGGCCAACGAGATCGGCGCCGACTTCCGCGAGATCCGCACCCCGGAGATCCTCGACAAGTGGCTCGGCGGCTCGGAGCGCAACATCAAGCAGATCTTCCGGGACGCGCGCCGCTACCGGGTGCCGACGCTGATGCTGTTCGACGAGTTCGACTCGATCGTCAGCTACGCGGGCGCGGGCGGCGACGCGGCCAGTCAGGCGCTCAACGCGGTCGCCGGCATCTTCAAGCAGGAGATGAACGACCTGATCGAGGAGAACCCGAACGTGATCGTGGTGGCGACCACGAACTTCCCGCACCGGGTCGACGACTCGCTGATCCGGTCGGGCCGCTTCGACGTCAAGCTCAGCGTGCCGAAGCCCGACGAGGCGAGCCGGGCCGAGATCTTCCGCAAGATGATCCGGGCGCTGATCGCGGCGCACGAGCTGCCCGGCTTCCAGATGTTCGCCGACGACCTCGACCTGCAGGCGCTCGCGCACGCCAGCCACGGCATGACCGGCGCCGACATCAAAGAGGTGCTCCGGCGCGTGCAGCTGGCCAAGGCCATGCAGGACGCCCGCACCGGCGGAAATGTCGCGCCGATCTCGCAGGAAGAGCTTCTTTCTAGCGTACGAGAATTGCTTGGTCCTCGGTGACGCGGCTTTTCCACGGCAGTATCGCGGCGCTGGAAAGGACGATCAGCCCGCAGATCAGCAGCGCGACGCGGACGCTGGTGAAGGCGGCCAGCGCGCCGCCCAGGACGATGCCGATCGGCTGGGCGGTGCGCGACGAGATCGACCAGCAGGCGATGACCCTCGACAGGTAACCGTCCTCGGTGTTCGTCATGCGATAGGTCGCGAAGCTCGGGTTGAAGACGCCGGAGCCGAAAAGGGCGAGAAATTCGACGGCGATGATCAACATCAGGCCGGGTACGCCGGGCGGCATGAACGCGAGAAATGGCAGCCAAAGGGCCCGCCCGGCGCCGGCGATGAGCAGGACGCGGCGCTCGCCGAATCGGTTGTTGAGCGGTTTGAGGCAGAGCGCGCCCACGATGCCCCCGATGCAGGGCAGCCCCCAGGCGAGACCGTATTGCCAGGCGGGAAAATGCAATTCGGCGAGCATCAGCACGTTGAGCAGCGGGGAAGCGGCCATCATCGCGGCGCCGAAGATCTGCGAGTTGATGAACAGTATCCGCATCCCGCGATGTTTCACGATATAGCGCCAGCCGCCCGCTATTTCCGACAATCTGCCCTTGAAATTCGTGACCTCGCGCGGTGGCGGCGCCGGTTCGGGCGCCTTGATGCGTCGTACCCCGACGGCGGAGAGCAGGAAGCTGACCGCATCGGCCGTGAGGGTCCACCAGACGCCCAGCGCCGAGGTCAGCGCCCCGCCCAGCGGCGGCCCCGCGCTGTACGCCGTCCAGAACGTCGCCTCGAACCGCCCGTTGGCCGTCGCCCGATCTTCCGGGCCCACGAGCGCCTTGAGGTGCGAGCCGCTCGCCGACGTGAAGACGATCGCCCCGGCCGCCTGCACGACCGCCACCACGCACAGCTGCGCGTAGCTGAGGAGCCCGGCCGCCGCCGCGATCGGCACGCTGAGGATCGCCAGCGACCGCGTCAGGTCCGCCCCGATCATCACGGGCCGCTTGCGCCGGAACTCGATCCACGGCCCGGCCGGCAGGGCGAGCGCCGCCGCGGCGAGCCCGCCGAGCGCCGCGAGCAGCGACACCTGGAACTCGGGCACCTCGAGCACGAGCACCGCGACCAGCGGCATCGCGCCGTAGGCCAGGCCGGTGCCGGTCTCACTGATCGCGTACGCGGCCCACAGCCGCCGGAAGTCCTTGCCCAGCGCCACCCGGGCACCCTACCGGTGATCTACTGGACCGCCACCGCCGCCGCGCGGAAGTCCGGCTCGGCCACCGGCTTGCCGAAGTGGTAGCCCTGCGCGAACTGGTAGCCGAGCCGGTGCAGCTCGGCCGCCTGCTCGGCGGTCTCCACGCCCTCGGCCACCGCGGTCAGCCCGAGCCCGTTGCTGACCTGGATGAGCGCGGTCGCGATCACCGCGTGCCGGCCGGCCATGGTGAGGTTGTCGACGAACGACTTGTCGACCTTGAGCACGTCCACCGGCACGGTCTGCAGCAGCCCCAGCGACGAGTGCCCGGTGCCGAAGTCGTCCAGCGCGATCCGCACGCCCAGCGTGTGGATGTCCTTCACCGCCTGCACCGCCGTGCCGCCGCCGAACACCGCCGTTTCGGTCACCTCGACGATGAGGCTGCCGGCCGGGATGCCGGTCTTCTCGAGGACGTCGGCCACCACCGCCACGAAGCCCGGCTCGTTGAGCTGCCGCGCCGACACGTTCACGCTGATCCGGCTCGGCGCGTACTCGTCGTGCTCGTCCAGCCAGGCCATGAACTTGGCACACGCGGTCCGCAGGATCCACTCGCCCAGCTCGACGATCAGCCCGTTCTGCTCGGCGACCGGGATGAAATCGGCCGGGCTCACGAACCCGCGCGCCGGGTGCTGCCAGCGCACCAGCGACTCGACGTAGAGGGTGCGGCCCTCGGGCAGGCCGACGATCGGCTGGTAGACCATGCGGAACTGCCCGGTGTCCAGGCCCATCCGCATCTCGACGCCGAGCCGCGCGGCCTCGCCGGCCCGTTCGTCGAGGTCGGGGGAGTAGCGCCGGTGCTGGCGGCTGCCGCCCTCCTTGGCCGCGTACATCGCCACGTCGGCGCGGCGCAGCACCTCGACCGGGTCGTCGTGGCCGGTGGCGTCCGCGATGCCGATCGTCGCCGCGACCAGCAGGTGGTGCCCGCCGACCACGAGAGGCTCACGCAGAGCGTCGGTCAGCCGCCGCACCACCGCGTCGCCGTCCTCGGCGGTGGCGGCCGGGGCGAGCACCGCGAACTCGTCGCCGCCCATCCGGGCCACCACGTCGTGCTCGCGCAGCGCGTCGGTGAGGCGGTGCGCCACCGCGACCAGCAGCCGGTCGCCGATGTGGTGCCCGTGCAGGTCGTTGACGACCTTGAAGTCGTTGAGGTCGAGCAGGCAGACCTGGGCCGAGCCGTGCGCGACCGCCTCGGTGACCGCCTGCTCGAAGCGGCGGCGGTTGGCCAGCCCGGTCAGGTCGTCGCGCATCGCCAGGGACTCGAGGCGGTCGGCCTGCTCCTGCACCTGGCCGACGAAGCCGGCGAGGCGGGCCAGCACGAGCAGGAACAGCGCGACCGCGCCGACGCCCACCGCCAGCCAGTTGATCTCGTCGTTGCGCATGCCCTGGATGAACAGGACCGCCGGCACCAGCAGCGTGCACCCGGCGAGCAGACCCAGCCGGCCGCGCCCGATGCGGTCGAGGGCGCGCGCGGTGGCCGGCGGGGGATGGGCCGACGGGTGCAGGGCGGCGGCCGCCCAGCTCACGTAGCCGAGCAGGAAGACCGCGTTGATCAGGCTGCCGGAGTAGCTGGCGAACGTCTCGGTGAGATTCCAGACGACGTCGCCGGTCAGCGTGAGGGCGCAGCCGAGGGCAAGCAGCAGCACGCTGGGGGTGCGGCCGCCGGCCCGGGTCAGCAGGATGGTGACGACCGTGCACATCAGCACGTCGAAGGTGGGGTAGGCGACCGTGACGAGGCGCTGGGCCATCGGGGTGCCGAAGTCGCCGAGAGTCGGCTGGATGAGGAACACCCAGTAGACCAGGCCCACCGCGACCGCGATCACCGCCGCGTCGATGGCCCCGGCGAGATCCATCGGGCCGCGTGCGCGACCGCGGAAGCGGCCGGTCCGCAACATGCCGAGCCAGAGCATCGGGTACGCGAGGAAGTACAGCGCGTCGTCCCAGTACGGGTACGGGTGGGTGCCGAGGACCAGGCCGCTCACCTCGTACACGATGTCGGCCGCCACGAACGTGATGACGCCCGCCGCGAACAGCAACCACGCGCCCGCGTCGGGCGGGCGGTTGCGCCGCACCCCCACCAGGATCACCAGGAACGAGATGCCCCCGAGACCGTTGTAGACGACCGTGGAGGCGACGCTCTCCTCGGGCAGCAGGGGATAGCCGAGGCAGACCAGCACCCCGACCGCAACCCACGTCCACCATGCCCGCACGTCCAGCGAATCGGCCGCGGACGGGGCGGTATGAGAGCGGTCACGTTGCTAAGCGGGTGCGGCCCGCTCGAGGATCGCCGCCGTGTCGACGCCGGCGGGCAGCGTGCCGAACGTGTGGCCCCAGTCGCCGGCCAGGCGGGTCGCGAGGAAGGCGTCGGAGACCTCGGCGGGGGCGTGCCGCACCAGCAGCGATGCCTGCAGGAGTACGGCCATCCGCTCGACGATGCGCCGGGCCTGACCCTCGTCCGGTTTCTCGTTCGCCAGCTTTTTGACGGCGTCGTCGATTCTTCCGTCCGCGCCGGTCACCTCGGCGAGCAGCGCGTCGAGGCTGTCGGGCTCGCGGCCCAGCGTGCGCAGGACGTCGAGGGCCTGCACGTTGCCGGAGCCCTCCCAGATCGAGTTGAGCGGGGCGTCCCGGTAGAGGCGGGGAAGTCCGGAATCTTCGACGTAGCCGTTGCCGCCCAGGCACTCGAGGGCCTCGCCGACCACGACGGGCTGGCGCTTGCACACCCAGAACTTGCCGACGGCGATGGCGAGGCGCTTGACGGCCTGCTCGTCGCGGTCGACGGCGCCGGCCAGGCGCATGGCGAGGACGGTCGCGGCTTCGGACTCGATGGCGAGGTCGGCCAGGACGTTGCGCATGGCGGGCTGGTCGGCGAGGAGCTTGCCGAAGGCCTTGCGGTGGCGGGCGTGGTGGATGGCCTGGTTGAGGGCGGCGCGCATGCCGGAGGCGGAGCCGGTGACGCAGTCGAGGCGGGTCATCGCGACCATCTCGATGATGGTGCGGACGCCGCGGCCCTCGTCGCCGACCAGCCAGGCCGTGGTGTTCTCGAACTCGGGCTCGCTGGAGGCGTTGCTCCGGTTGCCGAGTTTGTCCTTCAAGCGCTGGATACGGAAGATGTTCCGTTCGCCGTTCGGCAGCACCCTTGGCACCATGAAGCAGGACAAGCCCGACTTTGTCTGGGCCAAGACCAGGAACAGGTCGCACATGGGGGCGCTGGTGAACCACTTGTGGCCGGTGAGGCGGTAGGTGCCGTCGCTCTGGGCCACAGCGGTGGTGGTGTTGGCGCGCACGTCCGAGCCGCCCTGCTTCTCGGTCATGCCCATGCCGGCCAGGAGGCCCTTCTTGGTGGCCGGAGTGCGCAGTCCCGGGTCGTACTCCGTGCTGGTCAGCAGTGGTTCATAAAGGAGCGACAAATCGGGATTCGCCCTCAGCGCCGGAATGACCGCGTAGGTCATCGAGATCGGGCAGGAATGGCCCGCCTCGACCTGCGACCAGAGGAAGAGGCCGGCGGCCCGGGCCACGTGGGCGCCCGGTTTCTCCGAAGCCCACGCCGCCCCCGCGAGACCTTCGCCCACGGCGACCGACATCAGGCTGTGCCAGGACGGGTGGAACTCGACCTCGTCGACGCGATGGCCGTACCGGTCATGGGTGACCAGCCGCGGCTCGTAGCGGTTCGCCTCGTCGGCCCACCGCTGCGGCTCCGCCGTCCCGGCGAGCTTGCCGAGCCGGTGCAGGTCGCCGACCGCCCACGGCGCGCCTTCCCGCGCGACGCCCGCGAGCAGCGCGGCATCGGCCGAGACGTCGTAGTCGACCAGGGGCGGCGGCTGGTTGAACACCTCGTGGGTCGTCACACCCCGCAATCTACTCGCCGGTAGCTTCCGGGACCACGGTCGCCGTTGCCGAGAGCCACACCGCACGCCGAAAAGGCTCCGCACGCACCTCGCGGGGTGCCGTGCCGCGAGGTACGTGCGGAGGGTCTCGGGAGCCCGCCAAAGAACCGGGCTCAAGGATCGTAGTGGGCCATCGGGGTGCACGCCTACATCTCAGCCTGTGCCAGATGTGCGCGGCACCGGGAAACGACGACGTGCGGTGGCTTAAGGAGCGTTCATCAGGGTGCGAACGACCGACACATAAGGTCGCACATGGACAGGGTCTGATGAGTGTCGGATTTCTGTCCTGCGGACAGCCCATCCGGTGCGGGTATTGATCCGAATGCGGCGTGGACTCACGCTGGTCGTTCCGACCGGTTCGGGCCGCGCCGTGACGACGTGCTCGGTGGGTGGAGAATGGCCGGGTAGCCGGCGCGGGGTCCGGGCGGACCGGCGGCGGAACGGCGACGGAGGAGAGGGCGGCGGGTGGTTACCTCGGCGGCGTCGCGAGTGGGGCGGCCTGGGGGCGATGTGCTTGCCGGGCTGGGGGAGGCTCGTGCCCTCGCGGCGGCCTCGGGGCGGGGCGACCTGGTCGGGCGGCTCGATCTCGCGGCCGAGCGGCTCCGGTCGGAAGAGGCGACGGTCGCCGTCGTCGGTGAGTTCAAGCAGGGCAAGAGCACGCTGGTCAACGCGCTGCTGCGCACCGACATCTGCCCGGTGGACGCCGACATCGTGACGGCGGTCCCGACGATCCTGCGGTACGGCCGGCCGCCCTCGGCCTACCTGCGGGTCGACGGCGCCGACGAGCCGGTGCCGATCCCGTTCGACGAGCTCCGGCGGCACATCACCGAAGGGGGCGGCGACCCGGCGCCACGCGGTGTCGAGGTCCGGCTCGATCGGCGGCTGCTGGGGGCCGGCCTGTCGATCATCGACACGCCGGGGGTGGGCGGGCTCGACTCCGCCCAGGGAAACCTGACGCTGGCGGCGCTCTCGCTGGCAGGAGCCGCGCTGTTCGTGACCGATGCGGCCCAGGAGCTGACGGCGCCCGAGGTCGAGTTCCTGCGGCGGGCGCTGGAGCGGTGCCCGCGGGCGTTCTGCGTGGTCACCAAGATCGACCTCTATGGGGAGTGGCGGCGGATCGTCGAGATCAACCAGGGGCATTTCGAGCGGGCGGGGCTGGACGTGCCGATCGTGGCGGTCTCCTCGTTCCTGCGGATGCGGGCGCAGGCCCGCGACTCCACGCAGCTCAACGAGGAGTCCGGCTTCCCGCGGCTGGTCGACCTGCTGCGGCGCGACGTGCTGGGCGCGGCGGCCGCCACCAAGGTCGCGGCGGCGCGGGCCGAGCTGAGCTTCGTGGTGTCGCAGCTGCGGGAGCGCGTCGACGCCGAGCAGGCGGTCGCGGCCGCGCCGGCCAAGTCGCCCGAGGTGGTGCGGCGGTACACCGAGAAGACGCGCCGCAGCGCCTGGCTGGCCGGCGGGTCGTGGCAGACCGTGCTCGGCGACGGCATCCAGGACCTCAGCTCCGATGTCGAGCACGACCTGCGGGAGAGGCTGCGCCTGATGCTGCGCCGCGGCGAGGACCTGATCGACGAGTCCGACCCCAAGGAGACGTGGCGCGACTTCCAGGCCTGGGCGCAGCGCGAGGCCGCGTCCGCGGCGGTCGACAACCTGATGCTGCTGGTCACCCGCACCGAGCAGCTCGCGCACGACGTGGCCGAGCGGTTCGGCCTCGAGTACGACAGCCTCGACGTCGACCTCCCGGCGCCCGAGCTGGCCCTGCGCAAGGTGGACGAGCTGGACGTGAGCTTCCGCAAGTCGGGCATGCAGCAGTTCCTCGGGGCGTTCACGGCGGCCCGGGTCACCTACGGCGGCATCTACATGATCGGGGCGGTGGGGGCGTTCTTCAGCCTCGCCCTCGCCCCGATCGGGCTGCTCGCCGGCATGACCCTGGGCCGCCGCATGATCAAGAGCGAGCGGGAGCGGCAGGTCGAGCAGCGGCGGCTGCAGGCCAAGGGCGAGCTGCGCCGGTACGTCGACGACGTCGGCTTCCACGTCGGGCGCGACTGCCGCGAGGCCATCCGCCGCACCCAGCGCTTCCTGCGCGACGAGTTCGCCACCCGGGCCCAGGCCGTCGAGCGCTCCGCCGCCGCGACCGCCGCCGCCGTCCGCGAGATCGCCGAGCTCCCGCCCGAGCAGCGCCGCCGGCGCGAGGGCCAGCTGGCCGACCAGCGCCGCCGCCTCGACCAGCTGGCGGCGTGAGCGCGTGAACCTTCTCGATCAGGTGCGGGTGCTGCTCGACCGGGCTGTCGCCGGAACGCGCGATGCCCGGCTGGCGCAGGCGCGGCGGCGCGTCGACGAGCCGTTGCGGGTGGCCATCGCCGGCAAGATCAAGGCCGGCAAGTCCACCCTGCTCAACGCCCTGGTCGGCGAGGAACTGGCGGCCACCGACGCGGGGGAGTGCACCCGCATCGTCACCTGGTACGCCGACGGCCGCACCTATGAGGTCACCGCCTACCTCGCCGACGGCAGCGCCGAGCCGCGCCCGTTCACCCGGCGCGACGGCGCCGTGCAGATCAACCTCGGGCGGCCCGCCGAGCAGGTCGACCACCTCGAGGTGCGGGTGCCCAGCAGCCGGCTGCGGCAGCACACGCTGATCGACACGCCGGGGATCGCCTCGCTCTCCACCGACGTCTCGCTGCGGACCATGGCGTTCCTCGAGGCCGAGGGGGAACGGGCCGCGCAGACCGACGCCGTGATCTACCTGCTGCGGCACATGCACGGCAGCGATGTCCGCTTCCTCGAGTCGTTCCACGGCGACGGCCTGGCCAGCGGCACCCCGGTCAACGCGGTCGGCGTGCTCTCCCGCGCCGACGAGATCGGCGGATGCCGGCTCGACGCGATGGCCTCGGCGGCGAAGGTGGCCGCCCGCTACGCCTCCGACGAGCGGCTGCGGCGGCTCTGCCCGGTCGTCGTGCCCGTAGCGGGGCTGCTCGGCGCGGCGGGCGCGACGCTGCGCGAGGAGGAGTTCCGGGTCCTCGCCGGGGTGGCGGCCGAGCCGATGGACGAGGTCGTCGAGCTGCTGCTCACCGCCGACCGGTTCGCCGCCTCGGGCGAGCACCGGGCCCGCGTGCTGCAACGGCTCGGGCTGTTCGGCGTACGGCTGTCGGTGCGCCTCATCCGCGAGGGCGCCGTCACCGATTCGGGCGGCCTGGCCCGTGAGCTCACCGAGCACAGCGGCATCGAGCGCCTGCGCGAAGTGTTCGCCGCCCAGTTCGTGGGCCGCTCCGAGGTGCTCAAGGCCCGCTCCGCGCTCGCCGTGCTCGACGAGTGCATCCCGGTGGGCTCGCCGCTGGCCGCCGAGGCCGAGCGGATCCGTGCCAGCGCGCACGAGTTCGTCGAGCTACGACTCCTGCATCAGGTGCGCTCGGGCCGGTTGCCGGGCACCGACGACCAACTGGCCGAGATGGACCTGCTGCTCGGCGGGGCGGGCGCCGCCCCGTACGCGAGATTGGGTTTGCCCAAGGACGCCGCGCCGGAGCGCATCGCCGCCGCGGCGCGGGACGCCCTCGCGAGATGGCAGTCGATCGCCGAGCATCCCTTCTCGCCGCGCGAGCTCAAAACCGCGGCCCGCGCGGTGGCCCGCAGCTGCGAGGCGATCATCTTCTCGAGAGGCTAGAACCAGCAGGGGTGACCCTCGCGCGCCCCGGGCGCCGTCAGCAGCACCTCGTCCTTGCCGTCGGCCCGCACCGCCACCACGGTCGGTTCGGGGATGTCGCCGCGTACGAACGCGAACCACGTGCCGTCCGGCGACCAGGTCGGGTCCATCTCCCGCGCCGGGTTCGAGGTGACCTGGTGCGCGTTCTTCCCGTCGATGTCGACCATCCAGATGTCGGAGGTCTTGTTGCCGTCGAGCTCCCGGGTGAACAGCACCTTCTTGCCGTCCGGCGAGTAGACCGGGTCGTTCGCGGGGCCCACCTCGGGCCCGGTGATGGGCCGCCCCGGCTCCTGCGGGTCGGCGACCTGAAGCTCGTAGATCTGCTTGATCCCGTCCTGGTCCAGCCAGTACAGGATCGAGTTGCCGTCCGGCGACCACATCGCGTCGTCCTTGACGGTCGACGAGTGGGTGAGCTGCCGGAGCTTGCGGGTACCGAGGTCGAGCACGACGATCTGGCCGGTGCCGTCGATCTTCTTCATGAAGGCGATCTTCGAGTCGTCGGCCGACCACGCCACCCGCCCGCCCGCGTCGTCGGCGACCCGGTGCCGGTCGCTGCCGTCGGCGTTCATCACCACGATCTCGCTGCTCTTGCCGTCCTGCGAGGAGTGGGTGATCGCGATCTTCTCCCGGTTGTGCGACCACTTCGGCAGCACGTCGCCCACCTGCGTGTCCGGCAGCAGCGTGCGCTTCGTGCTGCCCGGCGTGAACGAGTAGATCCTGGACTTGCGTGACGGCAGCTTCTCGCCGCCGGTGTCGACCCGGATCAGCATCGTGTCGGTCGGCATGGCCCCGGCCTGCTCCTGCGCGGCGGCCGAGACGGGCGGCGTGGTAGCCGGCGTGGTCGGCGCCGCCCCGCCCGTGCTGTCGTCCTTGTTGTTGAGCAGGATCAGCGCGGCCGTCGTGCCGCCGGCCAGCAGCGCGACGGCGAGCGCGCCCACCATGACGATCCGCGCGACGTTGCGCTTGTCGCCACCCGGCGGCGCCGGAAGCGGTGGTGGCGGCCAGGGGATATTGGTTCCGCCTTGCCCGGGTACGCCCGGGGCACCGTTCCCGGGCACGCCCGGGCCGCCCCCGGGCGATGGGGAAGCCGGGGTCGTCCCCGGGATCGCGGCGGAGCCGGCCGCATACGAGACCCCGCCCGGCGCGGCGCCCTGGCCGTAGGGCGGTGCGCCCCCGCCGCTGACGGGCGCGTTGCCGCCGTAGCCGCCGCTGACGGGCGCGTTGGCTCCGTGGCCGCCGCTGACCGGGGCGTTGCCGCCGTAGCCGCCATTGACGGGCGTGTTGCCGCCGTAGCCGCCGCTGACCGGGGCGTTGCCGCCGTAGGTCGGTGTGGCCGGCGTGGCCCCCGCGTAGTTGGACGGCCCGCCGCTGACCGGCGCGTTACCGCCATATGCGGGCGCGCCGCCGCTTACCGGGTTGTTCCCGCCGTACCCGGGCGCGACCGGGATCGCCCCGTTACCGGCCGGCGCCGCCGTCGAAAGCCCCGCCGCAGCACCCGCGGCCGCCGCCCCCGCCGCCGCGGCTCCGCCTCTCTGCGGCGACGAAACCGGCGAATACCCACCGGCGGGCATGTCCACCAATGTCGCGTTGCCGGTGCGGGCCTGCTCGGGGGAGGGCCGAGGTGGCGGCGCCGCCGCCGAGAACGGCGACCCGCCGCCCAGCACCGCGGCCGTCGCCACCGCCGCGCCCATGGCGATGCTGTGCTCCGGATGTGGATCGGCCACCACCGGCCGCTGGAACTCGGTCGACAACAGCTGCGACACCAGCGGGATCCGCGACGACCCACCCGCCAGCAGGATCGCGCTGAGCTGTGACGGCTCGACCCCCGCCCCGCGCAGCGCCCGCGCCGTGGCCGCCACCGTGTCGGACAGCGAGGGCTGGATCATCGCTTCCAGCTCGGACCGGTTCAGCCGTACCCGCGTGTGCAGCCCGGGCAGCGCGACCGGAATCATCGTCTCGGTGTCGAAGGACAGCGCTTCCTTGGCCTCCACACAGTCCCGGCGCAGCCGCGAGAGCGCCGCCATCGCCTCAGGATCGGCCGGGTCCATCCCCTCGGCCTTGCTCCCGAGCACCCCCAGCACGTACCCGAACACGGCCTCGTCGAAGTCGATCCCGCCGAGCTGCTCGATGCCCTCGGGCTCGCCGAGCACCACGAACCCGTCCCCGTCGCGGCGCAGCACCGCGACGTCGAAGGTCCCGCCGCCGAGGTCGTACACCGCCACGGTCTCGCCGCCGGCGATCCGCCGGGCCGTGGCGTGCTGCAGCGCGGCCGCTTCGGGCTCGCTGCGCATCTGCACCGTCCCAGCGTCGGCGAGGCGTACGGCCTGATCGAGCTGTTCCTTCTTGTACGGCCCCCAGTTCGCCGGATGGGTGACCATGATCGCCGCCGGCGGCGCGTCTTGCAGTTGGCTCACCGTGTCGAGCACGTGCCGCAGCAGCTTCGCCGTGAGCGCGTGGGCCGAGAACGGCGCCCCGCCCACCAGGATCGGCACCGGGTCGCCCATGCGGCGCTTGAACTCGCGCGCCAGCCGGGCCGGCTCGGACTGCCCGCGCCGCTCGGCCGCCTCGCCGATCAGCAACCCGCCGTCGGGCTTCACGAAGACCAGCGACGGGATCTCGGCGCGCCGCCCACCCAGGCGCGCGACCTCGACCCGGCCCTCCGCCCAGACCGCCGCGGCGGTGTGGGTGGTGCCGAGGTCGATCCCCAACCCGTACTGCATCCTCACGCTCCCGACCCTATGACGTGACCTGGCATTTCGGCGCGACCGTGCGCCACTGCGCGCAGTAGGCGTCCGCCTGCGCCGTTCCCTGGAAACCGTCCTGCAGCAGCACCCAGAATCCACCCTGCTCGTCGGCGAGCACATCCGACGAGAGGCTGTCGATGAGCCGCAGAGGCATGCCCTGCGCCGCCAGCTTCTGTTGCTCGGCCTGCGCCGCGGCCTTGCCCCCGTCCGCGCCCTTGTGCGGGAACACCTCGATCAACGCGTACGGCCGCCCGACGGTCACCGGGGTGACGGCCGGCTGGGTCGTCGCCGCGTTCTTCCCGCGGAACGAGAACAGGCCCTTCCCTCCGCCGTTCAGAGCGATCGCCGCGGCCGCCGCCACGCACACCAGCGCCGCGACCGTGGCCAGCACGAAGGCACGCACCACCGGCTTGCTGCGCCCGGTCGCGACCTGGGTCAGGTAGGGCTCGCGCTCCGCGTCGTACACATCGGAGACCTTGACCACCAGCGCCCAGGACCGGGGCTGCCCGGTGATCGGCCGGCCGGGTTTGGCCCGCACCGTCACCTGGGCCTTCATACCTGGTTCGAGCAGCACCGCGTCCGGTTCCACGCGCGCCGAGCCGGACGGCGGGTCGAGCTGCGCGGTGATTCGCAGGGGAGCGGCCCGCTGGGTGTCGTTGGCGAGCCACAGGTCGTACGTGTGCTTCTCGCGCCGGGCGACCAGCGACCCGGTGACCGGGACCGGCAGCGCGACCTTGAGCAGCGCGGTCGCGTAGCCGGCCGGCTCGCCGGTCGACGCCTCCTCGGCGTGCACCGTGAACGGCACCAGCGAGGAGCTCGGCGGCTGCTCGGGCGGCGTCTGCAGCACCACGGCGACCTCGACGGTCTGGCCGGGCGCGAGGCTGACCGCGGGCGGGTCGACGGTGGCCCACGCGGCGGCGCGCCCGCGGGCCAGGAAGATCCGCAGGTCGAGCGGCTGCGCGTACGGGTTGCGCAGCTGGACGGGCACGCGCGTGGGCACGCCGGGCGCCAAGGCCACCGGCTCGTCGGGCAGGGTCAGCTCCACGTCCACGATCGTCGCATCAACCCACTCACTGAAGATCGGTGACGTCGGTTAGCTGACCGCCGGGTATCTGATCGGCGAGGGCCGACACGCCCGGCTGCTGGCCGAGCGGGTTCTGCTGGCCGAGCGAGTCGAGCGGCTGCCCCAAGGGGTTGACCTGCTGGCCCAGCGTGTTGACCTGCTGGCCCAGGGGGTTGACTTGCTGCCCCAGCGGGTTCTGCTGCTGGCCGAGCGGATTCTGCTGCTGGCCGGGCTGGTGCAGCAGCGGGTTGTCGTTGGGGTCGAGCGCGTTGGACCCCGAGTGGTACTCGAGGGCGTCGCTGAAGCCGTCCGAGTCGGAGTCGGCGACCTGCGCGTTGAAGCCGAGCACCCGCTCGAGGTTGTCGTCGAGGCCGTCCTGATCGGTGTCGGTCTGCGCGAGCGGGGTGAGCGCGCCGTCCAGGTGGCCGTCGTTGTCGGAGTCGGGCGAGCGCGGGTCGAGACCCTGGGCGAGCTCGAACGCGTCGTTCAGGCTGTCGCCGTCGCTGTCCGCCTTTCGCGCGTCGGTCCCGTACGTGATCATTTCCTGCGCGTCGGTCAGGTTGTCGCCGTCGGTGTCGGCGCGCAGCGGGTCCATCCCGTAGCGGCGCTCGAGGGCGTCGCTGAGCCCGTCCCGGTCGGTGTCGGGGCCGCCGAGCTGCGGCGCGGGAGGCGGCACGAAGGGCGTCGCGGGCAGCGTCTGCGGCACCAGCGTGGACAGCGGCTGCATGACCGGGTTGGCGATCGGGGTGGCGGTGCCGTCGGAGATGCCCGGGATGATCGCCGCGAACTCGAACCGGTCGCCGGCGTTGGACTCGCGCACGCCGACCCGCGGGTTGGCGGCCTCGACGACCTTGCCGTTGCCGAGGCTGATCGCGACGTGGGCGCCCGGGGTGCGGCCGTCGCCGGGGCGCGGCTCGCGGTCGAAGGAGAACAGCAGCGCGCCCGGCGTGTTCTTCGCCTGCGCCGGATCAATCAGCAGACCTTTTTCTTTGAAGTGCAGATATTGCGCGGTGGCGCCGTCCGGGATTTTCGCGCCGGCCTGGAAAGCGGCCCACTGCGTGAATTCCGAGCAGTCGAAAACACTCGGATTGGGGTCGCTCAGTTTGACCTCGGCGCCGAACACGTAACGATCACCGATTTGCGCCTTGGCGACATCGAGGAAAGTGCCGAGAGCGGCGTTGTTGCCGGCCGGCGCGGCCGCCGGCGCCGCGAACGCGGCCAGGGTCGACGACGACGGCGAGCCGGCCACGTCGTGCAGCGCCGCGCCCGCCGGGTCGTTGCCGTCGTGGGCGGGCTTGTGGTCGCCGTAGGCGCGGGTGCCGGTGAACACGCCGCGGCCGGCGCCGTCGCCGTACGCGATCGCGGCGGCCTGAGCATCCTCTTTGAACCGGACGTAAGGCGAGCTGAGGCCGCCGTGCGTCGTCGTCCACGGCGAGATGTCCTCGCCGCGGTGGGAGATCTCGAAGGCCGCCTTCGCGTTGTCGATCGGATCGAAGAGGTTGTACTTGGTCAGGAAGTCCGGGTGGGCCTTGCCGTTGATCTGCCAGAGGCCGCGCGAGTCTTCCCCGACCGCGTTGTGTGCCTTGGAGTTGCCGTTCGACTCGGCCAGCGCGATCGCGGTCATGGTGGCCGACTCGTCCGGCGAGAAGCCGGCCCGGCGGGCGAAACCGTAAATTTGCTCGGCAGAGTACCTCGGCATGTTCCGAGAGTAGACACCGCCGTCCAGTCTTGTATATGTGGGCCACTCTGTATACGTGCCGACCGGGTTGCACGAAAGGGCAGCGAAAGGGGCAACAGAGTTGGATCAACGACAGAGCCGATCGAGCTATTGTATTGATCGACTTTTCCGGGCCATCATGTCTGGGCGGCCGCCCGCACAGCGGGCGCTGACCAGGGGGAACGCATGATCTCATCACGGCCGCCTACCGTCTGGATCGATGACAGCCATGCCATCGTCCGGCGCGGCATGGCGGCCTGCCTGCAACAGGCCGACTTCGTCGTCCGCGGCGAGAGCGCGGCGCTGTCCCCCGAACCGTCCGTCAACGACCTCGACGTGCTCGTCTTCGAATACGCGGGCACCACGCTGCGCCGCGCCGTGCGCCTGGTCGACGACCGCGGCACCCGGCTGGTCGTCACCGTCCGCGACGTCACCGAGCAGGCCGTCCGCGAGATGGTCGACGCCGGTGTCAGCGCGATCCTGCCGCACCGCACGCTGACCGCCGACACCCTGGTGACCAGCCTGCGCTCGGTCGTGGCCGGCAATGTCGCGCTCCCCGCCGACATGCTGTCCCGGCTGCTGCTGCACGTCACCCAGATCTCCCACCTGGGCCCGGCCGGGCTCAACACCCGGGAACGCTCGGTGCTGCGGCTGCTCGCCGACGGCATGGACACCCGCGGCATCGCCGAAGATCTGTGCTTCTCCGAGCGCACGGTGAAGAACGTGGTGCACGATGTCCTGACCAAGCTGAACTGCCGCACCCGCGCGCAAGCCGTGGCGGTGGCCACCCGCGAGGGCGTGATCTGACCCGGTGGTCGAGCCCTGGACCGTCCTGGCCGACGCGCTCCTGCAGCGCGAGGCCCTGATCTGCCGCCTCGCCGAGGGGCGGCCCCCGCGCGACTTCGCGGGGCTCTACGTCGCCGACGACGAGGTCGAGCGGCTGCTCGGGACGCTGCCCGGCCTCGACGGCCCCGGCGCCGAACGGGTCGAGGCGGTCCGCGCCGGCGCGGCGGCCCCGGTCGTGAAGGCCCGCGCGGCGTTCGAGTCGGCCGGCCTCTTCGGCGAGGTCACCCGCAGCGCGGGCCTTTCGCAGAGCGAGGCCGAGGTTCTCGCCCTGCTGCTCGCCGTCGAGATGTCCCCGGCGAGGCAGCGGCTGGTCGCGTACATCCAGGACTCGGTGCAGCTGCCGCGCCTGACCCTGTCCACCCTGAACCGCATCTTCTTCGAGGACGACCACGTCGGCGCGCGGGCCCTCGCCCCCGGGGGCGGCCTGGTCCGCGCGGCCCTGGCCAGGCTCACCGGCGACGGCCCGTGGGCGACACAGACCGCCGAGCCGGCCGCCCGCCTGGTCTGGCATCTCCACGGCGACGACTCACCCGACCCGGCCCTGCCGCCGGGCACCTCGACCCGGCCAGGGAGCATTTCCGACAAGGCGGAATTGCTGCTCGTGCACGGCGGCGATCGCGAGTCGCGCCTGCACGCGCTCGGCGACCGTAGCCTCCTGATCGTCGCGCCCCCCGAGACCGACGTGGCCTGGCAGGCGGTGGTGCGGGAAGCGACGATCACCCGGTCCGCCGTGGTTGTCGATCTGGCCGGTCCGATCACCCCGGCGGGCAGCGATGTGGTCCTGCGGGCAACCCACCTGGGCTGGGTCCTCTCCTCCCAGGGCGAGCAGCCCCTCGAGTCCGTCCCCGACCGCCCCTGGCGCGAGATCGCCGTCCACGACGGCGCCGCGGACACCGACGACTGGCAGAAGGCGATGGGCCGCGACCCCGACCCCGCCTACCGCCTCAGCCGCGAACAGCTGCGCCTCGTCGCCGCCGCGGCCGGCGCCGACGGCGGCCTGGTCGCCCCGGCCGTACGCCGCCTCGCCGGCGGTCACCTCGACGGCGTGGCCGTCCGCATCCGCCCCCGCCGGGCCTGGGACGACCTGATCCTCCCGCCCGAGGAAGCCACCCAGCTCCGCGAGCTGGCCTCGCGCCACCGCGAGCGCGACACCGTCTACGGCCGATGGCAGTTCCGCGCCACCGCCAGCACCGGCGTCGTAGCCCTCTTCGCCGGCCCGTCCGGCACCGGCAAGACCCTGGCCGCCGAGGTCGTGGCCGGCGAGCTCGGCCTCGACCTCTACAAGGTCGACCTCTCCGCGGTGGTCAGCAAGTACATCGGCGAGACCGAGAAGAACCTGGAACGCATCTTCGGCGCCGCGGCCGCCGGCGACCTGGTGCTGTTCTTCGACGAGGCCGACGCCCTGTTCGGCAAGCGCTCCGAGGTCAGCGACGCCCACGACCGGTACGCGAACATCGAGGTCGCCTACCTGCTGCAGCGCCTGGAGACCTACGACGGCCTGGTCGTGCTGGCCACCAACCTGCAGCGCAACATCGACCCCGCGTTCCTGCGCCGCATCTCGGTGGCGATCGACTTCGTGCCGCCCGAGGAGCCCGAGCGCCGCCAGATCTGGCAGCGCACCTTCCCGCCGACCGCCCCGGTCGCCGACGACCTCGATGTCGACTTCCTGGCCCGCCAGTTCAAGATCACCGGTGGCGTGATCAGCAACGCCGCGCTCGGCGCCGCGTTCCTGGCCGCTGCCGAGGACAGTCCGATCACCATGCGTCACGCGGTCCTGTCGGTGAAGCGCGAGTTCCAGAAGTTGGGCCGGCTGCGCACCGAGAAAGAGTTCGACCGCTACTTCGACCTGGTCAAAGAGTAGGGACGCCCATGCTGCACCTGCTGGATGAGACGCTCGAGGCGTTCCTGCGCGACGTCGTGCCGCTGCCGGCCCGCGACGTCGACATCGCCTTCGAGGCCCCGGACGGCGAGTGGTCGGCCGCGCTGTCCAGCAAGCCGACCGTCGACCTGTACCTGTGGGACATCCGCCCCAACCTGGCCGAGCGGGACTTCGGCGAGCAGATCATCGAGGAGCAGGACGGGCGTCGCTTCCGGCGGGATCCGCTGCCGCGGGTGGACTGCCGGTATCTGGTGACCGCTTGGACCAGCGAGGTGCGCGACGAGCATTCGCTGCTCGGCGATGTGCTGAACGCGCTGCTGCTGCATCCGGTGATCAGCAAAGAGCATCTGACGGGTGCGTTCGCCGAGGTGCGGCCGCTTCCGTCGTTGCGCCTGCGCAGCGGCGACGGCAGCGAGAACTCGGATTTCTGGTCGGCCCTGGGCGGCCAGCTCAAGCCTGGTCTCGATCTTGTGGTGACGGTGACCGTCGATGCCGCTCTGCGGGCTGTGGCCGGGCCGCCTACTCAGACGATCACGGTGCAGGCCAAGGACCGCTGAGAGCCCTAAACCAGCACCGACATCTTCTCGTAGTGGGCGAACGCCTCCTTGCGCTGCTTCTCCTTCTCGGCGTTGGTCAGCGCGACCGGCGCGCACGAGCCCAGCTTCCACGCCGAGGCAACCGCCGCCACGTCTTCGACAGTCGTGCAGTTGGCCAGCAACTGCTTGGTCTCGCGGTCGTACCCGAAGAACGCCTTGTCCCACGAGATGAGCCGCTCGAACTCGCCGGCCACGCCCGCCAGCGACGCCGCGCAGTGGCTGCACGGGCTCAGGTTGATCTGGATCTCGACCTTGACCAGGCCGTCGGGGCGCTCGGTGCGGAACCAGTCGAGGAACTGCCGCTCGGCGTGGCTGTCGTTGGTGTCGGGGACCGGCGTGCCCGTGTTCCAGCTCGCCAGCTTCACCTTTGTCGCGCCCTCGGGAGGCTTGAGCATCAGCAGGCCGCGCCCGCCGCCGCCCATCTTTCCGCGGCCGGGCAGCATGTTCGATGGCGGCGGCGCGATCAGCGCGGCCTTCTGCTGGCCGAACTCGTCGGGAGTCTCGCTGCCGCCGCGGCCCTTGGGCACCTTGTCGTCGTAGAAGGCTTGGCCGCCGGCAAAATCGGACGCCGCCTCGACGTCGGCGAAGTGCATGGTGACGCGCAGCCGGCAGGTGGCCATGGGGGTCTTCGCGGCCGGCGGGCCGGTCTTCTTGCCGACCTTCACCTTGGGGCTGGCCGCCGCCATCAGGAAGGAGTTGCCGGCCTCGTCGTACGGCGTGAACTCCAGCATCGACAGGCCCTGCGGGGCCAGCTCGGCCCGGATCGCGGCGAGCGCCGCCTCCATCTTCGCCTCGTCGTCGAGCCCGGACAGCGCGGCGGCCGCCTTCTCGCCGGCGATCGCGCGCACGTCGTTCGGATCGGCCGCCTTCTCGTCGGCGGGCGGGCCGCCCAGGCCGAGCGCCGACAGCGCGGACTTCCCCAGCTGCACCGCCTTGGCGAACAACCAGTCGAGGGCCTTGTCGATCAGCTCGCGTAGGTTGCCGATCAGCTCGACCAGCTTCTCGGGTACGTCGCCGAGGCCGACCTGGTTGGCGAGGAACCCGATCGCGACCGGCACCGCCGACGCGAGGCCTCTCTCCACCTTCTGCGCGCCGGCCTGCACGTTGCCGGCGGCCACCGCGGCGAGGGTGGTCACGTAGTCGTTGACGATCAGGAGGATCTCGCGGACGTACTCGATCACGGACTGGACGGCCTTGAAGAACGCGATCGAGCTGTTGACCACGGCCATGATGCCGGTCGGGTCGAGCATCGAGATCAGCTTGACGGTGGCCTTCTGGACGATCTCGCCGACGATCCAGTCCTTGACCATCCCCAGCAGCATGTCCCACAGGTTGCCGAGCTGGCTCTCCACGTGCTTCCAGATCGCGCCGACGCCGTTCTCCTGCACGTCCTTGATGAAGTCGAACGCGCCCTCGGCCATCGCCACGCCCTTGCGCAGCTTGTCGGCGACGTCCGGGCCGACGTGGTCGCCGAGCTTCTTCCAGAGCTTGTCGGCGGTGACGCCGAGGACCTGCAGCACGAGGGTGAGGATCGAGCCGAACGACAGGTCGGGCGGCTTGCCGATGCCGAGCGCGCCGAGCCCGCGGAAGATCCAGTCGGCGAGGCCGGAGAGCAGGTAGCCGACGGACCGGTCGACGAAGCCGAGGAAGCCCTGTTTGAGGGCCTCGAGCATGTTCACGAGGAACGCGACCGGGTCGCGCTTGATGTCCTCGATCGCGGCCATCGCCTTGTCGATGATGCCGCCGAGCAGGTCGGGCGGGAAGTTCATGAGCCGCAGGATCAGCGTGACGACGACCTTTAGCACTTCGCCGGCGAACTCGACGATCCGTCCTAGCGGTTCCCCGAATTTCTCCAATATCCGGACGAAGGCCCCCAGCGGATTGATCAGATCCTCGAGCGACAGCGAATCCCAGATTGCCCGGAATGTTCCGACAATCATGTCGAGGCTGATCCCGAGGCGGCCGATGGCCCCCTCGATCTGCGCGGCGGCGTCGGCTATGACGCCCGCTTCCGCCAATTTCTTGTACGTCGCCTCGCCGCCCGGCAGCAGCGCGATGAACCCGCCGATCAGGTTCTCCGCGGTGCGCGGAACCGCCTTCCCGGTGATCGGGTCCTGCCCGAGGATCACGGTCAGCAGCCGGAACCCGCGCATCTTGGCGCCCTCGCGGCTGAGCCACTCCAGCAGCGCGTCCTTGATGAGCTTCACGACCTCGGTGAGCACTTCGGACGCGAACGAGCCGATCCGCGCGATCAGCCCCTTCGCCCGCGTCGCCAAGGACGACAGGTTGGCCGCGAGCTCACCGATGTTGGCCGGCTGGATCGCCTCCCACCCGGCCTGGAACAGCGCCGACAGCTCACCGAGGATCCCGAGGAACTGCGCGATCCGCGAGTCCAGCCAGTCCGCCGTCTTCTGCAGCGTCCCGCGTTCCCGCATCTGCGCGAGCGCGTCCTGCTTGCCGATCAGCGTGAGGAAGTCGGCGAGGATCTCGACGGTCGACGCCTCGACCGGCGTCCCGCGCAGCGGGTCTTGGTGCAGCACCTTCTTGGCCAGCTCCCACACCGGGGTGCCGACCAGGTGCTTCTCGGCCAGGCCGACCGCGGCGTCGCGGATCAGCTGCACGATCGCGTCGTAGATCCCCTTCACGAACGCGAGGGCGTCGGCGTAGAGCCCGCTCACGTGGCGCCGCACGATGACGATGGCGCCTTCGGGGTCGGTGAGGTCGATCTCCTTCCACGCCTGGTCCACTTCGGCCTGGATGCGTTGCAGCGTCAGGTTGTGCTGCCGCAGCCCGTCGTCGATCATGCGGAACGCGCCCTGCACGATCCCCAGCTCGATCAGCTTGCCGGCGACGACGTTCCCGAACGGCACCAGCCCCAGCACGCCGCGGGTCAGGTTCTCGGGGCTGCGATCGACGTTCCGGTTGGCGATCGGGTCGTACCCGGCGACGACCGTCAGCATGTCGTAGCCCGGCACCGTCCGCACGAGGTCGGCGATCGCCCCCGACAGGAAGCCGCCCCCATCCCTCTGCAGCTCTGTCCTCTGCAGCTCTGTGCGGTAGATGCCGACCTGCGTCTGCTGCACCACGTGCGTCGCCTCGTGCGCCATCAGCGGCAGGTCGGCCGCCGACTCGCCCGCGCCGAGGACGATGTGCCCGCCGGCCGTGAACGCCCGCGCTCCCAGCTGCGCCGCCGCCAGCTGGGCCCGCGGGTCGTCGTGAACCTGCACGTTGCGAAGCGGCACGCCCAGATAGGCCTCGATCCGCGCCCGCACATCGTCGGGGATCGCCTTGCCGGGGCCGGGCGACGCGATCGTCCGTTCCAGGCCCGGCGGCAGCTCCGGCGGTTCCCCCGCGTCCGCCGTAGGCGTGACCAGGCGCGAAATTGCCGGCGCGGGGCGGAGTGAATCGCCGTCGACGATCCCGTCTGCGACTTTGTCGGCCTGCCGCTCGTACGCGTCATGGGGTTGCGAGACGGAAAGCTTGGGTTGGGTGAAAAGCCTTGCCATCGCCTGGTTTCCGGCCGTCAGGCCAGACATTTCCTTCGGCTTGCGGGCCACCTGGCCGGCGACGGCGACGGTCGGCCGGGACGGCTGTTCATCGGGGACCGGCCCGTGCCTGTCGGACAGCTTCACCGGCCCACCTCCAGGCTCAGCATCCTGGGCTTGCTTGCCGTTGGACAAGGCTCGAACACGATCGGTGCACCTATGGCTGCACCGGCGCACCTTATGGCCACGCGCATACGCGAGGCAGGCTCATCCATGGCGGCGAATCAGCGGCATCCAAGCGGGGGTGAGGCGATGACGCGGGTCCTCATGGGGGACTTCGAGGCCCTGCACCGCCTCGGTCTCGAGCAGATCCTGCGGGTCGACGGCATCGAGCTCGTCGACACCGCCGGCGACGACGTGCTCGACCGGCTCTGCCAGGCCCTGCCCGACGTGATCGTGCTCGACCTCGACAAGAACTCGACCGGCGATCTGGTCCACGTGATCGTGCACCGGTTCCCGCGGGTCAAGGTCGTGGCCTGCTCGTCGCAGCATCCGATGATGCGCATTTTTCCGCCGTTGCACTACGGGGAGTTCTACGAATCCGACCTTGACCCCGCGCTGCTTACCAGCGCGGTGCAGGCCTGACTAGGGGGAAGACTTCATGGCCGCGTCGTACGGAGCACCGGGCGTCTACATCGAGGAGCAACCCAGCGGCTCCATGCCCATCGAGGGGGTGGGCACCGCGGTCGCCGCGTTCGTCGGTTTCACCGAGCGATACGAGGCCGATCAGGGCGACCCGACCGACCCCTCCGGCGTCAAACCGCAACTGGTCACCAGCTGGCCGCAGTACGAACGGATCTACGGCGGCTTCGTGCGCGGCGCCGTTCTGCCGCACGCCGTGCGCGGCTTCTTCGAGAACGGCGGCGGGAAGGCGTACATCTGCCGCATCCCCACCACCGACGGCGACGGTGAGGGCTTCGGCCGCGGCAAGCCGTCGCTGACCCTGCCCACCGCCGACAAGCCCGACACCCCGAGCCTGCAGCTGTCCGCGGTCGATCCGGGCCGCAACCTCGAGGTCGAGGTCGTCCCGCCGCCTCCGGCGCCCCCGCAGGAGGGCGAGGGCGGCGACGGCGGATCGGGGCACAACGGCGCCGGCGAGTACACGCTGCGCGTCTACGAGGGCGGCACGCTGCGCGAAGAGCTGGGCGGCATCCAGTTCCAGGGCCGCAGCACCCGTACGGTCGAGAAGACGGTCAACGACCGCTCCAAGTTCGTCCGCATCGAGGTGCAGCCGCTGCAGGGCGCGTCGCTCGCCGAGCGCACTCCGGCCGCCGGCCGCTACACGCTCGAGTCGCCGCCGGTGTCCGCGAAATCGGTGACCCCGGCCGACCTCGTCGGCAACGAGAGCGACCGCACCGGCTACCAGGGCCTCGCGATCGCCGAGAACGTCACCATGGTCGCCATCCCCGACCTGATCACGGTCGCCACCAAGGACGACGGCTCGGTCGACGAAGACATGTTCCTCGGGGCGCAGCAGCAGCTCATCGACTTCTGCGAGGCCAGCCACAACAAGATGGCCATCCTCGACACCCCGCCCGGGCTCAACGCGACCCGCGCCCTCGAGTGGCGTGGCCGCCTGGGCCGCGACTCCGCGTTCGCCGCGCTCTACTACCCGAACGTGGTGGTTCCCAACCCGCTCGCCCGGCCCGGCGCCACCAACGGCGAGCTCTACCTGACCGTTCCCACCTCCGGCCACGTGGCCGGCGTGTGGGCCCGCACCGACGCGGCCCGCGGCGTGTGGAAGGCGCCGGCCAACGAGGCGCTGCGCGGCATCGTCCGCCTCGAGAACAACGTAACCAGCGGCGAACAAGACCTGCTCAACCCCGACGGGGTCAACTGCATCCGCGCGTTCGGCAGCTACGGCACCAAGGTCTGGGGCGCGCGCACGCTCGCCAAGACCGATCCGAGCTGGCGCTACATCAACGTCCGGCGGCTGTTCAACTTCGTGGAGGAGTCGATCCAGCGCGGCACCCAGTGGGCGGTCTTCGAGCCGAACGACTTCGACCTGTGGCAGCGGGTCAAGCGGAACATCACCTCGTTCCTGCGCGGCCTGTGGATGCAGGGGGCGCTGGTCGGGGCGACCCCCGAGCAGGCGTTCTACGTGATGTGCGACGAGAGCAACAACCCGGCCTCCTCGGTGGACGAGGGCAAGCTCATCGTCGAGATCGGCATCGCCCCGGTGAAGCCGGCCGAGTTCGTGATTTTCCGGATCAGTCAGTGGCAGGGCGGCGGAGCCGCAACCGAGTGATGGGGGGCCTTCGTGCCTGATTTGATGGCTACTTTCAACTTCGTCCTCGAAATCGGCGGAGTGGAGATGGCGAGCTTCCGCAAGTGCTCCGGCGTCGAGTCGGAGACCGAGACGATCGAGTACAAGGAGGCCACCAAGGACGGGAGGATGCTGATCCGGAAGATGCCCGGGGCGATGAAGTGGAGCGATATCACCCTCGAGCGCCGGATCGACGAGTCCAAGGCCCTCTGGGAATGGCGCAAGCAGGTCGAGGACGGCGACATCGACCAGGCCCGCCGGGACGGCTCGATCGTCATCAAGGACTCGATGAAGGCCGAGGTCGCCCGCTGGAACTTCGAGCGCGGCTGGGTCTCCAAGTGGACCGGCGCCGAGCTCGACGCGGGCGCCAACGAGGTCGCCACCGAAAAGGTGGTCATCACCCACGAAGGGCTCCACCGGGCATGAGCGGGCTTCAGACCGAGTTTCCCTTCACCCTGCCGAAGGGGTACGTCGACGACGACGGCACCTTGCACAAGACCGGCATCATGAGGTTGGCCTGCGCGCGCGACGAGATCGAGCCGCTGCGCGACGGCCGGGTGAAGGAGAACGAGGCGTACGCGACGGTGATCGTGCTCGCCCGGGTGGTGACCCAGCTGGGCACCGTTCAGCGGGTCACCACCAAGACGATCGAGTCGCTGTTCGTCTCCGACTTCTCGTACCTGCAAGACCTGTACCGGATCGTGAACTTCCAGGACCCGAGCATCCTCGAAACCCTGGAGCCCGGCACCCCTTTCCCGCAGACATCGGTGGAGGTGGGTTAGGGCACTACGCGCACGACGAGATCTGGCAGGAGATCGCCTTCCTGGCGTACCACCTGCACTGGGATCTCGACCGGCTGCTCGACCTGGAACACGGCGACCGTATCCGCCTCCTCCGGGAGGTGGGCGGCCTCAATGAACGCGCATGGCAAGGAGTGACGGGTGGCTGACGCGCACACGATCGATCCGCCCTTCGTCGGCAAGTTCATCTTCAAGATCGGCGAGCTGCAGATCGGCGCCTTCACCGAGGTGACCGGTCTCGCCGTCTCCGTCGACGTGGAGGAACTGCCCGAAGGCGGCCAGAACGCGTACACGCACAAGCTGCTCGGCCGCATGCGCTGGCCCAACATCGTGCTCAAGCGTGGGCTGACCGATTCGGACGCCTTGTTCACCTGGATGCTCAAGTTCAGCGGCAACGGCTTCGCCAAGGCAGAGAACAAGGTCACCCCGGAGACGGGCTCGATCAGCGTCCTCAACGCGAAGGGCCAGCCGTTCCGCACGTGGTCGCTCACCGACGTCAAGCCGGTGAAGTGGACGGGTCCGCGCCTCGCGGCGTCGTCGCGAGACCTCGCGATCGAGGAGCTGGAGGTGTGCCACAGTGGCTTCACGGTCGCGAAGTGAGGGCCGCCGCCCGCTGCTGCGGGCCGCCCGCTTCGTCGCCCGCCTCCTGCCCCGGTCCCTGCGGCCGGGGCTGACCGGTTCCACGCGCCGGGGCAGCGGTTCCACCGGGCGGGGGAGCGGTTCCACCGGGCTGGGGAGCGGTTCCACCGGGCGGGGGAGCGGCCCGGCGGTCGGCGCCGGGGTGACCGACGGGCTGCGCGTGCGGGCGCCGTGGTCCCTCGTGCGGTGGTATCGCTCGCTCGTGTCGCGCACGCCCGGCGCAGCGAACGCCGCCGGTGGCGCGGCGGGTCGATCGGCCGTCGTCTCCGGCCGGGAGCGCGCGCAGCTGCCCGGACGCTTCGTCAGCGAGCGCCATGCGGCCAACGGCCCCGGAAGCGCCGCGACCGACAGGTCCGGCCGCCGAGCGGCCGACGTGCTGGGAAATCAAGCGCTTGGCAGGCCCGGAGGCCCGGTGGTCGCCGGGTCCGGGGACCGGGGCGCCGGCGGGCTCGCGGTCGGCGGATCGGCGCGGCCGCTCCGCGTGGCCCGGGCGCCGCTGACGACGCGCGGATCGCTCGTCGGCGCGCCGCCCGGCGGGCCCGACGTGCATCCCGGGCATGACCTCGCGATGGGGCCGGGCATCGGCGCGCTGTTCACCGCGGGCGAGCGCCCGGCTTCCGGCGAGACCACGACGGCGGCGCACGGGTCCGCCGCTTCCGGCGCTTCCGGCGCGAGACCGGCGCCGGGCGCGAAACAGGCGGCTTCCGGTGGGACTGCCGATGCCGGCGGCATCCGGGCCGGCGGGCTCGGCCGACTGGGCCTCGGCGGCGGAGCCCTGGCGTCCGGCGGTCCTGTCGCCCGTGCCGCCGGCGCGAGCGGGCCGACCGTCCACGGCGAGGGCCTGCCGGGCATGGTGGGGTTCGGCCCCGGCGGCTACGGCTTGGCTTCCCTCTCGAACAGCTTCCTCTCTTCGTCCTCCACTTCGGCTCGGACCGCGGCGCCGGGGGCAGCTGTGCCCTCCACCCGGTTGCGCCGCTCGGCGCTCGGTCCCGCCTCGCCCATAGCGACCGCCTCGTCCACGGGGTTCGCCTCGCCCGCGAGGCCGTCCACGGCCGCGACCGGTCCGGCCGCCGGCTCTCCGAGCGCGATGCGGGCCGCGACCGGTCCGGCCGCCGGCTCTCCGGCCGCGATGCGGGCCGCGACCAGTCCCGCTGCCGGCTCGCCGGCCGCGGGCGGCTCGGCCGGCGGGTCCCCGGCCGGTGGGTTCGCGCCGGGCCGCCTCGGCGCCGGTGGCGTCCGGGGGCACGGCCACACCGCCGGCGATCCAGCGGGGCTCGTCACCCGGCACGGCGAGCCGCTCGCCGGCCACCCGGCCGCCGGCCCGACCGTCAGCGACCCCGACGGAGCCGCCGGGCTTCGCGTTCTCGGCGCGGCGTCGCTGCCACCGGGCAACGTCCCGGATCCGTCCGGGGCCGTCGTGGCCAGCCCGGCCGTGGGGCACCGTGTCGGACCACCCACTCCCTCGTCCGCACTCGCAGGGGCGGGCCGCACGCCGCGACAGCGCTGGGAGACCGCCGTCGCGGCACGGCCGCTGGAGGCGCCCCGCGCGCTGCCGGCCGCCTTTCACGCGATGGCGTCGGCGATCACCGGACGGGCACGGCCGCCACTGTTCACCACGGGCCCCAACACGCGTCACGCGCTCGCCGCGGCCGGGGCCCTGGGCGCGACCACGGGCACCACCGTGCACCTGCCGGCCGTGCCGACATCCGGGCCCGCCGTGTCCGCGGTTCTGGCGCATGAGCTGACGCACACCAAGAGCCCGGTGCGCAGGCCGCGGTTCCTGCTCGGCGGCATGTCGGGCCTGCTCGACGACGACGAGCGTCAGGCCCTCGCGGCCGGCCGCGAGAGTCTGTCGTCGCTCGGACAGGGCGCTTCCGGGCTGGCATCGTCGGCGCTGAGCCAGGGTTCGAGCGCCGGCGCCGGCATCGTCGATTCGCTCCCGGTGGGCGGCGGTGGGCTCGGCGCGGTCAGCGAGGTGGCTACTCGCGCCGCCCGGGCGGCCGTCATCGAGGCGGCCGGCAGCCCGATGGGCAGCGCCTTCTCCGGGCTGGCGGGCTCGGGCGGAGATGCGTTCTCGGGGATGGCGGGCGGCGCGATGTCCGAGCTTCAAGGTGCCGCGGGCAACGCCTTGTCCGGGCTGCAGAACGCGGCGGGCAGCGCCGTCGGCGACGCCGCCGAGGGCGCGGCGTCCGCGGTGAGCGACGCGGCCGGCGGCGTGAGCAACGTCGTCGGCGGGCTGCCGGGCGCGGGAGCGGCGGGGGCGGGGAAGCCCCTGGACCCGGACCAGGTCGTCGAGATCGTCGAGCGTCGCCTCCTGCGCGAGATCGAGCGCCGGGGCGGCCGTTGGGCGGGGATGTTCTGATGGTGACCGAGCGAGCGAGGCGGGGATTCTGATGGCACAGCCGACGGCGCCGGCCAAGGCGGAGCTGCGGACCGAGAACAACGAAGTGATTCCGCTGTTGTTCAATCCGGCCGAGCTGACCATCACCAAGTCCGCCTCGTGGAACTCGGCCGAGAGCAAAGGCAACAACGCGCCGCTGCTGAAGTTCTCGGCGGGTCAGCCGGGCACGCTCGCGCTCAGCATCACGCTGGACACCACCGACAAGGGGACCAGCGTCACCGAGCACACCGACAAGCTGCTCAAGCTGGTGACCGTCGACCCGAAGCTGCCGGGGTCGGACAAGAGCCGCAACAAGGCACGGCCGCCGTGGGTGACGTTCCATTGGGGGCCGTTGCACTCGTTCAAGGCGGTGGTCGAGCGGCTCACGCTGAAGTTCACCTACTTCGCGGCGAATGGGATGCCGCTGCGGGCCAAGGCCGACCTGTCGCTCAAGCAGTACGAGGACGAGGCGGTCAAGCCGCTGCAGAACCCGACGTCGCACACGCCCTCGCTGCAGACCGTGCACCGGGTCAACCACGGCGAGACGCTCGACCGGCTCGCCGCGCGGCACTACGCCGATTCGACGCGGTGGCGGCTGATCGCCGAGGCCAACAACGTGGTCGACCCGCTCGCGCTGGAGCCGGGCACGCTGCTGATCATTCCCGAGCTTCCGGTGCGGCGCCGTGGCTGAGGAGAAGCGCCGCCTCGACGGGGTCGTGCTCACCTTCGACGGCAAGCCGCTCCAACCCGAGACGTACCCGCAGGTCGCGCTCGTGCGGGTGGAGGAGTCCGTGCTGCTGCCGGACTACTTCGCGATCCACTTCGACGACGCGCATTTCGAGCTGTTCGACAAGGGGCAGTTCACGATCGGCACCCGGGTGGAGATCGCGTTCCGGGCCGAGGGCGACCCGGTGGTGGTGACCACGGGCGAGGTGACCGCGATCAGCATCGAGCCGGGCGCGTCGGGGCGGCACGAGCTGATCCTCACCGGCTTCGACCTCACCCACCGGCTGGCCCGGGTCGCGAAGTCGCGCAGCTTCCAGCGGGTCACCGACGCCGACATCGCCACCCGCATCGCCGGCGAGTACGGCCTGGACGCCGAGGTCGACGCGACCGGCGCCACCCACGACTACGTGCTGCAGGCCGGCGAGACCGACTACGCGTTCCTGCGCCGGCGGGCCGCCCGGATCGGCTTCGACGTGTGGGTGAGCGAGAAGAAGTTCTACTTCAAGAAGGCGCCCCGCTCGACCGCCACGCCGCCGAAGCTCGTGTACGGCAAGAACCTCTCGCGGTTCAGCACCCGCTTCTCGGCGGCCGAGCGCAGCGACGAGGTGGAGATCCGCGGCTGGGACAACCTCGGCAAGGAGGCGATCACCGGCCGCTCGGAGACGCTCGACCCGGGCACCGACGCGCCGGCCGCCCAGGAGTTCACCGACGCGGCGAAGCGCGCGTTCGGCCGGGTCAAGCGCAACGCCGGCCAGTTCCCGGTCACCGACCAGGCCGAGGCCGACGCGCTCGCCGGGTCGCTGCTGCTGCGCGCCTCCGGCGAGGAGGTGGTGCTGCGCGGCGAGGCGGCCGGCGATCCGCTGATCGGGGCCGGCGCCAAGGTGAGCGTCGAGGGCGTCGGCTCGCGGATGACCGGCAAGTACCGGGTCACCGGCGTCGAGCACTCGTACGGCGCGACCCGGCCGTACCTGACCCGCTTCGTCTGCGGCGGCAAGGAGCCGGCCGGCCTGGCCGACCTGACCGGCGGCGGAGGCGGCGCCATGACCGAGAAGCGCGGCTGGTCCGGCCTGGTCGTCGGGATCGTCACCAACAACGACGACCCCGAGAAGCTGGGCCGCGTACGCGTGAAGTTCCCGACCCTGTCGCAGGACGACGAGAGCGCCTGGTCGCGGGTCGCCACCCCGGGCGGCGGCAAGCAGCGTGGCCTGCAGTGGATCCCCGAGGTCGACGACGAGGTCCTCGTGGGTTTCGAGCTCGACGACACGACCCGCCCGGTGGTCCTCGGCGGCCTGTGGAACCGCAAGGACACGCCGCCCGACCCCGGCGCGGTCGGCGGGGGAGTGGTCAAGCAGCGGATGCTGGTGTCCCGCAAGGACTCCCGCATGGTGTTCGACGACGAGAAGCCTTTCGTCGAGGTCACGGTGGGCGGCACGCCGTGCCTGCTGCACCTCGAGAAGCCGGAGTCCCGGCTCGCCGGCGATCAGAAACTCGTCCTGACCGCCACCAACATCGAGATCAAGGCGACCTCGAAGCTCACGCTGTCCGGCGCCCAGATCGAGATCACCGCGTCCGGCCCGCTCACCACGTCCGGCAAGCCGATCAAGCTCAACTAGGGGGGAGGGACCACCATGCCGCAACCGGCGGCCCGCCAGAACGACCCGGTCACCGGGACCGACATCCACATCCTCATGGTCCCGTCGCCCGGCGGCCCGGTGCCCACGCCCACCCCGCTGCCCTACGTCGGCCAGCTCATGCTCCAGCTCTCCACCGACGTGATGATCAACGGCCGCCCGGCCGCCACCCAGGGCAGCAAGTCCACGCAGACCCCGCACATCCCGCCGTTCCCGTTCCAGCGCCCGCCCACCAACCAGGGCACGGTGGTCATCGGCTCGCCCACGGTCCTGGTCAACGGCAAGCCCCTGGCCCGGATGGGCGACCAGGTCGCGACCTGCAACGACCCGGTCGACGCCCCGGTCAGCGTGATCAGCGCCGGCTCGCCCGACGTCCTGGTGGCCTGAACGATGGCGAGCGACGACTTCATCGGCAACGGCTGGGCCTTCCCCGCCGCGATCAACCGCAACGGCAGCGTACGTCTCGTGACCGGCACCGAGGAGGTGGACGCGGCCATCCGCATGATCCTCTCGACCGTGCCGGGCGAGCGGGTGATGCGCCCCGACTTCGGCTGCGCCATGTGGCAGTTGCTGTTCGCGCCGCTGACCTCCGGCACCCTCGGCCTGATCGAGCAGTACGTCCGCGAGTCGATCGAGCGCTGGGAGCCGAGGGTCGAGATCGAGGGCGTGCAGGCCATCGGCGAGCAGGAGACGGGCACGGTGCACATCACCGTCGCCTACCGCGTGAAGTCCACCAACGACGTACGCAATCTGGTTTTTCCGTTCTACACGATTCCGACCGAGGAGCCGGCGCCATGAGCCTCCCTGCACCCGATCTCGACGATCGGCGGTTCCAGGACATCGTCGACGAGGCGAAACGGCGGATCAACCGGCTCTGCCCGGACTGGACCGACCACAACGTCTCCGACCCCGGCGTCGCGCTGATCGAGTTGTTCGCCTGGATGACCGAGATGACGCTGTACCGGCTCAACCAGGTGCCCGACCGGCTCTACATCAAGTTCCTCGAGCTGGTCGGCGTCGAGCTGTTCTCGGCCGTGCCGGCCCGCGCCGACCTGCTGTTCCGGCTGACCGCCCCGCGCGACGAGGCGGTCCGCGTCCCGGCCGGCACCCAGGTCAGCACCGAGCGCCGCGACGACGAGGCCCCGATCGTCTTCCTGACCGACGCCGAGATGCAGGTGACCCCGCCCAAGCTGGTCGCCTGCCTCACCCACACCGGCGAGCGCTACGCCGACCACTACGAGGAACTGCGCCGCGAGGCCGCTACCGTGCAGCTGTTCCCGACGTTGCAGCCCGACGAGGCCGTCTACTTCGGACTGCAGGACTCGGCCGCCGGCAACCTGCTGCGCCTCGACGTGACGACCGGCCCCGAGGGCGCCGGCGTCGACCCTCGACGGCCGCCGCGCGTCTGGGAGGCCTGGGACGGACAGGCCTGGAAGGACGTGCGGATCCTCGACGACACCAGCGCCGGCTTCAACAGCACCGGCGAGGTGACGCTGCTGCTCCCGATGCGGCACGAGGCGCTCGCGATCGGCTCCCGCCGGGCGTTCTGGCTGCGCTGCCGGCTCATCCAGGCGGCCGAGGGGCAGCCCGAGTACACCAACCCGCCGATCCTCGAGCAGCTCTCCGCGGTCGCGCTCGGCGGCGCCGTCTCCGCGCACCACGCCGAGCCCGCCCCCGCCGAGCTGCTCGGCGGGAGCAACGGCCGCCCCGGCCAGGTGTTCCAGGTGCGCCGCATCCCGGTGCTGCCGCGCCGGTACGACGAGACCGTCCGGGTCGTGCTGCCCCGCCACGAGCGCATCGGCGAGCCCGAGGAGCAGGAGTGGACCGAGGTCGCCGACCTGGCCGACGCCGACGAGGACGACCGCGTCTTCACGTGGTCGGGCGCCACCGGCGAGGTCCGCTTCGGGCCGCGGGTGCTCGACCGCGAGGGCCGGGTCTGGCAGCACGGCGCGATCCCGCCGATCGACTCGCAGATCTACGTGACCGGCTACCGCTTCGGCGGCGGGCGGCGCGGCAACGTCCCCGCCGACCGGCTGACGATCCTGCACACGTCGATCCCGTTCGTGGCCGGGGTGACCAACCTCGACCCGTCGACCGGCGGCGTCGACGCCGAGACGGTGGAGAACGCCAAGGTGCGCGGCCCGATGCTGCTGCGCGGCGGCCGGCGCGCGGTGACGGCCGAGGACGTCGAGCGCCTCACCCTCGACGCCGCGCCGAGCGTCGCGCGCGCCCGCTGCCTGCCGCCGACCAACCCGTCCGAGCCCGCCCGGCTGCTGGTCGTGCCCCGCATCGACGTCGCGCCGGAGAACCTCATACTCGATGATCTTGCTCTTTCCGACGAGCTGGAGGAGCAGATCAAGGCCTACCTCGAGCCCCGCCGCCTGCTGACGATGCGGCTGCGCATCGACACCCCGAGGTATCAGGGGGTCAAGGTGGTCGCCGAGGTCCGGGCCGCGCCGGGGGTACGGACGGAGACCGTACGCGAGCGAGCCGAGCGCGCCCTCTACGAATACCTCAATCCGCTCACCGGCGGGCCCAGCGGCCAGGGCTGGCCGTTCGACACCGATCTGCGGCTCGGCGATGTCTACGGCGTGCTGCACGGCTCGTTCGGGGTGCAGGGCGTCGAAGCGGTGCACTTCTTCTCCGCCGATCTGCGGCGCAAGCGCACGCTCGATCAGGTGGAGCAACGGTTGCGCCTGCTGCCGGAATCGCTGTTCATGTCGTACGAGCACCGGGTGGTGGTCCAGCAATGACCGCGCGCTCCGGCTGGCTGGCCGAGCAGCTGCCCCGGGTGATGGGCAACGACCCGGTGCTGCGCGACTTCGTCGCGGCTTTCGAGCAGGTGCACGACAGCGTACGCGAGCGGATCGACGCCATCGAATACCAGGTCGACACCGGCCTCGCGAGCCCCGAGATGCTCGCCTTCCTCGGCTCCTGGCTCGGTGTGATGCTGGAGCCGACCGACCCGGCCGACTACCGCCGGTCCCTGGTCCGCGAGGTCGGCAAGCTCCTCGGCTGGCGCGGCACCCGCTTCGGCGTGGAGGCACTGCTGCAGGCCGCCACCGGCGCGCGGGTCACCGTGATCGACGCCGGCGGCGTGTACGGCGGAGACGACAAGATCCCGCCGCCCGACCCGGTGGTGACCGTCCAGATGGACCACACCGGCCACCTCACCGAGAAGCAGGTTCTGGCGTTCCTGCAGAGCGAGCTCCCGCTCGGCGCCAAGGTCCAGCTCGACGTCCGCTTCCAGCCGCAGCCGGCCCGCGGCCGCGCCCGCCCGCCGGCCGTCTCGGAGGGAGACGACAATGCCTGAGATGTACGGCTCGGTCCGCCAGCTTCCCTGCCCCGACTGCGGCAACCCGGTCCACCCCGACCGCGACCAGCTCTGCCCGAACTGCGGGTACCCGCTGATGTTCCTGCGCAAGGGCGGCGGCACCGACGACGCCCAGGCGGTCCCGCGCAGCCCTCGTGGCGGCGACGACGCCACCGGCCTGCGGGTGATGCCCCAGCCGGTCCCGCAGCCCCGCACCGACACCCGCCAGTTCCAGCCCGGCAGTTATGGCGCCCAGCGGGGCCAGCTGCAGTGCCGCAACTGCGGCTACCCCAACGAGCAGGTCCGCGTCCGCTGCGAGCGGTGCGGGTTCGAGCTGAAGCCGGCCCGGCCGCAGGCGCGGCAGCTGGGGCCGGCCTACCAGCCGCAGGCGCCCGCCCGGCGGGGCTGGAACTGGAGCTGGCTGATCATCGTCCTGATCGTGCTGGCCGTCCTCGCCATCCTGGCCCTGGCCGTGACCCTGATCTGGGTCTACCTCGGATAGCACGGTCATCCGCCGGCGGCGGGGCCGGTCCGCTCGAAGTACCGCTCGCACAACCGTTGCCGGCGGGCGTCGCGCACCATGTAGGTCCCGAGCACCAGCTGGGTGACGCTGCGGCCGACATCCTCCCAGCGGTCGCGGAGCCGGAGCCAGGCCAGCCGGGAGCCACGCAGCGGCACGCGGGCGCCGCGCGGTGTCATCAGGCAAGGTCCCCGGTTCGCCAGCGGGCGGGTGTGCGAGGCGCTGGTGGCGAAGGTGAACCGGTCGAGCAGCTCGGCGGCCACCGCCTTGACGGTGATCGGCGCCAGGTGCCAGGCCGGGCACGGGCGGTTGGCGGCGACGCCGAACGGGATGTGCCCGCCCGACCGGTGGAACTCGGGATAGTCGAAGCACAGCACCGACCCGGACGGAATGACCGGGCCGGTGGGCAGCGTGATGGCATCGGTGGTGATCCGGTGCGCGATGCCGAACAGCGGGAAGCGGCGCGACGTCTCCTCGAAGGCCTCGTCGAGGTCGCCGCCGGCCCGCGCGGCCAGCACCATCATCAGGTGCGCGGTCGCCTCGGAGCTCTGCACGACCGCGGTGTTGAAGAACGTGCCCTGCAGGTAGAACACCTGCTCGCGCCGGTCCAGCAGCGCCGGCAGGTCGTGCGGCACGCGGTCGAGCACCCGGTCGAGATGGGCGGTGAGCCGCAGCCGCCGGTCCAGGTGCCGCAGGCCGCAGCACTTCAGCGCGGTGACCACGTCGTCGGCGTTGTCGACGATCAGCCGGCGGGCCTCGGCGCCGGCGGGCTGATCGAAGACCACCCGGTGGTACAGCTCGGCCCAGACCGGCATCACGAGGTCGCGCAGCCGCACGAGTCCGGTCCGGTCCGGCAGCGCGTCCCGTACGCAGTCGGCGGCCAGGCGCTCGGCCTGGTCGCTCGGCATCGACAGGATGCGGCGGGTGCACCGGGCGACCTCGTCGTAGCGCGGCCCGCGCTCCAGGTGTTCCTGATGGACCTCGGCGCCCGGTGACAGCCAGTACCAGAACAGGTCGGACAGCGCGGCCCCCCGGCTGCGTCCGCTCGCCGCCGGATCCGAGTAGACCCGCAGGAACTGGGAGGCATCGACCAGCTCGCCCGGCACGGTGATCCCGGCCGAGCCGTTGATCCGGGCGAACAACCACATCCGGAGCGCGACGACCACGCGGGGCAGCCAGTACGGCAGGCTCGCCGCCACCAGCACCGCCGCGCCCAGGCCAAGCGATATCTCCACACCCGGTGTACCGCCCGGGACGCGGCCAAGGATTCGCCGGAATCCATTCGCGGTCATGACGGGGTATATCTGGCATGGACTATGTCGTGATCGGGGCCGGACCGGCCGGCCTTCAACTCGCGTACCTCCTCGACCGGGCCGGTCATGACTACGTGGTGTTGGAGGCCGGGCCGACCCCGGGCACGTTCTATCGCACGTTCCCCCGGCACCGTCGCATGATCTCGATCAACAAACCGCACACCGGGTGGCACGACCCCGAGAAGGATCTGCGGGTCGATTGGAACTCGCTGCTGTCCGAGGACCCGGAGCTCCGGTTCACCCGGTACACCGGCCGCTACTTCCCGGACGCCGACGACTACATCCGCTACCTCACCGACTTCGGCCGCGGGCTCGCCATCCGGTACGGCCACCGCGTCGCCCGGGTCGACCGGGCCGGCGTGGGGTTCCGGGTGCGGTGCGAGAACGGCGAGGAGCTGACCGCCCGGCGGGTCGTCG
The DNA here is from genome assembly GCF_044454685.1 of Actinoplanes sp. NPDC051513. NCBI lineage: Bacteria > Bacillati > Actinomycetota > Actinomycetes > Micromonosporales > Micromonosporaceae > Actinoplanes > Actinoplanes sp. NPDC051513. Next base: position 304,671 of record NZ_JBITDW010000004.1, read on the forward strand.
TGGCGACCGGCTTCGGCGGGATGAACGTGCCGGCCATCGCGGGCATCGAGACCGCGGAACGCTACTGGGACGTGCCGGTCGAGCCGGCCGGGTTCACCGATCAGCGCGTGCTGATCATCGGTAAGGGCAACTCCGCCTTCGAGACCGCGGACAACCTGGTCGAGCACGCCGCGGTGATCCACGTCGCCGGGCCCCGGTCGATCAACTTCGCCTGGCGGACGCACTTCATCGGACACCTGCGCGCGGTCAACAACAACTTCCTGGACACCTACCAGCTGAAGACCCAGAACATGGTGCTCGACGGCGACATCCTGCGGATCGAGCGACGCGCGGACGACTATCTGGTCACCTTCGCGTACGCCCGGCGCGACAAGGTGGCGCGGCTCGCGTACGACCGGGTCATCGCCTGTACCGGCTTCCGGATGGACGCCTCGATCTTCGCCGACGGTTGCCGGCCCGAGCTGGTCATCAGCGACCGGTTCCCGGCGCTGACCCCGGAGTGGGAGTCGGTGAACGTGCCCGGCCTCTACTTCGCCGGCACGCTGACCCAGTCGCGCGACTTCAAGAAGCACACCAGCGCCTTCATCCACGGCTTCCGCTACGGCGTCCGCGCCCTCGTGCACATGTTGGAGCAGAAGCACCACGGCGTCGAGTGGCCGCACCGGACCCTGCCCCGGGACGCACTCGCCGACGCGGTGCTCGCGCGAATCAACCGTACGTCCGCGCTGTTCCAGCAATTCGGGTTTCTCTGCGACGTCGTCACGCCGGACGGGCGCTACTACGAGGAGATGCCCCGGGACTACGTCCCCTTCGCGGACTGCTGCACGATCGACCTCGAGTACGGCGCGGGCCACGACGCGATCGACCCCTTCGACGTGCCGGCCGGCCGGCGCTGGGAGGACGACCCGGGCCACGAGGAGCGCTATCTGCACCCGGTGGTGCGCCGGTTCCGCGACCACGAGGTGGTCGCGACCCTGCGGCTGCCCGAGGAGATCTGCAACGACTGGACCGACGAGAAGCTCTACCGCGCGCCGCTATCGGCGTTCCTCGAGGAGGCGCCGCAATGACCGTGCAGGCCGGCGCCGGCCCGGTCAACCTGCGCGAGTACGAGGCGGCCGCCCGTGCCTGCCTCGACCCGGTCCACTTCGACTACTTCGCGAGCGGCGCGCAGGACGAGATCACAGTGGCCGCGAACGAGTCCGCGTTCCGCCGCCGCTCGCTCATTCCTCGGGTTCTGCGCGGCTCGGCCGCGCCACGGCTGGAGACCAGCGTGCTGGGCACGGCCGCCTCGATGCCGGTGTGGATCGCACCGACCGCGTTCCACCGGCTGGCCTGCCCGGAGGGCGAGGTCGCGACGGGCCGCGCGGCGGCCGCCGCCGGCGTTCCGATGATCGCGGCCATGCTGTCCACCGTCACCGTCGAGGAGATCGCGGCCACCGGCGCGGCCCTGTGGTTCCAGCTCTACCTCCAGCCCGACCTCGGATTCACCGAGTCGTTGGTGCGGCGGGCCGAGGCGGCCGGTTGCCGGGCGCTGGTCGTCACCGTCGACTCGCCCGCCCTGGGGCGCAACGAGCGGGGAGACCGTAACGACTTCCACGATCTGCCCCCGGGCATCTCGTGCGCGAACATGCGCGGCGACGGCAACGTGCGTCAGGTCGTGCTGTCGCCCGAGATCTCCTGGCAGCACCTGGACTGGCTGCGCGGGGTCACCACGCTGCCGATCCTGCTCAAGGGCGTCCTGCACGCGGACGATGCCCGGCTCGCGGTCGAGCGCGGGGTGGACGGGCTGATCGTGTCCAACCACGGCGGCCGCCAGCTCGACACCACCCCGGCGACCCTCGACCGGCTGCCGGTGATCGCGGACGCGGTGGCCGGCGCCGTGCCGTTGCTGCTCGACGGCGGCGTGCGCCGGGGCACCGACGTCGCCAAGGCGCTGGCGCTGGGCGCCCGGGCGGTCGCGGTCGGGCGCCCGGTGCTGTGGGGGCTGGCGGTCGCGGGGGAGCCGGGCGTCGCGCGGGTGCTGGAGATGCTGCGCGCGGAGTTGGTGAATGCCGTGACCCTGCTCGGGGTCGCGGCGCCGGCCGAGCTGACCCGGGATCAGGTGGAGCCGTGAAGGTCATCGGCGTGGGTGTCGGGCGTACCGGGACGCTCTCGCTCAAGGCCGCGCTGGAGCGGCTGGGTCTCGGACCCTGCTTCCACGGCCGGCACGTGCTCGACCACCCGGACCGGCTGCCGTTGTGGCAGGCCGCCGCGGCCGGCGAGCCGGTGGACTGGGCCGCCGTGTTCGCGGGGTATGCCGCCACGGTGGACTGGCCGGGTGCGGCGTACTGGCGGCAGCTGATCGCCGCGTTCCCGGAAGCGAAGGTCATCCTCACCGTCCGCGAGCCCGAGGGCTGGTACGACAGCGTCGCCGCCACCATCTACCGCATGTTCGGATACGGGACGCCGGACGCGCGGGTGTCGACGGCGCGGACGGTGGTGCCTGGTCTCGGCACGTTCACCGAGTTTCATCGCCGCACGATCTGGGACGGCTTCTTCGGTGGCCGCTTCGCGGATCGCCGGCATGCGATCCGGGTCTTCGAAGAGCACAACAACGCCGTACGCGAAGCCGTGGCGGCCGACCGTTTGCTGACCATCACCCCGGGCACCGGCTGGGCGCCGTTGTGCTCGTTCCTCGGCGTCCCGGCGCCGGACGAGCCGTATCCCCACCTGAACGACCCGGAGAAGTTCTGGGCCAGGGTCGCGGCGAGGATCGGCGAGGCACGGCGGTGACCCGCGATCAGCCGGCGTCGGTGTCGGCGCCGAGCACCAGCCGCAGCCGGGCCAGCCCGCGCCGGATCCGGGTCTTGGCCGTGCCCAGCGGGATGTCCTCCCGTTCCGCTATCTCCCGGGCGGTCAGGCCGTACGCCGTGGCCAGCACGATCGCCCGCGCCTGCCCGGCCGGCAACGAGCGCAGCCCGTCCCGCAGGAGCTCGATCCGTTCATGGTCGGGCTCGTCGGTGTCGACGGCCAGCTCACCGGCCAGCCGCTCGGGTGCGACCGGACAGTCACGGCGCAGCCGGGCCGCGTCGACGGAGACGTTGCGGGCGATGGTCAGCAACCAGGTGCCGGCCCGCCCGCGGCGCGCGTCGTAGCTGGTCGCGTACCGCCATGCCCGCATGAAGGCGTCCTGGGCCACCTCCTCGGCCAGCCCGGCGTCCTGGGTCACCCGCAGCGCCAGCCCGTACACCCGGGACTGATAGCGGCGAACGAAGACCGCCATGGCCATCGGGTCGCCGGAGGCCATGCCCGCGAGGAGTGTCTCGTCGGAGTGCACCACAATAGACTTCACCCACGCGGAGCCATCCCGGTTCGATGGAGCAGCGCCGTCTTGTCGGGCTTGCCACTTGGGTTCATCGGCACATCTCGGACAGCCGTGACGGTCTTGGGCACGCTGTTGGCGCTCAACCGCGACCGCACCAGCGCGACGAGACGAGCCGTATCGGGGGTCCGGTCGCCGGCCGGCACGACGAAGGCGTGGATCGCCTCGCCGGTCAGCGGGTCGGGGGCGCCTACCACGTAGGCCTGGGCCACCTGCGGATCCTCGGTCAGCACCCGTTCGATGGCGCCGGCGTAACAGACCTCGGCGTTGACCAGGATGACGTCGCGCGCCCGGCCGGTCAGGTGCAGCATGCCGCCGGCATCAAGATGCCCGAGATCACGCGTACGCACCCAGCCGTCCACGATCACCTCACCGGTCTCTTCCGGGTCGTCCCAGTAGCCGGCCATCCGATGCGGGCTCCGCACCCGGATCTCGCCGTCCACGATGGCCACGTCGACCCCGGGCAGCGGCCGGCCCACCGAGGCGAGGTGGCCGGCCGCGATGTCCTCCGGCGTGAGGATCGCGATCACCCCGGCCTCACCCTGCCCGTACCCCTGCCAGACGATCGGCCCGAGCCGTCCGGCCGCGGCCCGCAGCAGTTGCGGGCCGGCGGGCGAACCGCCCAGCATCACCGCGCGCAGGCTGCTCAGGCCGGCCCGCGAACGCAAGAGGTCGTGCAGCCGCGCCGGCGGCATGAGCGCCGCGGTGATCCGGTGCCGCTCGATCGCTTCCGGCAGGCTGGTCGATTCCGGAAGCAGCACGGCCGTCCCCCCGACCACCAGGCACCGCCCGAGATAGGTGAACATGACCGGGCTGGCCAGGCTCTCGCTGATCAGGCACCGGGAGAAGGCGGCCAGCAGCCTGGTGAGGACGGGCGCCCATCGGTCCGGCCGATAGGCCAGGCTGATCGCGCGGTACTCGTGCGCGCACGCCTTGGGCTGTCCGGTGCTGCCGCTGGTGTAGGTCAGCCGGGCGATGTCGCCGGCGCGTCCCAGCACGGGCAACGTGCCGCCGGGATCCGGCCGGGCCAGCAGCGCGTCCGGGTGGAGTGCCGGCCGGTCGACCGGCACGTCGGCCACCACCGCGTCGAGGCGGGCGCGGTCCAGCGCCTGCGTGAGCTGCCCCGGGCTCCACCCCGGGCGGGCGGCGGCGACCCGGCAGCCCAGGGCGTGCGCCGCGAGGTGCGCCGCGTACGCCTCCGGGGACAGCGACAGGACCATGCCCACGGCGCGGCCCGGGCCCAGCCCGGCCTCGCCGAGGGCGGCGGTCATCCGGCGCACCATGGACAGGAGCTCACCGCGGGTCACCGTGCGGGCCCGCATGTGCAGGGCCGGCCGGTCAGGGGCGGCCCGCAGCGACGCGAGCACCGTCGCGGGAAACATCCCGGCCACGGTCACCGCCCGCCGGGTGCGCGTGGCCGGCGCAGCAGAAGAGCGCCGACGACCAGAACCGCGATCCCGTCGGCTACCAGCAGCCCGGCGCTGACCGGATCGATGCCGTGCGCGTGCACGTCCGCGGGCGCCGGCGCGTCACCGGCCGTGCCCGCCGACCCGATGGCTCCGGACCCGATGGCTTCGGCCGTGCCGGCGGACCGGACGGTGAAGCGCAAGGAGCCGGCCAGCTCCGCGCCGTCGGCGAGGATCACGTGATAGGCGACCGTCACCTCACCGGCGGCCGGCACGACGATCGGCTGGCTGAGCCGCTCCGGCGTGGTGCTGCGCAGGCCCCCGGCGTTACGAGCCGGCCCGAGCGCGGACACGTGCGAACCCGCCGGGTCGACCGGTCCGGTGAAGGACAGCTCGACCTCGGCCGGTGCCCGGGCGAGGGTCGCCCCGTCGGCCGGGCTGGTCGACGTGACGGCGGCCCGGCTCGGGTCTGTCGACCGTCCCACCTGCGCCAGGACCAGGCCGGCCGCGAGCGCCACCGCGCCGGCGGCGATGAGCCGCGCCGGCCGGGACATCAGCGGGCCGGCGCCCGAGCCGGGCGGGCGCAGCTGCACGACATGGCCCGCCTTTCCCGGTCGTTGGGCCGCAGGTGCAGGTAGACCGCGATCACCATCGGGATGAAGACGACCGAGTTGTAGAACAGATGCAGCTCCACGCGCGGGAAGAAGACCTGGGCCACGCTCGTCGGCGCCGCGCCGCCGAAGAAGAAGGTGTGCGTCTGCGCCTGGACGAGCAGCAGCAGGTGCTCGATGTGGTGCCAGAACTGGATGACCAGCGCGATGGTCCACCAGGTCCGTGCGCGGCCCGCGAAGCCCGGCCGCAGCAGGAACAACCCGGCCAGCATCACGACGGCGTACCCGTAATGCAGCCACTCCGACGTGACCAGCCACGGAAAGAACTGGCCGAGCACGCCCCGCGCGGCGGGGCGTGGGCGGCCAAGCACCCAGATCTGGTACGCCTGCACCAGATGCTCGGCCCAGTGGGCCACCACGATCGCCATGAAAACGTTGAGCGCGACCCGGTGATATCGCTGATTGATCGCCGCGACGGAGAACCCCCGTGGCGACGCCATGCTCACTGTCGACATGCCTCGCTACCTCCCCTTCCTGATCGGCGGTGCGGCCACCGGTAGTACCCCCGGCTCCGCCGACAGGGATTCACGCCTGCGCGATCGGGCCTCCAATCAGGACGAACCTGCGTCACCGGTGTCGGTTCGTCAGCTGGAAGATCTCGGCAAGGCGCTCCCCGGCGGCGCGCGGGAACGTGGTGAATCGGGCCGGGGTCAGCTCCGTCGCCAGCTCGGCCAGACCGGGTGTGACCAGCGACTCGCCGGGATCGTCGTCGAGGAACGCCCATCCCTGGCGCAGCACCGGCCAGAAGCCGCCGACGATACCCAGGGCCTTCGGGGTTGCCGTGTGGGTCCAGGAGAATCTGCTCTCCCGTTCCGTGCGGGGCTGCCGGGCCGGTACCTCGGGGACTGTCGCGCGCAGGAGACCGCGGTGGCCGCGGACCGTTTCCAGGTCGGCGAGCAAGGCGATGTCGTACGGGATCGGCTGCATACAGGCGACGTAGGCCCACGCCATCCGACGGATGCTCTCCACGTCCCCGATCGCGTCTCGCCCAACTCGTGGCGAACCTCGATCAACCGGGGCGCGCTCGACGACCTCGGGCCCGAAATCCGCAAGAAGGTCCGGGTCTACATGACCGACTACGTGAGCAGCATCCAGGACATCTGACCCGCACCGCCGAGATCAGCCGTTGACAGGTTGGACATGGACCGTTCACAGTATTCGCATGGCAAGTCGGTCCTGAATAGATATTCATGCCGTGCGGAGGAACGCCCATGTCGCCCGCAACCCGTCGCCGCGTCATTGTCGACACCGATGCCAAGAACGAGGCCGACGACCAGTTCGCGATCGTGCACGCCCTGCTCTCGCCCACCCTCGACGTTCGCGGGCTGATCCCGGCCCACTTCGGATGGCGCCGCAGCGACCGCAGCATGGAGGAGTCCCGCGAGGAGATCGACCTGCTGCTGCGCCTCATGGACCTCGACGGCAAGGTCGTGGTGGCGAACGGGGCGGCCACCGCGATAGCCGACGAGTCGTCGCCGCGGGAAAGCCCGGGCGCGCGGCTGATCATCGAGGAGAGCCGGCAGGACGGCACGCTCTACGTCGCGTTCCTCGGGCCGCTGACCGACATGGCCTCGGCGATCCTGCTCGACCCGGCGATCGTCGACCGGGACGTCGTGGTGATCTGGATCGGCGGGGTCGCCTACGGCGGCATCGACGCGGCGTATCCCGGCCTGGAGTTCAACCTCGGCAACGACATCGCCGCCGCCAACGTGGTCTTCGGCTCCGGGATCACGGTCTGGCAGGTGCCGTCCAACGTCTACTCCCAGGTCTCGGTCGGCTACGCCGAGCTGGAGGAGAGGATCGGCGGCACCTCCGGGCTCGCCGACTACCTGATCAGGCAGCTGGTCGAGTGGAACGCGGCCCACCACCCGGAGCCGATCGAATCCCGGTCGCTGGGCGACTCCCCGGCGATCTCCCTGATGCTCTACCCGCGCGGCGGCCAGTTCCGCACCGTGCCCGCGCCGCGCTTCGGCCGGGAGGGCCACTACCTGCCCGGTACCGGAAACCCGATCCGGGCCGTCGAGACCGTCGACGTCCGGTTCCTGCTGGAGGACATGTTTGCCAAGATCCGCCGCTTCGGGCGGCAGAAGGAGCTTTAGGTGATCACCAGACGGAAATTCCTCGGCATCGGCGGCGGCACCGCGCTCGCCGCCGGCCTTGCCGCCTGCACCGGCACGAGCAGCGACAACACCGGCGCGACGAACACTGGCTCCAAGGAGCTGCGCCTGTTCACCTACGAGGACAACTCGACGATCGACCTGCTCAAGGCGCAGATCAAGAAGTTCGACGAGCAGAACGGCACCACCACGACGGTCGACTCGCTGCCGGGCTCCGGCGCCGCCGTCTACCCCGACAAGCTGCGTACCGAGCTGCTCGGCGGCAAGGGCCCCGACGTCTGGCGGATCTGGGGTGGCCAGATCGGCGCGCCCTTCGTCAACGCGAAGCAGGCCATGGACCTCAGCAAGTACTACCAGAAGTACGGCTGGGACTCGAAGCTGAACCCGGCCGCGATCGAGGGCATGACCTTCGACGGCGTGAAGGGCGGCATGCCGTTCATCGCCCTCGGGATCGGCGGCTGGTACAGCAAGGCCGCGTTCGCCAAGGCCGGCGTCACCGCGCCGCCCCAGTCCTACGCCGAGCTCGAGGAGGCCAACGCCAAGCTGCTGAAGTCCGGCATCACCCCGCTCGCCACCGCCGGCAAGTACGGCTGGCACGTCATGCGCCTTTTCGAGTACCTGCTGGAGACGAGCGCCGGCGCCGACCTGCACGACAAGCTGCTCACCGGCGACGAGAGTTGGGACCGGCCCGAGGTGGTCACGGCCTTCACGAACTTCAAGAAGTGGCAGGACCAGAAGTGGATCCCCGAGGGCGCGGTCGGCCTCGACCCGGCCGAGGTCGAGCTCTGGTACGTGCAGGGCAAGGCCGCCTACACGATCACCGGACCGTGGACGGAAGCGCAGGGCATCCAGGCCGGCGGCAAGAAGTCCGAGGACTTCGGCGTCTTCGAGTTCCCGACCGGCCACGACCCGGTGCGGCACTCCGGCTTCGTCGAGGGCTACATGATCAACGCGAAGGCCGGAAACCCGGACATGGCGGCCGCCCTGCTCGACTTCCTCAACCAGCCCGCGACCCACCAGGCCCTCAAGATCACCGCCTCGGTGGTGGCCGGCGCCGAGCCCGACAAGGCGGCGCTGCCACTTTCGTACGAGTGGTCGCAAGGCCCCGCCAAGAAGCCCTTCTACACCATCCAGGACCAGGCCTTCCCCAAGAAGGAGGCCGATCAGTACTTCGCGATCCAGAGCGACGTGCTCCAGGGCAAGACCAGCCCCGCCGACGCCGCCAAGAAGATGCAGGACGTCATCAAGGCCTGGAAGAAATGAGGCGCGGAGGGCTGGTCGCCTGGGGGTTCGCCGCGCCGGCCCTCCTGGTCTACTTCGCGTTCCTGGTGTATCCGGCGCTGTCGTCGCTCTGGTTCAGCTTCACCGACTGGGACGGCCTCAGCGCCACGTACAACGTCGTCGGGCTGGACAACTACAAGGCGATGCCGAGCGACCCGGTGGTCGTCCAGGCCGCGATCAACAACCTGATCTGGGCGGTCGTCACGGTAGCCGTACCCGTGGTGCTGGGTCTTGCCCTTGCGGTTGTCCTCAACGGAAAGGTTCGCGGCAAGCCTTTCCTGCGCCTCATCTTCTACACGCCGGCGGTGCTGCCGCTGGTGTCGGTGGCGTCGATCTGGGGCTGGCTCTACAACCCGCAGTACGGCGCGATCAACGCGTTCCTGCGTGCGATCGGCCTGGAAAGTTTCGCCCAGCCGTGGCTGGGGCAGGACTCGACGGCGCTCGGCGCGACCATGGTGGCGGCGATCTGGCTGCGCGTCGGCTTTCCCATGCTTCTCTATCTGGCCGCCCTGCAAGGCATCAATCCCGACCTGTACGAGGCGGCGACCGTCGACGGCGCCGGAAAGTGGCAGCAGTTCTGGCACATCACGATGCCCGGCCTGCGTCCCGCGCACTACGTCGTCATCGCCCTGTCGGTGATCGACTCGTTCAAGGTGTTCGACCTGATCTACGCGATGACGTACGGCGGTCCCGGCACCGCCACCCAGGTCATGGGCACGTGGATGTACTTCAACGTCTTCCAGTACAACCAGGCCGGCTACGGCACGGCGATCGCGGTCGTGATCACGGTGGTGGCGGTGCTGGTCAGCATCCCGTACGTGCGCTCCCAGACGAAGGAGCACCCAGCGTGACTTTCGCACCCGCCGTGCCCGCCACGACGCTTCCCGAGACGGCGGCGCCGGCCGCGAACCGCCAGCGGAAGGGCGGCCTCGGCACGACCGTCGTCATGACCCTCGCCGCCCTGGTGTGGATCTCCCCGCTGGTGCTGCTGGTGATCACCGCGCTGCGCCCGCTCGCCGATTTCGTCTCGCACGGCCCGCTGTCGTGGCCGGGCGAGCTCACGTTTCGCAACTTCACCCAGGCGTGGGACATCGGAAATTTCGCGACCACCTATCGCAACAGCGCCATCGTGCTGATCCTGAAGGTTCCGCTCGGCGTCTTCGTTTCGGCCATGCTGGCGTACGCGTTGGCGAAACTTCGCATCCGGTTCGGCGCGGCCATCATGTACGCGGTTTTCCTGGGCCTGACCATCCCGATCTACATCACCATCGTGCCGGTGTTCGTGATGGCCCGCAGCGCCGGCGTCACCGACAGCCTGATCGGCCTCATCGGCCCCTACCTGGCGTTCGGCATCCCGTTCGAGGTCCTGGTCCTGCAGTCGTTCATCCGCCAGATCCCCGACGAGATCATCGAGGCCGCCCGCATCGACGGCGCCGGCGCCTGGCGGATCTTCCTGACCATCGTCCTGCCGCTTTCCGCCCCCGCCCTGGTCACGGTCCTTATCCTGGACGCCGTGGCGACCTGGAACGAGTTCCTCTTCGCGCTGATCCTGCTCAACTCGGACGCGCACAAGACGATCCCGGTCGGCCTGCTCAACTTTCAGGGCCAGTTCTCCAACAACAGCACCGGCCTGGCCGCCGGGATTCTCATCGCCGTGGTGCCGATCCTCATCGCGTACACGTTCCTGCAGCGCTGGATCGTCGGCGGCCTCACCACCGGAGCGTCGAAAGGATGAGAGCGTGGGAGGAAATTTCGCTCACGCTTTCGGCCACCGCCGACCACCCTTCTCCCTACGCCGCGATCGACGTCTGGGCCACCTTCTCACACGACGACGGCACCGTTCTGCGTCGCCCTGCCTTCCACGACGGCGGCCGGACGTGGCGGGTCCGGTTCGCCTCGCCGGTCGCTCACGGCACCTGGCACTGGCAGACCAGCGCGAACGTGCCCGACCCCGGCCTGCATTCCGGCGGCGCTTTCGAGGGCGGGGCTTTCGAGGGCGGGGCTTTCGAGGGCGGGGCCGGTGAGAGCGCCAACCCGTTCCGCCGGCACGGTTTCTGGCGCATGTCGCCGGGCGGCCGCAGCCTCGTCCACGCCGACGGCACGCCCGCCCTGCTGGTGGCCGACACGGCGTGGGCCCTGCCGTGGCGCGCCACCGAGGACGAGGTCCTCGAATACGCCCGCGACCGCGCCGCAAAGGGCTTCAACGCCGTGCTGCTCATGTCGATGCAGCCCGACATGCGCGCCACCGGCCCGCGCGACCGGAGTGCCGACGAAGGCTTCGACGTGGCTTTCGAGGACCTCCCGTCGGGCCGTCTGACCCAGCCGAACTACGCCTACTTCCAGTACCTCGACCGCCTCCTGGCCATCCTGGTCGACCACCGCATCGTTCCCGTTCTGCAGCCCGTCTTCCAAGGGTTCGGCTGGAAGGGCCTGGACGTCGCCGGCACCGTCGCGCCCCCGGCCGAATACGCGCGCTATTGCCGCTACCTCGTGGCCCGCTACGGCGCCCGCCCGCTGGTGTATCTGGTGGGCGCCGACGGCGCCGGCACCGAACCCCAGATCGAGGCCGGCGGCCGGGAGATCCACGAGGCCGACTGCTACGGCCAGCCCACCGGCATCCACTACCGCCCGCACGCCCGCGCCACCGCCCACCAATCCGCGCCGTGGCTCGATTTCCAGTGGTGCCAAACCGGCCACGGCGGCGAGCACGTTCCCGAGCGGGTCGCTGACATGGCGCGTGATACCCCGGTCAAAGCGGTGGCCAACGGCGAGCCTACCTACGAGCGCACCGGCGGACCCGACGTGGCGACCGGCTGGTGGCAGGGTCACGAGGCCTGGAGCAACCTGTGCGCGGGCGGCGCCATGGGCGTCGTGTACGGCGCCGCCAACATCTGGCAGTGGGTCCACCGCGACGGCGAGCCCGGCCACGCGCCGTATTTCCTGGTCCCCGGCGGCGGCTGGCGCGAAGCCCTGCACGCTGAGGGCTCGACCTACGTGGGGCTGGTCGGCCGCATCCTCGCCGGTCTGCCCACCACCGACATGCAGCCCGACTGGGAGACGTTCATCGCGCCGCGGGCGTTGAGCGTCCCCGGCAAGCTGCACATCATCTACCAGGAGAGCGGCGGCTGGCTCCCGATGATGCAGGAGCGGGGGACACCGTCCGCGTACCGGATCGTCGACCCCCGCACCGGCGACGTGCTCGCCACCGGCCGCCTTCGTCCCGGCGAGACCCTCGAAGCCGATCCCGCCCGGCGGCCCCGCGTGATCATCTTTCAGGACGGAGAGCCTCCGCGATCGTGACGGTCCGGTGCTCGGCCGCGGAGCGGACCGCGGCCTCGACCATGGCCAGGCTGACGATGTTGCGGGCCGCCGCGGAGTCCGGCCGACTGGTGATCGGAGCCTCGGCCGGCCCGGCGCCGGCGCCCCGGCCAGGACCCCGCCTGAGGCTGAGCGGTCGTTGCGACGGCGGCTCACCCACAGCGGTCGAGTGCGCACGTATACGGTCGGACGCATGACGACATCGGTGATCATCGACTGCGACCCCGGGCACGACGACGCGCTGGCCCTGTTGCTCGCCGTGGGCGATCCCCGCGTCGACCTGCTGGGCGTCACCACCGTCGCCGGGAACCAGACTCTCGACAAGACCACGCGGAACGCGCAGAGAATCCTCGCCCTCGCCGGGGCCGAGAAGATCCCCGTCGCGGCCGGCGCCGACCGCCCGCTGGTCGGCGACCTCACCGTGGCCGAGGACATCCACGGCGCGTCGGGGCTCGACGGACCGGAGCTCGACCTGCCCGTGGCCGACGTCGCCGGCGTGCATGCGATCGAGCTGATGCGGCGGTTGATCACCGATGCGGCCGAGCCGGTCACGTTGATCGCCACCGGCCCGCTGACCAACGTCGCGCTGCTGCTGCGCACTCATCCGCGGCTCACCCGGCAGATACGCCACATCGTCTTCATGGGCGGCTCGACCGAGCGCGGCAACACCACGCCCTACGGCGAGTTCAACATCGTCACCGACCCCGAGGCCGCCGACATCGTGCTGCGGTCGGGACTGCCGCTGACGATGATCGGGCTGAACGTCACGCACCAGGCCCTGGCCACCACCGAGATCATCGCCGAGTTCCAGGGCATGGGCACCCGGCTGGGCAGCGTCTGCGCGGAGCTGATGACGTTCTTCGCGGGCGCCTACCGCCGGAATTTCGGGTTCGGCCACCCGCCCGTTCACGACCCGGTGGCGGTCGCCGCCGTGATCGACCCGGAGATCGTGCGCAGGGAGACCGTCAACGTCACCGTCGAGCTCGCCGGGGCGTACACCCGCGGCGCGACCGTCGCCGACCTGCATCGCCGCACCAAGCGAGAGCCGAACGCGGACGTCGCGGTGAGTCTGGACGTGGACGCCTTCTGGCGGCTGCTGATGGCGGCGGTGCGGACGGTCAGTACTGCAAATACTGCCGGGTGAGTTTCGCGACCTTCTGCACCAGCGTGATGCCGCCCTCCATCGACGTGTTGTCGTGGGAGAGGACGGCCACCGAGACGTCGACGTCGTCGGCGGTCACCCGGCCGATCGTGTTCACCGCCCAGAGGCCGCCGTCGGCCGAGCGGGTGTCCCAGCCGTTCTTCACGATCGCGGTCTCGCCGGCCTTCGCGATCGACGGGATGCCCCAGTCCTGCGCCGAGCTCACCGTGCTCATCAGGGTGTAGGCGGTCTTGCGGGAGTCGGCGTCGAGCGGGCCCTTGGTGTCGACCAGCTCGGAGAGCAGCTTGATCTGGTCGTCGGCGGTGGTGCGGGTCAGGCCCCACGAGCCGTTGACGACCGTCTGGGTCAGGCCCAGGCGCTTGTTGCACTTGGTGACCCCGGTGCGGCCGCCCACCCGCTGGAACAGCGACGTCGCCGCGTTGTTGTCGCTCAGCCGGATCATCGGCTTGGCCAGGGCCATCTCGCTCGAGGTCGGCTGGCGTCCAGCGTCCTGGTCCTTCAGCAGCATGCAGGCGAGAATCTGCGCCTTCACGATGCTGGCGGTGTCGTATTTCTCGGTGCCACGGTAGGCGTACTCATCACCGGTTTTCTTGTCGAGAACCGCGACGGAGAACTCGGGCGAGGTGGTGTCGAGCTTCTTGAGCGCCGCGTCGAGGGCCTTGACCTGCTTGGCCCGTTTCGCCTTCGCCAGTTCCTCCGCGCTCGGGCCGGTGGGCGACGGGGATGAGCTGGGCGAGGGCTTGTCGCCGCGGATGACGGAGCTGGGCGAAAGGGCGGCATCTTCCCCGCCGAGGCCCAGGGCGATCAGGCCTCCGCCGCCGAGGATCACGGCCGCGGCCACGGCGAAGATCGCGATTCGGTTGCGACGCACCCGTGCATACTGCCGCAACGGCGCGCCGTCATCAAACCAGAGACCGTTCGGGGTCGAGGTCGCGGTCGTCAGACCGCCTCCTGTGGACAACGGCAAAATCTTGATGCCCACCCGCTCTACTTGACCCCACCCGCCACAACGGGCCGCACCCACAGTGACTCTGGGCCATGGCCGGGCTGCCGTGGCCATCCACGCCCCGGCCTGGCAGCCCCGGATCGCTCATGTCCCCGCCGCCGGCAACCCCCGACGCGCCCGGGCGGCCCGCTCCCGCATCACCAGCATCGGGTCTCAGCGGCTGGCCCAACCCTGCCCAACGGCTCAGTTCCAGAACCCATCAGCGGCCGTGAGCGGGTTAGGACCGGCGTCCCGACCGGAATCCCCCACCTTGACACCGAATGATCTCTAGAGCGGCCGCCGCATGACGACCCGGCGCGGTGACGGGCGGGCGATCGCGGTGAAGCCGCACGCCGCGAACAGGCCCTCGGTGCCCAGGTAACGGTCGTCCTTGTGGGGCCCCGGTCCGGCCAGCGGGAAACCCTCGACCGCGGTCGCGCCGTGGTCAGCGGCCGCCGAGACGGCTGCTTCCAGCAGGAGTTTCGTGGTGCCGGCGCGGCGTGCGCCGACGCGTACGAAAAAGCATGGCACCATCCAGACGTCGCCGTCCTCGGCGGGCTCCCGCGATTTCATCAACGGCGACCGCAGGATCCGCGCGTAGCGGGACCGGGGGCCGATCGCGCACCAGCCCAGCGGCCGGCCGTCGTCGTCGTCGGCGAGCACGCCGAACGGCTCACCGGACGAGGCGGACACCAGGTCCTCGAACCGTGTGCGGTTGAGACCGCCCCAGCCGGAGTCCATTTCCTTGGAGCTGAGCAGGAACCACATGCAGTAGCAGCCGCGCGTCGTCGAGTTGCTCTCGAAGAGCGTGCCGAGGTCGGGCAGCAGCGAGGCGCCCACTTGCCGGATCTCCACGAAAGCCAGCCTATTCCGCGCGCAGCCTCTTGAGCGCCGCCCGCACATCCGCCTCGGCGACCACCCGATCGGTGCCGGCCGCCCCCGCGCACGCCTCGTCGAGCAGGTGCGTCGCGGAGGCCGGCAGCGTCCCGAGGTGCTCCGACGCGAGCGTGGCGCAGAGCGAGAGCGCGGCGTCGTCGATGCGCACGTCGTGGTGCGCCTCGAAACGGGGGCGCGCCGCGGCGAGCATCTCGGTCGCGGCGGGCGCGCTGGGCGTGCTCACCTCGACTTTCTGAAGCAGATACGAAAGTCGTGGGTCCAGGTTTTCGTAGGCGGCCGGCGAGGCCGTCGTGATCAGCTGCAGCTCCTGCCGATCGAGCGCGGCCTGCACGAACGCGCCGAGCAGCGGGCCATGATCGCGTGGCATTCCTTCGAACGGCGCCAGCTCCTCGGTCAGCACCACGGCGTCGCGCAGGGCGGTGAGCAGCGCCGTGATCCGCCATTCCGCCTCGGCCCGCGAGTCGGCACCGACGGCGACCAGCGCGAAGTCGACGACACGCAGCTGACGACCGGACGCGGCAGCGAATCCTTCCGCCACCGCCCGCCGTCCCGCGCCCGGCGCCCCGACGAGGACCGCGCTGTTGCGGGTGCGCCGGCTGAGCACCTGAGCGAGCCGCGCGATCTCCGCCTCCCGGCCCGTGACCGGCTGCGGGTCGAGGGTGCGGGCGTACCTCTCCATCACGGGCACGGCGCGCGCGAAAGCATGCAGCGGTCCGGGCGACGGCATCGAGGTCGTCGCGGCCATGACGCGTACGGCGGGGGAAGCCGCCCGCCGCCGGATCTCCTCGAGGTCGCCGCCGAGCTCGGTGATCAGCCGGACGGCCACGCTGTCGGCCTGCCGCAGCACCCCGAGCAGCAGATGCTCGGCGCCGATGGTGCCGTCGCCGATCTGCATCGCCTCGCGCATCGCCTGCTCGAGGGCCTTCTTGACCAGGGGCGTGAACGGGACATGCCCGCTCGCCGGTTCCTGCCCGCGGCCCACGGTCTCCTCGATCTGCGCGCGGACCTGCTCGGCGGAGAATCCGACGGCGGCCTCGGCGTCGCCCTGGTCGAGCAGCCCGAGCAGCAGATGCTCGGTGCCGATGTAGTTGTGCTGAAGGAGGCGCGCCTCCTCTTGCGCCAGGACGACGGCCTGACGCGCCCGATCGGTGAACTTCTCGAACATATGGCGGCTCCCGAGCCGGTAGGGGCAGCATCGACGGTACGACAAGGCAGCGTGCTTCCGCCGTCCCGAATCGATCGATATCGTTCCGTCGTGATCGCAAAGCGGGCCATCGCCGTTGTCGCCGCCGCAGCCGTAGTCCTGTTTCTCGTTCCGGAAAGCGCGCGGGCGGCCGACTCCTCGTACCGAAGTCTCCGCAGCGCGTCCCACCCCGACTGGATGCGCGCGCTCCCGGACGGCACCAGCCTCGCGAAACTTTCCATCCCCGGCTCGCACGAGACCATGTCGATCCACGGCGGCGCGTGGACGCAGACCCAGGAGGACTTCGGCGACCGCGGCGCGACCCTTGCCGCGCAGCTCAACGCCGGTATTCGCATGATCGACGTCCGGGCCCGGGTGAACACCGGCAACACCTTCACGATCCACCACGGCGCCACCTACCAGAACGCGAACTTCGACGACGTCCTGAACCGGCTGGGCGACTTTCTCGGGGCCCATCCCGGCGAGACGGTCGTGCTCCGGCTCAAGCAGGAATGCACGGGCGAGCTCGGCTCCTGCACCGACGCGACGGGCCAGTCGTCGTTTCAAGACATCTTCGACGCGTACGGGTCGAAGCACCCGAATCTTTTCTGGAATCCCAGCGTGAGCCGTTCGGCCGCGGCGGCCATGCCGGCGCTCGGCGGCGTGCGGGGCAAGGTCGTGCTCGCCGTCATGAACGGCCCGCACGGCGGCCGGGTCGCGAGCTACGGGCTCGCCCAGTTCGACGGCTGGAACGACGGCAACTCCACGTATGTGCAGGACAACTACAACGTGCCCAACGTCGGGGCGATCGCCACGAAGCGCGACCAGGTGCGCCGCTTCCTCGACGCGACCAGCGCCGGCGACCCCGCGAAGATGTACATCAACTTCGCCAGCGGATCGAGCGTTTTCGCCCAGCCACAGTCGGTCGCCGGCGGCGCGCTGGGCGTGCCGGGCGTCAACCCGTTCCTGCTCGGCTACCTCAACGAGGGCCCCGAGGCGCACACGCCGGTCGTCCGCACCGGCGTGATCATGCTCGACTTCCCGGGCGGCGGGCTGATCGACAAGATTCTCTCGCTCAACTGACATTTGCCTCCCACCTCGCCGAACGCTGCCGATAGGGGCGTCGGGAGGGCCGATGACCGACATCACGCGGCGGGCGGCGAGGCTGCTCGAACGGGCGCAGAGCGGGCACGCCCGCGCTGTGCTGGCCGAGGCCGAGCGTGTCCTGGCGGCGTACCCGGGCGACATCGCCGACGGACCGGCCTGCATGCACTTCGTGCGGGCCATCGCCCTGGCCAACCTCGGCGACCCGCAGGCGCCGCTGCCCGCGCTCGAGCTCATGGCCCGCGCCGCCGAGCGGGAGGGCAGCCCGGGCTGGCTCGCCTGCGCGCTGGCCACCCGGGCCGCCCACCACCTGCGGCGCAACGACGCCTACGAGCTCGACGACGTGCTGCACGACCTGGTCACCGCCGAGATCGTCGCGGTCGGCGAGACCGAGCCGATCGCGGCGGTCAACGCCCGGGTCGCGGTCGCCATCGGCTACTTCGAGCTGCGCCTCTACGAGCGGGTCGGCCCGCAGTACGACGCCGCGTACGAGATGAGCCCGCCCGGCAGCGGGAACCGGGCGATGTGGCTGTTCAACCAGGCCGAGATGCACCTGTTCTGGGCGCTCGAGCTGTACCAGGTCGGGCAGGTCGCCGACGCCGAGTCGCACACCGCGCAGGCCGAGGAGTACGCGGTGCGGGCGGCGCAGGCGGCCGACGGGCCGGACGCCGCGGCCTGGCGGGACTACGCGATGCTCGCGGCGGCCTGCGCCAAGGCGGACCGGCACGATCCGGCCGGCGCGGCCGTCGCGATCGCGCAGGCGCTGGCCGCGCTGGAGGCCCGGGGGGTCAGCCCGACGGCATTGGCCTACTCGCGGCCGTTCCAGGCGGTGGCGCTCTGTCGATCCGGGCGAGAGGCGGAGGCGCTCGCGGTGATGGAGCGCGCGGTCACCGAGCTGCCGCCGGACGCCGGCTGGCTCATCGTTTCGGCCACCCACCGCACCCGGGCCGTGCTGCTCGCCGCGCGCGGATCGCAGGACGCGGCGGTCGGGCTCGCGTACGGGGACACCCTCGCCGCGGCGTTGTGGCGGCAACGTCTGCGCACGTTGCAGACGGTGGCGGCGATGAAGTCCCTCGAGCTGCTGCGGATGCAGCACGAGCAGGCGGCCCGGGCGGCGGCGCTGGACGCGCTGACCGGGGTCGCCAACCGCGGCGCCTTCGACCGGGCCGTCCGGCAGGCGCAGTCGCGGCCGTCCGACCTGGTCACGGTGCTGCTGGTGGACACCGACAAGTTCAAGCAGATCAACGATACGGCCGGTCACGCGGCCGGCGACGCGGCGCTGCGGGCGATCGCGGCGGCGCTCTCGGAGCAGCTGCGCCCGGAGGATCTGCTCGCCCGGTTCGGGGGCGACGAGTTCGCGGCGCTGCTGCCCGGCGCCGGGGTCGCGGCGGCTGTGGCGGTGGCCGAGCGCATGGTGGCCGCGGTCCGCGACATCCCGGGCTGTCCGGCGACGGTGAGCGTCGGGGTGGCGACCGGGCACGCCGCCGATCTGCCGGCGGCGCTGCGCCGCGCCGACGAGGCCATGTACCGGGTGAAGCGGCGCGGCGGCGACGGCGTGGAGTCGGTGGCGGGCCAGGCGATGCGCGCCGCCTGAGTGACGCCGGTCACGCCGGGTCACGTTCCAGCCGGCGATTCTCATCTCGCGGGCATGACGAAAATCGTGATTCTGGGCGCCGGTTATGCCGGCATGGCGGCGGCGATCCAACTGGCCGGGCGCAAGGTTCCGGTGACGCTGGTCAACGCGAGCGACCGGTTCGCCGAGCGGCTGCGGCTGCCGATGGCCGCGACCGGGCAGGAGGTCGCCGACCTGCGCATTCCTTCGCTGCTGGCCGGGACGGGCGCGCGCTTCGAGCAGGGCTGGGTCACGTCGGTCGATCTCGGCCGGCGCACCGTCTCGCTGGAGGACCGCGAGATCAATTTCGACATTCTCGTGTACGCCCTGGGCGCCGTTCCCGACACGTCGTCCGTCCCCGGGGCCGAGGAGCACGGCTACACGCTCGACGACCGGGACCTGTTGCCGTCGCGGCTGGCCGCGGCCGCGAACGTGGTGGTCGGGGGCGCCGGGCTGACCGGCAT
Organism: Actinoplanes sp. NPDC051513; assembly: GCF_044454685.1. Lineage (NCBI taxonomy): Bacteria > Bacillati > Actinomycetota > Actinomycetes > Micromonosporales > Micromonosporaceae > Actinoplanes > Actinoplanes sp. NPDC051513. The sequence continues at coordinate 324,232 of NZ_JBITDW010000004.1, forward strand.
CGAATCGGCCGCCGAGATCGCTTCGCGGTATCCCTCGGCCACCGTCACGCTGGTGGGCCGGTCGGCGCCGGGCGCGACGATGAGCCCCGGGGCGAGGGACCATCTGCAACGTGCGCTGGCGAGCCTCGGGGTCCGCACGGTCGAGGGGACGATCGAGAAGGTGCTGCCCGCGGGCGTACGCGTGAACGGTGATTTTCTGCCCGCCGACGTCTTCCTCTGGGCGGGTGGCACGAAAGTTTCTCCGCTCGCCGCCGGCACGGAGACCGACGAGCGGGGGCGGATCGTCACCGACGCCGCGCTGAGGTCGGTCTCGCACCCCTTCGTGTGGGCGGTCGGGGACGCTGCGGCCATTCGCCAGCAGTACGGGATCATGCACGGCACCTGCCAGGGCGGCATGCCCACCGGCGTGCACGCGGCGCTTTCGATCGTTCGTACGCTGCGCGGAAAGCAGCCCAAGAAGTTTCGCTTCGGCTATTACCACACCCCGGTGAGCCTCGGCCGCGGCGACGGAGTCGTGCAGTTCACCCATGGTGACGACAGCCCTCGGCGGTTCTACCTGACCGGCCGGCTCGCCGCCCGCTACAAAGAGACGGTGACCGCGTCTCCCTGGCCCACCTACCGCCGCATGAAGCGGATCCCGGCGTCCGGCGTGTTCTGGCCGCACGGCAAGCGCTCATGACCGAGCCTTCGCCGGAGGCCGGTCGCGCCCGCACGGCCGAGATGTTCGAGCGGCACCGCAATCTGCTGTTCGCCGTCGCCTACCGCGTGCTCGGCTCGGCCGCCGACGCCGAGGACGCGGTGCAGGAGGCGTGGATCCGCTGGTCGGCGGCCGACCGGTCCGCGGTCGCCGACCCGAAGGCGTATCTCGCGCGCATCGTCACCAACGAGGCCCTCGCCCGGCTGCGGGAGGCCAAGCGGCGGCGGGAGGTCTACACCGGGCCGTGGCTGCCCGAGCCGATCCTCACCGCATCGCCGGCCGACCCCGAGTCCGTCTCGATGGCGATGCTCGTGGTCCTGGAGACGCTGAGCCCGCTCGAACGCGCCATTTTCGTGCTGCGGGAGGTCTTCGACTTCAGCCACGCCGAGATCGCCGACGCCGTGGGCCGGTCCGAGGAGTCGGTGCGGCAGGCGGCGCACCGGGCCCGGTCGCACGTGCGGGCGCGGCGGCCACGCTTCACGCCGACGCCCGCCCAGCAGCGCGAGGTGACGGACCGTTTCTTCGCCGCCGCCACGGGCGGTGACGTCAACGCCCTGATGGAGCTGATGTCACCTGACGTGACCCTCTGGACCGACGGCGGCGGCAAGGTCCGGCAGGCCCTGCGTCCCGTCGTCGGCGCTTCGGTGGTGGCAGCCTGGTTCGCCTCGCTGGGGAAGGTGGCCTATCAGGGCATCTCCCCGGACGACATGAGCGCCTCGCCGGCCGAGATCAACGGTGCGCCCGGCATGATCTTTCGCGCTCCCGACCGGGTGATCGCCACCATCACCCTCGAGATCAACGCGGACGGCCACGTGGTAGCCATCCACAACGTCGCCAACCCGGACAAACTGGGCGCGGTGGCAAGCGGCGGCCATTACCGGGTATAGCCGAGGGTCATGCGGCCAGTGCTACGCCAGACCTCGCCCGCCATCGGCGCGATCCTCCTGCTCGCGCCGTTCGTGCTGCTCGCGGTCATGGTCGTCGGCCGGGTCGGCTGGCTGCACCAGCTGGACCGGTCGGTCACCGACGCCCTGCATGACTTCGCGCTGAACCACCCCTGGTGGGTCGAGGCGATGACCTGGTGGAGCCTGGTCTTCCATCCGAATGCGTGGCGGCTGGCCGCCCTGGGCCTGGTGATCTGGCTGGCCCGCCGCGGCGCCCGGCCCCAGGCGTGGTGGGTCGCCGTGACGATGACCGCCGGCGGCATCCTCGGCGCCCTGCTCAAGCTGGCGTTCGGCCGCGACCGCCCCGACCTGCTCGATCCGGTGGCCCGGGCCGTCGGTTACTCGTTTCCGTCGGGCCACGCGCTGAACAACGCCCTCGGCGCCGCGGTCTTCCTGATCGTCCTGCTGCCGTTCACGGCGGATCGCCCGCGGGCCCGCTTCTGGCTGTGGGCGGGCGCCGTCGTGATCCCGCTGATCACGTGCCTCAGCCGGGTAGCGCTGGGCGTCCACTGGACAAGCGACGTCCTGGCCGGCTGGGCGCTGGGGGTCGCGATCGCTGTTCTGGCCTTTCGTTGGAAAGAGTTCCTTCGACAAAGCCGTGGCATGGATCACGCGAGAATCGGGTAGACCGCGATCCATGCCCGAGATTGCGACCGCCGCCCGGAACTATGTGGACGTCCCCCATGCCGCCGCCGTGGCCAGGCGAATCCTGCTGCCGGTCGCGGTGCTGCTGCTCGGCATGATCGGACTCGGCCTGCTGCTCACCAAGGTGCTCAACGACGTCTGGCCGTTCACCGTCGAGGACGGCATCAACCGGTCCTTCGCCGCCCACCGCACCGGCCCGCTCAACGTGCTCACCGAGATCTTCAGCCTGGTCGGCAGCACGCCGGTCATCATCGCGGTCACCGGCATCGTCGCCTTCGTCCTGCTGCGCAAGCTGCACAGCTGGCGCGAGCCGCTCTTCCTCTGCGCGGCCGTCAGCGCCCAGGCGATCGTCTTCTTCTTCGCCACCCTGGTGATCGACCGCGAGCGCCCCCACGTCGAGCACCTGGACGACTCCCCGCCCACCTCGAGCTTCCCATCGGGCCACACCTCGGCGGCGTTCGCGCTCTACGTCGGTCTGGCCCTCGTCCTCGCCCACCAGGTCAACCGCACCTGGGCCAAATGGCTGTGCTGGGCCCTGATCCTGGTGCCGGTCTGCGTGGCCGTCTCCCGCCTGTACCGCGGCATGCACCACCCGAGCGACGTGACCGCCTCGTTCGTGAACGGCGCCCTCTGCGTCACCATCATGGCCTTGGCGATCCTCGACCGGCGTGTGCCCTGGGCCCACCCGCATAAGATCGGTTCATGACCATCACCGAGACCGACCTGGCTTTCCTGCGGCGTTGTGTGGACCTGGCCCGGGAGGCCTTGGACGACGGCGACGAGCCGTTCGGCTCGGTCCTGGTGTCGGCGGACGGCAAGGTCCTCTTCGAGGACCGCAACCGCGTGAAGGACGGCGACGAGACCCGCCACCCGGAGTTCGAGATCTCCCGCTGGGCGGCCCGCAACATGACCCCGGCGGAGCGGGCGACCGCGACCGTCTACACGTCGGGAGAGCACTGTCCGATGTGCGCGGCGAGCCACGGCTGGGTGGGCCTCGGCCGCATCGTGTACGCCGTGTCGAGCGCCCAACTGGTCGAGTGGCGGACCGCCTGGGGCGCCCCGGCGTCGCCGGTCGCCGTGCTGCCCTTCACCACCATCGTCCCCGGCGCGGTCGTGGACGGGCCGGCGCCCGCCTTCGAGGAGGAGCTCCGCGCCCTGCACCGGCGCCGCATCGGGTAGCGCCGGTACGCGCCGTGACGATCAGCGCACCAGCAATGGCAGGACGGCGCGCACCTCGGTGGCCAGCCCGTCCAGGACCGGCTCGCCGCCGGCGGTGTAGGCGAGCAGCGCCTGCTGGAAGAGGCCGTCGAGCATGCCGTACGCGGCCGCCGGGGTCACCGACGGCGGGCGGCCCGACAAGGTGGCGTACCGGTCGATGACCCGCCAGATCATCGCCTCGAGGGCGGCGTCGATCTCGGTGATGGCGTTGCGCAGCGCGTCCTCGAACATGCTCTGCGTGCGCAGGTCGTACCAGAGGCGGTGCATGGGCGCCTCGTCGCGGATGGTCTGCGCCAGTTTCGCGCCGAACGCCTCGACCAGCTCGTCGGCCGAGGTCGAGTCGCGCACGACGGCGTCGTAGCGGGTGACGCAGCGTGCCTTGTAGTAGCGGACGCTGTAGATCACCAGTTCGAGCTTGTCCTGGAAGTAGTAGTGCACGACGCCGTGGCTGAACGGCGAGTTGCCGGCGATCTCGCGCAGGCTGGCCCGGGCATAGCCCATCTCACCGAGCGTGAGCAGCGCGGATTCCGCCAGCTCGTCGCGCCGGCGGTCGAACTTGTCAACCGGTCGGGTCGTGGTCACCACCTCATCGTACGGAGCTTGACAAGCGTCCAAACTTTTCTTGACAAGTGTCAAGTGTAGGCATGTGATGTAGGTCTCGTCCGAGTCCGCATGCATGTACCCCGGGAGCTTTCATGGCACAGATCGATCTCACCGGCCGCCGCGCCCTCGTCACCGGCGGCGCCCAGGGCCTGGGCGAAGGCATGGCCCGCGCGCTCGCCGCCGCGGGCGCCTCCGTCGTCGTCGCCGACCTGCAGGACGACCTCGGTCCCAAGGTCGCCGAGTCGCTCGACGGCCGCAGCGGTTTCGTGCACCTCGACGTCACCGACGACGACGGCTGGGCGGCCGCCGTCGAGCAGGCGATCGGGATCCTCGGCGGTCTCGACATCGTGGTCAACAACGCGGGCGTCGAGATCACCAGCCTGATCGTCGACCTCGACCCGGCCGCCGTCCGCAAGATGCTCGACGTCAACCTGCTCGGCACCGCGCTCGGCATCAAGCACGCCTTCCGCGCCATGCGTCCCGGCGGCGCGAGCGGCACGGGCGGCGTCGTCATCAACGTGGCCTCGGTGGCCGCGACCATCGCGTTCCCCGCCATCTCGATCTACTCGGCCACCAAGTCCGGCGTCGACCGGCTGACCCGGGTGGCGGCCATGGAATCCGGCAAGCTCGGCTACGGCGTACGCGTCAATTGCATCTATCCCGGTCTCGTGCCGACGGCGATGGGCGCCGGCCTGGCCAATGATGTGGCCAGGCTCGGGTTGTTCGGCTCGCCCGAGGAGGCGGTGGGCGCGGTCGTCGAGCTCACCCCGTCCGGCCGGTTGGGCGAGGTCGGCGACATGGCCGACGCGGTGGTGTTCCTCGCCTCCGACGCGGCCCGCTTCATCAACGGCGCGGGCCTGCCGGTCGACGGCGGAATGGGGATGTGACATGGCTGCCAAGCCCGTCGTCGTCTACGGCGCGTCCGGCTACACCGGCCGGCTGATCTGCGAGTACCTGCGCGAGTACAACGTCCCGTTCGTGGCGGCCGGGCGCGACCGCGCCAAGCTCGAGGCGTCCATGCGCGAGAACGTGGCCGGGATCGAGACCGCCGACTACGAGATCGCCGAGGTCGGCCACGACACCAAGGCCCTCGCCGAGCTGTTCGCCGGCGCCGCCGTCGTCTGCAACACCGTCGGGCCGTTCAGCGTGTACGGGCCGGAGGTCGCCGAGGCGTGCCTGGAGGCCGGCACGCACTACCTCGACACCACCGGCGAGCAGGACTGGATGATGACCTGCGACGAGAAGTACGGCGCCGACTTCGCCGCCGCCGGGCTGCTCCTGGCGCCCGGCGTCGCGCAGATGTACACGACCGGCGAGATCGCCGCCGAGCTCTGCCTGGAGAAGCCCGGACTGGACACGCTGGACATCGCGGTGTTCTGGGGCGGCAGCCCGACCATCGCGTCGACGCTGACGATCCTCGTCAACGCGGCCACCTCCGGCGCGTACCGCCTCGAGCAGAACCGCTACGAGGCCTGGGATCCCGAGGCCGGCCTGTATCAGCTGGTGCTGCCGGGGCAGCACGAGCTCGCCCTCGCCCTGCCGTGGGGCGGCACCTCGCACCCGGTCTGGTACCGCAACGACCCGCGCGTCGCCAACGTCAAGGTGCTCGGCGGCGTCTTCAACCGGGCGCTGATGAACGGCGTCCCGCAGATCGTCGCGGCCGCCGTCGAGGCCACCAAGGACATGGCGCCGGACGACCGGTACGCGGCGCTGACCGCCACTGCGGCGCAGGTGATGAACCAGATGCCGCCGCGGGAGAATCCGCGCCTGAACAAGTCGGTCGACTCCGTGCACGCCTCCGGTCCGCTCGGCCGGGCGCACTGCGTCATCTACGGCAACTCGAACTACAAGCAGACCGGTCTGATGCAGGCGTACGCCGCCTATCACCTGTTGCAGCGGCCGCCGCGGCGGGTCGGCTTCGCGTCCGGCTGCCAGGCCTTCGGCCATCGTGAGCTGCTCGGCGTGCTGGAGAGCTTCGGCCTGGTCCGCGAGCCGACGGTCACGGTCGAGCGCTGAGTCATGCGGCTCGTCGACTATCTGGACAAGGGCGCGTCGCTCGACCCGGCGGCGCCCTGCCTCACCACGGACGGCGACATCCGGACGTACGGGGAGGTGCGGCAGCTCAGCGTGCGCGTGGCGGCGGCGCTGGCAGCCCGGGGGATCGTTCCCGGAGAGCGTGTGGCGGTGCTCTCCGGGAACGATCCGACCGCGTTCACCTGCGTCTTCGGGATCAGCCGGGCCGGCGCCGTGTGGTGTCCGATCAATCCCCGCAACGAGGCGTACGAGAACCGCGAGCTGCTCGACCTGTTCGGCTGCAAGGCGCTGATCTTCGAGCGGTCGTTCGCGCCGCTGGTGGCGAAGATCCGTGGCGGGCTGCCCTCGCTGACCACCCTGGTCTGCCTCGATGCCGACGTCCCGGGCGCGCTGACGTGGGCGGAGTTCCTGTCGCCGGCCGACCCGATCGACCGGGCCGCGGTGGATGACCTCGCCATGATCGTCGGCACCGGCGGCACCACCGGACGGCCCAAGGGCGTCGAGCTGACCGGGGCCAACCTCGAGGCGATGACCGCGATCACGCTGATGAGCTATCCGTGGCCGGACCGGCCGGTCTACCTCGCGCTCGCCCCGCTCACCCACGCCGCCGGGGTGCTGTGCTTCCCCGTGCTGGCCAAGGGCGGCGAGATCGTCATCATGCGCAAGCCCGACGTGGGCGCGTTCATCGAGCTGATCGAACAGCACCGCGTGACGCACACGTTCCTGCCACCGACGCTCATCTACATGGCGCTCGCGCATTCCGCATTGGAGACTGCCGATCTGTCGTCACTGCAATGCTTCTGGTACGGCGCGGCGCCGATGTCCGCGACACGGCTGACGGAGGCGCTGCTGCGGATCGGCCCGGTCATGGCCCAACTGTTCGGCCAGACCGAGGCGCCCATGATGATCTCCGCCATGGCGCCGGCCGACCACTTCCTCCCCGGCGGCGGCATCGCGGTGTCCCGCCTGTCGTCGGCCGGCCGGCCGTCGCCCTTGGTCACCGTGGCCATCATGGGGCCGGGCGGCGACTTGCTGCCGCGTGGCGCCACCGGCGAGATCGTGTGCCGCGGCTCGCTGGTGATGCGCGGCTACCACCGCGATCCAGCGGCCACCGCGGCCGCCTCGGCGCACGGCTGGCATCACACCGGCGACATCGGCTACCTCGACGACGACAACTACCTGTTCATCGTCGACCGCGCCAAGGACATGGTGATCACCGGCGGCTTCAACGTGTACTCGACCGAGGTCGAGCAGGCCCTCATGCAGCACCCCGCGGTCCAGGACTGCGCGGTGATCGGCCTGCCCGACGACAAGTGGGGCGAGCGGGTGACGGCGATCCTCCAGCTGCGGTCCGGGGCGACGGCCGACAAACAGGAGGTCGCCGCGTTCGTCAAGGAGCGCATCGGCAGCGTGAAGACGCCGAAGCAGATCGAGATCTGGGACGATCTGCCGCGCTCGAAGGTCGGCAAGATCCTGAAGGCCGACCTCCGGGCCCGCCTGTCGGCCGGGCCCCATTGATACGCTCCGCTCATCCCTTCGCCGGCGCCAGGGCGTACGAGCTGCAGCTGAGCTCGGCCGACCCTTCGTAGTTGCAGGCCTGGTACTGGATGTAGGCGCTCTCGGCCATGTCGAGGTTGAGATCGTGGCAGTCGCCGGCGCCCAGGTCGTACTGCACGTTGTGCCAGTTGATGCCGGCGGTCAGCAGGTACCAGGCGCCCGGGTGGTGCCCGTCGGCGTCCGTGTCACAGACGAACAGATGCTCGCCGGTCGGGTTGAAGCAGGCCATCGCGCCGCCATCGGGGGAGAAGACCGCGTGGCCGCAGCTGCCGGCCGCCGCCTCGACGGTCAGCGTGGCCGTGCCGGCGGCGGCCGAGGCCGTCGTGGCGGGCAGGACGAAGCTGATGGCCGTGGCCACGGTCAGGGCAACGGCGCCCACGATACGGCGGATCCGCACAGGGAGTCTCCTCTTCGGTCGATCGAGTGCCGTCAAACTACCGGGCTCGGGCAACGTGGGCCGACCGTCCGTGCTCAGCTGGTGGAGGGCACCGCCTCGATGACGGAGAACTCCGTCGTGGTGGGCACGACGCGGGTCATGCGCAGTCCGGCCGCGCGCAGCAGGCTCTCGTACTCGTCTCGGGTGCGTTCCTGGCCGCCGGGCGCGACCAGCATGTTGAGGTCCGAGAACGCCGCCGGCAGGTCCGCGGGCGGATACGGCGGCCCGGTGAGCACCCGCTCCAGCACCAGCAGCACCGAGCCGGGCCGCATCGCGTTCCGGCAGGTGCGGGCGATGGCCAGGGCGGCCTCGTCGGGCCAGTCGTGCAGGATCGACTTCAGCACGTACGCGTCGGCGCCGGCCGGGACCGCGACGAAGAGGTCGCCGGGGTGCACCTCGCAGCGGTCGGCCACGCCGGCGGCGGCGAGCAGGGCCGGCGCGGCGGCGACGACCTGCGGCTGGTCGAGCAGATGGCCGCGCAGGTGCGGGTGGCGGCGCAGCACGGCCGCCAGCAGGGCGCCGTTGCCCCCGCCGACGTCGGCGACGGTGCTGAGCGCGCCGAAGTCGTACGCCTCCAGGACGGCCTCGGCGACGTGGCGGGACAGCGCCGCCATGGCCGCGTCGAAGGCGGCGCCGGCGGCGGGGTCGCGGGCGCGCTGCTCCCACACGCTCTCGCCGTACACGGACGCAAAGGCGTTCTCACCGGTACGGATGCTGTGCCCGAGCGCGCTCCAGGCATGCCACATTGACGCGGCGCCGGCGAACGCGGCCCAGTCGCCGAGGCCCTCGGCGCCGCCGCGCAGCTCGTCGCCGATCGCGGTGGAGGCGAAGCGCCCGCCGGGCGCCTCCGCGTAGACGCCGGCCGTGGCGAGGGCGCGCAGCAGCCGATGCAGGGCATGCGGGTCGCAGCCGGTGACCGCGGCCAGGTCGGCGACGGTGCGAGGGCCCCCGGCGAGGTGGTCCGACAGACGCAGCACCGCCGCGACGTGCAGCGCCTGCGAGATCCGGAACCCGTTGATCAGGCGGAGCAGGTGGCGGCGAGGATCAGCATGCTCGCTCATGAGGAGGATCGTCGCAGGCCGCATCCGCCACTGTCGTCGATGACCTGGGCGATATCGCTGTCCGGGCCGGTGGTGTGCTCGAACGGATGACGCGTCTGCCCGGCCGGAGAGGCAGGTCGGTAGTCTTCGACCCGAGTGACCTGGAGGGGCGTTTGGTTCTGACGGAGGAAGAAGCAGCGATCTGCGAGGCCGTCGGGCCCTGACTATGTCGAGGCGACCGAGGCCCCGATCGTCTCGTTCGCCGGCGCCGAGGACGGCGTCGGCGACGGCCGGCCGGACTGGTTCGACCTCGCGGTCCGGGTGAGGGTCGGCGGCGAGCAGGTGAACTTCCAGGACCTGTTCGTCGCGCTGGCCGCCGACCAGGAATTCCTGATCCTGCCGAACGGCCGGTACTTCACGCTCGACCGGCCCGAGTTCCGGCGGTTGCGAGACCTCATCGCCGAGGCGCGCGCCCTGCACGACGCCCCAGCCGGTGTGCTGCGGATCGGCCGGTTCCAGGCCGACGTGTGGGACGAACTGGCCGAGGTCAGCGAGGTCTCCGGACACGCGGCGGTGTGGCAGAAGGCAGTCCAGGAGCTGCAGGGCAGGAAGGCCGAGCTGTTCAGCAGTGTCCTCGACGGAGGGGAGTTCGCCACCGCGGCGTTGACCGCGGACGACATCCGAAGCCTCCTCGATTGACCGGGCCCGCCGTCACTGCTCGATCGCGGCGATGTTCTCCGCCTCGTCCGGGTCGGGTTCCGGGGTGGCCAGAAAGGCGTGCAGCACCTCGACCGCCACGTCCGGCGCGAGCCGCTTGAGGCTCATCGCCAGCACGTTCGCATCGTTCCAGAGCCGGGCGCCCCGCGCGATCCACGGGTCCCAGGCGACCGCCGCGCGCACGCCCGGCACCTTGTTGGCGGCCATCGCCGTCCCGGTGCCGGTCCAGCACATCACCACGCCGTAGTCGGCACGGCCGTCGACAACCGACTGCCCTACGAACCGGCCGAGGTCGGGCCATCCCGGCGACGCGTCCGGCCGGATGAGCTCGTGCCCGGCGCCGGTCAAGGCCCGGACGACGGCTCGTGTCGTCTCGTTCTCGTCGTCGCTCGCGAACGCCACCCGCATGCCCGCAGCCTATGCCGGTGCGGGCGGCGCTCAGCCGACCGGCGCGAAGCGCAACTTGGTCACCGCCACCGGCGTGCCGGCGCCCGCGGCCGCGGCCGGCTTGATCGTCACGTAGTCGACGCCGCCGTGCGCGGCCGCCAGCTCGGCCGGGACGACCAGACCCGGCGCCGGCTGGCGGGACAGGTCGACGAATGTCGCCTCCATCTCCAGGGAGTTGGGCACGACCGGGATCACCTGCACCGCCCCGGCCTGACCGCCCGGCAGGAAGTCGAGCAGCAGCGGCACCTCGTGGCATCTGGTCGGATCGTCCGGCGAGCTCGACGTGAGGAACTTCCGGTTGGTGGCCTGATCGGTCACCACCGCCGCGCTGCGGGCGTTCTCGCAGCCCGGCACCGAGATCGTCCCCGGGTCGGCGCTGACCAGGAAACCCTGGTTGCGGAAAGCGTCCGACGCCACGACCCCGTCCTGCGGCGTGGTCAGGTCGACCTCGCGCACCCCGCCCCCGGCCGGCGCGTTCGTGGTCGGCGGCGGCGCGTCCGACGCGGCGGCGGCCGCGGAGGTCGTAGCGGCCGGCGCCGCCGAGGCAGCCGCCGAGGTGGCCGGCGGCGCCGCGGCGCTGGGCTGCTGCTGCTGGCCCGCCGTCGGCGCCCCGGGAACGGTGGGCGCGGCCTGGGTGGCGGCCGCGGGAGCGGGCTTGTTGTTCCCGCGGGCGATCAGCGCCGGCACCGCGATCGCGGCCGCCAACACCACGACCCCGGCCGCGATGCCGCCGAATTTCGCGAACTTCGACGCGAACCGGGCTTGCTGCACGAACGAGGCCGTACCGGTGACCGGCGTGGCGCCGAGCACCTCGGGACTGGCCGTGATGGTCAGCTGGCGCTGCTTCTCGCGGTTCCACGGCAACGGCGCCGACACCGACAGCAACGCCCGCGCCGCGGCCCCGGGCGGCAGGTCGAGGTAGGCGGGCTGGAACACCGCGCTGACCCGCCGTTCCGGGTCGGTCGCGTTCAGATAGAGCCGCACCGGCGCGTTGCCGCCGTTGGAGACCTCGACGGTGAACTGGCCTGACTTTCCGCCGTTGACCACCTCGGGAGTGGTGCGCAGCGTGATCTGCTCGACGCTCGCCAGCTGGATCGGCACCTCGACGCAGCGCGAGACGTCGTGCCGGTAGGGCGACCTCACCAGCGCACCCACCACGTACGTCCCGGCGGGCGGGGGCGGCTGCACCGGCAGGGTCACCCGCACGGTGAGGGTGGCGCTCTCGGCCGGGCGCAGCTTGGCGACCTCGGGCTCGGCGCGCACGGTCGCCCCGTCGGGCAGGCCGAGCATCTCGACGCCGTAGTGCTCCACGATGTCGCTCGCGTTGCGCACGGTGACGTCGAACTGGAGGTTGTCGCCAGGGGAGGCCTCGGCCCGCTCCGGCGCGACGTTGACACGCAGCGGCAGGGTCACCGGCTCATGCTGACACCCCAGCACAAGCAGGGCTATACATCACCCGACACGAGATCTTCGAGGGTTGCTTTCGCTCCCTTGTCGTGGAGGCTTTTCAACACCGATGTGTACGCCGAGACGAAACGCTCGTTGTCCACCAGATCCCCGAAGACGTCCCGATCCTCGATGAACGCGAGCGGCTCCGACCGTTGGCGCTGCGCCGCGGCCACCAGCCGGTCCCGGAGCTGGTCGACGACCTCGATCGGCTGTCCCTGCTCGTCGACGGCCTCGTCGTAGCGGGCCCAGGAGGCCACGATCGCCGTGGACAGCAGAATGTCGCCGCCGGTTTCCAGGTTTCGCCGGATCACCGGCAGCAGCCACTTCGGGATGCGGTCGGAACTTTCCGCGCACAGTCGCGCGACCGTGTCGCGTACCTGCGCGTTGGAGAACCGGTCGATCAGCTGATGCTGATATTCCCGGAGATCGACCCCCGGGACCTCCTCGAGCGTCGGGGTGGCCTCCCTTTCCATGTACGCCAGCAGGAAGCGCGCGAAAACGGGATCCTGCGCCGCGTCGTGGACCAGGCGGTACCCGGCGAGCCAGGCGAAGTAGCACAGCCCCTGGTGGGAGGCGTTGAGCAGGCGAAGCTTCATCAGCTCGTACGGCTCGACGTCCGGCACCACCTGCACACCCACCTCCTCGAAGGGCGGCCGGCCGTTGCCGAAGCTGTCCTCGAGGGCCCATTGAGTGAACGGCTCGCACACCACCGGCCAGCCGTCGTCCACCCCGAACTGCTTGCGTACCTGCTCACGGTCGTCGTCGGTGGTCACCGGGGTGATCCGGTCGACCATGCTGTTCGGGAAGTGGACGTTCTCGGCGACGTAGGCCGCCAGGCCCGGGTCGCGCAAACGGGCGTACGCGACGAAGGACCGCCGAGCCGCCTCCCCGTTCCCCTGGATGTTGTCGCAGCTCATGATGGTGAAGGGCGGCAGCCCGCGCTCTTTGCGCCGCTCGATGGCGGCGGTGATCAGACCGAAACTGGTCTTCGGCAGCGTGCCCGGCCGCAGGTCGTGCCGGACGTCGGGGTTGTCCGCCATGAACTCGCCGGTGACCGCGTTGAAGTTGTAGCCGCCCTCGGTGACCGTCAGCGAGACGATCCGGACACCGGGGGAGGCCATCTTCTCGATCACGGCCTCGGGGTCGTCGGGGGCGTAGAGGTACTCGGCGATCGAACCGATCACCCGCGCGTCGAGCCCGCCGTCGGGCGCCTTCACCACCAGCGTGTAGAGCCCGTCCTGTGCCCGGAGCGCGTCCCGCATGCGCTGGTCGGCGGGCATCACCCCCACCCCGCAGATGGCCCAGTCGTGGGCCTTGCCCTCGCTCATCAGCCGGTCCACGTACATCGCCTCGTGGGCGCGGTGGAAACCACCCACCCCGAAATGCACGATTCCGACGGAAAGTTTCGACTGGTCGTAGGACGGAACGGCGAGATCCTTCAGGTCGGACAGCGTGGCGTTGCGCAGCGGCAGCATCTTCGGTGACCTCCCGGCGGTGGTTCGGGGATGACCCTCAGCATCCCACCGGAACCGCTAGGTCACCGATGACCGAATCCGATGATCTTGTGACCGGTCCGGGCAATGCGGGGTTTGCATGAACGGGCATTTTAGGGCAGCCTTACGAAGGTAAGGCTTACCGCACGAAGGACCGTTGCCCATGTTCGTCTGTGTCTGCTCCATGGTTCGCGAGAGCGAGGTGCGCATCGCGATCCGCTGCGGCGCGCGCACCGAGGAGTCGGTCGGCGACGCGTGCGGGGCCGGCACAGGCTGCGGGAGCTGCCTCGACCGGATCTGTGAGCTGATCGAGGAGGAGGAGTCCGACACGCTCCTGCCATACGCCGCGTAGTCCGTCCGGGACGTACGCTTACCCCAGGTTAGTCCTAATCTGGGGGTATTTGGCATGCAAGGCGACGCTCGGGTCATCGAGTTCCTCAACGAGCAGCTCACTGCGGAGCTGACCGCGATCAACCAGTACTTCCTGCACGCGAAGATGCAGGAGAACTGGGGCTTCAGCGTGCTCGCGAAGCACACCAAGGCCGAGTCGATCGACGAGATGCGCCACGCCGAGGTGCTCACCGACCGCATCCTCTTCCTCGAGGGCCTGCCCAACCTGCAGCGGCTGTTCTCGCTGCGGATCGGCGAGACGGTCAAGGAACAGTTCGAGTGCGACATGAAGGTCGAGGTGGAGGCGGTGGACCGGCTGCGCCGCGGCCTCGAGTACATGCGGTCGATCGGCGACGTCACCTCGGCCCGGATCTTCGAGGACATCCTGGCCGACGAGGAGCACCACGTCGACTACCTGGAGACCCAGCTCGGCCTGATCGAGAAGCTCGGCGAGGCCCTCTACCTGCAGAACGTCACGGAGCATCCGAAGGCGGACTGACCCCGGACGGCGCGCTGCGCTGGATGACGCCGGGTCAGGCGCTGTGCGCGGCCAGCACCGAGATCCGGCGTCCCTCGCGGCCGTCGGTCACCAGGTAGCTCGCGGTGAGGCGGCTGACCTCGCTGCCGTCCCCGCGCCGGCGCGAGAACGTCGCGCGATAGAGCGCCGACGCCGCGTTCAGCACCGTGACCTCGGCGTCGAGGGTCGCGGTGTGGTCGTAGGCCGCGTCGCGCATGCCGTCGATCTGCTGCCGCACCGCCCCGACGACCGCGTCGCCGCTGGTCAGCGCGAGGAATCCGGCGTCGGTGGTGACCAGCAGCGGGACGCCGTAGTAGGCGAGCAGCGAATCGGTCTCCCGTTCGCCTCGCCCGCACGCCTCGAAGGCCGCGAGGTACTCACCGAACCACCGTTCGACGTCGTCACCGTTCACGATCGCCGACCCTACGCGCCCTCAGGCTCGCCGAGGGCGATCGATGCCCAGCGCGTTCGGGGCGATGCGACCGGTCTCGTACGTCCACATGGCCAGCTCGACGCGGTTGCGGGCGTTCAGCTTGGCCATCAGGCTCGCCAGGTGCGTCTTCGTCGTGCTGAGGGTGATGCGCAGCTCGTCGGCGATCTCGGCGTTGGTGCGCCCCCGGGCCACGGCCAGCAACACGTCCTCCTCGCGCGGCGTGAGCGGATCGACCGGCTGCGCCGCGGCCCGCCCCGCCGGCATCGTGGCGAACGCCGCCAGCAGCCGGACCGTGACGGTCGGCGCGATCAACGCGGCACCGTCGGCGGCCGCGCGCACCGCCTGCACGAGCAGGTCCGGCCCGGCGTCCTTGAGCAGGAACCCGCGCGCGCCGCAGCGCAGCGCCCGGTACACGTACTCGTCGAGGTCGAAGGTCGTGATCAGGACGACTGCAAGAGGATCGGCGACGCCGGGCCCCGCGAGCTCCCGGGTTGCCTCCAGACCGTCCATGGCCGGCATCCGGATGTCGAACAGGCAGACGTCCGGCCGCAGCGACCGCGCGAGCCGCACCGCCTCGCGCCCGTCGGGCGCCTCGCCGACCACCTCGATGCCAGGGCCGGCCTGCAACATGATCCGCAGGCCGGCCCGGATCACCGCCTGGTCGTCAGCGATCAGCACGCGAAGGGGCACGGCCCACGATCCCCTCGAGTGGCAGCTCCGCCTCGACCAGCCAGCCCCGGCCGTCGCACGGGCCGGCCCGCAGGCTGCCGCCCAGCAGGGTCGCCCGTTCCCGCAGCCCGGTGAGGCCGTACCCGCAGGGCCGGGCGGCCGACGCCGCGCCGTCGTCCCGCACGGTGATCCGGATCGTGCCGGGCGCGGCCGAGACCCGCACCTCGACGCCGGTCGCCCCCACGGCGTGCCGGCTCGCGTTGGTCACCGACTCCTGCACGATCCGGTAGACGGCGGCGTCCACCGCCGGCGGCAGCCCGTCGACCACCCCGTCGACACCCAGGTCGATCGGCAGCCGGCCGCTCAGGCGCCGCAGGTCGGCGATGCCCGGCAGCGGGGTCAGCTCGGCCCCGGCGTCGTCGTCGCGCAGCGCCTTGACCATGGCGCGCATCGCCTCCAGCGTGCGCACCCCTTCCTCCTCGACGCCGGCCAGGGTCTCGGCCGCGCTCGCCGGATCGGCCCCGGCCAGCACCCGGCCCGCCTGGGCCCGCACGACGATGGCGGACACGTGATGGGCGACGGTGTCGTGCAGCTCCCGGGCGAAACTTTCCCGCTCACGCGATCGCATCGTCTCCAGTTCCCGCCGCCGGGACGTCGACCAGAGGCGCACGACCGCCCCGAGTGCTCCGGGAATGGCCAGGAACGAAAGGCTGCCGACGATGTCGCCCACCGGCTGAGAAATCACCGAAAGCGCGAAAGACGCCAGAATCACGGCCGATCCGAGCACGATGTCGCGCCCGGAGCCCCACCGCGCCAGCGCGTAGACGAGCACGAGGACGATCATGCCGGCGTAGAGCCCGATCGGCTGCGGGTGCCGGGCGGCACGGTCGACGAGGGTGAGCAGGATGCCCCCGCCGAAGGCGAGAACGACCATGGCAAGCGGGCGGCTCCGGCGCCACAGCACGGTGAGGCACAACCCGGCGGTCACCAGCGCGGACACCGGCCGCCACGGCACGTCAGCGCGCAGCGAGGCCTCGAGAGCCGTCGCGATCAGGCCGGCGGCCACCAGCAGCCGGTCGCGCGCGACGCGCGCGGGCGCATCCGGCGCCCGCGGCGAGTTCCACAGCGCACGCAGCTCGTCTCGAAGCACAACCTCAGCCTAGGCAGCGCCCGAAGTCACACATCGGCCGAAAGAACTAGCGCTTTCTCCGGCGTGAGAACGAGAGACGACGTCGCTCAGCGGCCGATGACCCGGACTCTCCGCTCGCCGAGTCTCATCGCATGCCCGTCATCAAGTCATCTGCACGCCCGGCCGGTGTGCTGTTCATCGTCGCGTCGATCACCGCGATTGCCGGCGGCTCGCTCCTGCTGCGGCGGGACGCTCCGCACGCCCAGCTGATCACCGGCGCCCTGCTCGAGGTCGTCCTCGCCATCGCGGTCGTGAGCCTCGCCGCCTTGCTGCTCCCGGTCCTGCGCCCCAGCAGCGACGGCGGCGCGGTTCTGTATGTCGCGATCCGCACCCTCGAAGCCGGCCTGATCCTCACCGGCGTCGTCGGCGCGCTGGCCGCGACCTCCCGGTCCGCATCGCCGACGCTCGCCCTGAGCGTCCGGGAGTGGGCCTATCACCTCGGCACCGTGCTGGTTTTCGCGGTGAGCGCGATAGTGCTCAACGCCCTGCTGCTTCGCGGGCGGCTTGCGCCGCCATGGCTGGGGTGGTGGGGCCTGGCCGGCGGTTCGCTTCTGCTTCTGCGGGGCGTGATCGACACGTACGGGTCATTGCCGGCGCCCCTGCAAGCGGCCCTCGCGGCGCCTATCGGGATCCAGGAGATGGTCTTCGCCGGGTGGCTGATCGTGCGGAGTCGCCGATGAACGCGAGCGGCGCGGCCCAGTGCCGGGACCGCGCCGCTCGCACCGTCCGATCAGGCCGCGACAGGAGCCTGCTCGGTGGCCGCGGTGGAAGCCGAACCGCCGGACATGTGGCGCAGGTACGCCGGCAGCGTCAGGAACTCGGGGCAGGTGCGCTCGGTCAGCAGCACCGTGAGCAGCGTCCGGGCCTGGCCGAAGCGCCGCGCCGCGTCCTCGTCGAGGGCGCCGGTCTCGCTGAGCACGTCGAGCTCCTCGCGCAGCATCCGGGTGACCAGGGCGGCCGAGACCGGCACGCCGTAGTCGGTCGGGGTGCTCGCGTGGATCCACTGCCAGAGCTGCGCGCGGCAGATCTCGGCGGTGGCTGCGTCCTCCATGAGCCCGCCGAGCGCGACCGCGCCGCGCCCGTCCAGCCAGGCCGCGATGTAGCGCAGCGCGACGCTGACGTTGTTGCGCAGCGCCACCTCGCTGACCTGAACGCCGACCACCTTCAGGTCGAGCAGATCCTCGCGGGTGACCTTCACGTCGTCGCGCTTGCGCACGATCTGGTGTGGCTCGTCGCCGAGCCACTGGTCGAACACCTCGCGGCAGGTCGCGACCAGGCCGGGGTGCGCCACCCAGGAGCCGTCGAAGCCGTCGCCGACCTCGCGCCGCTTGTCCTGGCGCACCTGGTTGAGCGCGCGCTTGGCGGCGACCGGGTCACGGCTGGGCACGACGGCGGCCATGCCGCCGATCGCGTGGGCGCTGCGCCGGTGGCAGGTGCGGACCAGCAGCTCGGTGTACGCCCGCATGAACGGCGACGTCATGGTGACCTGGGACCGCTCGGGCAGGACCGCATCCGGCCGGTTCTTGATCATGCTGAACAGGTAGTCCCAGCGACCCGCGTTGAGCCCGGCCGAGTGCTCGCGCAGCTCGTACAGGATCTCGTCCATCTCGAACGCCGCGGTGATCGTCTCGATCAGCACCGTGGCGCGGATCGTGCCGCGCTCGATGCCGAGCTGCTCCTGGGCGAAGACGAAGACGTCGTTCCAGAGGCGGGCCTCCAGGTGCGACTCCAGCTTCGGCAGGTAGAAGTAGGGCCCGCTGCCGTGGTCGATCTGGCGCTGCGCGCAGTGGAACATGTAGAGCCCGAAGTCGAACAGCGTGGCCGACACTGGCCGTCCGCCGATCCGCAGATGCGCCTCCGGCAGGTGCCACCCCCGGGGGCGCACCATGATCGTCGGGGTCCAGCCGTTGACCTTGTACTCCTTGCCGTCGGCCGCCGTGTAGTCGAGCGTGCCGTCCAGCGCGTCGCGCAGGTTGAGCTGGCCGAGGACCACGTTCTCCCAGGTGGGGGCGGTGGCGTCCTCGAAGTCGGCCATCCACACCTTCGCGCCGGAGTTGAGCGCGTTGATGGTCATCTTGCGCTCGGGAGGCCCGGTGATCTCCACGCGGCGGTCGAGCAGGTCGTGAGCCGGCGGCGCCACCTTCCAGGACGCGTCGGCGCGGATGGAAGCGGTGGACGCAAGGAAGTCCAGCTCGTCGGTGCGGGTCGTCCGCCGGCGCCGGCGACGCTCCAGCAGCTGCACCCGCTGCGCACCGAACTCTCGGTCCAGCGCCACGACGAACGCGACGGCCTCGGGGGTCAGGATCTCGGAATAGCGGCCCTCGGTCGTACCCGTGATGGTGACCTCTTCATTTCCCATCAGAACTGCTCCGCTTCCGTCGAGCCCTTGAGGGCAGTGGTCGAGCTGTCCGGGTTGAGCGCGGTCGAGACGGCGTCGAAGTAGCCGGTGCCGACCTCGGCCTGGTGCTTGGTGGCGGTGTAGCCGTCGGCCTCGGCCGCGAACTCGGCCTCCTGCAATTTCACGTACGCGGTCATGCCGCTCTCGGCGTAGCCGCGGGCCAGCTCGAACATCGAGTGGTTCAGCGCGTGGAACCCGGCGAGCGTCACGAACTGGAACTTGTAGCCCATCGCGCCGAGCTCCTTCTGGAACCGGGCGATGTCGGCGTCGTCGAGGTTCTTCTTCCAGTTGAACGACGGCGAGCAGTTGTAGGCGAGCATCTTGCCCGGGTGCTCCCGGTGCACCGCCTCGGCGAATTCGCGCGCGAACTCGAGGTCCGGTCTTCCGGTCTCGACCCAGAGAAGATCGGCATAGTCCGCGTACGCCACACCGCGCGCGATTGCCGGGGCGGGGCCGCTCGTGACGCGGAAGAAACCTTCGGCCGTGCGCTCGCCGGTGAGGAAGGGCTTGTCCCGTTCGTCGACGTCGGTGGTCAGCAGGTCGGTCGCGAGCGCGTCGGTGCGGGCGATGACCAGGCTCGGCACGCCCAGAACGTCGGCCGCGAGGCGAGCGGCGTTCAGCGTGCGGATGTGCTGGCCGGTCGGGATGAGGACCTTCCCGCCGAGATGGCCGCACTTCTTCTCGCTGGCCAACTGGTCTTCCCAGTGCACGCCCGCGGCGCCGGCCACGATCATGGCCTTCATCAGCTCGAACGCGTTGAGCGGGCCACCGAAGCCGGCCTCCGCGTCGGCGACGATCGGGGCGAGCCAGTCACGGTCGTACCGGCCGGCGGCGGTGTCGATCTGGTCGGCCCGCATGAGGGCGTTGTTGATCCTGCGGACCACCGCCGGCACCGAGTTGGCCGGGTAGAGCGACTGGTCCGGGTAGGTGTTCCCGGAGAGGTTGGCGTCGGCCGCGACCTGCCAGCCGGACAGGTAGATGGCCTTGAGGCCGGCCCGCACCTGCTGGACCGCCTGGCCGCCGGTCAGGGCGCCCAGCGCGTTGATGTAGTCCTCGCTGTTCAGCAGCTCCCACAGCCGCTGCGCGCCGCGCTCGGCGAGCGTGTGCCGCTCCTGGACCGTGCCGCGGAGCTTGACCACGTCCTGTGCCGTGTAGCTGCGCTTGATGCCCAGCCACCGGGGATCGCCGGCCCACGCCCTGGTGAGGTCCGATGCGGTACCGCCCCTGACTTCGGTCAGCTGATCTGTCATGACGAACGTCCTTCCCGTACCTGTCGCTTACTTCTCGGCGGAAGAATTTGACTGTCGCGCACTCCGCAAGGGGTCAGGGAGGCGTTTGTGACGAGAAGAAGTGCAGAATTTCTGTTAGGGTAAAACCCGTGACCGCTTCACTTTCCGATGGCTCCGTTGACCTCGTCACCCTCGGGCAGCGCCTGCGCCACCAGCGCAAATCGAAGGGCCTGACGCTCGAGCAGCTCAGCGAGGCGGTCGGCCGGGCGCCGTCGCAGCTGTCGCTGATCGAGAACGGCAAGCGCGAGCCGAAACTGTCGGTGCTGCAGGCGATCGCCGCGGCCCTCGGCGTTCCCCTGCAGGATCTGCTGCGGGCCGAGGCGCCCAGCCGGCGCGCCGGGCTCGAGATCGAGCTCGCTCATTTCCAGCGCGAACAGACGTACGCGAGCCTGGGTCTGCCCCTGGTCCGCGGTGGCCGCAGGCTGCCGGCGGATGCGCTCGAGGCCCTCGTCGGTCTGCATCGCGAGCTGTCGCGGGTGCTTGCCGAGCAGAGCGCCACGCCCGAGGTGGCCCGGAAGGCGAACGCGCAGCTGCGGGTCGACATGCGCGAGCGCAACAACTACTTCGCCGAGATCGAGGAGGCGGCCGCCCGCATCCTGCAATCGGTGCGGTACACGACCGGCCCGCTGTCGCAGCGCGGCATCCTCGACATCGCAGCGTCACTGGGCTTCTCACTGCACTACGTGAACGACCTGCCCGGCTCGACACGCTCGGTCACCGACCTCAAGAACCGGCGGATCTTCCTGCCCCAGGTGGCCAGCGGCAAGGGCCACGACCCGCGCGCGGTGGTGCTGCAGACGCTCGGGCATTTCGTGCTGGGCCACAACGACCCGTCCGACTACGGCGACTTCCTGCGCCAGCGCGTCGAGGCCAACTACTTCGCCGCCGCGCTGCTCATGCCCGAGAAGTTCGCCGTCGAGTTCCTCCGCGAGGCGAAGGCCGACCGCGCCCTCGCGATCGACGACTTCCGCGACGCTTTCGGCGTCTCCTACGAAACCGCGGCCCACCGCTTCACCAACCTGGCGACCCACCACTTCGGCATCCCGGTGCATTTCACCCGCGTCCACGAGAACGGCATCGTCTACAAGGCGTACGAGAACGACGGCGTCCGCTTTCCCTCGGACGTGACCGGCGCGATCGAGGGCCAGCCGATCTGCCGCAAGTGGGCGTCCCGCACCATCTTCCAGGCCGACGACCCGTACTCGTCCTTCTACCAGTTCACCGACACCTCGGCCGGAACGTACTGGTGCACCGTCCACATCGAATCCACGCGCTCGGGCGAGTTCTCGGTGACGGTCGGCACGCCGTACGAGCACGCGCGCTGGTTCCGCGGCGGCGACACGACCCGCCGGACCGTCTCACGCTGCCCCGACCCGGACTGCTGCCGACGCCCGCCGGCCGACCTGGTGAACCGCTGGTCGGGCAGCGCGTGGCCGAGCGCCCGGGTGCACTCGCATCTGCTGGCCGCGCTGCCGCCGGGCACCTTCCCGGGCGTCGACAACCAGGACGTGTACGAGTTCCTGGAGCGGCGCGCCTGGGCCGGCGACCGTGACCGGTCATAGAAATTGGCTATGACCCCGGTCGGCAGGTGACCGCTACCGGCGAAAGCCCGCGAGCCAGAGTCTTGATGGGTGCCGTTCCTCCTGCTGGCCCTGGGTCTCGCCGCCGTCGCTGCCGGCGCCCTGATGCCGGTTGTCGGCGCGCCGATTTTCGCGGTGGTCGGCGGTGTGGTTTTCAGCCGCTGGGCAAAGAAGCGAAACGGCGGGGAGTGGCTCGATCTGGCGAAGGGGCCGGTCCTGCGGCTCTCGATCGTGCTGCTCGGGGCGCAACTTTCGCTGGGCGAGGTGGCGAAGGTCGGCGCCGGGTCGCTTCCGGTCATGCTGGGCACGCTCGCCGTCTGCCTCGGCCTCGCCTGGCTGGCCGGTCGCTGGCTGGGCATCCCGCGCGATCTGCGCACGCTGGTCGGCGTGGGCACCGGGATCTGCGGCGCCTCGGCGATCGCGGCGGTGACGCCGGCGCTGAAGGCGAAGAGCAGCGATGTCGCGTACGCGATCTCCACGATCTTCTTCTTCAACATCGCGGCGGTGCTGGTCTTTCCGTGGCTCGGCCACGCGCTCGGCCTCGGCCAGCAGGAGTTCGGCCTGTTCGCCGGGACGGCCGTGAACGACACGAGCGCCGTGGTGGCGGCGTCGGCGAGCTACGGCCCGATCGCCGCGCAGCACGCCGTGGTGGTCAAGCTCGTGCGCACGCTGATGATCATTCCGGTGGTGATGGTGCTCGGGCGCGGAAACAAAGCCCCCAAACCGTGGTTCCTTCTTGCCTTTGTTTTCGTGGCCGCGGTGCCCGTACCGAAAGAAATTGCCGCAAGCCTGCACCAGCTCGCCATGCTCTGCATCGCGGTCGCCCTCGCGGCCGTCGGTCTCTCGACCGACGTCGCGGCGCTGCGCCGGGCCGGCGCGAGACCGCTGCTGCTCGGCCTCATCCTCTGGGTTGCGGTGAGCGCCACCAGTCTGCTTCTCCAGACGTACGTGTGACAGACTGCGCCCGATGCCCCTGCCGCCCTGGATAAGCGACCTACCGGCCCTTGACCTGCTGTTGTCGGTCGCCGAGACCGGCAGTGTCGGACGCGCCGCCCAGGCGCACGGGATCAGCCAGCCCAGCGCCAGCGCCCGCATCGCCCGCCTCGAAAGACGTCTGGGCGTGCCGCTTCTGGTGCGTTCCCGTCGTGGCAGCCTGCTGACTCCGGCCGGGCAGGCAGTCGCCGTCTGGACGCAGCAGGTGGTCGAGGCCGCGCACACGCTGGCCGACGGGGTGCGGACGTTGCGAGCCGACCAGGAGGCCCGGCTGCGCGTCGCCGCCAGCCTCACCATCGCCGAATACATGCTCCCGGCCTGGCTGCTGACCGTGCGCCGCACTCATCCGGGCACGGAAATTTCCGTCGGGGTTTCCAACAGCGCCGGGGTCTGCGAGATGGTGCGCGCCGGCGGGGTGGATCTGGGTTTCGTGGAGTCGCCGGACATTCCCGCCGGCCTGAGCCGCCGCCAGGTGGGCGACGACCGGGTGGCGCTGGTGGTGTCGGCCGGCTATCCGCTCGCGGCGCGGGCCGGACAGGAAATCCCGGTCACCGACATCCTGGAGCAGCCCCTGTTGCTGAGGGAACCGGGATCGGGCACCCGCGACACCTTCCTGAACGCGGTCGGCGGGAAGGCCCCGCATGCCACCAGTCTCGGCTCGACCACGACGATCCTCGCCACCACCCGGGCCGGCGGCGGCATCGGCGTGGTGAGCAGCCGGGCCACCGCGGCGCCCGTCGCGGCCGGGGAACTGGTCGAGTTGACCGTGCGTGGCCTCGACCTGACCAGGCCGCTGCACGCCGTCTGGCTGGGCCGCGCGCCCACGGCGCTCGCCGAGGACCTGCTCGCGGCTATCGGCCCGAGGTGACCCGCTTCACGAAGCCGCCGAGGTTGGTCATGGCCCGGTCGACGCGCTCGTCGAGGCCGAGCGTCTCCTCCTGGCGTACCAGACGGCCCCGCGGCTGCCGCTTGCCCCGTAGGTACAGCGAGCACGCCAGATCGCTGCAGATGTACTCGCCGACCGTGTTGCCCTGACGCCCGGCCGGCCCGGCCAGCGGCGCCACGAAGAGGGTCACGCCGTCCGAGGTGTGACCGGTGTAGCAGATGCGGCACATGCTCGACCGCATCGCGCCGGTGCGGCGGGAATCGGGCCGGCGCAGGACGATGCCGTGCAGATCGGCCGTGACGATCAACGCGCGCTGGGGAGCGCCGGGGTCGGTCCAGCCGAGGAAATCGAGGTCGCCCCAGGGCGCGGCGGCGAGGTCCGGCATCTTGATCCGGCTTGCCTCGCCCTTGGAGCAGTTGGCGAAGGAAGCGCGAATCTGCTGCTCGGTGAGTGGTTCCATCCGGCGAACGTAACGGATCACCCCGATCCGGGCAGCTCAATAACCCATCCAACCGCCCCGCCCGCCGCCCATGAACGGCCTGAAGGCTCAACCAATCGAAAATCTTCGTTGGGTCTATTTACTGTTAACACTCTTTAACTTATGTTTGGCCCCACGAGCAGCTTGCATCGACCCCCATCGACGCAAGCGGCCGCATCCCCCATGAAGAGACGGAGTACTTCATGAGACGCAGATTCATCCTTCCCGCACTGACCGTCGCCGTGACCGCCGCCTCGCTCCTGGTGGCCGTCGCCCCCGCATCCGCACACGGCTACATCTCGTCACCTCCCAGCCGGCAGGCCAACTGCGCCAGCGGGGCCGTCGCCAACTGCGGCGACATCATCTACGAGCCGCAGAGCGTCGAGGCCCCCAAGGGCTCGATGCAATGCAACGGCGGTGGCTCCCGGTTCGCCGTGCTCAACGACAACAGCAAGGCGTGGCCGGTCGCCGGCGTCGGCCGGACCGTCACCTTCAACTGGGTCCTCACCGCGCGGCACTCGACCAGCACGTGGGAGTACTTCATCGGCAACACGCTGCTGGCGTCCTTCAACGACGGCGGCGCGCAACCCGGCGCCACCAAACAGCACACCGTCAGCATGGGAAGCTTCAGCGGCAGGCAGACCATCCTCGCCCGCTGGAACATCGCCGACACGATCAACGCCTTCTACTCCTGTGTGGACGTGAACATCGGCGGCGGCAGCACCACGCCCACCACGCCGCCCACCACGCCGCCGACCACCAGGCCCACCACCGCGCCGACCACCGCCCCGCCGACGACCGCGCCGAGTGGGACGTGGAAGGCCGGGACGTCCTACGCCGTGGGCGCCGTGGTCACCTACAACGGCGTCTCCTACCGCTGCCGGCAGGCGCACACCGCCATCGCCGGATGGGAGCCGCCCAACGTGCCCGCCCTGTGGCTAGCCATCTGATCCGCCTCGCGCTGATCCTGGCGCTGGTCGCCGGCTGCTCCCCGGAGCAGCCGGCGACCGCCCCCGCGCCCGCCTTCAATGCCACCGACGTGATGTTCCTGCAAATGGCCCTGGCACAGATCGTCGAGGGCGACCAGGCGGCGGCGCTGACGGCCGGGCGCGCCGCCGACGCGCGGATCCGCGACGTGTCGACCGAGTTGCGCGCGCAGTGGAAGGACGAGTCGGGCACGATGCAGCGCTGGCTGCTCGGCTGGCAGCAACCTTTGACGGCGGATCCCTCCGCGGGAGCGCACGCGGGCCACGGCGACCTTCATGCCCTGCGGGCGGCCGACATCGAAGAGTTGCGCTCGGCGTCATCCGGCCCGGTTTTCGATCGTACGGCGGTGAGCCTGCTCCTGGGCCATCTCGGCAACTGCGTCGAGACGTCGCGCATGGAGGAATCCGGCGGCGCCTACCCGCCCGCGAAGGCCCTGGCCACGACCGTCACCCGGCGACGGCAGGCCCAGGTGCAGCGGCTGCTGGCCCTCGCCGCCGCTCAGTGACCGCACATGGAGACGGCCGGCCGCCCCGGGAGATCACGCGGATGTCGCGGATCTACAACCTAGGCCGACCGGCCGTCACCTAAGCCCGGCAACGCCCTCGCGGAGGCCGCCGAGCCGTTTTTCATCAGAGCGGACGGATGTTCTCCGCCTGGAGGCCCTTGGCGCCCTGCGCGACGTCGAACTCGACGCGCTGGTTCTCCTCGAGGGTGCGGAACCCGGAGGTTGCGATGGCGGAGAAGTGCGCGAACACGTCAGCGCCGCCGTCGTCCTGCGTGATGAAGCCGAATCCCTTGTCCCCGTTGAACCACTTGACCGTACCGGTGGCCATTTCTTCTCCCTGCGGAATCGTGAGACGCCGCACCTTGCGACGCCTCGGATCGCGGTATTGATCGCCCCGGAGAATCCGGATGTGCTGACGTAACAAAAAACGCCTGACGGGCTCGGAGACCCACCAGGCGTCGAAACGTCCAAGGAGACCAAAACTGCAACGGGGCCCAACCTAGCACGACCGGGCCGCGTTCGGGCGACCGACGCCTGGTCAATCACCACCCCGTGCGGGAATCTCGCTCACGCGCGCCGCTACCGTGAGGGCATGCCCGAGCTGATCACCCCTACGACCCGCCTGCACGCCGCGTGGCTCGAGTCGCGGGACGAGTGGGGGCGTGGCGTCCACCAGGACGGCGCCGGCATGCGGCCGCACGACGACCACGACTCGGCCGACGGGTTCGCGAAGTGGGTGCGGCGGCTGCACGCGGAGGAAGACCTGGCGGTGCCGCCGGCCCGGGACTGGGTGCACTGCACCCACCGATGGATGGTCGAGGGGGACCGCGTCCTCGGGGCGATCTCGCTGCGGCACGGGCTCAACCACTTCCTGATCAACGTGGGCGGGCACATCGGGTACGGGGTGCGGCCCTCGGAACGGCGCAAGGGGCTCGCCAGCTGGGCGCTCGGGCTGATGCTCGAGCAGGCGCGACGGCTGGAGCTTCCGCGGGTGCTGATCACGTGCCGGCTCGCGAACGTCGCGTCGGCTCGCACGATCGAGAAGGCGGGCGGCGTGTTCGAGGACGAGCGCGGCTCGGGCGACGACCGAGTGCGGCGGTACTGGATCACCCTCTGACCGACGCGCGGCTCACGACGAGACGGGCGGCTCGCAACGAGACGGGCGGCTCGCAACGAGACGGGCGGCTCACGACGAGCCGGGCACCTCGCAACGAGACGGGCGGCTCACGACGAGCCGGGCACCTCGCAACGAGACGGGCGGCTCGCAACGTGGCGGGCGGCTCAAGGCGTGGCGGGTGGCTCAAGGCGTGGCGGGTGGCTCAAGGCGTGGCGGGTGGCTCAAGGCGTGGCGGGTGGCTCAAGACGAGGCGGGCGGTTTGCGCCGGCGTGGCGGGCGGGGCTGGGCGGCCGGGCGGCGGTCGGGTCGTTGCCCGGGCGGGAATGAGCCGGTGTTGCGCGCCGTGGGCGGCGGAGGCGGCCCGGGCGGCTGGTTGCCGCCGGCCGTGGGCGGTGGCTCGGCTCCCGCGCCGCCGGTCGGGGGTTTCTCGCCCGCGCGGGGCTCGTCGCTGGCCGGCGGCTGATTCTCCTCGGCGCCGGGCTGCCGTGACCGCCGGCTGCCGCCCTGCGCGGGAAGCACGGGCCGATGGGGACGACGCCCTTTGCCGGACGAGGGCGCCCCGGAAGCCGGCGCGCCACCGCCCGGTCCGTCAGCCGATGGCGCCGCCCCGGCGGATCGCCGCGCCGAGCCATCGCCCGACGGTATCGTTCCGGTGGGGCGCTGCGCCGAGCCATCGGTCGGCGCTGTCGTTCCGGCGGGCCGGTGCGCCGCGCTGTCGGCCGGCGGTGTCGTTCCGGTGGGGCGCTGCGCCGAGAGCGGCGGCCGAGGATCGCCGGGAGCGCGCCGCTGCGGCCAGATGCGCACCTCGAAGCCGGTTCGCCGCGCTCGGCGCCAGAGCAGGGGAACCCCGAACGGCACCACCAGGACGGCGACGATCAGCGCGGGCAGCCAGTACCGGATGCCGCCCGCGATCACCAGCCACGCCAGCAGGACCGCCGAGACGAGCCCCATCGCGAGGTGGCGCCGCTGATTGCTGCGCGCCGCGGCGGGCACGACAAAGACCACGTGCAGCGCGAGGAGTGCGGTGAGAAGGGTACGGACGGGGATGTAATCGCCGACCCCGACCACGAGGAGAACGGCGATGAAAGCTGCCGTCCAGTAGCGGAACGAGCCGGCCGGCAGCAGCAGGAAAGAGATGATCACCCAGATCGAGATGATCACCGTCACGGGAGCATCGAATCCGCTGATGTTTCGAGCGTAAGGGAGATCAGCGGAACCTACATTCGCTGAGAAGAAGTAATAGTGTGCCACTTTGCTGAACGCTGAGTGACGTGTCGATCTCCCAACGCGACAATCGGCCAAATTCCGTACAGATGCTGCAGCAGCTCGTTCACCGCCGGCTCGTCTTCTCTCAGCCAGCTGTCAGCCGAACGCATCTTCCGGAGCCGCGCGGCGTGTGGCAGGTTCTAAGGTCCGGGGATCCGATCGGGGGGAACGACAGATGCCGCGTAGGGCCGCGATGCTCCTGGTCGCGACGATCGTGGCCGGCGCGCTCGGCCTGGCCGCCCCGGCACATGCGGCCATCCCGTACGGTCCGTGCCAGCCCGACGGCCCGGCATCGGCCGACAACGCGATCGCCTCCGCCCTGCGGCCGGCGATGTCCGGCCGGCGGCTGGGACGCTCGGTGACCGGCTACAGCATCTCCTGCGCGCGGGCGATCGTGGCCAACGTCCAGGCGCGCAACCTGAACCCGCGGGCCGCGGTGATCGCGGTGACCGTGGCCATCGCCGAGAGCAGCCTGCACAACTACACCGTCGCGGTCGACCACGACAGCCTCGGGCTCTTCCAGCAGCGGCCGTCCAAGGGCTGGGGGCAGCCCGGCCAGCTCACCGATCCCCGCTACACCACCCAGGCGTTCCTCAGCGCGATGCTCCGCAAGCACACCGGCGACGGCTGGATGTTCGGCGACATCGGGCAGATCTGCCAGCGCGTCCAAGGATCGGCCTTTCCGGAGGCGTACGGGCCGGAGATCCACGACGCGTCGCTCATCGTGGCGTACCTGTGGAGCCGGACGGCCGAGCCCGGCGCCGCGACGCCGGCGAAGCCGAAGCCGGCCGGGCCGTTCCAGAACGTCCTGATGGCCGCGGCCACCGGGTGGGGGCCGACCGGCGACCGGCACGACGTCAGCGTCGCCGACTGGAACGGCGATCGCCGCCCCGATCTGATCGTGGTGCAGCACTCGGCGACCACGACGGGCCGGACCGAGGTCTCGATCCTCGACGGGAAACCCAGCATCCCCGGCGCCGACTCCAGCTTCCAGCGCCTGCTGCTGCGGACGGCCACCCCGCTGGGCGTTGAGGCCGCCCCGCACACGAACGCGTACACGATGGCCGACTGGAACGACGACGGCCGGCTCGACCTGGTGGCGATCCAGAAGTCGGGCACCGCGAGCGGCCGCACCGAACTGCGCATCCTCGACGGCGCGACCAGCTTCCAGACCTTCCTGCTGCAGACCGCCACCGCGCTCGCACCGACCGACGACCGGCACGACATGTCGGTCGCCGATGTGAACGGCGACAACGTGCCCGACCTGATCGTCGTCTACCGGTCCGACACGGCCAGCGGGAAGACCGAGGTCCAGATCCTGGACGGCGCGGCGGCCTTCCAGCGCGAGCTGCAGCACACCGCCACCGCGCTCGGGCCCGCCGACGCCCGGCACGACCTTTCGGTCGCCGACTGGAACGGCGACGGCCGCCTCGACCTGGTCGACGTGCAGAAGTCCGGCACGAAGAGCCGCAAGACCGAGATCCGGGTCCTGGACGGCGCGGCGAACTTCGGCCGCGACCTGAAGAAGACCGCCACCGCGCTCGGCCCGGCCGACGCCCGCAGCGACCTCTCGCTCGCCGACTGGAACGGCGACGGCCGCCTCGACCTCGTCGTGGTCCAGAAGTCGGGCACCGCGACCGGCCGCACCGAGGCACGGGTGCTCTCCGGCGCTTAGCATTCGGGCCGGCTCAGCGGACGGGCCGGCTCAGCCGACGGGCCGGCTCAGCCGACGAGGCGGCGTTCCCAGGCCCAGGCGGCGATCTCGACCCGGCCCCGCGCGCCCAGCTTGGTCTGCACGCTCCCGAGGTGCGTCTTCACCGTCCCGATCGAGATGAACAGCTCGGCGGCGATCTCGGCGTTGGTCAGGCCCCGCGCGACCAGCTTCACCACGTCGAGCTCGCGGGGCGACAGCCCGCCGTCGTCGGTGACCGGCTTCGGCAGCGAGAGGTGCTCGAGCAGCCGCACCGTGATCTTCGGGCTGATCAGGGCGTCGCCCGAGACCGCGGCCCGCACGGCCTCGACCAGCAGCGCCGGGCCCGAGTCCTTGAGCAGGAAGCCGGCCGCGCCGTTGCGCAGCGCCTGGTGCACGTACTCGTCCAGGTCGAACGTGGTCACCACGACCACCTTCACCGGGTCGGCGACGCCGGGGCCGGCGAGCAGGCGCAGCGCCTCGAGGCCGTCCATCTTGGGCATGCGGATGTCGAGCAGGGCCACGTCCGGTTTGAGCTTGCGGGCGAGCGCCACGGCCTCGACGCCGTCGGCGGCCTCGCCGATCACCTCCATGTCGGGCTGCGCGCCGATGATCATTCCGAAGCCGGTGCGGACCATGGCCTGGTCGTCCGCGATCAGCACCTGTATCACTGGACCACCTTCACGTTCAGCGGGAACGCGACGTCGACCACCCAGCCGCCCTCGATGCCGGGCCCGGCCGTGAGGCGGCCGCCGACCGCGCGGACCCGTTCGGTCAGGCCCACGAGACCGTACCCCGAGCGCTCGCGGGGGCCGGCCGGACGTGCCGTGCCGTCGTTCGCGACCCGTACCAGCAGCCACTCGGGGGTGCGCCGCACCCACACGTCGGCCACCCGGGCGCCGGTCGCGTGCTGCCGGATGTTGGTGAGGGCCTCCATCACCACCCGGTACGCCGAGGTCGACACCTCCACCGGGATCCCGTCGATCGTGCCGTCCAGATGCAGCCGGCCGACCGGGCCGCCGGCCGCCGTGAACTGCTCGAGCAGCGGCCCGAGGTCGTGCACGCCGGCGACCGGGGCGAGCGGCGCGTCGGGCTTGGACTCGGGATCGCGCAGCACGCCGACCATCCGGCGCATCGACGCCATCGTCTCGGCGCCGGCCTGCTCGATCTGGTCGAGCGCCTTCAGCACGCGCTGCGGGTCCTGCTCGGCGATGAACTTCGCGCCCTGCGCCTGCACCACGATGCCGGTGACGTGGTGGGCGATGAAGTCGTGCAGGTCACGCGCGAACTCGGCGCGCTGCTCCGCCCGTACGGCGTCGACGGCACGCTGCCGGGAGCTCTCCACCAGGCGCAGGTAGACGCCCAGCCCGGTGGCCGCGGCCGCGGCCAGCGCCTGGATCAGGCCGAAGATCACGAACTCGGACGACTGGCCGCCGCGCAACGGCAGGAAGCTCACCGCCGCGCCCGCGCTGATCACCGCGCCGACCGCCCAGCCGGGATGGGCCCGGCGCGCCACCACGAACAGCACCCCGAGCAGCGCCAGCGACTCGGCCAGGCCCCAGCTGCCGTACTCGGGGTGGGAGACCGCCACGACGAAGGTGACCACGATGGACGTGAGGCTCAGCCAGATCGTCGCCTTGGCCAGCGACCTCGAGTTCTGCTGGTGGGCGGGCAGCCAGATCGCGGCCGCGCCGATCGCCAGCAGGATCCGGATCAGGCCCAGGACCTCCCAGCCGGACTGGGTCAGCAGGCGGCCCTGCGCCACGTCGAACAGGCCGAGGAAGGCGAGCACGATGAGGGCGCCCGCCTGGCCGAGGCGCAGCAGGATGATCCGGTTCGGGTTGGTCTGCATTGTGACCCAGCGTAATGGCAGGTCAGGCGCTCCCCATCGGCCGAAAGACAGATCCCCGAACCTGGGAGATCCCTGACCGGCGGCCGATGTGCCACCGGACCGGCTGCCCCCAGACTTCGTCCCGTCTTTCAAATAAGGAGCGAAGATGCAGACCCAGTACCCACCGGCCGAGCAGGACGCCCTCGCCGCGGTCGCAGCCGTCGACCTGGTGAAGGTCTACGGCAGCGGCGACACGGCTGTACGCGCGCTGGACGGGGTGACCGTCGGCTTCACCCGCGCCCAGTTCACCGCGATCATGGGCGCGTCCGGCTCCGGCAAGTCGACGCTGATGCACTGCCTTGCCGGCCTCGACACGGCAACCTCGGGCCAGGCCCTGCTCGGCGGCACCGACCTGACCCGGCAGAGCGACCGGGTGCTCACCAAGGTGCGCCGCGAGCGGATCGGCTTCATCTTCCAGTCGTTCAACCTGCTGCCGCAACTCACCGCCGAGCAGAACATCCTGCTCCCGCTCGAGCTCGCCGGCCGCAAGCCCGACCGGCACCTGTTCGGGCACCTCACCGAGTCGCTCGGCATCACCGGCCGGCTCAGCCACCGGCCCAGCGAGCTCTCCGGCGGCCAGCAGCAGCGCGTCGCCGTCGCCCGCGCGCTCGTCTCCCGCCCCGAGGTGGTCTTCGCCGACGAGCCCACCGGCAACCTCGACTCCCGCTCGGGCGCCGAGGTGCTGTTGTTCCTGCGCAACTCGGTGCGCGAGCTCGGCCAGACCGTCGTGATGGTCACCCACGACCCGGGCGCCGCCGCGTACGCCGACCGGGTCGTGCTGCTCGCCGACGGCAAGGTCGCCGGCGAGATCGACCACCCCGACCACGCTTCGGTCACCGCGGCCCTGCAGTCCCTGGCGGCGCAGCGGTGAGCGCGGTTCTTCGCACCCAGCTGCGCGGGGTCGCCCGCCGGCCCGCCCGGCTGCTGCTGACCGGCCTCGCCGTGCTGGTCGCGTCGTTCGTCGTCTACGCCACCGTGCTCGCCCAGCAGATCACCGAGCGCAGCGTGCTCGACGGGCTCAGCGGCACGCCCGAGGCGGTCGGCCTGGTGGTCCGCCAGGGCACGGTCACCACCGGGGAGCTCGCCGCGATCGGCAAGATCCCGGGAGTGGCCGAGACGGCCGGACGTGTCGACACCGGCGGCCAGGTCGGCAACGAGTACCTCCAGATCTCCGCCGACTCGTCGGCCGGTCCCCTCGCGATCACCCAGCTGACCTCCGGGCGGCTGCCGAAGGGGCCGGACGAGATCGTGGTCACGCCGCGCACGGTCGAGCGGCTCGGGCTCAAGGTGGGCTCGACCGCGAAAGTCTCCCTGCGCTACGACGAGGACGGAAAACCCCTGGCGCCGTCGACGCTCACGGTGGTCGGCGTGGTCACCGGCCGCGATGACTACGGTTTTCAGGCGTACGCGTCATTGCCCGCCGTTTCGGCGATGAGCGGCTCGAACCTGCTCAACCAGATCGACGTGCGGCTGGCCGCGGGCGCCGACGCCGGCGGCGTACGCAAGCAGATCGAAACAATCGTCGCGAGCGGAACCACGACGGTGAAGGACGGTGAGCGACCGCAGGTCGCGGCCGGAAGCGACGTGCGACTCGAGGAGGCGCGGCAGAAGGTCAACGACGTGGACAGCGTCTTCGAGGTGATCGCGCTGTTCGTGGCCATCGCGGTCGTCGCGGCCGGGCTGGTCGCGGCCTCGACCTTCCGGATCGTCTTCGCCCAGCGGATGCGGCAGCTGGCGCTGCTGCGCGCGGTCGGCGCGGGCCGGGGCGGCATCACCTGGTCGCTCGCCTTCGAGGGCTTGCTGACCGGGCTGGCCACCGGCCTGACCGGCGTGCTGCTCGCGCTCGGCGCCGGCCACCTCCTGCCGCGGATCGCCGCCGCGTTCGGGCCGGACATCGCCTCGCCCGGCCTGCCGATCATGCCGGCCCTGCTGACCGTGCTGCTCGCGGTCGTCGTGACGGTCATCGCCGTGGTGGCGCCGGCCTTCACCGCCGGCAAGGTGTCGCCGCTGGAGGCGCTGCGCGGCGCCGGGGTCACCGGCAGCCGTCGCGACATCGGCAAGCTGCGCTGGGTCGCCGGCGTGCTGCTGGTGATCGGGGCCGGTCTGCTGGCCGCCTTCGTGGTCCGGAACCTGCCGGGCCGCGACCCCAAGAACTACGACCCGAGCGTCAACCTGCTCGCGATCGTGGCCTCCGGCGGTCTCGCCTACCTGGCGCTGATCGCGCTCGGCCCGGTGCTGGTGCGCCCGGTGCTGTTCATCCTGGGCGCGCCGATCCGGCGTTCGGGCCCGGTCGGGCGGCTCGCGGCCGGGGGAGTGGGCGGGGCGCCCCGCCGGGCGGCCGCGGTCTCGGTCGTCGTGGCGCTCGGGGTCACGCTGATCGCCGGCACGCTGGTGGGCGGGGCGTCGATTCGCATACTCGCCGAGCGGGAGAGCAACTCGTCGTCGCCGGCCGACTTCGAGATGACCACCAACGACACGCTGATCGGCGCGGACACGGTGCGTCAGCTGCAGGGACGGCGCGAACTGTCGCATGTGGCGCCCTACCGGCGGCTCTCGGTGAAGGTCGCCGGCAACGAGAGCGACCTGGACGCGGTGGACGTGTCCTTCTCGGCCGTGCCCCGGCTGGGCAAGCTCGACGTGGTGGCCGGCAAGCTCTCTTCCCTGGGGCCCGGTCGCGTGGTCATCTCCGGGTTCATGTCCGATATGACCGGTCTTTCGGTCGGGGATTCGCTGACGGTCTCGCAGGGGAAGCGCACAGTGCCGCTGACCGTCGCCGCCAAGCTGCCCGACTCGGCGCCGCTCGGCGCGGCCATGGTCCTCGAACCCGGCGATCTCACCAAGCTCGGCGCCCCCGCCTCGTACAGCGGCCTGCTCGCCGACGCCGCGGTCACGGGGGAGAAGGGCCGCACCGACGGCCGGAAGGCCCTCAGCGACGCCATCGGCGGCCGGCCGTGGGCCATCGCGGTCCTCGCCGACCAGCGCGACGAGATCAACAAGGAGCTGACCGTGCTGCTCGCGATCGCCCTCGGCCTCATCGGACTGACGGTGCTCATCGCGGTCGTCGGCGTCGGCACCACCACGGCCCTGTCGGTCGTCGAGCGGGTCCGCGAGTCGGGCCTGCTGCGGGCAGTCGGCCTCTCCCAGGGTGCGCTGCGCACCATGCTCACCACGGAATCCGCCCTCTACGGGGTCATCGGCGCCGGCCTCGGCCTGGTGCTCGGCGTCCCGTACGCGTGGCTGGCCGTCCAGGCACTGGGCGTCAACGCGCCGCTCACCCTGCCCATCGCTCAGCTGGCGCTGGTCTTCGCGATCCTCGTGCTGCTCACCGCGGCCGCCGGCGTCCTGCCCGCGCGGCGCGCGGCCAAGGTCAGCCCCGTGGTCGCCCTGGGCGCGGAGTAAAAGCCCCGATCGCCGGCCGCCTTCTTGCCCCTGGCGGCCGGCGATCGGCTATACAGCCTTCTATGTGGCCACTCTTCGATCTGCGGATCCGCCATCGCGACGTGCTCCTGCGAGCCGTACGCGAGGCGGATCTGCCGTATCTGTGCGCGGTTCTGCCACCCGACGTGGGGCACGACCCGCGGCTGGCACTGTTTCCTTCGCAATCGCCCATCGAGAACGAGCGGCGGCTGCTCCGCATGGGGTACTGGAAAGCGTGGGGCACCTGGGACCCCATGTCGTGGGAACTGCACCTCGCGGTTCTCTTCGAGGACACATTGATCGGGGTGCAAACCCTCGAAGGCGAGAACTTCCCAGCCTTGCGCACGGTCGACTCGGCGTCGTGGCTGGTGCCTTCCGCCCGCGGACGAGGGCTCGGCGTGCAAATGCGTACGGCGGCCTTGGCCTTCGCTTTCGACACGCTCGGCGCGACGGCGGCGATAAGCTCGGCCACCTTCGCGAACGCCGCGTCCTTGGGCGTCTCCCGCCGGGTGGGCTATGTCGACAACGGCATCAGCCGCATCGTCGACACCGGCGGCGACGTCGTCGAGTTGCAGCATCTCCGCCTGACGGCCTGGCCCGGCGCCGACGTCACGGTCACCGGCTTCGAAGGGTGCGAGCCATGGTTCGGAACGGAGTGACCCTGAGGGCGGTGGACACAGCCGACCTCGACGTCTTCTACGCCCAGGCCAACGACCGCTCGGCCATCGCCCGCGCCAATGTTCCGCCGCGCTCGAAGCCCGAGTTCTACGCCCATTGGCGCAACCGCATCCTCGGCGACGCCACGGTCCTGGCCCGCACGATCTGCGCCGGCGACGCCGTGGCCGGCTACGTCGTGTCGTGGTGGCAGGACGACCACCGGACCGTCGGCTATTGGCTGGGCAGCGATTTCTGGGGACGAGGGGTGGGAACGGCGGCCCTGCGGCAATTCCTGTCGCTGGAGGTGACGCGGCCGCTGTACGCGGACACGGACGTCGGGAACACCGCTTCGCGGCGCCTGCTCGAGCGATGCGGTTTCAGGGTGGTCGAGACCCGCCACGCCGACGTCGACTACGTCATCCTCGTTCTGGACTGACTCGGTCACGTTCCCGTGAGGTGGCGGGCCAGGCGGAGGCTCAGCGCCGCCAGGGTCAGCGTCGGGTTGGCCGCCGGGGAGGTCGGGAAGACCGAGTTGTCGCAGGCGTACAGGTTGTCGTAGGCGACGAAACGCAGGTCGGCGTCGACCACGCCGAGCGTGCCGGCAGCCATCCGCAGGGTGCCCACCTCGTGGGCCACGCCGCCCAGCCGCGCGGTGGTCAGGTCGAGGTTCTCGCCGGCGATCGGCTGGGCGCCGAAGCCGTCCAGGACGTGCTTTCCGAGGCCGCGCACCTCGTCCCGCAGGGCGTCGCCGATCGGATAGGGCTGGACGTCGACCCGCACCGGGAGGTGCGGCGGACCGGTCAGCTCGACCCGGTTGCCGGCCACGAGCGGGGCGTGGAACAGGAAGACGATCTCGCCGAGGGTGGCGTCGCCCTTCTCCTCGCGGTGCCGGCGCAGGTTGTCGGGGTCGATGTAGCGACCCTGGTTGAAGTCGGCGCCCAATTCGAGCACAACGTTGTACGGATGGTCGGCGACCGTGGTGTCCCGGTGCCGCGACCACACCTTCGCCGACGACCGGGCCGGCGCCCACGGTGATCCGGCCGGGATCGAGAAATGCGTGTAGAGGATCGGATGGTCGGTGATGCCCCGGCCGATGAGGCCGCCGGGGTCGTCGAGGCCGGACTGCAATGCGATCTTGGCTGATTCGATGGTGCCGGCGCAGAGCACGACCTGGCGGGCCCGGTACGTGCGCGGCTGCCGGGCGAGCAGGTCGTAGCACTCGACGCCGGTGGCCCGCGAGCCCTCGACGAGCACCCGCTGGACGGCGTGGTTGAGGTTGACGGTGGGCGCCCCGAGCAGGCGGTCCTCGGTGAGCAGGTCGGCGGTGGAGAACATGCCGCCCGGGATCGACAGCGGCGTGTAGCCCTCGTACTGCACCGCCACCGGCGCGTCGAGGTGGTCGTAGTCGGGCAGCAGCGTGGCCAGCCGCTGCTTGACGTCCTGCTGGAACGTCGAGCCGAGGGGGCCGTTGCGGTTGAGGGCGTCCTCGGCGAGCCGGTACCCGGTGCTCAGCAGGTACTCGCGGACCGGCTGGGGCCAGCCGGCCAGTTCCCACGCGCCCATCCGCGGGATCAGCCCGCCCCAGAACACCGTGCGTCCACCGAGGTTGAACGCCTGGGCGCCGGCGAAGAGCGAGCCGGGCGCGTTCACGTAGTTCGCGAAGCTGAAGTCCGGGTAGAGGCCCCAGACGTGTTTGTCGAACTTACCGATCCGCAGCCGGCGGGGCAGGTTGGCGACGTGGGTCGGGAACAGGTACGACCCGGCCTCCAGCACCAGCACGTCGGCGCCGGCGTCGCTGAGCTGGTCGGCGAGCAGCCCGCCGCCCATGCCCGAGCCGACCACGATGACGTCGTACGTGTGCCGCTCGTCGAGCGCGGGCCGGAAGAACAGCTGCTGCACGCGCCCGTTCTCGGTGACCACGGCCGGCATGGGGTCGAAGCGGACGTCCCGGTCGTCGTAGTCGAACGGTCCGCCGTCGGCCGGGCGGACGACCAGATTGGGCCCGTCCATCCAGGTGCCGTCCAGCACGAACTTGAACTCGAACCGGTCGGTGTCGTCGGCCACGGCGAACTGCCACGCCCCGCCGGTGTACGAGCCCGGCCGGTCCTGCCAGCCGTCGGCGGCGGCGCGCAGCACCACGGACTCGTCCGGCGGATGCAGCTCGGTGAAGAAGCGCACTTCGAACATGCCGTCCAGTGCACTCCTGAAAGCCTCGCCGCGCTGTCCTAGATCCGTTAGCGAGGGGGCGGGACGGCTCGAAGATCGACTTGCCGCTATTCTTCCGCGCGGCTGCGGAGGGGGACCGGCGTGAATCGGCGTTTGGCTGTGGGTATCGGTGCGAGCGTGGCGGTGCTTGCCGCGGGCGGCGCGACGGTGGTGATCGCCTGGCCGTCGGCGACGCCGGAGGCGGCATCGGGAGTGACCGTGCTGGCGCCCGACCCGAACCCGCCGGCGCCCGAGATCGAGGCGCAGGTCGACACGCTCGACATCGCGCCCGCCGACGACAAGGCCGAGTCGGTCGACGTCCCGCAGCGCTCGACCGAGCGGTTCAGCCTCCTCGGGATCAGCTGGACCGACCCGAAGGCCGCGCCGCGCGGGGCCGTCGAGGTACGCACCCACAGCGTCGCCACCGGAAAATGGACCGCCTGGCAGACCCTCGAGACCGGTGAGGGCGGCGCCGACGGCTCCGAGGGCGGGCGCGGCGCCACCGAGCCGATGTGGGTCGGCCCCTCGGACGGTGTGGCGGCCCGGATCGCCGGCGGGAAGCTCCCCCGGGGGCTGCGCCTCGACCTCGTCGACCCGGGTGAGAAGGGTGGCCGCGGCGGCGGCGAGCCCGACCCGGGCGTGTCGGAGACGCCTTCGGACGAGCCGACCGCGACGCCGACGCCCAGCCCGGAAGCCACCAGCCCGGAAGCCACCAGCCCGGAAGCCACCAGCCCGGAGACGACGGCGCCGACGACCGACGCCACCGCGACCGGGACCGCCGCCACGACGGCGCCGACGACCGCCACGACCACGACGACGCTGCCAACGACCGCGTCGGCCACGAAGCCCACAACGGCGCTGCCGACGCCCACCTCGACCGCGGCGCTGGCCACCCCGCTACCGAACTACGTCAGCCGCGCCCAATGGTCGGCCGACGAGCGTCTCGTCACCGATCCGATCAGCGTCGCCTCCGAGGTGCGCGTGCTCTTCGTGCACCACACCGCCGAGACCAACGATTACTCGTGCGCGGACTCGCCGAAGATCGTGCGGGCGATCCAGAGCTACCACGTGAAGAGCAACGGCTGGTCCGACATCGGCTACAACTTCCTGGTCGACAAGTGCGGCACGCTCTTCGAGGGCCGCAAGGGCGGGGTCACCAACGCGGTCATCGGCGCGCACACCTACGGCTTCAACACCAACTCGGCCGGCATCGCGGTGCTCGGCAACTACAGCACCGCGGCGTCGCCGCCGGCCGCCGAGCTGACGATCGCGCAGGTCGCCGCGGCCCGGCTGGGCGCCTACGGCCACAACCCGAACACGACCGCGCAGCTCACCGAGGGCGCGCCGGACGGCAAGTTCAAGCAGGGCCAGGTCGTCACGTTCCAGCGGGTCTCGGGGCACCGCGACGGCGTCAGCACCGAATGCCCGGGCAACAACCTCTACGCCCGCCTCCCGTCGATCCGCGCGCTCGCGCTCAACGTGGTCTCCGGCCTGACGGCCAGGACCTTCGGCGGCGGCTCCGCCGTGAGCGGCGTCTATTACACGCGTACGGCGGTGACCGCCAACTGGCAGGTCGGAACGCCCTCGGAATACCTGGCGCGGTTCGAGGT
Organism: Actinoplanes sp. NPDC051513; assembly: GCF_044454685.1. Lineage (NCBI taxonomy): Bacteria > Bacillati > Actinomycetota > Actinomycetes > Micromonosporales > Micromonosporaceae > Actinoplanes > Actinoplanes sp. NPDC051513. The sequence continues at coordinate 363,679 of NZ_JBITDW010000004.1, forward strand.
GCTCGTCGACGGCAAGGTGGCCAAGACCGCGCCGGCGAGCGCCCGCAGCGCCGCGATCACGCTGACGGCCGGGACTCATACGATCGCGATCCGCGCCGTACACATCTCGGGCGCGACGGCGACGACCAGCGCGACCAAGGTGGTCGCCGATGCCACCGCGCCCACCTTGGTCGCTCCCGCCGTCGCGTTGCGCGGCGGCGCCTACAGCACCACCTACGCGCCGGTGATCGTCGCCTACCGCGCCGCCGACAACGTGAAAGTTTCGTCGCTCGCTTTCACCGCTCCCACCAAAGCCGGCGTCTCGCCGACCTCGACGTCGTGGAACACGGGCATGCGGCCCGGCGCGGCCACCACCTTTACAGTGACCGCGAAGGATTACTCGGGCAACGCGCGCACGGCCACGGTCCAGCGCAAGACCGTGCTGACCGCCGAGACCTCCGCCAAGCGCACCGGGACGTGGAGCACGCGCACGGGCTCGGCCTATCTGAGCGGCAAGGCGCTGGCGGCGACAAAGGCGAACACCAAGCTTTCGTACGCCTTCAGCGGGCGGTCCGTCGCCTTGCTCTTCTCGCGGGGCGCCAAGACCGGAAAGGCCCACATCTATCTGGACGGCAGGAAGCTGGCCACGATCGACACCAAGCAGTCGGCCACGGCCTACCGGCAGGCCCTCTGGACGCGCACGCTGACCCCGGGCAAGCACACCGTCATGGTCGTGGTGGCCGGCACCAGCGGACGCCCGACAGTGGTCTCGGACGGCCTCGCCTACATCCCCTGAGATTCAGCCGCGCCGCCGCGCCTGCCCGCGCCTGTCCGCGGGCGGCGTGGCGTCGGCCGCCGGCGGCAGCGTGAACCAGAAAGTCGCCCCGCTGCCGTTCTCACCGTCGGCCCAGATCTCCCCGCCGTGCCGCTCGACCGCCCGGTGCACGGTGGTCAGCCCGATCCCGGTGCCCGGGAACTCATCGGCGCTGTGCAGCCGCGCGAACGGGCGGAACAGCTCGCCCGCCTTCCCGGCGGGGAACCCGGCCCCGTTGTCGCGTACGAAGAACCGCTCGCCCGACGCCCCGATCTCGACGGCCGGCGTCGCGACCTTGCCGGTGAACTTGACCGCGTTGTTGACCAGGTTCTCCAGGATCACCCGGACCAGGCCTTCGTCGGCGTCCGCGGTCATGCCGTCCTGCACGTGGAACGCCACCCGGCGGGAGGGGTCGCGCGCCTCGACCTCGCCGACCACCTGCCACGCCGTCGCGGTCAGGTCGAACGACTCGCGGCGCAGCTGCCCGCGACTGGCCCGGGCCAGGATCAGCAGCGACTCCACCAGGTCGGCCATCCGCCCGGCCGCGGCCTGGATCCGGCCGAGCCGGCGGCGCGCCTCGGGGCTGAGCGGGTCGTCCTCGTCGTCGAGCATGTGCTCGGCGAAGCTGCTGATCACCTGCAGCGGCCCGCGCAGGTCGTGCGAGACCGAGCCGGAGAACGCCTCCAGCTCTCGGTTGCGCCACTCCAGCTCCTCGACCAGCGCCGCCCGGGTCTCGGCCAGCTGCCGCGCCGCGCGCTCCTCGGCCGCGTCCAACTCGCGGCGCATCAGCTCCTCGCGAATGCGCCGGCTCTCGTCGTGCGATTGCTTGCGCCTGATCTGCGTACGGACGTGCGCCCGCAACGCCTCCGCGCCCGAACCCGAGCGCACGTAGTCGTCGGCGCCCGCCGCGAGGCAGGCGAGCATGTCGTCGTCGTTCTCGCCGGTCATCACCACCGGCGTCTCGCCAATCACCGGCACGTCCTTGATCCGGCGGCAGGCGTCGCGGCCCAGATCGCCGTCGAGGCCGAGCCCGAGCACGATGCAGTCGACCGGCTGGGCGGCGAGCAGGTCCAGGGCATCCTCGATGCGCGGCGCCGCCACCACGTCGTAGCCCTCGGCGCGCAGCGAGTCGGCGAGCTCGGTCAGCCCGTCGCGGTCCGGGGTCAGCGCGAGCACCTTGCTGGGCCCGTGCAGGCTGCCGGTCATCTCGATCGGCAGCTGGTCGGCGCTCTGCCGCAGCACCGCGTTGAGCTTGGCCGGCACGATCGCCAGGTTCTGCTGCTTGCGGACGAACGCGTCGGCGCCCGCGTCGAGCATCTGCAGCTCGGTGGCGTAGTCGTCGGCGGCGGTCATCAGGATGCACGGGATGTCACGCAGCGCCGGGTCGAGGCGCACCCGCCGGATCACCGTGGCGCCGTCGATGCCGGGCATCACCCCGTCCACGATGATCGCCTGCGGGCGGCGGTCGGCGGCGATCCGCAGCCCCTCCTCGCCCGAGGGCGCGGTCACCACCGCGTAGCCCTCCGGCTCGAGCAGGTCGCGGATCTGCTCGCGGAACGTCATGCTGTCGTCGATCACCAGCACCGTGATCCGGTCCTCGGCCACGGTGGGCGCCTCGCCGAGGAGCTGCCGTACCCGGGCCACCACGTACGCGGCGTCGTACGGCTTGCCCACGTATTCGTCGGCGCCGGTGCGCAGCCCGGCCAGCCGCGACGCCACCTCGTCCTCGGTGGACAGCAGCACGGTGACCACGCCCGACCGGCCCGGCGTGCGGCGCAGCTCGGTGAGCAGTTCCAGCCCGTCCGCGTCGGGCAGCAGCACGTCCAGCACCGCCGCGTCGAAGCCGTCGGCGGCGAACGCGGCCCGCGCCTGCTCGCCGCTGGCGCACAGCAGCGTCGCGTAGCCGTTCGCCGTGAACGCGTCGTGCAGGTCCATCCGCACGGTCAGGCTGTCGTCGACGATCAGCACCCGGTGGCTCATCGGCGGCCTCCGACGGGCTGCAGCTCGACGAGCCGGGCTGCCATCCGGGCCGGGGACAGCACCGACGCGGCCGCGCCCAGCATGGCGGCCTCGCGAGGCATGCCGTACACGACGCAGCTCGCCTCGTCCTGCGCGAACGTCATCGCGCCGCGCGCGCGCATCGCCAGCAGGCCCTCGGCGCCGTCCCGGCCCATGCCGGTGAGCAGGCAGCCGGCCGCCGCCGGCCCGAGCTCGACGGCCACCGACTCGAACAGCACGTCCACCGAGGGGCGGCAGGAGTGCCGGGGCGGCATGTCGCTCAGCCGCAGCAGTCCGTCGCGGACGAGCAGGTGACGGTCGGGCGGGGCGAGCACGACCCGGCCGGCGACGGCCTCGATCGGCGTCCAGTCCCGGGCGTAGCTGACGTCGCGCCCGGTCTGCCCGCCCAGCCAGTCGGAGAACGCCACCGCGAACGGCTCGCTCGCCGCGATGTGCTGCACGCACAGCACCGGCGGGCGGAAGCCGAGCGGCAGCGTGCGCAGCAGCTCGCTGAGCGCGCGCGGCCCGCCGGTGGAGGCGCCGACCGTCACGAGGCGCAGGGAGTCGGCGGACGGGGGGCCGGCGGGGGGCTCCGGCGTGGCGAGCCGCCCGTCGAGACGGGCGCGCGGGTGGGTGATCACCCGGATGCGGGACACCAGGCGTACGGCCGAGCAGAGCCGCCGCCCCCAGTCGGCGTCGCTCGTGTCCCCGCGGGGCTTCTCCAGGACGTCGACCGCTCCCGCAGCCAGCGCGTTGTAGGTGCTGAACAGCTCCTGCCGGTCGGCCGAGGAGACCACCAGGATCGGCGTCGGGTGCTCGGCCATGATGTGCTCGGTGGCGACCAGCCCGCTCATGGTCGGCAGCATCATGTCCATGGTCACCACGTCCGGCCGCAACCGGCCGACCATCTCGACCGCCTGACCGCCGTCGGTCGCCTCACCGACGATGTGCAGGTCGGGGTCGGCGGCCAGGGACTCGCGCAGGTGACCGCGCATCGTCGCGGAGTCCTCGACCAGCAGGACGCGGATCATCAAAGGATCAGCCTCCGGATGTGCGCGAGCAGTTCCTCCTGGTTGAACTCTCCCTTCACGACGTACGCGGCCGCTCCGGCCTCCTCGCCGCGCCGCCGGTCCTCGGTGGAGGCCCGGGAGCTGACCAGGATGGCGGGCACCGCGGCGAGCGCGGGGTCGGCCCGGGTGCGCTCGACGAACTCGAAGCCGTTCAGCCCGGGCATGTCGATGTCGGTCAGGAACAGCCCGTAGTCGCGGGCGTGCGCCATCTCGAGGCCCTCCTCGGCGGAGGCGGCCAGGTCGACCTCGTACCCGGCCGACTCGAGGATGCTGCGCTCGAGCATCCGGGTGGTGAGCGAGTCGTCGACCACCAGGATCGGCAGCCGCGACTCGAACTCCTCCGGCGGCAGCCCGCCGCCGTCCGGGTCGCGGCCGGCCGCCGCGACCAGGCCGTGCGCGTCCAGCACGAGCCGCGGGTTGCCGTCCATGTCGATGCAGACGCTGCCGATCACCGGCGTGGCCGGGGCGAGCTCGGGCAGCGGCCGGGCGACCAGCGTGGTGGTGCCGGACAGCCGGTCCACGCCGATCGCGACGGTCCGGTCGTCGGCGGAGAGCACCACGGCGACCGCGCCGGTCACCTGGCTCGCGCAGACCGGGTAGTCGCCGGCGTACGTGAGCGTGCGGGTCAGCGGCAGGAACGGCACGACCTGGCCCTCGTGTGCGATCCGGCCGCTGGCGACGGCGGTCGCCGCCTCGTCGCGGGGCAGCCGCACGCAGCGTCGTACGGCGTCCATCGGCATCGTCGCGATCGTGCCGCCGGCCTCGACGAGGAGCCCGTTCATGCTCAGCAGGGTCAGCGGCACCACGATCTCGACGGTCGCGCCCCGGCCCGGCCGGTTGACGACCGACACCGTCCCGTTCAGCTGGGCGGCCACGTCCCGGGCCACGTCCATGCCGATGCCCCGGCCGGCCACCTCGGTCACCGTGCCCGACGTGCTGATCCCGCCGTGCAGCACCAGCTCCACCAGCTCCTGCGGCCCGGGCTCGGCGCCGGGCGCGAGCAGGCCGCGGGCCTCGGCGGCCCGGCGGAGCGCGGTCAGGTCGAAACCGCCGCCGTCATCCGTACATCGGAAATGCGCCCACCGGCCGCGACGCTCCACCTCGACGGTGACCGTCCCCTCGGCCGGTTTTCCGGCCGCCCGCCGCCGCGGCCCGGGCTCGATGCCATGCACCACCGCGTTGCGGACCACGTGCAGGAACGCGCCGTTGACCTGAGTGAGCAGGTGGGGGCCCATCCGGGTCTCGCCGCCGTGCGCGGCGAAGCGCACCCGCTTGCCCTCGGCCTCGGCGGCGTCGTGCACCGCACGGTGCAAGGCGGTGAAGATGGTGCCGGCCGCGACCAGGCGCAGGCCCTCGGCGCGGCCGCGCACCTCGTCGAGCTCGCGTTCCACCTGGTCGACCGCGTCGGTCCAGCGGCGGCCCAGCGCGCCCAGCTCGGAGGCGAGGCGCTGGGCGGTGGCGCGGGCGTCGGCGGGGTCGCGGCCGGAGCGCAGCCGCTCGCCGAGCGCCTCGACGCCGTGATGCAGTCGCGCCAGGGTGTCCCGGCCTTCGCGCAGCGGGGCGATGCGGGCGTTGGCCTCGCCGATCGCGCCGAGCAGCTCGTCCAGGTCGGCGGTGACCGCCCGCGGGGCCGGCTCGTCGTCCTCGTGCCGCTCGGCCGGCCCCTCCGCGGCCGGCTCGACCGCCGCCTCGGCCTGCGCGGGGATGTGAGCCTGAGCAGGCGGCTGCTCGAGCGCGGCGACGAACCGGGTGATCTCGTCGTTGAGCCGCAGGAGCTCGCGCACCTCGTCCGCGGCGATCGGGATCGCGTCGTCGCGGTGGGGTACCAGAAGCTCCTCGAACTCATGTGCCCGGTCGGCGATCTCGATCTGCTTCACCACCCGCGCCGCGCCCTTGAGCGTGTGCGCGAACCGCAGCAGCCGCGCCACCAGGTCCGGCCCGGGCTGCTGGTCCAGGTCGAGGACGGCCGCGCTGATCTGGTCGACCAGCTCACGCGCCTCGATCCGGAAATAGCGCAGCGGATCCGGGGCCTCGGCCATCTCAGTGCCGCCCGGTGCCGACCAGGTCGAGCAGGTCGCCGGAGAGCGAGCTCAGGTGGGCCGCGGTCTGCTTGGTCTGCACGGCGCTCGCCTCGGTCTCCCGGCTCGCCCGGGCTGTGTCGGAAGCGGCCGAGCTGACCTGCTCCACCGCCGTGCTCTGCTGTTTCGTGGACAGCTCGATCTCGCGGGTCGCGTCGCTGGTCGTGGCGACCAGCTGCGCGATGCGCCGGAAGGAGCTGGTCGCGTCGTCGAACTGCCGCGAGCCCGTGTCCACCGCCTTGGCGCCGATCTCGGTCGCCATCACGGTGGTGTTCACCGCTCCGCGTACGTCCTCGATCAGGGTCCTGATCTCCTTGGCCGACCCGGCCGTCCGGTCGGCGAGCTTGCGGATCTCCTCGGCCACCACCGCGAACCGCCGCCCCCACTCACCGGCCCCGCTCGCCTCGATGGTCGCGTTGATCGCCAGGATGTTGGTCTGCTCGGCGAGCTCCGACACCAGGTCGACGACCACCCCGATCTGCTGCGACTTCTCGCCGAGCGCGAGCATGTGCTGCACGATCTGGTCGACCTGGGTGCGGATCGCGGTGATCGAGGCCCGGGTCTGGTCGATGGTGGCGTCGCCGGACCGGGCCGCGTCCGCGGTGTCCTCGGCGACCTTCGAGACCCGCTGGGCGCTGTCCGCGATCTGTCTCGAGGTGATCAGCAGCTCGCTGATCGTCGTGGTTATCTCGTTCATCGCGCTCGACTGGTCGCGCCCGCCGGACGCCTGCTGGGCCGCGGCCGCCTCGAGCTGCGCCGACGAGCTCTGGATATGGCCGACCGCGGCGCCCACCTCGCGGCGCAGGTCGCGGCTGAGCCGCCAGGCCACCGCGGCCGAGGCAGCGGTCAGGATGAAGCTGAGCCCGATGATGAGGATGATCGCCCAGGTGGCCCGGCTCGACGACTCGGCGCGCTTGTCGTTGACGATCTTCTTGATGCGGTTGACCAGGACGAGGATCGCGGCCTGCACCGCCTCCCGTGCCTCCTTGGCCCCGTCGACCCTCAGCTGGCTGACGTCGTTCAGCGAGGTGAGCGCCTCGCGCTTGGCGATCACCTCTTCGATCACGCCGGCGTGCTTGGCCTCCACGGCCGAGACGTTGTCCAGCAACTTCAACGCGCCGGAGTCGTCGAGCGTGTCCCGCACCCGGACGACCTGCTGCAGGAAGGTCGTGCGGTCCTGGTTGACCGTGTTCAGCCACTCGGGGGTGCCCGAGAGCAGGTAGGCGCGATAGTCGCCGATCCGGCGCTCCATCAGCGCGTTCAGCGTCTGCGACTCGATCAAGCTGGACGACGCCGTCTTGACCACCTCGTCCTTGGTGACCAGCACGTACCGCAGCGCCAGCACCGAGGTGGCCGTCATCAGCAGGGTGAGCGTCAGGGTCAGGCTGACCCCGGCCGCGAGTTTGGCGCCGAAGGTACGTCCCGCCATCATGGTGCCGCCTCCTCGGTGGATGGGGTGTGCCCGGCCAGCGCGTGCACCACGGCGCGGGTCGCCGACACGTCGACGAGCGGGCGGGAGAAGCCGTCCAGGTCGACCATGCCGCGCAGGCAGCCCCGCCGACCCGCGGCCGCGTCCTCCGCGACGATCGCCGCCGCGGCCACCCGCACGTGCCCGTCCAGCTCGTGGAACGCGAGGCCGAGCGGCGGCGTGCCGAGCGCGAGGACGAGCCAGCGCGGGCGGTCGGCGACCGGGTGCCCGAGCAGGGCGGCGACGTCGTAGACCGGGACGACGGTGCCGGCGAACCCGGCCAGGCCCATCAGCGCGGGCAGGGGTCCGGGCAGCGGGGTGACCGGGCGGTCCGGGTACAGACCCTGGGTCTGGGCGAGGCGCAGGGCGTACGGGCGGCCGCCGGCCCGGATCGCGAGCAGCTCGACGTGCTCCTCGTCGTGGCGGCGCACCGGCTCGGCGAACGAGCGGTCGAACTCCTGCCGCAGGCTCGCGATCCGGGTCGCCGCGTCGCCGGCCGTCGTGGTCATCGGGTGGCCCCGCACGCGTCCAGCTCGGCCCGGCACAACACGGTCAGCGCCATCCGCCCGAACCCGCCGCCGAACAGCAGGATGCGCAGATCGTCCTCGCCTGCCAGCAGGGTCAGCGCGCGCTCCAGCTCACCGGCCGCGATCCGTTCGTCGCCCCGCCGCCGGGCCAGCTGCCCGAGCCGCAGTCGCGGAAGAGCGAAGACCGGATCGAGGTACGCCGCCAGGCGGTACTGCCCGATCGCCTCCTCGACCGTGCCGGCGACCTCCAGGCAGAGCCCGCGCAGCTGGTGCGCGTCCGCGTTGAGGCCGTCGTCGTCGATGAGCCGCCGGGCCGTCTCGGTGGCCTCCTCGAGCCGTCCGGACAGGGCGAGCAGCACGCCGCGCAGCAACCGGTCCCGCGGTCGTTCGGGCGTGGGCGGGCGCTGGCTGAGCAGCGCGAGCGCGTCGGCGAACCGCTCCTCGCCGAGCAGCACGACCGCCTTGTTGTAGACCTCGTCCGGCGGGGGCGCCGGCTCGGCCCAGGCGGTGGCGGGCCGCTGCGCCGGGGGCGCGCCGGTCATGACACCGACAGGCCGGCGGTAATAGAACGCCTCGTGCGTGTGACGCAGCTCCAGCCCGGCCGGGCAGGGGCCGAGCGAGTCGGTGTGGCCGAGGAACAGGTAGCCGCCGGGGACGAGCGCCGACGCCATCCGGTCCACCAGCGAGGACGCGACCCCGGGGGTGAGATACATGAGCAGGTTGCGGCAGAAGATCACGTCGTACTGGTCGGGGCGCCACAGCTCCTCGTCCGGGTCGGCCACGTTGTAGCGGCGGAACTGGGTGATCCGCGCGGCCTTCTCGTCCACGCGGTAGCCGGCCCCGTCTTGGTGGAACCAGCGGGTGCGTACGTTGTCCGGGGTCTCTCGCAGCGACCACCCGGAATAGCGGTTGGCCGCGGCGAGGCCCAGCATGACCGGATTGGCGTCCACGCCGATGACGCTCACGAGCCAGTCCTCGCCCGGCAGCGCCCCGCGGACGGTGATCGCCAGGCTGTACGCCTCCTCGCCCGAGGAGCAGGCCACCGACAGCAGCCGCAGCGTGCGCTGGGCCGAGCGGGCCGTGATGCGGTTCGGCAGCGCCTCTTCGCGCAGCGCCTGGAACTGCTCGTTGTGCCGGAAGAAATACGTCTCGGTGATGCTCAGCCGCTCGACGAGCTCGGTGAGCTCGTCGCCCCAGGGCCGCGCGGCCAGCCGGTTCAGGTAGTCGGCGCGGCTCATCCGGCTGGCCCGGGCCCGCTCGTCGAGCAGCGGCGCCAGCTGTCCCGCGTCCCGGTCGGTGAACATCCAGCCGAGCTTGCGGCCGAGCAGCTCCCGGAACCGGGTGATCTCCGCGTCGCCGGCGGTCACGGCACGCCCGCGGCCGCCGCCGCCGCTTCCCAGACCTGGTCGGGCACCGCGCGCATGCTCTGCAGCAGCAGCAACGGCTCCGCCCCGACCGTGCCCACCCCGGCCACGAGGCTGCTCGACGCGCCGCCGAACAGCGCCGGGTGGCCACCCGTCTGGGCAGCGTCGATGGTCCGGATGCCGAGCACCGCGCCGGTGGCCATGGCGACGGCGCCCCGCTCGGTGCCTACGGTGACGAAGCGCTGCGGGTCGCCGCACGGCCCGCCGCCGAGCAGGCGGGACACGTCGATCACCGGCGTGGGGACTCCGCGCAGCACGCTGATGCCCAGCACGAACGAGGGGGAACCGGCCAGCGGCAAGGTCTCCATCGGCCGCATGGTCTCGATGACCTCCTCCAGCGGCAACGCGCACAGCAGCGGCCCGGCACGGAAGACGAGCGCCGTGATGACGGCCTCGACTTCCGGCGTTTGTCCGCATTGCCGCACTGGCCCAGATTAGCCAGAGTTCGTGCCTTACATCCGGCTAAGGCTAGGTTTTCTCGCTTTTCCCGGCGGCCCAGGCGGAAACCACCTGACATTTGCGTCACCAGTTGACTACCGGGCGTACATGAGACACAGTGAGCGCGGATCGATCCGTGCGAATGTGCCATGAAACGTTCCGCGATTCGGGGGAAACTCATGTCATTGCTGCGCAAGACCTGCGCGCTCTCATCCGCGCTCCTGCTCGCCGCGATCTTCACCGCGTCCGGCCCGGCTCAGGCCGCGCCACCGGCGCTGCACTGCGTCGCCGAGGCCGGCACCCCCACCGCCGCGCCCGGCGTGCCGACCTGCTTCGCCACCTTCCCGGAAGCCATCTCCTTCGCCACCAAGGGCGCGGTCAAGTTGCCGGCCGGCGCCGGCTCACTGACCGCGAGCCAGCTCTCGACGGCGGCCCTGGCCTCGTCGGTGCTGGGCGTCTCGTACTGGAACACCGGCTACAGCGGCTCCAGCTACACCCACCTCGGCGGCAGCGGCTGCGACACCAACAGCGACGTCGACTTCTATTTCCAGTTCCCGACGGCCTGGAACGACAAGGCGGGCTCCGGCCGCGAGTACGGACTGTGCGACGCCACGTACTGGGACGACGGGCACGGCACGTACGGTTCGGGCGCCCAGGTCGCGGCCGACTGGTCGGGCGGGGCGATGAACGACCACGCCACCTTCATCGAATGGCGTTAGCCAACGGCGCCGGCTTCGTTCATTCCTGGAGCCGGGGCAGTCCCAGCCGGGCGCAGGTCTGCTCGTCGCCCGGCAGCACCGCGGCGATCCCGTTGTCCAGCGTGCAGGCGACCAGCGCCGGCACCGGGTAGTCGTCGCGCTTGTCGGCCGGCATGCCCACTTCCTTCGAGTTCAACGTCAGCAGCCCCTGCCGCCACAGGGCTGCGCAGATGTCGACTGCCGCCTCCGCCTTGCGCTGTCCCACCGCCGGCACCGCCTGCCCCACGGTCGTGCCGTAGAAGTCGTCGTCGCCGCCCTTCAGCGACGCCTTGCTGTAGCAGCGGGTCTGGTCGACCACCGGCACGGCGGCCGGCTTGAACGCCACGTAGGCCGCCGCCGCCCCGCCGAACAGCAGCACGGAAGCGCCCGCCGCCACGACGACCAGCCGGTACGTCACCCGCCGGCCCCGCGGCGCGAGGGACTCGACCACGTGGACCTCGAGGGTCTCCCGCCGCATCTGCGCGTGCGCGGCCGGAATCTTCCGCTCCGGGGGGAGCTTGGCCAGATCTATCATCGGGTCACTCCTTCGTCGCGTGGGAGAGCCGCACCGGCGGCGAGGGGAACGCGTTCTCGAGGCGCTTGCGGGCGCGGGCCAGCCGGGACCGGACCGTGCCGATCGGGATGCCCAGGGCGGTCGCGGCCTCCGCGTACGACAACCCCGACATGAGCACCATCGCCACGACGTCCTGCTCGCCACGGTTGAGCCGGGCCAGTTCCCGCAGGACCTCGCGCATCCGGCTCTCGTCGTCCAGCCGCTGCGCGACGTCGTCGGCGGGGTCGGGGACGGTGGGCGGCGACGGGAGCTTGAACAGCGCGGCGTCGTACCGGCGCCGCGCCCGGTTCAGATTGCGAACCACATTGTTGGCCACTCCGAGGAGCCACGGCACCAGTGACCCCTCGAAGTGAACCGCTCGCTCCCGCCGCCGCCAGATCTCGAGGAACACCAGCGACGTGGCGTCCTCCGCCGCGCTCCACGACCCCAGCCGGCGAAAGCAGTGGTTGTAGACCACGGTCCCGTGCCGGCGGAAGAGTTGCCCGAACGCGTCCCCACGCCCCTCGACCGCGAGCGCAAGAAGGTCGACATCTCTCAGACTCTCGTCCATCGCCGGCTCCATACCCTGTTATGTCCGCGGCCCGGCCCCGAGTTCCCACCTTGGTGAGCCTTGTCGGTGACCTGATAGCCGCCGTGCGCCCACTCTCGTAGCGTCGACGGGCGTATCACCCGGATTCGCCTACGTTCGCACATGGATTCTCGAGCAAGTTCGATGGAGGGGGCACACGGTGGCGGATCTGGACGTGGATCAGTTCACGAAGGACGTCGTTCAGTCGGCGTACCGGATCGAGCTCGCCGACGCCCTCGGCGGCGCCCGGGAAGCGATCACCTTCCCCGGGCGCGACCGTGAGGTGGTAGTGACTCCCGACGAGGTCGCCGAGGCCAAGCGCAACGCCGAAGAGCTGATCTCCCGGCCCAGCGTCCGGGATCGCCTCTGCCCGCAGCTGAAGGCCGTGAGCGACGATCTTGGCGACGTCGCCAAGGGCGTGGTGGGCGCCATGATCCCGCTGGCGATCGGGCCGCAGGCGGTCATGCCGCTCAGCGCCGTCGCCTTCGGCGCGCTGGCCGTCATCGTTCTTCGCGCCGGCGTGAAGACTCTCTGCCCCGACCCGCCGGCCCCGCGATGACTGCCCCCGGACCCTGGCTGGCGAGACTGCAGAACGCCGCCTACCGAGCGAAGCTGGGCACCACTCCGCCGGTCTACCGCGCCGACGACATACGGAAGTTGTTCGCCCGCAACCAGGAGGTGCTTCGCGCCGGCGGCGAGTACGAGCGCGAGATCGCCGCGAAGGTGGGTGACGACGCCCGGGCCCGGTCGGTGCTGGCCCTGCTGAGGCGGGGCCAGGAGCAAGTAAGCGCGCACCGCGACGTCGAGGCCGTGCTCGCCGAGTACGTGAACGCACCGACGCCGTACGTGGACCCGTTCCACCACTCGATCCTTACCCGGATCCAGCGGCAGATCGAGATCCTGCCCGCGATGTACCCCGCGCTCAGTTTCGGCCGGGCGCTGGCCGATCTCGCCGGCCGGGTCACCGTCAGCACGCTGCCCACCGGCCAGGTCAACGCGCGGACGGTGGCCGTGCCCGGGGGCGAGCACTTCTTGATTCTGTTCGATCCGGCGTTCTTCGACTTCGTCTACTACGCCAGCAACAACTTCGCGCAGGCGATCAACCCGGTCTCCATGAAACGCGAGGCCATGCGCTTCATGGAGACCGGGGAGTCGCGGCCCCTCACTCCGTCGATCAACTACGGCGACGAATCGGTGTCGCGGGAGTTCCTCAAGACATTCGAGATGTTCCTGCACACCGGCCTGCCGCCGCTGCCGACGCCGTACGACGAGGGGATCTTCCGGCTGGCCGAGCACCTGCGCGAGGGTGCGGTGCTGTTCATCTGCGCGCACGAGTACGCGCACATCCTGCTCGGCCACCTGACCCCGGACGAGGAGACCGCCCACTCGGTCCACGCCGGTCCGGGCTCGCCGTCGTGGGATGCCGAGATGGAGGCGGACGTGCTGGCCTTCGCCCTGGTGGACGCGGTTTCGGCCGCGCGCCTGGTGCGCCCGGTCCGCCACATGGGTGCGTACTTCTTCCTGTTCTCGGCCATGCTGATCGAGGCGGCCTTCGAGGTCGCGGACAGCGGCCGCACCAAGGAGCTCCACGAGTTCATCGCGCCCCCGGCGGACGACGAGCCCGCCACGGCGCACCCGGTGGCGCCGCTGCGCGTGGGCATCCTGAACGACTGGCTGGAACGAAAGTTCCCCACCACCGACTTCCGCGGCTCGCACTACCACGCCGCCGTGATCGCCGAGGTCGCCAGCTCGGTCTGGCATCACATCCAGCCCCGGATCGCGGCGATGCGCACGGACGGCGTCGCTCCCCGGGGCGTCTGGACCGCCTTCGACAGCGGCAACCACTGATCGCCCACCCTTTCCTGCGAGCCCGCCGTCTGCGTCAATGACACAGTGGACCTGCCCCTCTCCGAGCGCCTGCTCGTCGCCGTCGTCGGCCCGGCCTGACCGTCTCCGAGCTGCGCAACCCCGAGCGCCTGCTGGCGGCCTACCACGAAGCCCTGAAGGCCCTGGTCCCCGCCATCCTCGAAACCCCGTTCCGCCGAACCTGACCCGCCGCCCGCTTCAGAGCCGTTTCAGGGTCACTCCAGCGCCCGTCCCTAGCGTTGCGTCCGGCAAACGGCCGACGGAATGGGGACCACATGATCAAGCCGAGCAGAATCGGGGTCGTGGCGGGGGTGTGTTGCCTGGCGGCCGGCGTGGGGGCGGGCGCCGGGCCCGCCGTCGCGGACTCTCCGGCGGGGGAGCGCCCGCTCTACGTCACGAACTCGGACACCGCGAACATCTCCACCTTCGCCACCGACGTGCCCACCGGGCAGCCGGTGCTGTCCCGCGATCTGGCCGAGGCCAAGGACGGCGTCCGGCAGATGGCCTTCACCCCGGACGGGCGCATGGCGTACGCCGCCAACACCGATGTGGTCGGCACGATCTCGGTCTACCGGGTCGGGGCGCACGGGCGGCTGACCGAGGCGGGAGTCGTTCCCACCGGGGGAGACACGCCGCTGGGCATCGCGGTCACGCCGGATGGGCGCTCGTTGTTCGTCGCGCATGTCTTCAGCGACACGGTCGCCGGCTTCACCATCGCGTCCGACGGAAGTCTCAAGCGGCTGCGCACCACGGCCACCAGCGTGGCGAATCCGCGCGGGCTGGCGCTGACGCCGGACGGGCGTTTCCTGTACGTCGGCCACGGCGACCCGGGGGAGGGACGGCCCGACTCCGTCGGGGCGCTCACGGTCTTCGCCGTCAATCGGGACGGCAGCCTGACCTCGATCGGGACGCCGATCCGGGTGGGCCGGTTCTGCGGGGCGCTGTCGAGCACGCCGGACGGGCATCGCCTCTACCTGGTCTGCCAGGACACGAGTGAGATCTACGGCTACGCGATCGGCGCCGGCGGCGGGCTGACGCCGCTGCCGGGATCGCCGTACACCCCGGCGCACTTCCCCGAGGGGATCACGACGTCGCCCGACGGCCGGTTCGTCTACACCGCGAGCCCGGGCACGGATCCGGACGAGCTGGGGGCGGTCACCGGCTTCGCCGTCGGTGGCGACGGGGCGCTGACGCAGGTGCCGGGGTCGCCGTTCGCGGCCGGCAGCTTCCCGGTGGGGATCGTCGTGTCGCCGAGCGGGCGGTTCGTGTACTCGTCGGGCGGCGACGCCACCGGTGAGCTCAGCGCGTTCCGGATCGGCGCCGGCGGCACGCTGGCGCGCCTTTCCGGCTCGCCCTTCGACACCAAGGGCGTGGGGCCCGCCTACAACTCGGTGGCGGTTCTGCCCAACCAGGGGCCGGTCGCCGGGTTCGCGGCCGATGCCGGCGGGCGGTCGGTGAAGTTCGACGCGGCGGCCTCGAGCGACCCGGACGGGCGGGTGGCCCAGTACCGCTGGAACTTCGGGGACGGGACCACCCGGACCACCGCCGACGCGCGGGTCACCCACGTCTACGCGCGGGCCGGGACCTTCCGGGCGACCCTCGTCGTCACCGACAACGAAGGATGCTCCACGGCGTTGATCGCCACCGGGCAGGCCTACCTGTGCAACGGCACCGCGGCCGCGGCCACTTCACGCGACATCGTCGTCCGAGGATAAATAGCGCTACCGCGCCCCGTCTGTGGCAGCCGCCGCAGGCGGGGTTCGCGCGCTGCGGTTGTCCGGCCCCGCCGGGCCGTACGATATCGGATTTATTCCGTGCGCAAGGCGACGACCGGATCGAGGCGGCCCGCGCGCTGGGCCGGAACCACGCCGAAGATGATGCCGACGGCGGCGGAGACGCCGAAGGCCAACGCCATCGACCACCACGTGATCGCGGCCGGCACCGGCGTCAGGCGGTCGACCAGCAGGGCCGCCGTGACGCCCAGGGCCATGCCCAGAACTCCGCCGATCGTCGTCAGCAGCACCGCTTCCAGCAGGAACTGGATCCCGATGTCGCGGGGGCGGGCGCCCACCGCCTTGCGCAGGCCGATCTCCTTCGTTCGCTCGCGGACCGACACCAGCATGATGTTGGAGACGCCGACGCCGCCCACCAGGAGGCTGATGCCGGCGATCGCGGCCAGCACCCCGGTCAGCACGCCGAGGATGTCGCCCAGGACGCCCAGGATCTGCTCCTGGGTCACGGCGCTGAAGTCGGTGTCGGGGTGGCGTTTCACCAGCGCCGCCACCACCGAGGCGCCCAGCGCGTCGATCGTGTCGCGGTCGGGCGCCCGGATGGCCAGGCCGTCGATGCGGTCGGTGCCGAGCAGGCGCTGGGCCGCGGTGACCGGGACGTGCACCTCGCTGTCGCGGTCGACGCCGAGACTCTGGCCCAGTCTCTCGAAGGTGCCGATGACGCGGAAGCGGACGCCGCCGATGGTGACCTGGCGGCCGATCGGGTCGCGGTCGCCGAACAGCTGCGTGGCGATGCCGGCGCCCAGGACGGCCACCCGGCGGCCGGTGGTGACGTCGGTCCTGGTCAGGTACTGGCCGCGGTCGAGGTGGCGGACGAAGACGGTGGGGGTGGTCTCGAGGACGCCCTGCATGCTGGCGTAGGCCGAGCGCGAGCCGGAGCGGATGGTCTCGCCGGAGCTGATGGTGACGGCGACGCGGGAGCGGTCGCCGACCACGCGGGTGACGGCGTCCACGTCGTCCATGGTCAGCGTGGAGGTGGTGGGGGCGGCGCCGGGGTCGAGGCGGCCGGGGACGACGATGAGCAGGTTGGAGCCCAGGCCCTCGACCTGCTGCTCGATCTGGCGCTTGGTGCCGGTGCCGATGGAGACCAGCGCGACCACCGCACCCACGCCGATGACCACCCCGAGCATGGTGAGGATGCTGCGCAGCCGGTTGGCGCGCAGGGCATCGATGGCGACCCGCCAGGCTTCGGCGATCCTCACGCGACGATCAGCCCGTCCCTCATGGTGATCTGGCGCCGGGCCCGGGCCGCCACGTCACGGTCGTGGGTCACCACGACCACGGCGACCCCATCGGCGTTCAGGGACTCCAGCAGGGACAGCACCGACGCGCCGGTGGTGGTGTCGAGGTTGCCGGTGGGCTCGTCGGCGAGCAGGACCGTGGGATCGGTGACGAGCGCGCGGGCGATGGCGACCCGCTGCTGCTCGCCGCCGGACATCTGGTTGGGACGGTGGTCGAGGCGGTGCCCCAGCCCCACCCGCGACAGCATGGCCGTGGCCCGTGCGCGCCGCTCCCGGCGGCCCACCCCGCGATAGACCAGCGGCAGCGCCACGTTGTCCCGGGCAGTGGTGCGCGTCAGCAGGTGGAACGACTGGAACACGAACCCGATCGTGGTGTTGCGCAGGTGCGCCATCTCGGCCGGGCTCAGCGTGGACACGTCCCGGCCGCCGATGAGCAGCTTTCCGCTGGTCGGGCGGTCGAGCGCGCCCAGCAGGTGCATGAGCGTCGACTTGCCCGACCCCGAGGTGCCGACGATCGCCACGTAGTCGTCGGCCGGCACCGTCATGGACACGCCGCGCAGCGCCTGCACCGAGACGCCGTCGAGCTCGTAGGTGCGGGTCACGTCGAGGGCGACGATGGCGTCGGTCATGAGGCTTTCTCGCCGGCGCGCACCTGGTCGGCGCCGCCGACGACGATCTGCTGCCCGGGCTGGAGGCCCGAGGTCACCTGGACCACGTCCTCGCCCTGCACGCCGAGCTCGACCGGCACGCGTTCGTACCGGCCGCCGCGTACCGCCCAGACCGTGTCCTGGCCGTCGGCGTTGACGATCGCGGACGCCGGCACCGTCACCGCGTCGGAAGCCTGCCGGACCTGCAGCCGGACCACCGCGCTCATGCCGGGGCGCGGCGTGGGGGAGCCGCCGGCGAGATCGAGCCGCACCCGGTAGGACACGCCGCCGCGCGCCGAGGTGGTGGGCAGCAGGTCGACGGCCCGCACGGTCGCGTCGTAGGTGACGCCGGTCGCCGCGTCCAGCTCGACGGTCGCGGCGACGCCGGGCTGCACCAGCAGCACGTCGGTCTCGTCGACCTCGGCGACCAGGCCGAGTCGGCTCACGTCGACGATGGTGACGATCGGGGCGCCGGCCGCGACGTAGGCGCCCGGCGGCGTGGCCTCGTCGACGCCGGGGAGAGACGATCCGGCGGCGGCGGTGGGGGCGCTCCCGGAGGAGAGCAGGTCGCTGAGCGAGGACGTGCTTGCGCCTGCGGCGGGCCCGCCCAGCTGCACGGTTCCGGCGATCGGCGCCCGCAAGGTGAGCGCATCGACAGCAGCGTCCGCGAGGTCGTACGCCTGCTGCGCCTGCAGCCGTTGGGCCGTGGAGAGCGACTCGACCGCTTCGCCCAGCGACGCCACCCCGCGCTGGACCGAGCGCAGGGCCGCCGCGGCCGCTGTCGACGCTGCCTCGTACTGCTTCTCGGCCGCGTCGACCTGCTTGAGCAGCACGGCGCGTACGGCGGGGTCGGTGAGCTTGCCCGCGGCGGCGCGGGCGTCGTCGAAGGCGTTTGCCGCCTTCTTGTCCGTATTTTTCCGGACGGAGGTGTATCCGCTGAGGCTCAACGACGGTCGGCCGCCCGAGGATGCCTGGTCCAGTGCCTTCTCGGCCGATGACCGGCGTGCCTCCAGTTCCGGCGAGTCGATCACGGCCACGACGTCACCCTTGGTGACCTTGTCGCCGGAAGAGACCCGCAGGGAGGTCAGCGTGCCGGCCGCGGGCGCGTTCAGCGTGGCGGCGGCCCGGGCGGTCACCGACCCCGGCGCCTCGACGATCTCGTCGACCGTGCCCCGTGCGGCCGCGCCGACGGTGATGGCCTTGTCGTCGCCGTTGCACGAGGCCGCGGTGAGCGAGACCAGCAGAACGATCCCGAGCGCGAGAACGCCCGGCCGGAGCCGGGCGCGGGCGGGCCGGACGGTGGTGCGCGGAGCTTCGCGAGGCACGCACGCCACTCTATGCCTCGATGTATCGGGTCGTTCGCCTGACACCTGGCCGGACAAAACAGACAAATCCCGAAACGGCCCTTGACCACCTGGCACACGCTGAGTGAACCGTCCCCGCGGCCCCCACGTACCCCTACCGGCAAGTGAACCGTGAAGGACGTGAGTAGCAGATGCAGCGAGCCGACGAGCTGACCGTGGTGCACCACGACGACACCGTCAGCCGGTTCCGGGACGTGAACTACACGCTCGGCCGCGACGGGTTGCGCCTGGTCGCCGGCGACGGCAGCGAGCGCCATTTTCCCAGCCACGAGGTGCTGACGACGCACGCGCAGAGCAACGCCCGGGCCTGAAACAGGCCCGGGCGCCGACAGCGGAAAGCCAGGATCAGGTGCCCGGGCGACGCCCGATGACCTTCACCGTGGAACCGATCTTCCCGAGGCCGTAGTACGCCTTGGCGTCCTGCGGCAGCAGGTTGACGCAGCCGTGCGAACCGCGCCACTTGTCGTGGATGTAGGTGGTGGTCTGGTGGAAACCGCGCCCGCCGATGAACCGCTGCCAGTACGGCAGCCAGACGTGGTACGGGTTCGACCACTCCTTCTTGGTCCGCTTGTTGATCTTGAAGGTGCCGGCCGGCGTGCGATAGCCCTTCATGCCGGTGCGGGTGACCGTCGGCTTGAGGTACACCTTGCCGTTCTTCATCACCCACGTGGTCTGGTGGGTGAGGTCGACGCAGAAGGTGAGGCCGGTCTTCTTGGCCTTGCAGGCCGCCGTGCTCGTCGAAGCGAGCCGCTTGGCCACGTCGTACGTCGTCGGACCGGCCAGGCCCTGTGCCGGCTTGATGCCGAACCGGGCCTGGAACTTCTTGATCGCCGCGCAGTCGGCGGCGGACTGCTTGCCGTCGACCTTGACGGCGCCGTAGCCGCCGATCTTCTTGAGGTAGCCCTCGACCTGCTTCTGGTACTTACCGGTCGCACAACCCGCGGCCGCCGCCTTCGTGACCACCGTGGTGCTCACGACCTTGGCTGCCGGGGCGGTGCGCACCGCGGCGCCGGCGCCCGAAGGCGTCAGCGCCATGGCGCCGAGACCGCCGCCGACCAGGGTCGCCAAAGCGGCCCCGGCAAGGCGGGCGGAAACCCGTCTCACTCGCAACTTGGTCCTCCCCAGGACATGTGTTCGCACATCGAAGCACAACCACGCTTGCCGCGGCGCTCGGGGAACGACCGTGGCGCGAATCCGGGATGAGAATCGGTTCGCGCCCTGCCGAGTTAAGACAGACTTTCGTTATAAATCAGGTCGCGGGAGTGGCGAAGTCCTGAACCCAGTACGCAGTGTCATCGCGCGCGATGGCCAGGCCGATGCCCATCTGGTGCAGGCTGCAATCGAGGATGTTCTCCCGGTGCGCGGGGCTGTGCATCCAGCCGTCGACCACCTCGTAGGGGCTGTCGACGCCGCGCGCGATGTTCTCGCCGTATCGCTTCCATCGGTAGCCGTTCCCGCGCACCCGGTCGCCGGCGCCGTCACCGTTGGGCGACTGGTGCGCGAAGTAGCGGCGCCGGGCCATGTCGGCCGCGTGCTCGTTGGCCGCGTCGATGAGCCGCCGGTCGAGCGAGAGGTCGCCGCAGCCGCCGCGCTCGCGGTTCTGGTTGATCAGGGCGAGGATCTGCTGCTGCATCGGCGCGTTCGGGCTGTCCGAGATGTCGGCCGCGGTGACGTCCTCCTTCGCCGCGGTGATCAGGCTGCCGCCGGTCGCGCGCGGCGCCTCGACGTGGGCGGGCCTGCGGACCGGCGCCGGCTTCTGCAGGACGGCAGCGGGCTTCGGGCGTGCGGGCCTGGGTGCGGCGCGCACTCCCGCTGCCGGCCTTTCATCCGTATGGGAAATGTCGTCGTCGCCGCTGTCGTCGGCCGCCTGGTCGTCGCGATCGGCGGCGTCGCCGGACGCCGCGTCGTCGTCCGACCAGCTGTCGTCATCGTCGTCCACGCCGGAGCCGCCGCCGAACCCCGGCCAGGCGAAGAAGTTCGGCATCGCGAACCCCGGCCAGACCGGCGCGTCCGGCGTCTCCTCGGCGCCGGCGCTCGTGGCCGCGATGCCGCCGGTGAGCAGCAACGCAGACGCCGCGATCGCGACCACCGCCAGACGTTTCCTCCGCATACCGAATCATCCCTGTCGATCACTGGGCGCCCGGCCGCTCCGGCACGCCGCTACGCCAGGGGTCAACGTCACAAACCGGCCAAGGTCACCGGCACGGATCACGGACGTCGCACAGCCGCACAGACAAACCGGACAGTTCATCCCTTCGGGGTAAGCCTGCGGGGCGTCTTTGCCGACCGCCCGGACGGTCCCGCCACGCCGATCACCGCCGCTACCTTTCCCCGGTGCGAAACCGCTACCTGGACCTGCTCCGTGCCGCCGCGATCGTCCGGGTGATCGTCTACCATCTCTTCGGCTGGCCCTGGCTGTCCATCGTGCTGCCCGCCATGGGCGTCATGTTCGCCCTGGCCGGCTCACTCACCGCCGCGTCGCTCGAGAAGCGCGCGGCCGGCCAGGTGGTCACCTCCCGCATGCGGCGGCTGCTGCCGCCGCTGTGGCTGCTCGGCCTGGTCGCGGTCCCGGTCATGCTGGTCGCCGGCTGGCGGCACGAGGTCGACGGCGAGCACGCGTTCAGCGTCGCCCGGCTCGCGTTCTGGATCCTGCCGGTCGGCGACCCGCCCGGCAGCGACGCGGGGATCGACGCCTGGGAGCCGCTCTGGTACATCCGGGCGTACCTCTGGTTCATCCTGCTCTCGCCGATCCTGTTCGCCCTCTACAAGCGGATCGGCTGGGCGGCCGTGGCCGCGCCGCTGGCGCTGATGGCCGCGCTGGACGTGACCGGGCTGTCCCTGCCGGAGACGGCCGACGCGGCGCTGTGGGACTTCGTCACCTACGGCGCGTGCTGGATCGCCGGTTTCGCCCACCACGACGGCCGCCTGGCCCGTCTCAAGCCGTGGGTCGTGGCGCCGCTGGCCGTTCTGATGGGGGCGGCGGCCCTCTACTGGCTCAGCGGGCACCAGGGCGAGGACGCCTGGGACCTGAACGACGTGTCCGAGTCGCAGGCGCTGTGGTCGCTGGCGTTCGTGGTGCTGGCGTTGCGCTGGCAGCCTCCGATGGGCTGGCTGGGCCGGGTGCGGCCGCTGGACAGCCTGGTAACGGTGCTCAACGCCCGCGCCGTGACGGTCTACCTGTGGCACAACATCGCGATCGCCGCGGTGTGGCCGGTGCTGACCGTCGTCGCCCTCGACGACCTGGCCGGGGACATCGGGGGAGCGGTGGACCTCGGCACGTCGCTCGCGCTGACGCTGTTCGCGGTGGTGTTGTTCGGCTGGGCGGAAGACCTGGCCGCCCGCCGGGCGCCGAGGTTGTGGCCGACGGGGTCGCGGGCGCTGCAACCGGAGTCGTTGCCGGCCCGCCCGGCGCCGTCGGGGCCGGTGGAGCCGGTGGCGGTCCGGACGGGGCGCCCGGATGCCCGGGCCTACAGCGCGGCCGCGGCGATGAGCCGGCGGCCGGGGTCGTGGCCGCCCGGTCCGCGAAGCGCCCCGGATCCGGCCGAGGGGCGGCACGCGGCGGTGCCCGAGCCGCTCGCCGGCGAGGTCGTCGAGCGGCCGGACTGGTTCCGCTCCCACCCGGACCGGCCCTGACGGGCCGTCCCTACTCCCGATTTCGTGCCAAGGGTCACCTTCCTTACCGGAATCTCACAAGTGTCCGCATTGGATGGTCCGGCAGCGACCGGGGTCGATCCGGTCGCCCGACCGGAAGGACCTCATGACAGACCGGAACAAACGCCTGCTCGCCCGGGGCGCGGCCCTGGCCGTGCTGGTGGTTACCGCCACCGGGGTGGGAGTCGCCCAGGCGGCCGCCAGCCCGCCGCCGCTCGCGTTCGTGGCCGCCACCAACGCGGTCACCGCCGAGCGCTACGTCTACGACGACGAGGTGTGGCTCTCGTTCGACCTGGGTCTGCACGTGATCGCCGGCAAGGACCCGTTCGAGATCTGGGCGCATCGCACCGGCTACGACAAGCCGATCGCCGCCGAGCGGGTCGTCACGCAGAACGGCAAGAAGAAGAAGGTGGCGCTGCCGGCCGGCACGGTCACCGACTTCACCGGGCTCAAGGACTTCACCACGATCAGCATCGCCGATGCAACGGGGGCCGTGGTGCAGGAGTACAAGACGTCGTTCTGCGGCAACTCGTGGAGCTCGGCGCGGACCCGGCCGGACGCGCCGGCGACCACGCCGTACCCGACGCAGTGCGGGGGTGAGTGGAACCCGTTCACGCTGGGCGCGGTGTGGGGCATCCAGGCGGGGTGGGACTCGGCCGTGCCGGATCAGCCCTACTCGCGCGAGGGCACGTCGCTGGATCTCTCGCGCCCGGCCAGTACACCGCCACCGCTACGGTGAGCTCGAAGTACCAGCAGCTGTTCGGCATCCCCGCCGATCAGGCCACCGTGCATGTCTCCGTGACCGTCGTCGACGCCGACATGGACGGCAAGGCCGCGGCGGTGGCGGGCAAAGCGGCGGTGGCCGACAAATCGGTCAAACGGAGCGCTCGCGACGGCGAGCAGGTCTCGGACTACGTGCCTTCGCTGCGCGCCCCGGCCAAGCGGCCGACCTCGACGCTGAAGGCCGCCCCGGCGGCCGGCCCCAAGCCTGACCTGCGCTCCCTGCCCGCCTGGGGCATCGCGCTGTCGCAGGAAGACGACAAATGGTACGTGAACTTCGGCGCCACGGTCTGGAACGCCGGCACCTCCCCGCTGCTGGTCGACGGCTTCCGTCGCTCCGGCACCGAGCTGATGGACGCCTACCAGTACTTCTTCGACGCCAAGGGCAACCAGGTCGGCTCGAAGCAGGCCGGCACCATGGAATGGGACGACCGGGTCGGCCACAAGCACTGGCACTTCACCGATTTCGCGCAGTACAACCTGCTCGACTCGAGCCAGAAGCTCGCCGTGCGCAGCGGCAAGGAGGCCTTCTGCCTCGCCAACACCGACACGGTCGACCTGACCGTGCCCAACGCGAAGTGGCGCCCCGAGAACACCTCGCTCGAGACTTCGTGCGGGGCGAACACCGTCGTAGCCGTGCGTGAGGTGCTCGACATCGGCAACGGCGACACGTACAGCCAGGATCGGCCGGGCCAGTCGTTCGAGATCACCGACCTGCCGAACGGCATCTACTACGTCCAGGTCCTCGCCAACCCGGCGAACAAGCTAGCCGAGCTGAGCACGACCAACAACGCGTCCCTCCGCAAGATCGTCCTCGGCGGCGCCCCTTCGGAGCGGACCCTGGAGGTTCCGCCGGTCAACGGTATCGAGGGCTGAGAAAACCCTTCGGAAAGTGTCAGACCCCACGAGTAGGAAGGTCCCTGGAAGCCATCCAGGGACCGACCAGAAACTCGGGGACATGAAACGGCCTGAAGTGCCCGCGCCACTGCTCGTGCTGCTCTCGATCACCTCGGTGCAGTTCGGTAGCGCCATCGCGCGCACGCTCTTCGACGACCTGGGCGCGGCCGGGGTCACCCTGCTGCGGCTCGCGATCGCCGCCCTGGTGATCGCGGTCGCCACCCGGCCGCGCCTGAGGGGCTGGTCGGCCGCCGCCTGGCGGTCCGCCCTGCTGCTCGGCGTCGTCATGGCCGGCATGAACCTGATCTTCTACTTCGCCCTGCTCACGGTCCCGCTCGGCATCGCAGTCACGGTCGAGTTCCTCGGCCCGCTGCTGCTCACGCTCGTGCAGACCCGCCGCCTTCTCGACCTGTTCTGGGCGCTGCTCGCCGCCGCCGGCGTCGTGCTGCTCGGCACGACCAACAGCGGCGGCGCCCCGATCGGCGGCCTCGTCCTCGCGTTCCTCGCCGGCCTCTGCTGGGCGGGGTACATCGTGTTCAGCGCCAAGCTGGGCGGCCATGTGCCCGGCACCGGCGGCCTCACCGTCTCCCTCGCGGTCGCCGCCCTGCTCGTTCTCCCGTTCGGCGTCGAGGGCGCCTCCGCCGTGTTCCACAATCCCGCCCTGCTGATCGGCGCCACGGCCGTGGCCCTGCTCTCCTCGGTCCTCTCCTACGGCCTCGAGATCAACGCCTTGCGCCGCATCCCGACCCGGGTCTTCGGCATCCTCATGAGCCTCGAGCCGGCCGCCGCCGCGGTCGCCGGCCTGCTGCTGCTCGGCCAGCGCCTGACCGGCATCGAGGTGCTCGCGCTCGTGCTGGTCATGGCGGCCAGCGCGGGCGTGACCCTGGCCGCCCCCAAGAGCCCGAAGAACACCGAGCGGAAGGAGCCGGAACACGTCTGAAATGCTCAGATGCTTGAAGCCGCAACCGAAGGTCTAACCGACACGAGGAGGCGGCAGGGTGCGATATCAGCTACGCGATGAAGCGGGCGCGTCCCGCTCGGTCGCGTACCTGCTGATGGGCGCGGGGCCGTTCATGCTGGTCACGGGCGTGATCCTGCCCGACCATCGGTCGCCGGCCAGCGTCGTGACTTTCGTGCTGCTCACGTTCCTGCTGTGCGGCGCCGGCGCGCTCTGCCGCTGGCGTCCCGAGCGGGTGCCGCATGTGTTCTGGCTGATCGCGCCGTTCTTCGGCATCGGCATGGTCTCCGTGCTCAACCTCGCCACCCGCGACGCCAGCACCGGCTCGCAGCTGTTCTACCTGTGGCCGGTGCTGTACGCGGCGAACTTCCTCAGCCGCGTGGTCAACTACCTGACGATCGCGATGGTCTCGGCCGGCAACGCGGCGGTCGTGTTCTCGATCCTCGGCCCCAACGTGGGCCTCTCCGACTGGGCGTCGCTCACCGTCGCGATGATGCTGACCGCGGTGGTCGTCGCGTCGCTGCGGGGCAGGAACGAGCGCCTGCGGGAGGTTCTGGAGACCCAGGCGTACGCCGACCCGCTCACCGGCGTGGCCAACCGGCGCAGCTTCGACGGCGCGCTCGCCCGAGCCGTGGAGTCGGCCCACCGCACCGGCGAGCCGATCGCCCTGATGACCCTCGACATCGACCACTTCAAGAAGATCAACGACACGTGGGGTCACGGCGTCGGCGATCAGGCCCTCCAGCTGGTCGCCGACGCGCTGCGCCGGGTGGCGAGAGGCCGCGACGACGTGGTCGGCCGTCTGGGCGGCGACGAGTTCGTGGTGCTCATGCGCACCGACCGGATGGCCGCACGCCGCGCCGCCGACGAGGTGCGCGCCGCGGTCTCCGCGATCGAGACGCTGCCCGGCGGCCCGCCCGGCCTGAGCATCGGCGTGGCGGTGCTGCCCGACCACGCCGGGACAGTGATCGAGCTCGGCGCGGCGTCCGACGCGGCGCTCTACGAGGCCAAGGAGGGCGGCCGCGGGCGTACGGCGATGGCCCACCCGCCGGCCCCGCGCCACAACGTCGACCAGGTCCCGTCCGCGACGTTCACTTCTTGACGATCCGCTGCTCCGCGGTGTCCTCGTCGAAGGCGTCGTTCTGCTTCGCCGCCGGCGCCTTCGCCGGCGCCGGCTCCTGCAGCTCGCGAGGGTAGGGTCCCCAGCCGTCGCGCAGCACGTGGATGTAGACGGCCTCGAGACAGATCCCGATCCGCTCCGCCAGCTCCTGGTCATCGGGCCGCCCGAGCCGCACCGCCTTCGCGAAGTGGTCGAGCGCCTCCATGTGCCGCCCCTGGTCGAAGCAGCAGCGTCCGGCGTTCTCGTGCACCACGCTGCGCAGCGCGTCCGGCACCCGCGCCGAGGCCGCCTTCGCGAACAGCCGGTCCGCCTCCTGGAAGTCCCCCCGCAACCGCAGAATGTGCGCCAGCTCGGCCTGCGCGATCACCATCGACTGCACGTCCCGCGCCGACTCCGCGTGCGCCAGCGCCAGCCGGCTGGCCGCGGCCGCCATGCCCAGCTCACCGAGCAGCCGGTAGACCTCGGCCCGAACGCTCAGCAGCCCCGCCTTGGCCACGTTGTCGACCTCGTCGGCGAGCGGACCGTCCAGCCGTTCGCCCACCTCGCGAAGCGCCTGCGTGTCGTCGACGACCTCGCGCAGCGTCCCACCGTCGAGCCGCCACCGGATCGCGTCGAGACCGGCCGCCGCGAGCGCCGCCGGCGGCTTCATGGGCTCCGCGGCAGCGTCCTTGCCATGGACCGGCTCCGGCCCCGGAGCCTGCGACAGCGCCGTCATCCGCCCGGCCACTTCGGCCCGCACCGCAGCGGCGTCCGGCGGCCCGCTCTTGCCCGGCCCGGCTTGCGGCTGGTCGCCGCCTTCCCCACCCTGATCCGTACGTCCGTCAGCCCCGTTCCCCGAGCTCACGTCGCCGTCGGCCGTCTTCTCCGCCGTCGTGCCGCCCTCACCCATGGCCACCCCGTCGAGCAGCCCCGCAAGGTCGAGGTCGAGCACGATGCCGTCGTCCCCACCGTCGGCCCGAGCCGCGGCAGCGCCGGCGTTCCCGTTCCCGGCGTTCCCGTTCTCGGCGGCCGTGGTTTCGGCGGGCTCGTCGTCCTTCCCCGGCGCGACGAACCACATGCCGCCGAACTCGGTGTCTCCCTGCCGCCGAGGCTCCTGATCCGGCCCGGTCAGCGTCAGGCGGGCGATCGGCTTGAGGTTGTGCAGCGTGCCGTTCTCATCCATGTACGGCGCCGCATGGGCCCCGCGCCGGCGATCCTCGACCCCACCGGCCTGCGCGGAGCCTTCGACCCCGTCCGGCGCCCCGTGCCGTCCTTGCCGATCCCCGCCCTGTGAGCCCGGCTGCCCGGCGTGCGGCGCTTGCTGCCCGGCTTGCGCCGGTTGCGCGACATGCGACGTCTGCCCGGCTTGCATTGGTTGCCCGGCTTGCGCCTGCTGCCCGGGTTGCATTTGCTGCCCGGCTTGCGCCTGCTGCCCGGCTTGCGTTGGCTGCCCGGCTTGCGTTGGCTGCCCGGCTTGCGTTGGCTGCCCGGGTTGCGTTGGCTGCCCGGGTTGCGCTTGCGGTCTGGCTTGCGCTTGCTGCGCGGGCGGCTGCCCCGCCGGCGGTTGCGCAGCCTGCATCGGTTGCCCGGCTTGCTCCGCCGGCTGCGTGGCCCGCGTGGGTTGTCCGGTCTGCGCCGCTTGCCCAGCGCGCGCGGCCGACTGCCCCTCGGAGGAAGGCCGTTGCATCGGCACCCCCGCCACCCGCGCGTCGCCACCCGCCCCCGGGCCGCGGCCCGCGACGGGCATACCCGGGTCAACCGGCGCACCCTGCTGCGCCGCCGGGCTGACAGGTCGAGCAGGTGCGGCCGCACGGGGCTGCTCAGCGAGCGGCGCCTGCGCTGCGGGTCGAGCCGGCGGCCACTCCTGGTGCGGCACCCCGGGCTGACCCTGCGGCGCGTGCGGCGGTGCGACCGGCTGACCCTGGGCGGCCTGCTGCGGTGCGACGGGCTGACCCTGGGCGGCCTGCTGCGGTGCGACGGGCTGGGCCTGCGCGGCCTGCGGGGGCATGCCAGGCTGCGCCTGCCCAGGACGCTGCGGTGGCGCGAGCGGCTGGGTCGGCACGCCGCCATGTTGAGGCGCCACGGCCTGCGACGGCTGCGCCGGCGGGTAGGGCGGGGGTCCGGCAGGCTGCTGCGGCATCGGAGGCTGCGGGCGCCGAGCCCCGGACGGCGCGCTGACCGGCGCGGACGCCAGCGAGGTGGGCCGGGCGCCTGGCTGCTGCGCGACCTCAGGCACCGACGGCGGCGCTGGCCAAGGCCCATGAACCTGCCCGGCGGAAGCGGGCGGCGCGGGAGCCGCCACTCCGGGCGGCGTAGCCAGGGTGCCGGGCGGGACGGCAGCAGGCGGGACTGCAGCGGGCGGCATCGCGCTGGGCGGCATCGCGCCGGGGGGAACTGCGCCGGGCGGCATCGCGCCGGGAACCAGCCACCGAGCGTCCGGCGGCGGGGCCGGCGCGGCTTGCGGCTGACCGCTCGGCGCGGCGGCCGGGCTGACCGGACGGCTCGGGTCGATGCCGGGTCGCGGGAGATTCGGAGACATCGGGCGGGACAGGCCGCTGATCGGCTCGGCCGCGGGCGGGGCCTCGTCCGGGACCATCGACCATGGTCCGTCGCCGTCGGTGAACATGACGTGGGCCGTGCGCGGGCTCCGCCGCGAACGGGCCGGCCCGTCCGGATAGGGCGCCGTGAGCCGCGAGTTCGTGTCGGCCGGCGTTCCACCCTGCTGCGGCACGCCCAGGCGGGTGCCGGTGTCGGCCGGCGAGCCGCCATGCTGGGGCGCACCCAGGCGGCTTCCGGTATCGGCAGGGGAGCCGGGCATGCCGGGGCGGGCCCCGGTGTCGGCGGGCGAGCCGCTTTGCTGTGGCGCGCTGAGGCGGGAGCCCGTGTCGGCGGGGGAGCCGGGCATGCCGAGGCGAGTTCCGGTGTCGGCGGGGGAGCCGCCCTGCTGGGGCGCGCCCAGGCGGGTGCCGGTCTCCGAGGGAGAACCGGGCCGGCGTTGGAGCGCGGCTGGGTCGAGGCGGTCAGGCTGCTGGGCGGGCGGGGTCTGCGGGCCGGACGCGGCCGGAGTGACCGGAGCCGGCGGCGGGGTGACCACGCGGGCGGCGGGCGTGGCCGGGTTCGTGCCGACCACCCGGGGTGTGGCGGCGGGCTCGGCCTTCTTGACGACGCGCGGGACCGGCGGCGGCTCCTCGCGGCTGATCACCCGCGCCGGGGTGGGCGGTGGGGCCTTGCTGATGACGCGCGGGCCGTTCCCGTCCTCGTCCTCCGGCTCGAGCTCGGGGCCCTGCTGGTCTGACCGCGTGTCCTGCTGTGCGACCGCGGGCTGGACCGGCTGGTCGGCCGGGTCGGCGCCGGGACGGCGCAAGCGGTCGGTCTCGGGCTCGGCGTCGAGTCGGCGCGAGCGGTTCGCGTCCTGCTCGGCGGAGGCAGCGGCGGCGGCGCGTTGCGGGTCGGTGGTGGGGCGGCGCGGGTCGGTGGTGGGGCGGCGTGGGTCGGTGGTGGGGCGGCGCTGGTCGGTACGGCCGTCCGTGAGCTCGGCGGCCGGGTCGTCGTTCCAGGTGGCCTCGCCCTCGATGTCCCATGTGGTGACACGCTCGCGCTCGTCGTCCCAGCCGGCGTTGTCCGACCAGGCGACCTCGGCGGTGCGGGGGTCGCGGTGGCCGCGTGGGTCGTCCTCGGACCAGCCGGTGCCACCGACCGGGTGGAAGCCCTGGTCGTAGTCGCCGGCCGCGGTGACCGGCGGGCGGCCGCGGCCACGGTCGTCGTCGGGGCGGCCTCGGCGGCGGGTGTCCGGCTCGGGGCGCTGGTCGTGCTCGTCGGCGCGTGGGGGGCGCCGCGCGGACAGGCCGTCGGGGGCCTCCGGGTCCCAGAACGCTGTGCGCTCGCCCATCCGGCCGGGGCGGCGGGGCTGGTCGGGGGTGTCCGCCCAGGCTGCGGGCTCGCCGCGGCGGGTGCGCGGGTCGCCCACCGGACGCTGGATCCGCGGGTCGATGGTGTCCAGCTCGTCGCGGGAACGCCGGCCGCGCGGGTCCGGGCCCTCGCCGGTGCGCCGTCCCCGGGTGTCGGTGATCTCGAGCTCGCCGTCGATCGGGCGTCGGGCGGGGCCGCGACCGTCCCCACGGGACCGCCCGCCCTGCTGCTCAGCCGCCCACCGCTGCTGGTCGCTGCCCGACCCCCGCCGCGGGTCGCCGTCAGGAGCCCGCCGGCGATCGCCGTCGGACGCCCACCGCTCGTCGCTCTCGGACGCCCATCGCTGATCACCGCGGACGCCGTCCCGGCGGCGGCCGTCGTCGGGCCCTCGCCGCTCGTCCCCGGGACGCCGGTACAGGTCCATCGGATCGTCCGGCCGCGCCTCCGGCACCCGCGCACGCCCGCTGGCCGCGGGCTCCGCGTCACGCCACCCGGGCTGGTCGGCCGGACCTCCACGTCCCGGCCGCCCATCGCGCGGCTCCGTCCCACGTCCCGGCCGGCCATTGCCCGGCTCGTCCGGAACCATCGCGGCCACCCGGGGTCCGCGCCCGGCGCTGCGCCCGCGGGGATCCGCCTCCGGCTGTCCTCGGCGCGGATCGCCGTCGCGTCCCGCCCGCCCGTCGCGCGGGTCCGCCCCACGGCCGGTCCGCGGGTCCACGACCTGTCCGGGCTGAGCGGCACGCGGGTCGACGACCCGCCCGGGCTGCGCGGCCCGAGGATCAGCGGCCCGAGGATCAGCGGTTCGGGGATCCGCAACCCGGGGATCAACGACCCGAGCATCGACGGCCCGGGGGTCGGCGGTTCGGGGATCAGCGACCCGACCCGCCTGCGCCGCCCGGGGGTCGGCCACGCGGCCGGGTTGCGCCGCCCGGGGATCGGTGTCCGGCCCGCCGCGGGAGTCCCGTCCGGGCGGCGCCGGGCGCGATTCCGGCTGCGCGCCGCGCGAGTCGGCCCCCCGGCCCTTCTTGCCGCGCTTGTCGGTGGCGCGCTTGCGGTCCTCGTCCTCCTGGGCCTGCCTGCGCCGCAGCCACCCCTTGCGAGCCGGCTTCGGCGCCTCCTCGGCGGGGCCGACCCTGGTCTCGGTCTGCGGGCCGTGCCCGTACGCCTCGAGGTCGCGGTGGTCGAAAGGCTCGTCGATGTCGTCGGCGAAGTCGCCGAACCGGTCGTCGCGACGGCCGGGGTCGCCGGTGCTGCTGATCGGGAAGTCGGGCGCGTCGAAGTCGGCGCTCAGCTCGGGCCGGTTGAAGTCGACGTCGGCGAAGGCGTCGCCCGCGAGGTTGGGGACAGAGGTGTCCACAGGGGAGAAATCGGGATCGTCCAGCCAGCTCGGACGCTGCGAGTCGAACGCGCCCTGCGGTTTGCGCGGCGTGGCCGACGGCGGGGCGGTGTTAGTTGCAGCACGTCGCTGCCGCCGGGCGGCCAGCTCGTCGACCGGGCTGTCCTCGTCCCCGTGCGGATTTCCGGGGCGCCGGGTGGGAATCACCGGGTCGGGCGCGGACCGCTTGGCGTATTGGCGTTCTTGAACGACCGCCGTATTCGGCATGATGGAATACTCGGAGTATTCGTCGTCCCAGTATTCGTCGTCCTCGTAGCTCATGCGGCGGCCCCGCGGGCGGGCAGGCGGCGACCGGGGGTCCGTCTCTCGCCCCAGTGCCGCATCGTGCCCCCCGCTCTCGCCACGGTCGTCCTCCCCCTACCGGCCCGGATGAGTTCCCCCTCCCATCCGGTGGATGTGGAAGGTTAACCACGCTTTTGCGACGGGCGCCAGCACCCTCGTGAGCGCGTCACCGGGCCGCGTGGCCGTGTGGTGACCGAGAGTTGGCGCGGCGGTCGCGCGGGCCGCGTGCTTTTCCTCGCGGGAGAGTACGTGTGGCCCGGCCGAACAGTTCAAACACGATGGGGAGCAGCACGGATCGTCGGCGGCAATTGACGCCACGTCACCGTGCTCCGGAAAGTCGACTTAAAGAATTCTTAAACTCGTTTTGAGGATCCCCACGGATTTCCGGGCGACCCTGATCGGGCGAAGATCCGTAACCTCCCGGTGTCGGACAGGTGTCCGGAGGGTGTCCAACGCCACTCTCGCTTCCTGCGGATCAAGGTGCTAGGGGATGTCACGGTGGATGAGCGCCCGGGACACCGAGGTCCCAGGGCTCCGGATCGAACGACACCGACCGAAAGGATGCGGACATGCCGCGCCTCGACATCGGCGCCGTACGCGCCACCTGGCGGGCGGCCCTGAGCCGCCTCGACCTTTGGACTCTGGAGACCCTCAATCCCCCGGCCGGTGGCCGCCGCCCCCGTAATTAGCGGCCACCCCGCGCCACACCCAACGGACGCTCACACCGCTTGCCCCCCATGCGCGTGTGAGTCCATGGCGGCGCGAACCGGGAGAGGAACGGCGGCGGGGTGCACACCGCCGCCGTTTCGCACGAAAAGCACTACGCAACCCGGGCGAAGAACTAGGAAACGCGCTCCAGCGCGGCCACGGCCGCACCGCGGGCGCCGGCCATGTCGAGGTCGGCGACCAGCGCGAACGATGTCGCGGCCTGCTGCTCCTGCCGCAGCTGGGTGGCCTCGCGTACGGAGTTGAGGAACCACTGCCGGAATCGGGGCGCGGCCTCGACGACCCCACCGCCGAGCAGGTACGCGTCGGGGTCGGTGAAGTTCGCGGCGATGGTGAAAAGTTTCCCGATCGCTTTCGCCTGCTGCCCGAACACCGCCAGCGCCAGCGGATCTTCCTTTTCCCCGTACCCGCGCAACAGTTTGGCCGCCTTGCCGATCGACTCGGCCGCCAGCGGGTGGTCGGGGAACTTCGACAGCCAGTACGGCAGCAGGTTGTTCTTGATGCCGGTCAGCGAGGCGATGCTCTCGACGTCGCCCTCGAACCCGCAGTTGCAGGCCGGCACCGGCTGGTCGTTCTCGAGGACGCCGTGCAGCGGGATCTGCACGTGGCCGAGCTCGCCCGCCATCCCGGCGGCCCCGCTGACGACCTTCCCCTTTTCCACGACCCCGCCGCCCATCCCGGTGCCGACGATCGCCGCGACCGACGAGCGACTCATCGCCTCCGCCCCGAAGTGCCGATGGTGGGCGTAGAGCGCGGCCGCGTTCGCGTCGTTGTTGTAGATCACCGGCAGTCCCAGGCGGGACTCGAGCGCGCCCCGGATGTCGTACCCGTGCCAGGACACCTGGTTGAAGTTGGTGGACCCCTTCGACGAGATCACGCCGGTGGCGCTGGCCGGGCCGGGCGTGTCGAGGCCGACCGCGCGGACCAGCGTGCGCGGCGTGCTGGTCAGCTCGAGGATGTTCAGGAACGCCTCGGCGAGCGCCTCCACCGCCGATTCCGGCCCCTCCTGCACGAGGCTCGGATTTTCCACCAGGTGGTCGACGAGGTACTGGCCGGTGGCATCGAGCACGGTGGCGTTGTTGCAGGTGCCGCCGTTGTCGAGGCCGACGACGACCCAGGAGGCTGGCGTGCGTACCGGTTCTGCCTGATCCACAAGCGTGAGCGTACGTCCGTTTCGGGCCACGGGATACGGGTGCGCGCGGATTGCGGCTCGGTAAGTCACGGTTGCAGCGGCGACGCGGTACCCCGTACGCGTCGAAGGGTCTTGCATGACGACCCGCCGTACGCTCATCGCTGCTGCCGGAGCCGCCACCGCCGTGACCGTTCTCGGTCTGACCGACGTGGCGCAAGCCGCGGAGAAGGCCGATCCGATCGCTCACCTGCTCCGCCGCGCCACTTTCGGCCCGACGCCCGCCTCGCTGGCCGAGGCCACGAAACTCGGCGTCTCCGGGTGGCTGGACCGGCAGCTCAGCCCCGCGAGGATCGAAGACGCGCAGGTCGACTCCCTGCTCACCCGACTGCCGCTGGCCGGCGCCAGCATCGCGTCCGTCCGAGCAAAGATCAAGCAGCATTCGTACGAGGCATTCGGGCAGCTCGGACGAGCGGCGGTGGCCCGTGCCGCGTGGAGCAACCGGCAGCTGTTCGAGGTGGTCGCCCAGTTCTGGGCCAATCATCTGCACATCGCGGCCCCGTCCAGCGGCGTCTGGGACAGCCGCAGCGACTACGAGGTCCAGGTGATCCGCAAGTTCACGTTCGGGAAGTTCGCCGACATGCTCAAGGCGTCGATGAAGCACCCGGCGATGCTCACCTACCTGGACAACCGCTCCTCGCCGAAGGCGCATCCGAACGAGAACTACGCCCGCGAGCTGATGGAGCTGCACACGGTCGGACTGATCTACACCGAGCAGGACGTGGCCCAGGCGTCCCGGCTGCTCACCGGCATGACCGTCGGCAAGGACGGCGCCTACATGTACGACGCGTCCAAGCACGCCGACGGCCCCGTCAAGATCCTCGGCTGCACGAACGAGAACAAGGGCGAGGCCGGCCCGGTGGCTCTCGCCGACTATCTCGCCCGGCACCCGGCGACCGCCCAGCGGATCGCCACCAAGCTGTGCGTGCGGTTCGTCGCCGACGAGGCGCCGCCGTCGCTGGTGACGCGGCTGGCCAAGGTCTATCTCGACAACGACACCGCGATCGTGCCGGTGCTGCGCGCGCTGTTCACCTCGGCCGAGTTCGCCGCGTCGGCCGGGCAGAAGGTCCGCACGCCGTTCGAGGACATGATCGCCACGATCCGGGCGCTCGGCCTCGGACCGGAGGCAAGCGGGATCAAGGCCCTCGACGCGCTCTACAACGCCATGGTCGACGCCGGGAACGCGCCGTTCCGGTGGAACCCGCCGAACGGCTTTCCGGACGTGGCCGCGATCTGGGCGTCGCCGTCGACCTTCCTGCTGCGCTGCAACCTGCACCTCAATCTGGCCACCGGCTGGTACCCCAGCCAGCTCACGCGCCCCGCCGACCTGCTCAAGTCGCTGGTTCCGGCGCTGCCGGGCACGTACGGGGCGCTGGTGGACGCGCTCGCCGTACGCCTGACCGGGGTGAAGCTGCCACCGGCGCACACCGCCGCCGTGCTCAGCGTCGCCGGGAAGCTGCCGACGAGTCCTCTGAGCTCCACCGACAAGTCCGTGGCGGGCCACGCGCCGTACCTGATCGCGCTCGTCCTGAACTCGCCGACCTTCCAGCTGAGGTGATCATGAAGCTTGCCGGATGCGCCGAGAACGTCAGCCTCACCCGCCGCGGCCTGCTGGGCGCGGCCGCCCTCACCGGCCTGGCCGGCGCCGGGCTGTCGACCAGCCTGGCCTTCGCCGACCCGGGATATACCGGCGACACCCTGGTCGTGCTGTCGCTGCGCGGCGGCTTCGACGGCCTGTCGGCGGTCGCCCCGATCGGCGACCCCGACTACTACCGGGCCCGCCCGGCCATCAGCCTGCCGAAAAGTCAGGTCATCGCCGGCGACGGCATGTTCGGCCTGCACCCGGCCCTCGCGCCGCTGCTGCCGGCGTGGAAGGCCGGCCAGCTCGCCGCCGTGCACGCGGTCGGCCAGGGCAACCCGACCCGCTCGCACTTCGCCGCCATGGAGGCCATGGAGAACGCGGCCCCCGGCACCTCGATCCGCACGGGCTGGCTCGACCGGATGCTCGGCGCCACCGGCGCGACCGGCCCGCTCGCCGGGGTCTCGCTCGGCCACGCCATGCCGGCCCGCCTCTTCGCCGGGCCCGCCCCGGCGGTGGCGATGTCCTCGATCGACAAGTTCACCCTGGCGGGTGATTCCGACAAGCGGCCCATGGCCGCGGCGCTGCGCCAGATGTACGGCGACGGGCCCGCTCGTGCCGCCGACAAAGCGCTGACGGCCGTGCGTGCGGTCACGGCCAAGCCGGCGGCCACCTACCCCGCCACCGACCTGGGCGCCGCGCTGCGCGACGTGGCCCGCCTGATCAAGTCCAAGTCCGGCCTGGTCACGGCGGCTGTCGACTGCGGCGACTGGGACATGCACGACGCGCTCGGCACCGCGGTCAAGGGACAGCGCATGTACGACAACCTCACCGACCTGGCCTCCGCGCTCGCCGCCTTCACGGCCGACCTCGGCCCCGCGGGCATGGCCGGCGTCACCGTGCTCACCATCAGCGAGTTCGGCCGCCGCGTCGAGGAGAACGCGTCGCGGGGCGCCGACCACGGCCATGGCAACGCGATGCTGCTGCTGGGCGGCGGGGTGCGCGGCGGCAAGGTGTACGCGAACTGGCCCGGCCTTTCGCCCGGCGCGCTGATCGCGGGGGATCTCGCGGTCACCACCGACTACCGCTCGGTGATCGGGGAGGTCCTGCAGAGCAGGTGCGGGTTCGGCGCCCTCGACGCGGTCTTCCCGGGCGTCAAGCCGTCCTCGTTCGGGCTGGCCACCTTGCGTTCATGATCAACGTTTAGGCTGGCAGCACCATGGAACCAGCCACCGGGCACATCGTGCTCGACACCGCAGAGGACGACGGGTTCACCTCGCTCCGCCGCCCGGCCCGGCCGCGCGCCGAGAGGTACGGCCTGGGCCGGTCGTTGCGCGAGCGCGCCCACCGTTCCGACATGGCGTACTGGACGCGGCCCGACGACCGGGCCGACCCGGTCCAGCAGGTGATCGAGCAGAACCGGGGCCGCCAGCCCTGGCTCATCCCGATCCGGGTCGGCCGCATGATCTCCTCGCCGTACGCGTTCCTGCGCGGCTCGGCGAACATCATGGCCGACGACTTCGCCGCGTTGCCCGCCACCGGCATCACGCCGGTCATCTGCGGCGACGCCCACCTGGGCAACTTCGGCTTCTACGCCTCGCCCGAGCGCGAGCTGGTCTTCGACCTCAACGACTTCGACGAGGCCCACCCCGGCGCGTGGGAGTGGGACCTGCGGCGGCTCGCGGTCAGCGTGCACGTGGCCGGCCGGCAGAACGGCTTCCGTGAGGCCGCCTGCTCCGACGCCGTGCACCACTGCGTCGAGGAGTACCGCGAGCAGCTGGCCCACCTCGCCGAGCGGCCGCTGCTCGGCCGCTCGTTCGACCGGCTCGACGTCGACCAGCTGCGCTCGGCGGCGTCGCGGGCCAGTTTCCGCGACGAGATCGAGCGGGCCGCCCGCCGGGCCCGCCGCCGCACGAGCGACCGCGCGCTGCCGCGCTTCACCGACCGCAGCGACGGCACGGCCCGGCTGGTCCAGGAACCGCCGCTGATCACCCGGCCGTCCGAGGGCGAGCGGGACGCGCTGGCCGAGGCGCTCGACGGCTACCTCAACTCGCTGCCGCCGCACTGGGCACGCATCCTGGCCGGTTACCGCATCGTCGACATCGCGCACAAGGTGGTCGGCGTCGGGTCGGTCGGCCTGCGGGCGTACGTGGCGCTGTGCGAGGGCAGCAGCCCCGACGACGTCGTGTTCCTGCAGCTCAAGCAGGCCCGCCGGTCGGTGATCGCGAAGCATCAGCACGGCGAGTCGGCCTGGCACCGGCACCAGGGCCAGCGCGTGGTCGAGTACCAGCAGGCGCTGCAGACGGTCAGCGACCCGCTGCTGGGCTGGACCACGGTGGGCGATGTCCAGTTCTACGTGCGGCAGTTCCGCGACATGAAGGGCGCCATCGTCGTCGAGGGCATCGACGCGTCCGCGCTCGGCGACTACGCCGGCATCTGCGGTTACCTGCTGGCCAAGTCGCACGCCCGCACCAGCGGCGCGTCGATGATCGCCGGCTACATCGGGAGCAGCGACAAGCTCGCCGACTCGCTGTGCCGGTTCGCACGCACCTACGCCGACCAGGTCGAGTCCGACCACGCGGCGCTGAAGGCCGCGGTCCGGCTGGGCGTGCTGCCGGCGGAGCCGGCGTGAGCGGCGTCGTCTCGCTGGAACATCCCGCGCTTCGCTCGTTCTGGGCCGAGCGGCACCTGTGCACGCTCACCACGCTGCGCAAGGACGGCTCCCCGCACGTGGTGGCCGTCGGCGCGACCCTGGAGGACGCCATCTGCCGCGTCATCTCGTCGGCCACATCGGCACATGTCAGGCATGTCAGAAATAGTCCGCGCGTGGCGCTCTGCCAGGTGGACGGCGCCCGATGGACCACGATCGAGGGCCTCGCGGTCGTCAAGGACGATGCCGAGTCCGTTCTGTCCGGCGAGCGGCTCTATGCGGCGCGCTACCGGCCCCCGAGGCCCAACCCGCTGCGCGTCGTCATCGAGATCAGCGTGACGAAGGTCCTCGGCTCCAGCGCCTTCGCGAAGTAGCGTCGAGGTCGTGAGCAGCTTCGAGGCAGATCCCGAGGTCGGGCCGGAGCTCCCGGTCACTATGGA
Organism: Actinoplanes sp. NPDC051513; assembly: GCF_044454685.1. Classification (NCBI taxonomy): domain Bacteria; kingdom Bacillati; phylum Actinomycetota; class Actinomycetes; order Micromonosporales; family Micromonosporaceae; genus Actinoplanes; species Actinoplanes sp. NPDC051513. The sequence continues at coordinate 401,818 of NZ_JBITDW010000004.1, forward strand.
GTTGTTGGAGGGCGCGCCGGTCGCGCTCGGCGGGCCGCGCGGCTTCGCCGTCACCCGGACCCTGCCCAACCGGCAGCGGCGCATGGTCGGCGCGTGGTGCTTCCTCGACGCGTACGGGCCGCACGACCTGGGCGACTCCGCGGGCATGCGGGTCGGCCCGCACCCGCACACCGGCCTGCAGACCGTGACCTGGCTGGTCGCCGGCGAGGTGCTGCACCGCGACAGCCTCGGCAACCTCCAGGAGATCCGCCCCGGCCAGCTCAACCTCATGACCGCCGGCCGCGGCATCTCCCACGCCGAGGAGACGCCCGCCGAACACTCGCCGGTGCTCCAAGGCGTACAGCTGTGGGTTGCCCTGCCGCGCGCCACGCGTGACATGGCCCCGGAGTTCTCGCACCACGCCGATCTCCCGGTCGCCGCCTTCGGCGACATCACCGCCACCGTCCTGATGGGCACGCTCGGCGACGCCACCTCACCCGCGCGAACCCACACGCCCCTGGTGGGCGCCGAACTCGTCCTGGCTGCCGGGGCGTCGGCCACCGTGCCGCTGAGGCCCGACTTCGAGTACGCGGCGCTGGCCCTCGACGGCGCGCCGAATGTGGACGACGCCACCCTCAAGCCCGGTCCGCTGCTCTACCTCGGCGCCGGCCGCACCTCGCTGAGACTCACCACCTCCTCCGAGTCGCGGGTCTTGCTGCTGGGCGGCGAGCCCTTCGAGGAACGCCTGGTCATGTGGTGGAACTTCGTGGCCCGCGACCACGACGAGATCGTCGGGATGCGCCTGGACTGGGAGTCGCACACCCCGCGCTTCGGCGAGGTTCACGGCTACGACGGCCCGCCGCTGCCGGCCCCGGCGATGCCCATCACCCGCCTGGTGCCCCGCGGCCGCGTTCGCTGATCTCCATTCGCACCACCACCTCCTGCTCGTCTCGCTCTCGCTGACGAACACAAGCCTGGCGTCTCCCCCAAGGGGAGAGTCAAGCGGTCATCGTGGCACGTCCTCCGGTTGGCGCGATGCGCGCGCAATCCGCTTGACGCGGTTCGCCGCGCGGGCGGATGGTCGAAGGGACGGCCGGTAGGTCCGGCCGCGGGGAGCCTCTCGTGAACGTCTGGGATGTGGGGAAACTCGTTCTGATCGTGGCCACGCCCACCCTCATCGGCGCGGCGATCGTCTGTGCGCCGCGCTGGTGGGGCGCCGCCGCCGGCTACCTCGAGGCGCGCCGCCCCCAACCCCCGCAACCGATCGGCCCGCCCATCGAGCAGCTCGCCGCCGACCTGCGTCGCCTGCTGCGCCTGCACGGCTCGCTGACCGCCTCGGCCGCCGTGGCCATGCGGGCGCATCGCCTCTGGGCGGTGGAGGCGGCGATCGCGGTGCGCGCCACCGAGGCGGCCCGCGCCCTCGACATCCCGCACCGCGAGCCCGAGATCCCGGGCGCCCTGCGCCGCGACGAGCTGGTCTCGCTGCTTCGCGCGCTCTCGGCCGCCGGCCTGGTTCTGCCGGCCAAGGTCGGGCCGTTCACGTCGGACGGACGCCTCGGCTGATCGAGCTTTACGCCGTGATGAAAGACTATTACAGCGTATCGATTGATCTAGATATTGACGTTCGTGATCGGTAACGTCGCCCCTACCATCCGCGACCGGGGGGTTCGGATGGCCAGAAGGGGGACCGCTGATGCGACGGAGCGTCGCAACCATCTCCGCGGCCGTGCTCGGCCTGGCGTTGATCACGCCGGCTGCCGCCCACGCCGCACCATCCACCGGCACACCGACCCAGGACACCCCGCTGAGTCCGGCCGAGAAGGCGTCGCTCGCCGCGGGAATCGGCGTCGCGCCCAAGGCGCCGTACGGGGCGAAGCCGAAAGGCCCCAACCCGTTGCTCGCCGAGGTCGCCGACGCCTCCAAGGTGGACTTCGCGGGCTGGGCCAACTACATGAAGGTCCAGGCCAAGGCCAAGACGGCCACCCGACTCAAGGCCAACTCCCTCGCCGCGGCGGCGGCCGCCACGCCCGCCGTGGTCGTCGACGAGGACGAGATCGACGGCACCTACGGCGGCAACGACACCCCGGCCAACGCCCAGCGCGTGACCGGCTTCGGCACCGGCGCTGCCCAGTACTCCAAGATCCGAGTCCTGGGCAGCCTCGACAACGAGACGATCAGCACGCCGGCCGTGCCCGCCCCGGCCGAGGACAACGGCTCGATCACCCTGGCCGGCGACACCGGGATCGGCTCGATCCGCAACGGCGCCGTCATCGAATCGCAGATCGGCGACGGCCCGCACGGCCGCCAGACCGGCGACGGCAGCAACGACTTCGACTTCTACAAGCTGTCCGCCCCGGCCGGGAAGACGCTCACGCTCAAGACCGCCACCCCGACCGGCCCGCTCGACACCGTGCTGCTGCTGTTCGCCCCGGACGGCACTCTCGTCGCCTCCAACGACGACTTCAGCGGGCTGGACAGCCAGATCACCTACGACGTGACCGCCGCCGGCACGTTCTACCTGGCCGTCGTCGCCTACAGCGGGCTGCCGGCCGACCCGTTCGACTCCGGCTCCGGCGACGGGATCGGCGACCCGAGCCCGCCGACCGAGGGCCCGTACACGCTGACGCTGACCTCGGTCTCCGTGGACAAGGACTTCTTCGCGATCAAGCTGAAGCCCGGCGACGTGATCGGCGCGTCCGTGAAGGGCTCGCCCACCTATCTCACCGTCTACGACACCGTGCCGCGCGAGGTGCACGGCTCCGACCAGGACGCCTCCTTCATCTACCCGATGGACTCGCCGCTGCCCGGCGGCGGCAACGCGGTCACCGACTACGTGGCGACCAAGGCCGGCTGGCACTACGTTGGCGTGGCTGCGGGCGCCGGCGCGTACGACATCACGGTCGAGGCGTACCGGCCGCCGCTGCAGGGCACGACCCCGGTGCAGACCCTCTACCTCGACTTCGACGGCGCCCGGGTGAACACCGGCGTGTTCGGCGGGCCGGGTAACCGTGACCTCAGCCCGTTCGCCGCGTTCCTCGCCAGCTGGGGCCTGACCCGCGCCGACGAGGACGCGCTGATCGACGCCGTGACCGCCGGCGTCACCGAGAACATCAAGAAGGACCTGCAGGCCAGCGGCCTCAACGCCAAGTTCAAGCTGAAGATCAAGAACAGCAAGGACGACGCGGACCCGTGGGGCCAGGCCAACGTCAGCCGGATCGTCGTGGGCGGCACCATCGACGAGTCCGGGGTCGACACGATCGGCATCGCGCAGAGCATCGACCCCGGCAACTTCGAGACGGCGGAAACGGCGCTCGTGCTGCTCGACGTGCTCAGCGCCCCCGCCGGTGACTCGGAGGCGTCGCTGAACACGTACCTGACCCCGGCCAGCAACCGGATCGCGTTCCTCGGCCAGGCGCTCAGCAACGTGATCTCGCACGAGGCCGGGCACTTCTTCGGCGACTTCCACACCGACAACGAGGACGCCCTGCCCAACCTCATGGACGCGGGCGGCACCGGCTTCGCGACCCTGTTCGGGGTCGGGCCGGACGGAGTCGGCGGCAGCGCCGACGACGTCGACGTCGACTTCGGCGACAGCGCATTCCTGCCGGCCGAGGGCTTCACCGGCACCGAGGACACGCTGGGCCGCATCGTCTTCGGCGTGACCAGCTAAAGATCATCGCGTACGAGATGACGGCCGTCCCCGGAAGGGGGCGGCCGTCACCTGGGTAAGGTCGGGCAATGTCCGAGCTGAAGCGGCTGCAGGCCGGTCATGCCCCGGCGGTGCTGGCCTTCGAGTTGACGAACCGCGCATACTTCGCCGCCTCGATCTCCGATCGCGGCGACGACTTCTTCGACCAGTTCGCCGAGCGGCACAACGCCTCGCTGGTCGAGCAGGAGGCCGGCAGTTGCGCCTTCTACCTGCTCGTCGCCGAGGACGGCGCGATACTCGGCCGGTTCAACCTGTACAACATCGAAGACCACTGCGCGGAACTCGGCTACCGGGTCGCGCAGCATGTTTCCGGGCGTGGCGTGGCGACCGCGGCCGTCCGGGAGCTGTGCCGGCTGGCGGCGGCCGAGCATGGGCTGCACACGCTACGAGCGGCCACGGCCCACCAGAACGCCGCGTCGCGGAAGGTGCTGACCAAAGCTGGGTTCGTTCCGGTCGGCCCGGTCGGCCCGGCCCGCCTCGGGGGTAAGCCAGGCACTTGGTATCAGCGCGACCTGCAGCTATCGAGGTCCTAGTCTTTGATGGCGGCCGATACGTCGGGGAACAGGGCAAGGTAATCGGTGAGGCCGAGGGTGTCGAAGAGGCGGCGCAGGAAGCCCGACGGTGCGGCCAGGCGCACCCAGCCGCCTCGCTCGGTGGCCCGGCCGCTCGCGGTGACCAGCACGCCGACCCCCATCGAGTCGCAGAAGTCCAGACCCGACACGTCCACCACGACGCGCGGGGCGGGGCGTTCGACCAGCCGGTTGAGATTCGCCTTGAGGGTGGGCGCCGTGTCGATGTCGAGGGAACCACGCAGCACCAGGACGGCCGTGTTCGGCGGGTGGTGCGCGACCGAGACCTGCATGGTGGTGTCGCTTTCGGTGGGAACGGGGGGCGGTGGCGAACAGCCTATCGATCCCGCCCGCCGATCGCCCCCCGGTGGATCTTCAGGCCAGCGTCGCCGTGGCCTGACCCGCGTTCCCGCCGCGGCTGTACTGGACCCGCACCTGATCGCCGGGCTGCTTGCCGACGGTGGCCAGGAACAGGCTTTCCGGCGCGCTCATCGGCCTGCCGTCGATGGCGGTCACGATGTCGCCCTCCTTCAGGCCGGCGTTGTCGGCCGGGCCGCCCGGGGCGACCACCCGCAGGTACAGGCCGACCGGGGCGCCGAACTGCTCGGCCACCGCCTGCGGCACCGGCACCGACTCGACGCCGAGCGACGGCGGCGTGTAGTTCCCGTGCTCGATGAGCTGGTCGGCGACCACCATCGCCACGTCGGCGGGGATGGCGAAGCCGATGCCCACGCTGCCGCCACCGGCTTCGCCCGACGCGTTCGGCACGGTCGCGATCGCGGTGTTGACGCCGACCAGGTCGCCGTCGCAGTCCACGAGGGCGCCGCCGGAGTTGCCGGGGTTGATCGAGGCGTCGGTCTGCACCGCGCCGGGCAGCACCGCGGTGACCCCGTTGTCGGCCGGCACGGGCACGTCGCGGCCGAGCGCGCTGACGATGCCGGCGGTGACCGTGCCGGAGAGGCCGAGCGGGGCGCCCAGCGCGACCACCGGCTGCCCGACCAGCAGCGTCGACGACTTGCCGATCCCGATCGTGGGCAGTCCCTGCGGCGGGTCGACCTTGACCACGGCCAGGTCGACCCGGGGCGCCCGGCCGACGATGGTGGCGGGCAGGCTCTGGCCGCCGCTGAACAACGCCGCGATCGAGCCGCCCGCCCCGGCGGGGGAGATGACGTGGTCGTTGGTGAGGATGTAGCCGCCGTCGCGGATCACCTCGCCGCTGCCGTTGCCGGCCGACGCGCCGCTCGACACGGCCAGGGTCACCACCGAGGGCAGCACCTCATCGGCGATCGTGGTGGCGGCACAGGCGGCGGTGGTCGCGGCCGGGTCGTCGGTCGCGCGACCGACAAATCCGCCTATGAGGCCCGCGACGAGGGCGATCACGGCCGCAATCGCGATGAAGACGCCGAGCGAGGGCGGCCGGCGCGACGGCACGTCGACGGCCTCGTGCGTGGGCGGCGACGGCGTGGCCGGGGGCGGCCCGGCTGCGGGTGGCCCGGCTGCGGGTGGCCCGGCTGCGGGTGGCCCAGCCGGGGGCGGCACGGCCGGCGGGTTGGTGGGAGCCGTCATGCGTCAGCCCCTTCCGATTCGGGCCATCACGAGGTCGGTGAAGCCGTTGGTCAGCAGAATCACGGCGATGCAGGTGAGCAGGATGCCGGAGATGGCAAAGGTCGCCCCGCCCACAGTCAGCGGAAACGTGATCGGCGTGAAGAGGACATTGCGCCGCGGCCCCCCGTCGGGGGCCGCGACCGCGGGGGAGGGCACGACCGCGGGGGAGGGCACGACCGCGGGGGAGGGCACGACCGCGGGAGAGGGTGCAGCGACGGAGGAGGCCGCGCCCGCCGGGGACGGTGCGGCCGTGGGAGAGGGTGCAGCCGCCGGAGAGGGCGCGGCCGCCTTCACCTCCTCCTCAGCGGATGAACCACGCATCATGGGCACCGAGGCGAAAATCAGCGCGATACCACCCGTAGCCGTCAACGCCGCCGGGCTGATCCCCAGCAGCTCGAGCAGGGGATCCCCGATCCAGATCGCCGCCAGCACGAACACGGCCATGTTGACGACCAGCCCGATCGCGAGCCGCATCTGCCGCTCGTGGCCGAAGGGCCGGACCACGGGCAGGTAGGACGACAGCGCCGCGACCGGGCTGTACAGACCCACGAGGGCCAGGAACAACGCCAGCGCCTCGTACGTGATCGACATGTCAGAACTTCACGGCGTCCCGGCTGAGCGGACACGTCATGCAGTGCCCGCCCCCGCGGCCGCGCCCGAGCTCCGCGCCCACGATGGTGATCACCTCGACGCCGGCCTTGCGCAGCAGCGTGTTGGTCTTCGTGTTGCGGTCGTAGGTGAAGACCGTGCCGGGGGAGAGGGCGACCGCGTTGTTGCCGCTGTCCCATTGCTGGCGCTCCGAGGCGTACACGTCGCCGCCGGTCTCGATGACCCGCAACGACGGCAACCCGAGCGACGAGGCGACGACATCGACGAACGGCGTCGTCCCGTGATCCGTGACGTCGACGTTGCCGCGCTCGCCGGGCCGCAGCGAGAACGCGTGGACCCCGTCGACGATCGTCGGGTACAGCGTCACGATGTCGATGTCGGCGAAGGTGAACACCGTGTCGAGGTGCATCGCCGCGCGCAGCTTCGGCATGCCGGCCACCACCACGTGGTCGGCCGCGCCGTTCTCGAACAGCGCCGCCGCGACCTGCGTGATCGCCTGGCGGGAGGTGCGCTCGCTCATCCCGACGAGCACGACGCCGTTGCCGACCGGCATGACGTCGCCGCCCTCGAAGGTGGCCTGGCCCCAGTCCTTCTCGGGGTCGCCCCACCAGATCTTCGAGCCCACGAACGACGGGTGGAACAGGTAGATCGCCTTCATCAGCAGCGTCTCGTCGTGCCGGGCCGGCCAGTACAGCGGGTTCAGCGTGACGCCGCCGTAGAGCCAGCACGTGGTGTCGCGGGTGTAGAGCGTGTTCGGCAGCGGCGGCATCAGGTACTCGCGCACGCCGGTCGACTCCCGGGCGAGGGTCACGTAGCCGGAGCGGAAGTCGTCGGGCAGGTCGGAGGTGGCCAGCCCGCCGATCAGGTACTCCGCGAGCTGCCGCGGCGTCAGCGTCTCGAGGAACCCGCGGGTGTCGTCGATGAGCCCGATGCCGACCTCGTTCGGCACGATCTTGCGGTCGAGCAGCCACGCCTTCGCGTCCGGGATCGCCATGGTCTGCTCGAGCAGGTCGTGCAGCTCGATCACCTCGACGCCGCGCTGGCGCAGCTTGTTCACGAAGTCGAGGTGGTCGCGCTGGGCGTTCTCGACCCACATGACGTCGTCGAAGAGCAGGTCGTCCGCGTTGGAAGGGGTGAGCCGCCGGTGGGCGAGGCCCGGCGCGCAGACCAGGACCTTGCGCAGGTTGCCGACTTCGGAGTACACGCCGTGGCCGTTCATTGCACCGTCCTTAAGTAGTTCAGATCGAGATCCAGCCCAGGGCAAGTGCCGCGATCCCGGCGAGAGCGCCGGCTACCGACACGACGAGGATGATCAGTTCGCGTGGGGAGAACACCCGGCGGCCTTGTTCGCGGCGGGCCATCACGAAGAGCACGGTGGCCGGGGCGTACACGATGAAGGAGATCAACACGAACTTCAGGCCGGCGGCGAAGATCAAGAAGATGGTGTACGCCGTGGCCAGCCCCGCGATCGCGATGATCCTTCCCCGGGCCAGCCGCAGCGCGTAGGCGGCCGCGAACAGGAACGGGATCAGCGTGAGCGCGCTGGTCAGGTCGAGCGCGAAGTTGAACGCGTCCTCGGAGAAGTAGGTGATGACCAGGACGATCTGGATGAGGATCGTGGTCAGCAGCAGCGACGGGAAGGGGACGTCGCCGTGCCGGGTGCCGGCCAGGAAGCGCGGCATGTCCTTGTCCTTGGCGGCGACGAAGAGCACTTCGGCGGCCATCAGCGTCCAGGCCAGGTACGCCCCGAGCACCGAGACGATCAGGCCGACACCGACGAAGACCTTGCCCCACGTGCCGTACGCGGCCTCGAGCACGCCGCCCATCGACGGCTGCCGCAGCTGGGCGATCTCGTTGTACGGCAGGATGCCGTAGGAGACGATCGTGACCGACGCGAAGATCGCGAAGACGCTGAGGAAGCCCAGGACGGTCGCCCGCCCGACGTCCTCGCGCCGCTGCGCGTGCCGGGAGTACACGCTCGCGCCCTCGACGCCGAGGAACACGAAGACGGTGACCAGCATCGTGCCGCGCACCTGCTCGAAGAGCGAGCCCAGGTCGGCGTTGCCGACGAAGTTGTCGGCGAACACCTTGGGGTCGAGCGCGAACAGCGCCAGCACGACGAAGACGAGGATCGGGACGACCTTCGCGATCGTGACGACCCGGTTGATGATCGCCGCGTCCTTCACGCCCCGCTGCACCAGGTAGAAGAACACCCAGACGCCGACCGTCGAGAGCGCCACCGCGAGCACGGTGTCCCCCTCGCCGAGGGCCGGCGCGATCGCCCCGACGGTGCTCATGATCAGCACCCAGTAGGTCACGTTGCCGACGCACGCGCTGGCCCAGTACCCGAAGGCCGAGAAGAAGCCGATGTACTCACCGAAACCGGCTTTCGCGTACGCGTAGACGCCCGCATCCAGGTCGGGACGGCGCACCGCGAGGTACTGGAAGACGAAGGCGAGCATGAGCATGCCGACGCCCGCGACGACCCAGGCGACGAGCGCGCCGGCCACGCCGGTCTCCTGGGCGAAGCGTCTCGGCAGCGAGAAGACGCCCGCGCCGACCATCGAGCCGACGACCATCGCGGTCATCGTCATGAAGGTCAGCTTCTGCGGAGTGCTCACCTCGGTGGCCGTGCCGGGATTCGCCATCGTCATTCCCCCCGGCCGTCAGCCTCTGTGACAAGGCGAGGGCACGGATCATCCGCGATGGGTGATTGCCACCCCTGTTACTCGCCGGTACATCCGAGTAATTTTCTTGTCATGGCAAACAAGGGTGACGTGATCGACGACTTCGAGCTGCCCGACCAGGACGGCGTGCCACGCCGCCTGAGCGACTACTTGGCCGGCGGCCCGGTCGTGCTGTTCTTCTACCCCGCCGCGATGAGCAGCGGGTGCACCGCCGAGGCGTGCAGCTTCCGCGATCTCGCCGCCGAGTTCCGCGAGGCCGGCGCCCAGCGCATCGGGATCAGCCGCGACAAGCCGGAAAAGCAGAAGAAGTGGGCCGAGCTGAACAGCTTCGACTACCCGTTGCTGAGCGACCCGGACAGCAGCGTCGCCGTCGCGCTCGGCGTGAAGCGGAAGTTGCCGCTGGGGCCGCTGAGCACGAAGCGCATCACGTTGGTGATCGACTCCGACCGGTCGGTCGTCGAGGTCATCCACTCCGAGACCAACATGCAGGAGCACGCCGCCAAGGCCTTGGAAGCCCTCGCCGCCCGCAAGCCGCAGTCCTGAGAGAATTTCGGCATGAGACTGCACAACCGGCGTACGGAGACCGTCTTAGGGGGCGTGACCTTCGAGGAATTCGCGATGGCCCGGCTGTCCAGTCTTCTGCGTTACGCGGTCGTCCTCACCGGCGATCGGGATCTGGCGCAGGACGTCGTCCAGGAAGTGCTCGCGCGGGCACAGACCCGGTGGCGACGGATAAGCCAGTCCGATTCGCCGGAGGCGTACGTCCGGCGCATGGTGCTCAACGAGTACCTGTCCTGGCGGCGCAGCTGGCAGTTTCGGAATGTGCACGCGGTGGGCGAGCGCCTGACCGACCTGGACGACGCCCGGGGCGGAGTGCTCGACCACGCGGACGGGGTGGTCGAGGCCGATGCGTTGTGGGCCCGGTTGTCGACGCTGGGCCGTAAGCAACGTGCCGTTCTCGTGCTGCGCTACTACGAGCAGCTCGACGACGACCAGATCGCGGATCTCCTCGGCTGCGCCCCCGCGACGGTGCGCAGCCATGCCTCGAGGGCTCTCAAGACGCTCCGCCTCACGGAGCGGGAACGCATCCATGCCGAGGAGAAGTCGTGACCGAGCACGCAGATCAGCTGCGCGAGGCCTTCGAAACCTATGAGAACCAGGCTCCCGACCCGGTGGCTGTCTACGCCCGGGTGCAGGAGCTGTCGACAAAATACAAGCGTCGCCGCCGTGGCCTTCAGGTCGCGGGTGGCACCGCGCTGGCCGCCATCGCGGTGGCCGGGGTGGTCACCCTGCCCAACCTGCTCCCCGGCAACGCCCGCAACACCTCCAGCATCAGCTTTCCGGCCGGCGCGGTGCCGACGTCGGCGGCGCCGTCCGCCATCCCGTCGATGAGCCAGGCCGACCTGGAGCGTTACTGGCGGGCGTACTTCGCCGCGGGCTACGGCTACGACGACGCGGTCAAGCTGGCCGACCTGTGGCACGTCAACGCCGAGATCGGCAACGTCAAGGCCGAGGCGGGCCGCCGTCTGCTGGCCGGCGAGACCCTGCCCTTCCCGGGAACGCCTAACCCGGTGGACCCGCCCGCGGACCCCGACGACCCCGCGATCAAGGCCGCCCAGGCTCAGCTGGACGCCTTCTTCGGGGCCGGCTACACCTGGGACGAGGCCGTCAAGCTCGCCAAGATCTGGCACCTGAAGGACCCGTCGGACGCCAAGACCATGGCCGGCAAGAAGCTGCTCGCCCACGAGACGCTTCCGGTCAAGCCGAAGCCGGTCAACGTCGCGGCGGCGCTGGAGAACAAGCGGGTCGACGCCTTCTTCAAGAAGGGCTACGACGTCGGCGACGCGATCAAGCTGGCCAAGACCTGGCACCTCAAGACCGCGTACCAGGCCAAGGTCGAGGGCGGCAAGCGCATCCTCGCCGGTCAGACCCTGCCCATCCAGCCGTGACCCCGAGTCTGCGCCGGCGTATCGGCTTCGAGATCGAGTTGATGGCCCCGCAGGGCCGCAGCCGGCGCAGCCTCGCCTACGACCTGGCCGGACGCATCGGGGGACGCATCCGGCCGGTCTGGCACCACGACAGCGAACCGTCCCTGGTCCCGGGCCTGGGGCGGTTCCTGCATCTGACCCAGGGGTTCGAGGTGCTGCGGGCCGACGGCTCGCAGCTGTGCACCCTGGTCGACGACATCACCCTGATGGACGGCCTGCAGCCCCGCACCCCCGCGCCGCCGGGCTGGTACCGCGTCCTCAGCGACGACTCCCGCCTGCTGTCCCTGCTGGCCGCCCAGTGCGACCCTGGCGCCCCGCTCGAGCGGGTGCTCGACCCGGTCGCCACGCTGTGGGGCCCCGGGGCCGAGGCCGAGATCGTGGGCGACGTGGTTCGGCTGGACGACCCGTCCGGCGCCACGATCGCGCTGGTCGCGCCCCAGGGCGCCGAGCGCGAGCGCCCCTGCGAGATCGTCACCCCGCCGCTGTCCGAGAACCACGCCGAGGCCCTCGAGGAACTGCTCGAGCCGTCCCGCGAGCTCGGCTTCACCGTGCCGAACGAGGCCGCGGTGCACCTGCATCTCGACGGCGCCCCGTTCCGCGACCCGCGCGCGCTCGCCAACGTGGTGCTGCTGTTCGCCCACTACCGCGAGGGCCTGCGCGAGCTGCTGCAGACCAATCCCGCGTGCCGCCGCCTGGCCCCGCTGCCCGCGCAGCTGGTGGCCGCCGCAAGCCGGGGCAAGCCCACCATCGACGAGTTGCGCGAGGCGGCCGACGAGGGCGAGCTGACCAAGTACTTCGACGTGAACCTCACGCAGCTGCTCAAGGACCGCCCGCTGCGCGACACCCTCGAGATCCGCATCCTGCCCGGCGCGATCACGGCCGACGAGATCGTCAACCGCGCCGCCCTGGTCGAGCTGCTGCTCGACCGCTGCGAGGACCCGGAGCCGTTCCCGGTCGCCCCCACCGGGAACGTCTCCGCCCTGATGGAGATCGCCGCCGAGGCCCTCGCCGACCGCTCCGCCTGAGGCCGTTGCCCATCTCCTGGCCGTCACCTGATGCCACGCAAGGTTCCGGGCGGGGGTGACCCAAGATCGGCATCAAGCCTGACCGGGCGATCTTTGGGGCACTCCCGCCCGGAACCGTCAACCCCAGAAATGCGTCAGATCGAATTGCGCCAGCCGCGGCCGCTGCGGCCGATGAGCCGGTCGGCGTCGGTAGGCCCCCAGGACGCGGCCTCGTACGTCGGGATGGGCGACTTGTCGTTCGCCCAGTGCTCGATGATCGGGTCGACGATGCGCCAGCACTGCTCGACCTCGTCGGTGCGGATGAACAGCGTCGGGTCGCCCAGCAGCGCGTCGAGCAGCAGACGCTCGTAGGCCTCCGGAGACTCCTCGGCGAACGTCTGCTCGTACGAGAAATCCATGCTGGCCGTGCGCACCCGGAACGAGTGTCCCGGGACCTTGGCGCCGAAGCGCAGCGAGATGCCCTCGTTCGGCTGGATCCGCAGGATCAGGGCGTCGGCCTCGAGGCCGGTCAGCTGGTCCTGCGGGATCGGCAGGTGCGGCGGCCGCTGGAACTGCAGCGCCACCTCGGTTACCCGGGCCGGCAGCCGCTTGCCGGTGCGCACGTAGAAGGGCACGCCCGCCCAGCGCCAGTTGTCGACGTTGAGCCGCATCGCCGCGTACGTCTCGGTGCGTGACAGCGGATCGACGCCCACCTCCTCGCGGTAGCCCGCCATGAGGTCTTCGCGGGTGCCGCCGCGGGTGTACTGGCCGCGCACCGCGAGGTCGGCGATGTCCCGGTTGGTGGGCAGGCGGATCGCCTGCAGCAGCTTCACCTTCTCGTTGCGCAGGCCCTCGGCCCCGAACGACGCCGGCGGCTCCATGAGGGCGAGCGCGAGCACCTGGAGCACGTGGTTCTGCACGATGTCGCGCATCGCGCCGGCGTGCTCGTAGAAGCCGCCGCGGGTGCCGACGCCGAGCGTCTCGGCCACGGTGATCTGCACGTGGTCGATCCAGGAGCGGTCCCAGATCGGCTGGAAGATCGAGTTGGCGAAGCGCAGGGCCAGGACGTTCTGCACGGTGTCCTTGCCCAGGTAGTGGTCGATCCGGAAGACCTGCGGCTCGTCGAACGCGGCGTGCACGATGCCGTCGAGCTTGCGCGCGCTGGGCAGGTCGTGGCCGTACGGCTTCTCGATGACCAGCCGGGAGAACGAGCCCTCGCGCGCGTGGTTGAGACCGGCGCCGGCCAGCCCGTTGATCACCGGCTCGAAGGCCTCGGCCGGGGTGGAGAGGTAGAACAGGCGGTTGCCGGACGTGCCGCGCTGGGCGTCCAGCTCGTCGAGCGTCTCGGCCAGGCGCTTGTACGTGTCGGGGTCGTCGTAGCCGCCCGAAACGTACCTGATTCCGCCCTGGAGCTGGCGTTTGTCGGCGAGGCCGCGGCCGCCCAGGGCGCTCTCGGCGAACTGGTCGTCGGACATCGGGGTACGGGCCACGCCGACGAGCGCGAACTCGCTCGGGAGGCGGTTGTGCCGGGCCAGGCTCTCCACCGCCGGCAGCAGCTTGCGGCGCGTCAGGTCACCCGAGGCGCCGAAGATCACCAGTGTGGCTGGTGGGGCGCTGCGCTCCTGGATGAGCTGGGGAACGTTGTCCATCGTCTGCGAGTCCTCCGACCGTTGTGACCATCCACGCAAACCCTACGCAGCGCGGCAGCCGAGCGTTCAGATCCATCCCGCGATGCGACCAGGGCCTCAGCGACAAAAGTGGCAAACTGGGTGATATGAAGTACCGACTCGTGACCCGGAGCGATTTCGACGGGCTGGTCTGCGCCGTGCTGCTGCGCCACCTCGACATGATCGACGAGATCAAGTTCGTGCACCCCAAGGACGTGCAGGACGGAGAGGTCGAGGTCACCGCCAACGACATTCTGACCAATCTCCCGTACGCCCCGGGCGCGTACATGGTCTTCGACCATCACCACTCGGAGACCCTGCGCAACGAGGGCAACCTCGACAATCACGTCATCGACGCCGACGCGCCCTCGGCCGCCCGGGTCATCTACGAGCACTTCGGCGCCCGGCAGCGCTTTCCCAAGGTCTCCGACGACCTGATGCGCGCGGTCGACCAGGCCGACTCGGCGCAGTACTCGCTCGACGACATCCTGCACCCCGAGGGCTGGACGCTGCTGAACTTCCTGATGGACAGCCGCACCGGCCTGGGCCGCTTCCGCGAGTTCCGGATCTCCAACTACCGGCTGATGATGCAGCTGATCGACGCGTGCCTGGAGTTCCAGGACGTCAACCAGATCCTGTGCCTGCCGGACGTGGCCGAGCGGGCCGACCTGTTCCGCTCCCAGTACGACCTGTTCGTCGAGCAGCTCAAGCGGGTGAGCCACCTGGACGGCGACGTCGTGGTGGTCGACCTGCGCGACGAGGAGGTGATCCACGCCGGGAACCGGTTCATGGTGTACGCGTTGTTCCCCGAGTCGCGGGTGTCGGTGCACGTGATCTGGGGCCGGCAGAAGCTGAACACCGTCTTCGCCTGCGGCAAGTCGATCCTCGACCGCACCTCGCCGGTCGACGTCGGCGAGGTGATGCTGCGCTACGGCGGCGGCGGGCACATCGCCGCCGGCACGTGCCAGGTGCCGCACGAGGACTCCGAGCGGGTCGAGCGCGAGATCATCGAGGCCCTGAAGTCCCCGCACACCGTGACGGTCTGAGCCAGGATGCGCGACGGGGTGGGAGGGCCGAACCCCTCCCACCCCGTCGTCCGCGGGTCGTGGGCCATGCCCAATTGGCCCCACCCGCCGGTCGTGTTCCGCGCCCCACGCGCATCATCACGACACTGTCCCGCGTCCACCAGCGCGGGAGTCCGCTACCCCGCTTCAGGAGCGGAGGCTCCACTTGCCGGCGGTGACCGGCTCCTTCTCGTCGTCCGACGCGGTGGCCGTGGTTTCAGGCTGGTCCTCTGGCCGGTCGTCGGGCTCGTCGTCCTCGTTCGCCCGGTGCCGGCCGCGCAGGAAGTAGAACGCGGCGGCCAGCAGCGCGAGGGCCGCGACCACCCAGCCGCCGATCGACCAGATCGACGGGCCACGGGTCGCGTCGGCGACCGTCTTCGCGAAGGCCTCGTCCTCGGCCGACGAGCCGGTCGTGCCGTCCGCGGCCGTATTGGGGTCGGTCGCGGTGCCGCCGTGGTCGTGGCCGGTGGCCGGCAGCCCGGTGCCCGGGGCCAGCGCGAGCGAGACGGGCGGCATCGTGGGTCCGGCCGCGCCGTTCGCGTACGTGCTGGTGATGGTGAACTGCATCGTGCTCAGCGTGGGCAGCGGCCCGATTGCCACCGACAGATCGGCCGACTTGCCGGGCGCCAGCTGGTGGCCCTGCACCGCCAGCCAGGTGATCGAGCCGGCCGACTCGGTCGCGGGCGTGCCGCCGTGGATGGTCGCGAGTGGGGTCGCGAGCGTCCTCATCTGGATCTTGGGCGCCCAGTCGTCCACCGACAGCGGATAGACCTCCGCCACCGGCGTGTCGGCGGGAATGCTCAGGGTGACCGTCTGGATCGGCGCGGTGCCGGTGTTGGTCACGTGGAAGGTCAGGTTCTCGCCGCTGCCCTGGACGGCCGTCGTGGGGGAGACCGTGGCATCGGCGAGGGCCGGGCCGGCGACGAGTGCGCCGAAGACCGCGGCCAGGGCGGGTACGCCCGCTCGGCGGGCAAGGTGGAAGTGCCTCACGACCGGTAGTTCGTATGGGGCGCGCGAATGGTTCAACGCCCCGCGAGAACTTTTTCGAGGTCGTCGGCGATGATGACCTGATGCGTGACGTGGTGATCGACGGCGACATGATCAGACTCGGACAGTTCCTCAAGCTGGCGGATCTCATCGAGACCGGGGGAGAGGGCAAGGTCCTGATCGCGTCGGGCGACGTGACCGTCAACGGCGAGGTCGACGTGCGCCGTGGCCGGCAGCTGCATTCCGGCGATGTGGTCGAGATTTTCGGCCGGACCGCTCGGGTGGTGTCGCACTAGGACGTTCGGGCAGCGGAACGTGACGAACGGTTGACATCGTGTGATCTCAGGCATGTACTGAGATCCCTGGTGTTACCGGCGTCACCCGCCTCGATGGGGAGGCCCGCATGCGTATCAGGCTCGCTGTGGCCGTTGCCGCGATCGCCGCGATGCTTTCCGGATGTGCTGGCTGGGGCGGTGGCCCGGGTGGTGGGGGACCGAACTCCATCAATGTCCTGATGGTGAACAACCCGCAGATGATCGACCTGCAGCGGCTCACCGAGGCGAACTTCACCAAGGCCACCGGCATCAACGTCAACTTCACCGTGCTGCCTGAGAACGACGTCCGCGACAAGATCAGCCAGGAGTTCTCGAGCCAGGCCGGCCAGTACGACGTCGCCAGCCTGAGCAACTTCGAGATCCCGATCTACGCGAAGTCGAAGTGGATCGCCCCGCTCGACGACTACACCACGGCCGACACCCAGTTCAACCAGGCCGACATCCTGCCGTCGATGACCCAGTCGCTGACCGCCGACGACGGCAAGCTCTACGGCGAGCCGTTCTACGGCGAGTCCTCGTTCCTGATGTACCGCAAGGACGTGTTCGACCAGGCCGGTCTCACCATGCCGGAGAACCCGACCTGGCAGCAGGTCGCCGACCTCGCCGCCCAGGTCGACAACAAGCAGCCCGGCATGCGCGGCATCTGCCTGCGCGGCCAGCCCGGCTGGGGCCAGATCTTCGCCCCGCTCACCACGGTGGTCAACACGTTCGGCGGCACCTGGTTCGAGAAGGACTGGACGCCCAAGGTGGACGCGCCCGAGTTCACCGCCGCCACCAAGTTCTACGTCGACCTGGTGCGCGCGCACGGCGAGAACGGGGCGCCGCAGGCCGGCTTCACCGAGTGCCTGAACAACCTGGTCCAGGGCAACGTCGCGATGTGGTACGACGCCACCAGCGCCGCCGGCTCGCTCGAGGCCGACTCCTCGCCGGTCAAGGGCAAGATCGGGTATGTCGCGGCGCCGGTCGACAAGACGAAGAGCTCCGGCTGGCTCTACGCCTGGTCGTGGAGCATCCAGCAGGCCAGCGAGAAGAAGGACAACGCCTGGAAGTTCATCTCCTGGGCCTCCAGCCGCCAGTACGAGGAGCTCGTCGGCCAGCAGGTCGGCTGGTCGAGCGTCCCGGCCGGCAAGCGCGCCTCGACGTACAAGAACCCGCAGTACCTGGCCCAGGCGGAAGCGTTCGCGGCCCCGACCGAGAAGGCCATCTCCGGCGCCGACCCGCGCAACCCCGGCGTGCAGCCGCGCCCGGCGATCGGCATCCAGTTCGTCGACATCCCCGAGTTCACCGACCTCGGCACCCAGGTCTCGCAGTACGTCAGCTCGGCGATCGCCGGCCAGATGTCGGTCGACGAGGCCCTGGAACGCGGCCAGCGGCTCGCCGAGGACGTCGCCGAGCGCTACCAGTCCCGGCAGGAGGGGTGAGCATCAGATGACATCCGTCGCCGAGGAGACCAGCGCGCAGGTCGAAACCCCGCAACGGCCGGCCCGCACGGCCCGCAGCATCGCCTGGGTCCGCCGGGCCCCGCTGCTGCCCGCGCTGGTCTTCATGATCATCGTGACGCAGCTGCCGTTCGTGGCGACCCTGGTCATCTCGTTCATGGACTGGAACGCGTACTACCCCGACGAGATCGGGTTCGCCGGATTCAACAACTTCAAGCGGGTCTTCACCGACGTCAACATGCGCGACGCGGTGCTGACCACGATCTGGCTCACCGCGGGCGTCGTACTCATCAGCTTGCTCTTGGGTTTGGGCATCGCGCTGCTGCTCGACCGGAAGTTCCGCGGGCGCGGCGCGGTGCGGACCATGATGATCGCGCCGTTCCTGGTGGTGCCGGTCGCGGCGGCGCTGCTCTGGAAGCACGCGCTGTACAACCCCGAGTACGGCCTGTTCAACGGCGCGATCACCTGGGTGTGGAAGCTGTTCGGCTCGGACAACCCGCCGCAGCCCGACTGGATCAGCAACATGCCGCTGTGGGCGGTCATCTTCGCGCTGGTCTGGCAATGGACGCCGTTCATGATGCTGATCCTGCTGGCCGGCCTGCAGGGCCGCCCGCTCGACGTGATCGAGGCGGCCCGCATCGACGGCGCGAACGGCTGGCAGATCTTCCGCAGCATGACGCTCCCGCACCTGCGGCAGTACCTGGAACTGGGCGCGCTGCTCGGGTCGATCTACATCGTGCAGAACTTCGACGCCGTCTTCACGATCACATCGGGCGGATTGGGCACGGCGAACCTCCCGTACACGATCTACCAGATCTTCTACCAGGCCCACGACTACGGCCGGGCCTCCGCGGCGGCGGTCATCGTCGTTCTCGGCACGATCATCATCGCGACGTTCGCGCTGCGCACCGTCTCGTCCCTCTTCAAGCAGGAGGCCAACCGATGAGCACCGCCACCGCGCCGGCCGTGCCCAAGAAGAAGGACCGCGGCGGCCCTTGGCTGTCGCTGCTGGCCTGGGTGGTCGGGATCCTGTTCGTGCTGCCGGTGCTGTGGATGGTGCTCACCTCGTTCCACTCCGAGGAGGACGCGGCGACCAACCCGCCGGCCGTCTTGGCGCCGCTCACCCTCGACGGGTACCGCGAGTTCTTCTCCGGTGGCGCCTCGCCCTGGCCGCCGCTGCTCAACTCGCTGACCGCCAGCGTCATCTCGACGGCGCTCGTGCTCCTGCTGAGCTTCCCCGCCGCGTACGCGTTGAGCATCAAGCCCGTGCGCAAGTGGACCGACGTGCTGTTCTTCTTCCTCAGCACCAAGATGTTGCCGATCGTGGCGGCTCTGCTGCCGCTCTACCTGTTCGCGCAGCAGACCGGGCTGCTCGACAACATCTGGCTGCTGATCGTTTTCTACACCTCGATGAACCTGCCGATCGCCGTGTGGATGATGCGCTCGTTCCTGTCCGAGGTGCCGGTCGAGATGCTCGAGGCCGCCTCGGTCGACGGCGCGACCCTGACCAGGACCCTGCGCTCGGTGATCGCGCCGGTGGTCATGCCCGGCATCGCCGCCACCGCGCTGATCTGTTTCATCTTCAGCTGGAACGAGCTGCTGTTCGCCCGGGTGCTGACCGCGACCGTGGCCGAGACGGCGCCCGTCTTCCTGACCGGGTTCGTCACCAGCCAGGGCCTGTTCCTCGCCCAGCTGTGCGCGGCCGCGTTCATCGTGTCGCTGCCGGTGCTCGTGGCCGGCTTCGCCGCCCAGGACAAGCTCGTCCAGGGCCTGTCGCTGGGCTCGGTGAAGTAGATAGCTTTCCGCCCCGCCCCCGATGAGGGTGGCCGGTCCCGATGCCCGGGGCCGGCCACCTTTTCTGTCGAAATCTCCCCGCGGGCCGGAACCGATCATGGGTCCGGTTCGTCCTAGAGGTCATGACTCGTCTCCGCGGCGCCATCATCGCCGCCGCCGTTCCCCTGTTCCTGATCACCGCATGTGCCCAGACTGCCGGCAACCAGGCGGCGGGCGCTTCGGACTCGGCCAGGAGCGAGAGCGCCAGCGCGTCCCCTTCCGGCGCTGACGACCTCGTCCTGCGCGTCGAGTCGTTCGGCGGGTTCGTGCCCGCCGAGCAGAACATCGGCCGGATCCCCGCCGTCAGCGTCTACGGCGACGGCCGGATCATCACCCAGGGCCCGACCACCATGATCTTTCCTGGCAAGGCGCTGCCCAACCTGCAGGAGCAGTTGCTCACGCCCGAGATGGTGCAGGAACTGGTACGCAAGGGGACTGCGGCCGGCGTGCGCAACGGCGCCGACTTCGGCAGCCCCAACATCGCCGATGCCCCGTACACCCGGGTGGTCGTCGGCGATCAGTCGGTCAACGTGATGGCGCTCGGCGAGGCGCAGGCCAACGACCCGCAGCTGACCGCCGCCCAGCGTGACGCGAGGACCAAGCTCTCGGCGTACGTGAACGAATTGCAGTCTTTGGGGTCGGCGGAGGGCGTTGCCAAGCCCGTGCAGTACCAGCCCGAGACGCTTGCCGCGCTGGCTCGCAAATACGTGGCGCCGCAGGCCGCCGACGCCGGCGCTCCGGTGGCATGGCCCGGCCCCGCGCTGCCCGGCGACATTCTGAACGAGAACCTCGGCATCGGTTGTGTCGCGGTGACGGGCGCCGAGAAGGACACGGTGTGGAAGGCCGCGGAATCGGCGACCGCCATCACGCCGTGGGCCAGCGGCGGCAAGAACTGGGGCGTGACGTTCCGGCCGCTGCTGCCGGAGGAGAAGGGCTGCCTCGCACTCAAGGGGGCGCGGTGACGCCGATCGGGGAGCCGTTCCCTCCCGCCCCTCCACCGCCGCCCTCTCCTTCCTCTTCGGGCAAACGTTGATCTTTCGTCACCCGGGTGTCCTCTGGGGACAGAATGCTGGTGTCCGCTTCTGTCCCCTCACGAAGGAACATGTGCATGCGGGCCCTCGCCTGGTTCCTCGCACCCCTGCTCGCGTCCGCGTCTCTGGCAACGCCTGCGGCCGCTTCCCCGACCCTCTCGCCGTTCGACGCGGTCGACCAGTTCATCGGCACCGAGATGGACACGACCCAGAACAAGAGCAATGACGCGTACGGGAACACGTTTCCCGGCGCGGCAGTGCCGTTCGGCATGGTGCAGCCCTCGCCCACGACCTACCAGGCCGGCAACGCGCTGGTGGGGGAGAAGGGCGGGTACGAGTACACCGCCTCGCTGATCCGCGGGTTCGGAATGACGCGGTACTCGGGCACGGGATGCACGGGACGGTACGGGGGCTATGAGTTCCCGACCATTCCGTACGCCGGCCCGCTGGTGGGCGGCGTGCTGCCGGTGAACCCGTCCGTCGATGTGAAGGGGTATCACCTCGGCTTCAGCCACGCCGGCGAGGTCTCTTCACCGGGGTACTACAAGGTCGGTCTCGACAACGGGGTCACGGCCGAGCTGACGGCTTCCGCTCGTACCTCGGTCTCGCGGTACTCGTTCGCCGATGCCGCAGCGCTGATCCTGGATGTGTCCGGCCCGAACAACCGGACGTTCGGCAGTGAGGTCACGATCGATCCGGTTTCCCGCACGGTCTCGGGTTGGATGTACGGCACCGACGTGTGCGACGTCGGCAACTTCTACAAGGCCTACTTCTCCACGAAATACGACCAGCCGTTCGCCTCCTACGGGACGTGGAACGACGGTCTGCAGACCGCCGGCTCGACGCACGCTCTCAAGAGCGGCGCCGACACAGGCGTGGACTACCGGCACGAAACCGGCGCCTGGATCACCTTCGCCGCAGGCGCCCGGGTCACCGCCAAGACCGGCTTCAGCTACGTGAGCATCGACAACGCGGCGGACAATCGCGAGCGCGAGGTGGGTCGCTCGTCGTTCGAGAAAGTGCGGGCGCAGGCGCGTTGTCTCTGGGAGCAGGCGCTGGGAACCATCTCCCTCGGCGGCGGCACGTCCGCGCAGCGGACCTCGTTCTACACGGCGCTGTATCACGCGCTGCTGCACCCGAACGTGCGCGACGACGTGAACGGGCAGTACCTCGGCTACGACAACCAGGTGCACCTGGTCGCGCGGGGCCGGCACTTCTACGGGAACCTGAACTTCGCCGGCTCGGGCTGGGACATGTACCGCAGCCAGGCCCAGCTCATCGCCCTGACCTTCCCGCAGGTCGCCGACGACATGCAGCAGTCGATCGTCGACATGGTCGGGCAGCGCGGCTCGTGGGCGCCCGGCAACGCCCGCATGCAGGGCGACAACTACCAGGTCATCCTGGCCACGCTCGACGACATGGGCGCCACCGGGTACGACCGGAAGGCCGCGCTGGCCGCCATGGTCGCCACCCAGAAGCTGCCGGCCACCTCGACGTCGCGGTCGGACGGCTACCAGTACTTCTCGACCGGCATGATCGAGAACCGGAAGGGCGACTTCGCGACGTCGCGCGTCCTCGAGTACTCGATCGACGACTTCGCCATCGCCCAGCTCGCCTCGCGGCTGGGGGATCGCTCTTCCTACGACTTCTTCATGGGCCGGGCCCAGAACTGGATGAACGTCTTCGACCCGGTCAGCGGGCACATCCGGCCGCGCGAGCGCACCGGCTTCGACCGCCCGTTCGACCTGCGCGTGCGGGACGACGGCGCCGGCCGTGGCCAGTTCAACCAGTCGACCGGCTATCAGTACGGCTGGCTGGTGCCGCAGAACATGTCCACGCTGATTCGTTCACGCGGCGGCGTGGCCGCGGCCAAGGCCCAGCTCGACGTGCTGATGGCCCAGTTGGACGCCGGCGCCTACACCCAGACCGGCAACTACCTGTCCAACCAGCCCGCCTTCAACACCCCGTGGGTCTACAACTGGCTGCAGTCCCCCGCGTCGGCGGTGGACGTCCTCTACCGGGCTGTCTCGGAGATGTACGACACTTCGCCTTCGGGCCTGCCCGGCAACGACGACCAGGGCTCGCTGAGCGCCTGGTACGTCTTCGCCAACCTGGGCGTCTACCCGGCGATCTACGGCACCGGCGACCTGGTGATCAGCGCGCCGATGTTCCGCAGCATCACCATCGACCCGGTCGGCGGGCACCGGGACATCCGCATCACCGCGCCGGGCGTCCAGGACGGCAAGAAATACGTCGCGGGCCTGCTGGTCAACGGCTCCCGCCAGTCCGCGAACTGGCTGGACGCCCATTTCGTGCGCACCGGCGGCCGCCTGGACTTCACGATGTCGGCCACGCCCGGCACGTGGGGAACCGGCGCGCGGGACGTCCCGCCGTCGTACCCGGACGGCGCGGACGCCCGCAACAACGTCGGCACCACGCCGGACGGGCAGGGCAACCTGGGCTCGATGGACCTGAGCGACTGGTCCTTCTCCCGGGCCGGTCTCGCCGCCGCCGGCGCGGCGCCCGGGGCGTCGCTGCCGCTGGGGTCCACCGGCATCGCGTTCACCTGGCCGTCGGCCGCCCCCGGCGCGCCCGACAACTGGATTCCGCACGGCCAGCGGGTGGACCTGCGCGACGCGGCGGCCGGCAGCGTCTCGTTCCTGGGGCTTTCGACCAACGGGCCGGCCGCGGGGGAGGCAACCGTGGTTTACACCGACGGCACGACCCAGCAGATTCCGGTGTCCTTCGCCGACTGGGCGGCGACGGCGCCCGCCGGCAACACGGCCCTGATCACCTTGAACGGCCGCAACAACGCGAACGGCACGGCCGGCACGGGCACGTTCCGCGTGTTCGCGACCGACCCGGTGGCGCTGGACGCCACCAGGACGGTGGACGCGGTGCTGCTGCCGCAGTCGACCGACAAGGGCATCATGCACGTCTTCGACGTGGCGGTCTCGCCGGCCGCCTGAGCCATGGGCGGCGCCGTCCTTCGACGGCGCCGCCTTCTCAGTCCGTCGCCTTGTGCAAGAACGTCGCCAGACCGACTCCCACGGTGACGCCGGCGGCCACGCCGGCGAGACAACCCGCCGCGACACCGGCCCCCGCCGCCACGGCGAGAATGACCACCCACCTCAGCGGCAGGCCTTTCGTGCGCTCGTCGGCGGTCTGTTTCCGCCGTAGATTGGGCATCGTTCGAATCCTCTCGTTGGCCCACAGCGAGTTCTTCGAGCGGGCCGGCCTCGGGGTGCCACCCGGGGCCGGCATTCTCGGCACGGCCTGTAAGTGGAAGATTTTGTAAACGAGATGCCCTTTACAAAACTTGACATTTACACCATGCTCAGAGATGTTATGACGCCCATGCCCCCGATGTCATCCCCGCCGCCGTCCGAACTGGACGGGTTGGCACAGCTGCGCGTCCAGCTGCAGCAACTCCACGGCCGCGCCGGGGCGCCGAGCACCCGCGCGATCGCCGGCCGGGCCGCCCAGCCGATCAGCCACACCACGGTCGCGACCGTCCTCAAATGCGCGAAGCCCCCGCGCTGGGCCCAGCTGGAGCTGGTCGTCCAGGCCTTGAACGGCGACGTGGAGCTGTTCCGCACGGCCTGGATGGCCATGCGCAACGAATCGTCCGCGCCGCCGGAGCCGCCGGGGGAGCAGGGTGAGCTCGAGCAACTGCAGGCGGAGGTCGCGAAGCTCCGCCAGGAGCGGGACGAGCTTGCGGCCCGTGTTCTGCGGCAGCCACGCCCGTCTCTCCCACAGCTCGAATGGCGGGGCATCGACGCGTTCCATCCCACCGTGCTCCGCATCATCCTGGGCGACCACCTCCGGAGGCTGCGCGAAGCGAAGCGCATCACGCACGAGAACGCGGGCTGGGAGATCCGGTCCTCAGCGTCGAAGGTCATGCGGCTGGAGCTCGGCCGGGTGACCTTCAAGGAAAGAGACGTCCTCGACCTCCTGACGCTCTACGGTGTCACCGACGCCGAGGAACGAGACGCGATCCACGCTCTCGTCCGCCAGTCGCCCATCTCGGGGTGGTGGCAGCGGTACGCCGTGCCCCTCCCGGCGGCACTGGAGCCATACCTCGCGATGGAGGGACGCGCCACGCTGATCCGCGCCTTCGACTCGCAGCACGTACCCGTCCTGCTCCGGACGCCTGACTACGCCCGCGCCGTCTTCGCGGCCGGCCATCCCGAGGCGTCGGCAGACGAGACCGAGCGCGCGGTGGCCCGGTGCGCCGAGCGTCAACGACGTTTCCTGGGGACCGCGGAGGCCACGCTGTGGACCGTCATCCATGAATCCGTCCTCCGTAGCGCCCTGGCCGGTCCGACGGTGATGCGGCAGCAGGTCGCGGCCTTGCTGGAGGCGGCCGAACGGCCCAGCGTGCGACTTCAGGTCGTCACGGGCAACGTGCCGTCGCCGTCGCCGTTCGTCGTCCTGCGGTTCCCCGAAGACGAGCTGCCCGACGTCGTCTACATCGAGCTCACCACCGGCGCCCTCTATCTGGACGCCCCGAACGAGGTCGGCGCGTACATCGCCGAGCTGAACCGGGCTGCGATCGACGCCGAATCGCCCGACCGCTCGCGGGAGTTTCTGCGGCGACTCCTCGAGGAATCGTGACTCAGCGGCGCTCGCGCAGCGTCTGCGACGGCGACACCCCGAACCGGGCCCGATAGGCCCCCGCGAACCGCCCCAGGTGGGTGAACCCCCAGCGGTACGCCACCTCGGAGACGTTCACCTGCCACGGGTCCGACTTCGACAGCTCCGCGTGCACCCCGTCGAGCCGCAGCCGTCGCAGGTAGGCCAGCGGCGACACCCCCACGTGCTGACGGAACGCCTCCTGCAGCACCCGCACGCCGACCCCCGCGATCGCCGCCAGGTCACCCGCCGTGAACTGACGCCACGGCTCGGCGTGCATCGCGTCGAGGGTGCGTTTCACCGTCCGGGGGCGTCGAGGGCCCTGCAGCCCCGCCGGCTCGTCCCCATAAGGGTGCTCCACCGTCAGCGCCAGCCCGCTGACCACCATGTCGCGCCAGCGGGCCGCCATTCTCGGGCTGGCCGCCAGGCCGTCCTCGGCGCACAGCTCGTTGTGCAGCAGGCGCACCAGCGCCGACCACGTGCGACCCGGGCCGTCGGCCAGGTCGAAGCTCTCGCCGAGCAGCAACGGCGACACGATCTGCTGGTCGAGGGCCGCGTCCAGCTCGCGTTCGAACGCGGCCCGCTCGACCTTGACGCTGAGCAGGCGCGTGTCGCCGGGCCACTCCAGGTCGATGTCGCCGACCGGGCGGTAGACTGCGGCCCGCGTCGAGTCGGCCAGCACGACCGTGCCGCGGTGACGGGAACGCAGCGAACCGGTCAACGGGGCCAGGACGTGGTAGGACGTTTCCAGGTCGGCGATGTTCACCCGCACATCAGCGCCGTAGCTGATCTCACCGACCGTGATGGGGCCCAGCATGACCACCTCGCCGGCGAAGGCGAAGCCGCTGAGGTCGCCGACCGGGTTCACCTGCAGCGGGCCGTAGAACAATTTGCGGCAGAACGCCCTGGCCTCGTCCACGTCGCTCGTCCGCAGAGCGACGTGGACCGGGGAGTCCCCCGGGTGGACAGCCATGCCGTCCACCCTAGACCCGAACCGTCACGCGGCGGCCATCGGAAATGTCCCCGACGGTCGGCGTAACGCCACACTGAACGCCCGAACGGTCAGGCCGCGGCCACCGATGCGGGCGGCCAGGCGAGCTCCGCGACCCCTCCATCGGGGACATCGACCTCCGCGAGCGGCGTCACGGGGTCGCGCCACACCGTGTACCGGCCCGTCGGAAGGCTGTCGACGACCACCGCGAAAGACACCCCGCCGCGTACGAAACGGGCCCGCACCGCCGCATGCTTGCGCGACGCCGGATCAGTGACGGGACTGACCTCGATCTCGTGCCCGTGCAACGAGGCCGGCGTGTGGACGACCAGCGCCCCGATGCCGGCGCCGATGTTGAGGACGACCGTGCCCTGTCCGGAGGGCGCCAGGGTGTGATGGTGATGATGCTCGTGACTGATCATGGGTTGTTGAATCCATCGAACGGGGTACCGAGGAACGGGAACTTCTTGAGCAGCCCGGAGCTGACATTCTTGATCGACAGGCCCTGCTCGACCAGGCCGGCCGCCGCGTCGGGCTTGAAGGTCTCGTCGACCAGGGCGAACGTCACGCCCGCGATGGCCCGGATCGAGATCGACACGACGTCGTCCTCGATGCGCCGGCCGTTGGGGAAACCGGCCAGGTCGCCCGCCAGCAGGCCGAACCCCTTGGCCTCCTTGGCCGGCGGTACCGCGGTGTTGAGCCGCAGCATGTCGGCCTTGGTGTCGCCGGTGGCGTTCTGGAAGTTGTCGATCAGCCCGTCCGGGATGCCGGTGAGCAGGATCGCGACCAGATCCGCGCGGGCGGTGCCGGCCTTGTTCAGCTTGTCGAGGTTGTCGAACAGGCCCGGGTACAGGACCGGCAGCAGCCCGGCCAGCTCGGGCTTCTCGACGAACTGAGCGAACCGCTTGTCCTCCGACGGCGGCAGCGAGTTCCACTTGTCCTTCTGCGCCATCGGCACGATGACCTCGTTGAACAGCGGGTTGCCCAGACGCGAGACCTGCACCTGCGGCCCGACCTCGACATCGGTGTTCTTCTTGTCGCCCTGCCGCACCTGCACCTGACGCCGCGATGCCGACGTCCAGATGCCGATCACGGCGCCCGGGTCGCGGCCGCGCACCTTCTTCTTGCCGTCCCGGCGCACCATGTGCAGCGGCACCTGGATGGCGATCGAGTGCACGTTCAGCTTGTCGGTCGCGTTGACGGCCTTGCCGGCGTAGTTGAAGAGGTTCTGCCCGACGAGGTGCTTGTCCTGGAACGGGCGCAGCGTGCCCAGATCGAAGATCGAGCCGAGGTCGACGAAGAACGCGTCCGCGCGCTGCCCGGCGAAGACCTTCTCCCCGGTCTTGAGCTTCTTCACCGCGTCCGCGGCGAGCTTGTCGTAGTCCGGGATGGAGAGCTTGCCGACGTTGCAGGGCGGGCACGGCAGTTTCTGCGCGAGAACGGTGCTCTTGCCGTGCGCGTCGACCTTGGTGACCGAGAAGAACTGCCGGCGGTTCCAGTTCTCGTCGTCCAGCGACTTGATCTGGCCGGTGTTGTACAGGAACGTCTTGTCGTTGCGCAGTTCCGTGCGGAACCGGAACTGGTACGTGAGATCGGGCCGCGCGTCGCCATTCGAGTCGATGTGAATCTCGTACAGAACGTCATCGCCGAACTCGAAGAAATTCGGCCCGCTCGCCGGAAGCTGCAACGGGACATAGTTCGCGATGATTGTCACGGTGTCCGGATCGTCGGGGCTGACGAACGCGTACAGGTCGGACGAGTCGGCCACCGGGTCCTTGCTGATCTCCGGAGCTTCGCGGTGTGAGGACATCAGCGCTTCACCGCCTTGAGCAGCCGGGCGGCGAGCTTCTTGTCGGTCAGCGTCGTCTTCGACCCGCCCGAGAAGATGTCGAACGTGCCCTTCGAGGCGTCCCGTAGCGAGATGACCAGCGGCTGACCGTCGTCCTTCGCGGTGGTCTCGCCGGCCAGGCTCAGCCCGGTGACACCGGCGACGGAAACTCCGACACCCGCGGTAGCGGCGATGGCGAGAACCCTGCGGCGTGACAGGCGGCTGACCGCCCGGCTGCCGTAACGAACACGACTCATGCTCGGCCTTTCGTCATTTCTTTCGGAAGGACTGAAACGGGCTTGCGGTGTCGACGCCCATCAGTACGAGGGCCGAACCGTTGCGGTTCAACGGTTTCCGCGCCGCTTCCGAAGAAAGCCGCCAATCAGCGCGTACGCCAGAAAGCTTGCGCCCACGAGGAGCGCGCCGGCGACGATGCCGTGACCGAGAGTGACCTGGCTTTGCTCACCGACCGGAGTGATGGCCTGGCTCTGCTCCGGCGCCTCGCTGGTTTCCGCCACGACCGGCGCCACGGCCGGCTTCTGCGAGACCGTGGCCGGAGGCGACGCGGGCGCCGCTGCCGATTTCGACGCGGCCGGCTTCTTCTTGGTGGCGACCGGCGCGGCGGACGCGGCACCTTTCTTGAAGACGACGTCCGAGCAGGAGTAGTAGGTGTCGACCGTGCTGGACGTCTGCCACACGATGTAGAGGATGTGCCGCCCGGTCCGGTCCGACGGCAACTTCACGCTCATCTGATAGGCGCTGTCCCGCAGCGGCGGGTCCTTGATCTCGGCCAGGGGCTTGCTTGCCAGGTCGCCCCACGCGAGCTTCTTCGAAGGGTCGAAACCTTCCTTGGTCAGGTAGATCCGGAAGCTGCCCGTGTGCGGCAGTGTCGCCCGGTACTTGATCGCCAGCGACTTGCCGCCGGTCACCGTGGTGGACGGAAAGTCGTCGCGCGCGATGTCGAGGCCCTTGAAGGCGTCGAGCCCTCCGCTGCACAGCTTTCCGTCCGGCACGAACTTCTTGTCGTTGCCGTTGACATTGGGAACGCGCAGGTTGTCGAACGTCCCGAACGGCCCCCCGTTGGCGGCGCGGGCCGCCTTGCACGCTGCCGTGCCGGTAGCGGTCCCGCCGCCCGCGGCGCAGGCGGCGGTCCGGCTGATCGGCGCCGTCGGCGCCCCGTGCGCGAACGCCGGCGCGCCCGCCAGCAGCGGCAACACGCCCGCAACAGCGGCAGCGGCGGCCAGTCGGCGGATCATGACAGTCTCCCTACGTGTCTCGAGCAGTGAACCTTTTTCAACGTGGCCAGGGCCCGCTGCGCCGGCGCCGGTCAACGGCTCGGCGGCTTCAGGCCCGTCGCCAGGTTGAAAGGTTCAGCGATGCCGGCAAGTGATACGGAGAACCGTGGTCAGCCGTTCACCTTTCCGGCCGGTGTGATTGCATGGCGGGGTTACCACCCGAACCGGAGGACAATCATGGACAAGCCCGAGATCGGCCCGATCCAGGGCGACCCGCCCGCCGACCTGGTGATCGAGGACGTCACCGTCGGTGACGGCCCCGAGGCGAGCGCCGGCCAGGTCGTGACCGTGCACTACGTGGGCGTGTCGCATTCGAACGGGGCGCAGTTCGACGCGTCCTGGGACCGGGGCGAGCCTTTCGCGTTTCCACTCGGCGGTGGCCAGGTCATCGCCGGCTGGGACCAGGGCGTCCAGGGAATGAAAGTCGGCGGCCGGCGCAAGCTGACGATTCCGCCGCACCTGGGTTACGGTGCGCGCGGCGCCGGCGGCGTCATCAAGCCCAACGAGACCCTGATCTTCGTCGTCGACCTGCTCGGCGTTCAGTGATTCTTCGTTGAGTTGCGGGAGGCGGGCCGGCTCAGCTCGCCTCCCGCTTCTTTCGTACGAGGAAGGGCCGTCCCCCACCGCAACGGCCACCGCACTCGCCGTTTCCGCGCCGGCCAGGCGGGTGGTCACGCCCGCGGCGAGCCGTCGGCAGAGTTGCCGCGAGACCTACCGGAACAACGCGACGTCGATGGATTCCGCCATGGCTCGTTGGCCCGCGATGTTCGGGTGCAGATGGTCGGCCTGATAGGCGGGCAGCACCTGACTCGGCAGCTCCGGGTCGCGAATGGCCGCGTCGAAGTCGGCGACGCCGTCGAATACCCGGCTGGTCCGCACCCACGAATTGACCTCTTGCCGGACGGCCTCCTGCTGTGGTGAGAAGCAGCCGGTGTCGCATCCGTACGGCGTGATCGTCGCTCCGATGACCCGGATGCGGGCGCGGTGTGCGCGATCGGCGATGGTCCGCAGCCCGGCGATCAGATCGGGCGCCGTCGCGTTGTAGCCGATGTCGTTGATGCCGTCCGCGAGGATCAGGTAGCGAGCCGCGGTCTGCTCACGCACGTCGGCTTTTTCGCGCTCGAGGCCGGAAATGCTGGTGCCCGCGCCGCAGCAGTCGGTTCGGTCGGTGAGCACCTGGTTGCCGCCGATCCCCTGGTTGAGCACCCCGTAGCGGCCGCCGAGCCGCGCGGCCAGCACGTCGGTCCACCGGTCGCTGCCGTTCCAGGTCGTGTAGGCCCCGTCGGTGATGGAGTCACCGAGCGCGACGATGCTCCCCTTGACGCCGTGTCCCGGCCGGACGTCCACGCCGTCGAGCCAGAACCACGAGTTGACCGTCCCCGTGAAGGCCGCCCCGCCCTTCCCGGCCTGGTTTCCGTCCGCGACGAATTGCGTCCCCTGCGCCGCGTCGTGGCCGGTGATCGCCGCGGCGTCCCCGCCCGCGGTCACGTACAGGTCGACCGCGAGGTCCTGCCCGGCGGCGATGCCCAGCGCGACCGGATCGCTGAGAACCGTGCTTCCTTTCCTGACGGTCACCGCGCCGCGCCCGCGGAAAGTGACCCGCCGTTCGCTCCCGGGCGCCAGCTCGGCGGCGCCCGGCGACACCGCGCGAGCCACCCCCACCGCCCCGAACACCACGTCGGCCTCGCCGAACGTGTTCGACAGCCGCAGCCGCAGCGACGACCCGCCGATGGTCGGGTGAACGAGCATTCGCAGCGTCTGGGCCGCGAAAGCCGGCCCCGCCTCCCGCTGCGGGCTGGTGGACCAGGCCCCGGCCCAGCCCGGCGCCGCCGACGCGGCGCCAGGCAGCGCGAGCGCCACGGCGAGTGCCGCCACTAAATACATGAGTCTCGATGTCTTGACCATGGCATCGATCGTCGTCGAACCATTTCGATACGGCAAGCAATCGTCCACTCACCGGATGCGCGCGCCCGCCGGAGGAGGCAGACTCCCGGGGATGGACGTCGATCTCGCCGGCCTCGTCCGTCCCGGTCTTTGCCTGGGCGGGCGCTATCGCCTCGTGGAGCCGATCGGGGCCGGTGGGATGGCCGTGGTCTGGCGCTCGTGGGACACCGTGCTGACCCGTACGGTCGCGGTCAAGCTCTTGGCGACGCACGAACGCGACTCTCGTCTGGCGCAGATCCGGCGCGAGGCGCGGATCGCCGCGCAGCTCTCCCACCCGAACATCGCCCAGGTCCACGACTACGGCGAGTCGGTCGTCTCCGGCGAGCTGGTGCCCTACGTCGTCCTGGAGCTCATCGCCGGCGACACCCTGCTGAACCGCCTCCGCGACGGCGACCTCCCGGCCCCGCCGGCCCTGCGCGTCGGCGCCGAGGTCGCCGCCGCCCTGGCCGCCGCGCACGCCGCCGGCCTGGTCCACCGCGACATCAAGCCCGCCAACATCATGCTCGCCCCCACCGGCGCCAAGGTCGTCGACTTCGGCATAGCCGCCACCCGGGGCCCTGCGGCCGACGGCGACACCGTCTTCGGCACGCCCACCTACACGGCGCCCGAGCGTCTGACCGGCGACGAGGTCCTCCCCGCGTCCGACATGTACGCCCTGGGGGTGCTGCTCTACCGCCTGCTCGCCGGCCACACTCCCTGGGCCGCCGACCCGCCTGACCGTGTCCTGGCCAACCACGTGTACGCCGAGCCGCCCCGGCTGGTGCCGCTCGGTCCGGTGCCCGCCGAGGTGCTCGACCTGTGCGACCGCTGCCTGCGGAAGGACCCGAACGCCCGCCCCACGGCCCGCGAGGCCGCACGCCTGCTGGCCGCCGCCGCCGGCGCCGCCGAGCTCGATGCGGCCGGGGCCGGTGCCGTCGGCGCCACCGGGGTCGGTGCCGCCGGGGCCACCGGGTCCGATACCGCCGGGGCCGCCGGGTCCGATACCGCCGGGGCCGCCCGGGTCGATGCCGCCGTGGCCGCCGCCGAGATCGGCCCAGCGAGCGTCGGCGCCGGCGAGGAGGCGCCCCGCTCCGGCGTCCCCGCCGCCGAGCCGTCCACAGTCGTCCATCCACCGGCGCGGAAGGCGCCTCGCGTCGTTCAGCACCTCATCGCCGCCGGCATCGTGCTGGCGGTGGTGACAACAGCAGGCTGGCTGGCAGCCCGCGGCGCCTCCGTCGAGCCGAGCCCACCACCGGCCGTCGCCGCGCCGGCTCCGCCATCCGCGTCGGCCACCCCTTCGGCCACCCCTCCGGCCACCTCGTCGGCGAGGCCTGGTCCGTCCACAACGCTCGAGCCCACCGTCGCCGCCACCCGCCCGCCCGGCACCCAGGGCGCGATCACGGGCCTGCCCGTGACGACCACCGCCTCGCAACTACCGGGCACGACATCCGCTCCACCGCCGTCGACGTCGGCGCCGGACCCCGTCGAGCGCACGCTCTCCTCCCCGGGAGGCACCGTCACCGCCGACTGCCCCGCCGCGACCACGGCGCGGATCCTGTCCTGGACCGCGGCCCGCTCCTACCGCATGGAGGAGGCCGACACCACTCCCGGCCCGGCGCCGACGGTCGTCTTCCGCCACGGCAGCGACAGCGTCACGATGACCGTGACCTGCCACGCCGGCGTGCCCCGGGCCCAGATCGACTGATGCTCCCGGCGCAGTGGATCGCCGCCGGGGTAGTGGAGCCGTGCTGCCGATGTGCGCGGACGGTCCATTGTGGTGTGGTGGGGCGATGATGGGATCAGTCGAGCGGGTGGTCGCCCGCACCGAGGAGCTCGCGGCGATTCCCGCTCCGAGCGGGTTCGAGCAGGCCCGTGCCGCCCGGGTCGCCGAGTGGTGGCAGGCCGACGGTCTGGGCGAGGTGCAGACGGATTCGGTCGGCAACGTGTGGGCGCGGGTGCGAGACGGCGCGGGTCCCGCGACGGTCCTCGCGGCGCACCTCGACACGGTCTTCGGCTCCGATGTGGACCATACGCCGCGCCGGGACGGCGACACTCTGTACGGGCCCGGTGTCGGCGACAACACCGTCGCGGTGGCCGCGCTCGCCGAACTGAGCGTGCTGCTGCCGCCCCGGACCCGCCGCCCGGTCTGGCTGCTCGCCACGGTGGCCGAGGAGGGCCTCGGCAACCTGGCCGGAGCGATCGGGGCCCTGCGCCGGCCGGCCGTCCCGATCGGCGCGCTCATCGCCGTCGAGGGCAACTACCTCGGCAAGATAGCCACCCGAGGTGTGGGCTCGGTGCGGGCGAGGATCACCGTCAGCGGGCCGGGCGGCCACGCGTGGGAGTGCGCCGACGCGCCCAGCGCGGTGCACGGCGCGGTGGCGCTGGCCGCCGAAGCGCTCGATCGGCTGCCGCCGTTGGCGGGGACGTCGGTCAACATCGGACGCATGGGCGGCGGTGAGGCCATCAACGCCCGGGCGAGGGAGTGCTGGTTCGAAGTCGACCTGCGGGCGGTGCGGCCGGAGGTCCTCGCCGCCCGGGAGGCGGCGCTGGCGGGCGCGATCGAGGCATGGCGGGCGGGTCCCGGATCCACCGGGCTGACGGCGACCCTCGCCGACCTGGGACGCCGCCCGGCCGGCGAGATCCCGGCCGACGCGCCCCTGGTCCGCGCCGCCGACTCGGCGTTGCGCAAGGCCGGGCTGGAGCCGCAGCCGGTCGCGGCGAGCACCGACGCCAACGCCGCCTACGCCGCCGGGCTTCCGGCGATCGCGATCGGCGTGACCACCGGCGCGGGCGAGCACACCGAGAAGGAGTGGATCGACCTGGCCGGCTTGCGGGTGGGCCTGACCGTCCTCGCGGACACCGTGTCCAGCCTCGACGACGAGCAGTGGTGACCGGCGCACCGGCGTTTACCTGCCAGGGAATTGGTTCGGCTCCGCGGACCGGCCACAGTTTCCGGTATGACGACATACCCGATCCACACGGTCGAGACGGCGCCCGAGGGTTCCCGGCCGGCCCTGCAGCGGCTGAACGACGCGCTCGGCCTCGTCCCCAACCTGGCCGCCACGATGGCCAACGCCCCGTCGCTGATCAGCACGTTCGTCGCCGCGTTCGGCCAGCTCGGCGGCGCCGGCTTCACCGACGGCGAGCGGCAGGTGCTGCTGCTGTCCAACGCGGTCGCCAACCGGTGCGCGTGGGCGGTGGCGTTCCACTCGACGCTCGCGCTCGCCCAGGGCGTCCCCGCGGCCGAGGTCGAGGCGATCCGCCGCGGCGGGCTTCCCGGCGATCCGCGGCTCGCCGCCCTGTCCGCGACGACGCGGGCGCTGATCGACAAGCGCGGCCACCTCGACGACGCCGACGTCAAGACGTTCACGGCCGGCGGCTTCGACGAGATGCGGCTCCTCGACGTCGTCACCGGGCTGGCCGTCTCGACGATGGCCAACTACACCGGCAACCTCGCCGACCCGCCGCTGGAGCCGCCGTTCCAGGCCCAGGCGTGGCACGACGGATACTGACCGGATGAGCGGCGAGGTCGGCGCCCTGGTCCAGCGGTGGCGCAAGGCCCGGCGGCTGAGCCAACTGCGGCTCGCCGCCGAGGCCGCCGTGTCCATCCGGCACCTGTGCTTCATCGAGACCGGCCGGGCCCGGCCGAGCCGGACCATGGTGCTCCGGCTCGCCGAGGTTCTCGAGGTGCCGCTGCGTGAACGCAACACGCTGCTGCTGGCCGCCGGCTTCGCCCCCGAGTACCGGGAGTCCGCCCTCGACGCCCCGGCGCTCGCCGCCGTGCAGGGTGCGATCGAGGCGATCCTGGCGCAGCAGGAGCCGTACCCGGCCGTGGTGATGGACCGCGACTGGGACATCCGGCACACCAACGCGGCCGCCGAGGGCTTCTTCGGGTTCCTGCTCGCCGGTCACGAGCCGGTGCCCGGCCCGGCGAACGTGCTCCGGCTGATGTTTCACCCCGACGGGGTACGGCCGTACGTCACGAACTGGCCGGAGGTGGCCCAGGCCCTGGTGCGACGCGTACGCCGCGAAGCGCTCGGCGGGGTGACCGACGAGCGCGCCCAGCTGATCCTCGCCGAGGTGCTCGCCTATCCGGGCGTCCCCGCCGCGATCGCCGACACCGACCCGCTGGCGCCGCAACTGCCGATCGTGCCGGTCCGGTTCGCCCGCGACGGCCGGCAGTTCGACTACTTCTCCACCGTGACCACGCTCGGCACGCCGCAGGACGTGACCCTGCAGGAACTGCGGATCGAGTGCTTCTTCCCGGCCGCAGGCCCGATGTAACCAGCCGCGGTACCACTCGATGGTGGCGTCGAGGTCCTCGGGCGTCACGCTGATGCCGACGTGGTCGTGGGAGAAGGAAAGGTTCACGTGGTCAGCATCGGTCGGCGGCCGGGGCGCCGGCCAGGGACGGATCGACGGCAGGAAAGGCATTGCCACCCGGCCCGCGCTAGCTCCGGACCGCGGCGTTGGCGTGGCACGGGCAGCCGCGATAGGCGATCGGGGCCGCGGCGGACGGCTTCGGCTGCT
This sequence comes from Actinoplanes sp. NPDC051513, assembly GCF_044454685.1. Taxonomy (NCBI): domain Bacteria; kingdom Bacillati; phylum Actinomycetota; class Actinomycetes; order Micromonosporales; family Micromonosporaceae; genus Actinoplanes; species Actinoplanes sp. NPDC051513. Next base: position 437,526 of record NZ_JBITDW010000004.1, read on the forward strand.
TCGCCGCGGCCTCGATGCCGGCCAGGATCCGCGCGCGCTCGGCCGGGCCGATGAGGTGGCCGCGGACGAGGACGCTGTTGATGCGGGTCGTGTTGCGGATGTCATGCAGCGGGTCGGCGTCGAGCAGGACCAGGTCGGCGACGGCCCCGTGGGCGATCACGCCTTGGTCGCGCCGGCCGAGGTAGCGGGCCGGGTTCAGCGTCGCGGCGCCAAGGGCCTGCAGCGGCGTCAGCCCGGCCCGGACGAAGCGCTCCAGTTCGTCGTGCAGGCTGAAGCCGGGCATGAGGTAGGTGGTGCCCAGGTCGGTTCCGGTCATCAGCGGCACACCGGCCGCCGCCAGTTCGGCGGTGAGAGCGAGACGGCGGCGGTAGAGCTCCTTCGACTGGGCGACCTGGGCCGGCGTGCGGCCGGGCAGGTACAGGTTGTCCAGCGCCCAGTCCCAATAGCCGATCACGTCGGCGCTGAAGTACCGGTAGCGCGGGTCGTGGCGGTCGATCTCCTCCGGCTTGTCGTTGGTCTCGTGCAGCACGAGCGTCGGGGTGAGGTATGTGCCGTTGCGGGCCAGGCGGTGGAAGACCTGGCCGGCTTTGCGCCGGTCGTAGCTGCGGGCCGCGGCGTACTCGTACGGATGCATGGTGTTGAACCAGCCGTTGTAATCCCCGGGACCGATCGGCGCGGCGGTGACGGCGCGGCGGAGCCGGTCCTCGTCGGCCGACGTGTCGTACCAGATCTCGAACAGGTGCTCTACCGTCCGCATGCCACGGTCGCTCGCCTCGGTGAGCTGGACGAAGTCGGGAACGTGGCCGAGGAACGGCAGTCCGAGCCGGTGGCTCTCGTCGGCGACGGCGAGGAACGACTCGCGCGTCAACCGGGTGTACGTCTTGATGAAGGCGACGCCGGTCGCCTGTTCCTGCCGCACGGCGGCCCGGGCCTGCTCGGGGTTCGCGACGGAGACGTGCACCGAGCCGTCCGGGTCCAGGCCGTCCCACAACGACGGGGCGCCGTCGACGATCCGGCTGCCGATCGACCATTGCGGGCCCAGCCGGCCACCGGTGGCGATCTCCCGCTGCCAGTCGCGCGCCTGGGGGCTTCCCGACATCTGCCGCGTGGTCGTGACGCCGTTGACCACGTACAGCTCGGGATCGGTGTCGTCGATGCCGACGACGTGGGTGTGCATGTCGGCGAGGCCGGGGATGAGGTGCTTCCCGGCGCCCTCGACGATCGTGGCGCCGTGCGGCACCGGCACCCGGTGAGCCGGTCCGGCGTCGAGGATGCGATCGCCCCGGACGAGCACGGTCTGGTCGCGCCGGGCGCCGCCGGCCGCGTCGATCACGGTCACACCCCGGATGGCGATCAGGCCGCCCGCCGGTGATCCGAAGCTCGGATACCGGCCCAGGGCCGCGCCGGCCAAGCCGAGCGCCGTTCCGGTGAGGATGGTCCGCCGTTGCATGAGTTTCCCCCTTGTCCGCCTGCGTTTCCTGCCAGGGATCAGCCTGCCGACCCGCGCCGCGGGGGTCACTGGTGGTGAGTCCCGATCGGGCGGTGGGCCTAGTACCCCGGCTGAGCGTCTCGCGTATGGGAGTGAGGGTGCGGGCCATTCTTCGTCTCAATCGGCGCCGCTCTACTGGAAGGCATGACGAACACAACGCTTCTCATCGGTGGAACCGGCAAGACCGGACGGCGGGTGGCCGAACGGCTCGCGGCGCAGGGGGCCGACGTGCGGATCGGGTCGCGTCGCAGCGCGACCCGCTTCGATTGGGACGACGACGCGACGTGGGGTCCGGCGCTGCGCGGCGTCCGGGCCGCATACCTCACCTTCTATCCCGACCTCGGGCTGCCGGGCGCGGCCGGGAAGGTCGGCGCGCTCGCCGGCCTCGCCGCGGCGAGCGGGGTCGAGCACCTGGTGCTGCTCTCGGGGCGGGGCGAGCCCCTCGCCCAGGCGGCCGAGCAGCGGGTCCGCGACGCCGGCACCGGCTGGACGGTCGTCACCTGCAGCTGGTTCATGCAGAACTTCAGCGAGGACTTCCTCGCCGGGGCGGTGCTCGGCGGCGACATCATGCTGCCCGCCGGCGACGTGGCCGAGCCGTTCGTCGACGCCGAGGACATCGCCGACGTGGTGGCCGCCGCGCTCACCGATCCGCGGCACCGCGGCCGCACCTACGAGCTGACCGGCCCCCGGGCGCTGACCTTCGCCGAGGTCGCCGCCGAACTGAGCCGGGCCACCGGCCGTACGATCAAGTACACCCCGATCACCCACGAGCAGTACGAGCAGGTCCTGGCCGAAGCGGGTCTGCCGGTCGAGCTCGGCGAGATGTTCCGCGGCATCCTCGACGGCCGCAACACCAAGCCGGCCGACGGGGTGCGGGAGGCGCTCGGCCGTCCGGCGCGAGATTTCGCCGCGTACGCCACCCGGGCCGCGGACGCCGGATCCTGGGGCTGACGACCGGTACGTTGGGCGCATGGACGCGCTGACCGGCCTGCTCGACGGACCACGCGCCCGCGGGGCCTTCCTGCTGCGCTCCATCCTGGATCCGCCGTGGTCGCTGCGGATCCAGGACGGGTCGCCGCTGTCGCTGATCACCCTGCTGCGCGGCGACGCGTGGATCGTGCGCGGAGCGGCCGGCACCGTCCACATCGGCGCCGGCGACGTCGCGATCGTCAACGGCACCGAGCCGTACGTCGTCGCCGACAGCCCCGGCACCGCGCCGCAGATCGTCATCCATCCCGGGCAGCGCTGCGAATCGGTGGACGGCACCGAGATGACGATGACGGGCCAGGGCGTACGCACGTGGGGCGCGGCCCCGGACGGCGGCACCGTGATGATCAGCGGCACCTACCAGATGCACAGCGAGGTCAGCCGCCGCCTGCTCGACGCGTTGCCCGGCGTGCTGATCCGCCCGGTGGGCTCGGGCGACAACGCGCTGATCGACCTGCTCGTACGGGAGATGGGCAGCACCGAGCCCGCCCAGGACCTCGTCCTCGACCGCCTCCTCGACCTGGTGCTCGTCTCGACGCTGCGCACCTGGCTGGCCGCCCCGTCGCCGGACACCCCCGGCTGGCCCCGCGCCCAGGGCGATCCCGTGGTGGGGCCCGCGCTGCGCCTGATCCACGACGACCCGGCGTACGCGTGGACCGTGGCCCTTCTCGCCACCCGAGCGGGCGTCTCCCGCGCCTCCTTGGCCCGCCGCTTCGCCGAGGTCGTCGGCGAACCGCCGATGGCGTACCTGACCGGCTGGCGCCTCACCCTCGCCGCTGACCTGCTGCGCCAGAGCGAGGCGACCATCGAGGCCGTCGCCCGCCGCGTCGGCTACGGCAGCGCGTTCGCCCTGAGCGCCGCCTTCAAGCGCGAGCGCGGCGTCAGCCCGCAGGAGTACCGCCGCCGCCCGCCCACCGCGCCCCGCCCGGCCCCGCTGGCCGAAGTGGTGCGCCTGGGGTGATGCGCCCGGAGGTGACGGGCGGCGACGCTCAGAGCTCGACCCGCTGGCCCTTGCCGATGACGACGATGCCGTTCTCCGACACCGTGTAGAGCTTGCGGTCGCGGTCGAGGTCGACGCCGATCTGCGCGCCCTCGGGGATGTTCACGTTCTTGTCGATGATGGCGTTCTTGACGATCGCCCGGCGGCCCACCGAAACGCCCTCCATCAGGACCGCGCCCTCCACGTGGGCCCAGGAGTTCACCCGGACGTTGGGGGAGATCACCGAGCGCTCGACCAGCGCGCCCGACACCACCACACCAGGGGAGATCATCGACTCGATGGCACGGCCCTGGCGGTCGAAGTAGTCGTGGACGAACTTCGCCGGCGGCCACGAGCCGTAGTTCGTGAAGATGGGCCAGTCGTGGTTGTACAGGTTGAAGATGGGCAGGGTGGCGATCAGGTCCATGTGGGCCTCGTAGAACGAGTCCAGCGTTCCCACGTCACGCCAGTAGCCGCGGTCGCGGTCGGTGGAACCGGGGACCTCGTTGTCGCGGAAGTCGTAGACGTTGGCCTCGCCCCGCTCCACCAGCATGGGGATGATGTTGCCGCCCATGTCGTGCTTGCTGTCCGGGTCCTGCGCGTCCTTCGACACGGCCTCCATCAGCGCGCGCGCCGTGAAGACGTAGTTTCCCATCGAGGCGTACACCTCGTCGGGGGAGTCCGGCAGGCCCTCGGCGTCGCGGGGCTTCTCGCGGAAGGCGCGAATCTTCTTGCCGTCCGCGCCGACGTCGATGACGCCGAACTGGTCGGCCAGGGACCTGGGCTGGCGGATGCCGGCCACCGTCACGGCCGCGCCCGACGCGATGTGGTCGTTGACCATCTGCTTCGGGTCCATGCGGTAGATGTGGTCGGCGCCGAACACGATGACGTAGTCGGGGTTCTCGTCGTTGATGAGGTTCATGCTCTGGTAGATCGCGTCGGCCGAGCCGGCGAACCAGCGCGGGCCGAGCCGCTGCTGCGCGGGCACCGGGGTCACGTAGTTGCCGAGCAGGGTGGACATGCGCCAGGTCTTGGTGATGTGCCGGTCGAGCGAGTGCGACTTGTACTGGGTCAGGACGACGATCTTGAGGAAGCCGCCGTTCGCCAGGTTGGACAGCACGAAGTCGATCATGCGGTAGATGCCGCCGAACGGCACACCGGGCTTTGCCCGGTCGGCGGTCAGGGGCATCAGGCGCTTACCTTCACCACCGGCCAGAACGATCGCAAGCACCTTGACAGCCATGAAAGGACGCTAACTTTCCGCCAGCTCGAACGCCAGCCGAAGAAGGATGCCGGCCAAGAAGAAGCTTCGACAGGTTACCCGATCTTGCGCGGCGGCGGGCCGCCAACCGGACGAACCACTAGGCTCACTGACGTGCGTGTCGATCTGATCTCCCGGGAGTATCCGCCCGAGGTGTACGGCGGGGCCGGCGTCCACCTGGAGTACCTGTCGCGTGATCTGCGGCGCCTGGCGGACGTACGCGTGCATTGCTTCGGCCGGCCACGCAGTGAGCCGGGCGTGACCGCCTACCCGGAGCCCGCGGAGCTCGCGGACGCGAACGCGGCCCTGCGGACGATGGGCGTCGACCTCGAGATCGCCAACGGCTGCGCGGGCACCGACATCGTGCACAGCCACACCTGGTACGCGAACTTCGCCGGCCACGTCGCGAAACTTCTGCACGGTGTTCCGCACGTGGTCACTACGCACAGCCTCGAGCCGCTGCGCCCGTGGAAGGCCGAGCAGCTCGGCGGCGGTTACGCCCTGTCCAGCTTCTGCGAGCGGGTCGCGATCGAGAACGCGGACGCCGTCATCGCGGTCTCCGGCGGCATGAAGCGCGACGTGCTCACCGCGTACCCGTCGGTCGACCCCGGCAAGATCCAGGTGGTCTACAACGGGATCGACACCGAGCAGTACACGCCCGACCACGGTACCGGCGTGATCGAGCGGCTCGGCATCGACCTGAACCGGCCCAGCGTGGTCTTCGTCGGACGTATCACCAGGCAGAAGGGCCTGCCTTACCTCATGCGCGCCTGCCGTGGCCTGCCGCCGCAGACCCAGATCATCCTGCTCGCGGGCGCCCCCGACACTCCTGAGATCGCCGCCGAGGTCGAGGCGCTCGCGGTCGAGCTGCGCGAGGCCCGCGACGAGCGCGGCGTGATCTGGGTGCAGGAGATGCTGCCCAAGACCGAGGTCATCCAGATCCTCACGCACGCGACGGTCTTCGTCTGCCCGTCGATCTACGAGCCGATGGGCATCGTCAACCTCGAGGCGATGGCCTGCGAGACCGCCGTGGTGGCAACCGCGACCGGCGGCATCCCCGAGGTGGTCGCCGACGGCGAGACCGGCCTGCTCGTGCCGATCGAGCAGGTCAGCGACGGCACCGGCACGCCCGTGCACCCCGACCGTTTCGTCGCCGACTTCCTCGCCGCGATGACCGAGCTCGTTCTCGATCCCGCCCGGGCCAAGGAGATGGGGCTGGCCGGGCGGCGCCGCGCGGTCGAGCATTTCAGCTGGTCACGCATCGCCGAAGACACGCTCGCGGTCTACCGCACGGTTCTCTGAAGAATGGCGCGGGCGACCGCCCGTCCGCTCAGCCACGCCGTCTGCACGCGGGGACGTCCGAAGGCGTCCCCGCACAGATAGACATCGCCGTGCCGCGCGAACCCTCCGTGACCGGGGCGCGGCGACGCATACGGCCAGTAACGGGTCTCCACCGACACCGGGTCACCGACGTCGAGCAACTCGCTCACGGCCTTGGCCATCGCCGGTCCCGGATCGGTGCGATCGGCCGCGAAGGACGCGGTCGAGTGCGCCACCAGAACGGGCGCCCGATCGCCTCGCCGATCCCCGTCGTCGATGACCGTGGCCAGGATCGGATGGTCGTTCACGAAGGACCCGGCAAAATCCGGCCACGACCTTTGCGCGTACGTGAGAACGGCCGTCACCACCGGGGACCAGGACTGTTCCCACGCCGCCGGCAGGTCGGCGATCGCCCGGGCCTGCGGGCCCGGCATCGCCAGCACGACCGCGTCGGCGGCCGGCAGGGACGTCACGTCCACACCCAGCGTGACTTCCAGGCTGCGCGCGAGATCGGCCGCCAGACTGTTCAGGCCGCCCGGCGCCGCCCAGCGCATCGTCGGCGGACCGGCCTGGCCGCGCAACGTGTCGGTCCACGGCCGGGCCAGCCCGTCGATCCGCCACGTCTGCAGGCGCCCGAGGAACGACGGATCGTCCGCGGTGAGGTAAGCGGCGCCGGTGTCCACCCAGCGGCCGCCGATCCGCTCGCTCGCCAGCCGCCCGCCCACCCGCGTGTCCCGTTCCACCACCCGCGCCGGCACCCCGGCATCCACCAGCTCACGAGCGCACGCCAACCCGGCGATCCCGGCTCCCACGACGACCACGGCCATGCCGAAACCCTACGGCCGGCCGCGACCGGCCCGGCCCGCGAGGCAGACTGTTGGGCATGCACCGCCGCCGTCCCTCCCTCCGGCTCGTCCTCCCGCTCGTCTCGCTGATGTTCGCGCTGGCCGTTCTCGGCCTCGGTCTGCTGCGCGCCGCCGTCTACGAGCCGCCCGCCGCGGCCGGGGGCATCCAGACGCCCGCACCCGGGGCCGCGGTCCCGGCCGGACAGGCCGGGAAGTGCGCAGACGTGCCGGTCAGTGCGACCAGGCAGCTGCGGGGCATGTGGCTCACGACGGTGCTCAACATCGACTTCCCGAGCCGGCCCGGCCTCGGCCAGGCGCAGATCAAGGCCGAGTACGACAGGTGGCTCGACCTCGCCGTGGCCCAGCACCACAACGCGATCTTCGTGCACGTGCGCCCGAGCGGTGACGCGTTCTGGCCGTCCGACTACGCGCCGTGGTCGGAGTGGCTCACCGGAAAGCGTGACGGAAAGTCACCCGGCTGGGATCCGCTGGCGTTCATGGTGAGCGAGGCGCACGCGCGCAATCTCGAGTTCCACGCGTGGTTCAACCCGTACCGGGGAACCCAGCCCGCCCCCGACGGCCCCGGCGCCGATTTCGCCAAGCTTGCGCCCGGCCATCCGTTGCTTGCACACCGCGACTGGGCGATCTCGTACCCCACCGGCAAGAACGCGCGTCTCTACTTCGATCCGGGCAACCCGGCCGCCCGCCAGTTCGTCGAGGACTCCATGCTGGAGGCGGTGCGGAAGTACGACATCGACGGCGTCCACTTCGACGACTTCTTCTACCCCTACCCGCAGAGCGGCCAGGACTTCCCCGACGACGCGAGCTACGCGAAGTACGGCAAGGGCAAGTCGCGCGGGCAGTGGCGCCGCGACAACGTGGACACCCTCGTCCGCGAGATGAACGAGCGGATCAAGCAGCTCAAGCCGTGGGTGAAGTTCGGGATCAGCCCGTTCGGCATCTGGCGCAACAAGTCGTCCGATCCCGCGGGCTCCGCGTCCAACGGGCTCGAGGCGTACGACGCGATCTACGCCGACACCCGCAAGTGGGTGCAGCAGGGCTGGCTCGACTACATCGTGCCGCAGCTGTACTGGAACATCGGTTTCGCCAAGGCCGACTACGCGAAGCTCCTGCCGTGGTGGACATCGCTCGTGAAGGGCACGGGCGTGCAGTTGTGGATCGGGCAGGGCGACTACCGGGTCGGCGAGAAGGGCGCGTGGAGCGACCCGGCCGAGATCGACCGCCACCTGGCGATGGACGAGAAGTACGGCGTGCAGGGCGAGGTGCACTACAGCGCCAAGCAGGTGCGGGCCAACCGGCTCGGGTCGGTCGCCCGGTACAGCAGGAACCACTACTCGGCGCCGGCGCTGGTGCCGGTCATGAAGCAGCTGCCCGCCGCCCCGCCCAGCGCGCCGGAGCTCACCAAGGTGTGGCGCGCCGGGGCGGCCCGGCACTTCGACGCGCGGGCCGGGTCGGGCGCCGCGGCCACGAGCTGGGCGCTGTACCGGGTCGACGGGGCGCAGGCCAGGCTGGTGGCCACCGGGCGTACCGGGCAGCAGGTGGCCGACCCGGCGCCGCCGGCCGGGACGGCCACGTATTGCCTGAGCGGGCTCGACCGCTCCGGCAACGAGGGACCGATCAGCGTGCCGTTCACGGCCGCGGCCTGAAGCGCCTCGTCGCCGCGTCCGCAAGGGTCGCGGCGTCCCGCAAAGGTCGCGGCGTCCCGCAAAGGTCGCGGCTCAGCGCCGGCGGGCGGGCTCGGCCAGGGCGGCGGCGGCCAGGTCCCAGAGCCGGTCGGCGGCGGCCGGGTCGACCGCCCAGCCGGCCACGCCGGGGCCGGAGCCGGAGCCGCCGGCAACGGTCGGGGCCTCCTGGTTGTCCTCGGTGAAGTAGCGGCCGGTCACGCCGGCCAGCAGCGGGGAGGCGGCCAGCAGGACCTCGGTGGAGGCGCCCTGCTCGGGGGTCTTGTAGTAGCCGGGCGTGAGCAGGTTGCCGTCGTCGTCCATGGCGCCCAGGGCGCGCATCGTGGCGTCGTCGAGGTGGCGCTGAAGGTTGGTGTGGATGTAGCCGGGGTTCATCGCGTTCGCGGTGATGCCGTCGGCCCGCCAGCGCCGGCCGATCGCCGTCGCCAGCAGGACGTCGGCGGTCTTGGACTGGGCGTAGGCCGACCACGGGTCGTACGCGCGGCGCTCGAAATGCGGGTCGTCGAAGTGGACCGGGGAGCCCAGGTGCGCGCCCGAGCTGACCATGACGACCCGGCCGCCTCCCAGGTGCTCGCGCAGGCCGGTGATCAACGCGAAGTGGCCCAGGAAGTTCGTGGCGAGCTGAAGCTCCCAGCCGTTCGGGGCCAGGGCGCGGTGGGGGAGCGCCATGATGCCGGCATTGGCGATGACGGCGTCGAGCGGGCCGTCCCAGGCGTCGGCGAACCGGCGCACCGAGCCGAGATCCGCCAGATCCAGCCCCGGGGCGCCGCCGGCCGGGTTGCGGACGGCGATCGTCACCTCGGCGCCCGCGTCGGTGAGGGCTTTCGCGGCCGCGGCGCCCAGCCCCGATGCGCCGCCGGTGACGATCATGCGCTTGCCGGTCAGGTCGACGCCCTCGAGGACGTCGGCGGCGGTGCTGTGAGCGGTGAACGGCGTGGTGATCAGTGTCATGACTCGATCCTGCGTCCGGAAGGCTGGACGCAGAATGGTTCAGTGTCCAGGATAGTTGCGTGAGCATCCAGCAGACCGATCCGCTCGAGGATGTCCTCGCACTCGTCGGCACCACCAGCCGCCTGTCCGTCAGCCTGATTGCGGGCGGCGAGTGGGCCCTCGACTTCGACCCGCCACCGGCCGTGAAGTTCAACGCGATCCGGCGCGGGTCGTGCCTGCTCACGGTCGACGGGGTGGACGAGTCGATCCCGCTGGCCGAGGGGGACTGCTTCCTGCTGACCCGGCCGCGGCGGTTCGTCCTGGCCAGCGGCCCCGGCGTCCGGCCCTCGCCCGCCGCGCCGGTCTTCGCCGCCGCCGTCGACGGGATAGCCCGCGCCGGCGACGGCGACGACGTTTTCATGCTCGGCGGCCGCTTCGACTTCGGCTCGCGGGCCCGCGAGTTGTTGCTCGACGGGCTCCCGCCCGTGCTGCACGTGCCCGGCGGCAGCGCCGCGGCGGCCACCCTGCGCTGGGCCCTCGCCCAGGTCGACGCCGAGCTCCGGGACCGGCCGATCGCCGCCACCCTCGTCGCCGAGCACCTCGCGCTGGTCATGCTCATCCACATGCTGCGCCTGCACCTGGCCTCGGCGCCCGCTTCCGGTCCCGGCTGGCTGGGCGGGCTCACCGACCCGGTGGTGGCGCCGGCGCTGCGCGCCCTGCACGCCGACCCCGCCCGGCAGTGGACGGTCGCCGACCTGGCACGGGTCTCGGCGGTGTCGCGGTCGACGCTCGCGGCACGCTTCAAGCAGGCGGTCGGGCAGGGCCCGCTCGACTACCTCACCGGCTGGCGGATCGAGCTCGCCGCCGACCGCCTGCGCCGCGACGACGGCACGGTCGCGGCGATCGCCCACGCCGTCGGGTACGGCTCGGAGAGCGCGCTGAGCACGGCCTTCAAACGGGTCACCGGCGCGTCGCCGCGGGAGTACCGCCGCGCCGCGGTCTAGAGGACCTTGCCGTCGGCGACCTCGAGGTGGCCGGTGGTGTGCACGGCGTCCAGCATGCGCCGGTCGTGGGTCACCAGCAGCAGCGTTCCCGAATAGTCGGCCAGAGCCGATTCCAGCTGCTCGATCGCCGGCAGGTCGAGATGGTTGGTGGGCTCGTCCAGCACCAGCAGATTGACCCCTCGCGCCTGCAACAGCGCCAGCGCCGCGCGGGTCCGCTCGCCCGGCGACAGCGTCGCGGCCGGCCGCAGCACGTGCGCCGCCCGCAGCCCGAACTTCGCCAGCAGCGTCCGCACATCGGCGTCGGCCCAGGTGGGGACGGCGTCGCCGAACGCGCGCATGAGCGGGTCGTCACCCAGGAACAAACCGCGCGCCTGGTCGACCTCACCGACCACCACACCCGGGCCGAGGCGCGCGCTGCCCGACTCCAGCGGGATCCGCCCCAGCAGGGCGCCGAGCAGCGTCGACTTGCCCGAGCCGTTCGCCCCGGTGATCGCGACCCGGTCGGCCCAGTCGATCTGCAGCGTGACCGGGCCGAGCGTGAAGTCGCCGCGCCGCACCACCGCGTCGCGCATGGCGGCCACCACCGCGCCGCTGCGAGGGGCCGCGGCGATCTCCATCCGCAGGTCCCACTCCTTGCGGGGCTCCTCGACCACGTCGAGGCGCTCGATCAGGCGCTCGGTCTGCCGCGCCTTCGCCGCCTGCTTCTCCGTCGACTCCGTACGGAACGCCTTGCCGATCTTGTCGTTGTCCGGGGCCTTGCGGCGGGCGTTCTTGATGCCCTTCTCCATCCAGGCGCGCTGCATACGGGCCCGGTCGAGGAGATCGTCCTTCTTGTCGGTGTACTCGCCGTACTGCTCGCGCGCGTGCCGCCGCCCCCGCTCGCGCTCCTCGAGGTAGGCGTCGTAGCCGCCGCCGTAGAGATTCACCTGCTGCTGCGCCAGGTCGAGCTCGAGCACCTTGGTGACCGTGCGGGCGAGGAACTCGCGGTCGTGGCTGACCAGCACGCTCCCCGCACGCAGTCCCGTCACGAACTCCTCCAGCCGGCGCAGCCCGTCCAGATCGAGGTCGTTGGTCGGCTCGTCGAGCAGGACGATGTCGTACCGGCTGAGCAGCAGCGACGCCATGCCCGCCCGCGCCGCCTGCCCGCCGGAGAGTCCCGTCATCGGATGGTCGAGCGCCACCCCCAGCCCGAGCTCGTCCGCCACCTGCGCGGCCCGTTCGTCGAGGTCGGCGCCGCCCAGGTCGAGCCACTTCTCCAGCGCGACGGCGTACTCGTCACCGGCGCCGGGCTTCTCCAGCGCGAGATCCTCCGCCGCGGCGTCCATCCGCACCTGGGCCGGGCCGACGCCGGTGCGGCGGGCGAGAAAGTCACGCACCGTCTCGCCGGCCCGCCGCTCCCGCTCCTGCGGGAGATATCCGACATTGGCGGTGGGTGGGCTGAGCGTGACGGTTCCGCTTTCCATGGGTACGAGACCAGCCAGCGTACGCAGGAGCGTCGTCTTCCCCGCCCCGTTGGCCCCGACGAGCCCGATCACATCGCCGGGCGCGACCACAAGATCAAGCTCCGAGAACAGCACGCGGTCACCGTGGCCGGCGGCAAGTCCCCGGCCGATCATCGTGGCGCTCATATCGGCCCCATCTTAGGGCCGCCCTCGCCGCCACCACGCAGCGCCTCGATCAGGGCGTGCCCCGATCACGTGTGTCACCCACCCGCCGGGCCGGCCGCCCAGTACGTCGTGCCACCGCAAGAGGCCGCGCCGACCGCGAGCACCCGGCACCCCCGCCATGGCAGCCCAGCTCCAGCCGCCGTAACAGGCCGCGCCCACGGCGACCACCCGGTACCCGGCCATAGCCGCCCAGCCATCGATCGGCAGCACGCGTCATGCGGAGATGGGCACCGCGCTTCCGCTCACCCGGACGCCCGCCTCGCCGGGGACGAGCTGAACCGTGATGCGGCTGGGGCGGCCCAGGTCGTCGCCCTGGCGCAGGTGCAGCGTCGCGTCGTCGGGGACGATCCACAGCTCGCGCAGGTAGCCGCCGAGGGCCGCGGCGGCGGCGCCCGTGGCCGGGTCCTCGTAGACGCCGCCGACCGGGAACGGGTTGCGGACGTCGAACGTGTCGTCGGTGGCGCGGTGGACGAGCTGGATGGTGGTCCAGCCGCGGGACTCCATGAGGGCCTTCAGCGCGGGGACGTCGTAGTCGAGGTCGGCGAGCCGGCGGCGGCTGCCCGCGGCCAGGATGGGGTGGCGGGCGCCGGCGTAGGCGACCTTTGCCGGCAGCGCATCGTCGAGGTCGAAGTCGTTCCAGCGCAGCGCGGCCAGCAGCGCGGCCAGGTCGCCCTCGGCCAGGTCGTCGACCTCGGTGCCGACGCTGGTCAGCGTCGCGACGCCGGCGTGGTCGACGGTGACCGGCACCTCGCCGGCGTTGGTGACGAAGACGTGGTCGCCAGGGCCCAGGGCGGCCGCGGTGGCGACGGTGGCGTGACCGCAGAACGGGACCTCGGCCAGTGGGGCGAAGTAGCGCACCCGGTAGCGGGCGCCGTCGCGGGACGTGATGAACGCGGTCTCCGAGTAGCCGACCTCGGCCGCGATGGCCAGCATCCGCTCGTCGTCGAGACCGGCCGCGTCGAGCACGACACCGGCGGGGTTGCCGCCCTTGGGATCGTCACTGAACGCCGCGAATCGCAGGATCTCCGTCATGCCGCCAGCCTGCCCCGGCCCCCGGGCGGGAGGCTAGAGGCAATCCGTGAGCAGTGGCCTGCGTCTCTCGGATCTCATCACGCGAAACGCGCGGCACACGCGTGCGGGAACGCCTGGCTCGCGAGGAGCGGCGGGTGCGGTCGTGGTTTCGGGGAAGGGCCATTTCGCGTACGGGAAAGGAGTTGTGAAAGGCCTTATTCCCGGAAGGAGTGCCTTCTCGATCACAGGCTTCTGTCACACCCGCGGAGTAGCGTTCCAGCCGTGACAGACGCAGCGATCGCCATCACGCCCACGCCGCCGGATGATCTTCCGCGCACCCTCGGTGAGCTGCGGGCTTCGGGGCATGAGTTTCGAACCGTCAAGGAGGAGCTTCGCGACAACCTGCTTGATCGACTGCGTAGTGGCGCGCCCCGGTTCCCGGGGATCGTGGGGTATGACGACACCGTTCTTCCCGAGGTCGAGCGTGCGCTTCTCGCGGGCCACGACATGGTGTTGCTCGGCGAGCGCGGGCAGGGCAAGACGCGGCTGATCCGGGGCCTCGTGGGGCTGCTCGACGAGTGGACGCCCTACATCACCGGGTCCGAGCTGCATGAGCACCCTTATCAGCCGCTGACGCCGGCTTCGCGACGGCTTGCGGCCGAGACGGGCGACCTGCTGCCGATCTCGTGGCTGCACAAATCGGAGAGGTACGGCGAGAAGCTCGCCACCCCCGACACGAGCGTCGGCGACCTGATCGGCGACGTCGACCCGATCAAGGTGGCCGAGGGCCGGGCGCTGGGCGATCCCGAGACGATCCACTTCGGGCTGGTGCCGCGGACGAACCGGGGCATCTTCGCCGTGAACGAGCTGCCCGACCTCGCCGAGCGCATCCAGGTGTCGCTGCTCAACGTGCTGGAGGAGCGCGACATCCAGGTCCGCGGCTACCAGCTGCGGCTGCCGCTCGACCTGCTGCTGGTGGCGTCGGCCAACCCGGAGGACTACACCAACCGCGGCCGCATCATCACGCCGCTCAAAGACCGGTTCGGCGCCGAGATCCGTACGCACTACCCGGTCGACCTGGCGCTCGAGACGGCGCTGGTGCGACAGGAGGCGGCGCTGGTCGCGGCCGTTCCCGACCACCTGATCGACGTGATCGCGCGGTACACGCGGGCGGTGCGTGAGTCGCCGGCCATCGACGCGCGCTCGGGCATCTCGGCGCGGTTCGCGATCGCGGCGGCCGAGACCGTCGCGGCGTCGGCGCTGCGCCGGGCGGGGCTGCGCGGCGAGCGTGAGGCGGTGGCCCGCATCGGCGACGCCACCTCGGTGACCTCGACGCTGCGCGGCAAGGTCGAGTTCGAGAGCGGCGAGGAGGGCCGCGAGACCGAGGTGCTCGCGCACCTGCTGCGGGTCGCCACGGCCGAGACGTTCCGCGACCGGCTGGGCGGGCTCGACCTGTCCGGCTTCACCGACCTGGTCGCCGAGGGCGCGATCGTCGAGACCGGCGATCTGGTCTCGGCCGACGAGCTGCTCGGCCAGATCGGGACGGTGCCGGGGCTGGCCAAGGTGCTCGACCGGCTCGGGCTGGGCGACGCGCCCTCGTCGGGGCAGGCGGCCTCGGGCATCGAGTTCGTGCTCGAGGGACTGCACCTGACCCGCCGGCTGGCCAAGGAGCTGACCGACGACGGACGCACGCTTTACGGGAGCTGACAGTGGCGGGACATCGGTTCCGGTACGGGGCCTGGCGGGACGGGCCCGACCCGCTCGCCCCGCCCTACGACGTGCGCGCGGCCGTCGACGAGGTGGGTGAGCGGGTCCTCGCCGGCGACTCCCTGCGTGACGTGCTGCGCGACCTGCTGCGGCAGGGGCCGCGGCAGGGGCGCGGGCTCGACGAGCTGCGGGCCCGGGCGCGGCGCATGCGGCGCGACGCGCTGCGGCGGGGCAACCTCGACGGCGCGGTGACGCGGGCGCAGCAGCTGCTCGACCAGGCGATCGCGGCCGAGCGCGACGAGCTGGGCCGGCGCGACGACATGGACGCGCGGTTCAACGAGGCGGTTCTCGACAACCTGCCCCGGTCGACCTCGCGGGCCGTCGAGGAGCTGTCGGAATACGACTGGGCCTCCGACGAGGCGCGGGGCCTCTACCAGCAGATTCTCGACGGGCTGCGGCGTGAGGTCGTCGAGCAGCGGTTCGCCGGAATGAAGCAGGCCCTCGAGAACGGCGATTTCTCGGGCGTGTCCGAAATGGTGTCCGACCTCAACGCGCTTCTGCAGAAGCACGCCCGGGGCGAGGACACGCAGGACGCCTTCCAGCGGTTCATGGACAAGCACGGCCAGTTCTTCCCGGAGAACCCGCAGAACATCGAGGAGCTGATCGACTCGCTCGCCCGGCGGGCGGCGGCGGCCGAGCGGCTCATGCGCTCGCTCAGCCCGCAGCAGCAGGAAGAGCTGTCCCGGCTGATGGAACAGGCGCTCGGCGAGGGGCCCCTGCGCGGGCAGCTCGCCGAGCTCACCGACAACCTGCGGGCGCTGCGCCCCCAGCTCAACTGGGGTCGCGGCGAGCGGGTGCGGGGGCCCAACGACCTCGGGTACGGCGAAGCGGCGGGCGCTCTCGGCGAGATCGGCGACCTCGACGAGCTGCTCGACCAGCTCGGTCAGGAACATCCGGGCGCGACCCTCGACGACATCGACGTCGAGATGGTCGAGCGCCAGCTGGGCCGGTCGGCGGCCGACGACGTGCGCCGGCTGCGCGACCTCGAGCGGGAACTCTCCCGGCAGGGCTGGGTCACCCGCGACGAGGAAGGGCTGACGCTGTCGCCCAAGGCGCTGCGCCGGCTCGGCCGCACGGCCCTGGCCCAGGTCTTCGACGAGCTCAAGAGCAAACGGCAGGGGCAGCACGACCTGCGCGACGCGGGCGCGGCCGGCGACCTGATCGGGTCGTCGCGGCGCTGGGAGTTCGGTGATGAGCAGCCGCTCGACGTCGTCCGCACGATCGGCAACGCGGTGCGGCGCCGGGCCGGGTCGGGTGTCTCGACCCTCCCGGTGCGGCTCGCGCCCGACGACTTCGAGGTCGCCGAGACCGAGCGGCGGGCGTCGGCGGCGGTCGCGCTCTGCGTCGACCTGTCGTACTCGATGTTCGCCGACGGCCGCTGGGGGCCGATGAAGCAGACGGCGCTCGCGCTGTCGCACCTGGTCGCCACCCAGTTCCCGCAAGATTCGCTGCAGATCATCGGGTTCGGGCTGCACGCGTCGGTGCTGTCGCAGGGGCAGCTCGCCGCTACCGACCCGACCATGGAGAAGGGCACCAACCTGCAGCACGCCCTCAACCTGGCCGGCCGGCACCTGCGGCGGCACCCGGGCTCCGAGCCGGTCGTGATGATCGTGACCGACGGCGAGCCGACCGCGCACCTCGAGAACGGCGAGGGGGTCTTCTGGTGGCCGCCGCTGCCCGAGACGGTGCGCGCCACGGTGCAGGAGGTCGACCACCTGACGAAGTTCGGCGCCACGCTGAACTTCTTCATGCTCGGCGAAGACCCGGGCCTGCAGCGCTTCGTCGCCAAGGTCGCCGAGCGCAACGGCGGCCGGGTCTTCAGCCCCGACGCCGACGAGCTGGGCCGATACGTCGTCGACGACTACGTGCGGGCCCGCCGGGGCCGCCGCTGACAGATCCGCGGAGCCGGCCGGTCTCGAACGCGAGGCCGGCCATTCCTGTCCTAGGATGGCGGACACGGTGTGCGTCACGCGACGGGTGACGGGATCGAGCCTCGGGGCTGGTTATAGTTGCTCGGCGAGTGACCGGCTACGGCCGGTCGGGGGACCGCTGTCCGGGTGATGCCGGGCGTTCACTGCCCGGTTGACACCGGGCTCTTTGCCCGGGCCGTCGGCGCCGGAGGGGGAGAGGAAGTCGCGATGTCGCAGCAGCCTGCGCCGTCCATCGCCGCCTCCAACCGGATCTGGACGATCCCCAACGTGATCAGCTTCATCCGGCTGCTCGGCGTCCCGCTCTTCCTCTACCTGCTGCTGGGGCCCGAGAACGACGTCGCCGCCGTCGTCGTGCTGGCCATCGGCGGCACCACCGACTGGGTGGACGGCTTCGTGGCCCGCCGGATGAATTCGGTGAGCCGGCTCGGGGAGCTGCTCGACCCGTTCGCCGACCGGCTCTACATCCTGGCCACGCTGATCGGCTTCACCATCCGCGGCGTCGTGCCGTGGTGGCTGACCGGGGCACTGCTGCTGCGCGAGGTGGTGCTGGGCGTCGCGCTGCTGGTGCTGCGCCGCCACGGGTACGGGCCGCCGCCGGTGCATTACGTCGGCAAGACGGGGACGTTCGTGCTGCTCGCGGCGTTCCCGGTGATCCTGCTCGCGCAGGCGGTCGACTCGGCGTCGTCGTGGCTGACGCCGATCGGCTGGGGCCTGGCCTGGTGGGCGCTCGGCCTGTACTGGGCCGCCGCGGCGCTCTACCTGGCGCAGACCTCGCAGCTGCTGCGCGCCGACCGGGCCGCCAGGGGCGGGGGCGGCGCCCCGGCCGCAGAGGCCGCCGGATGACGGACGAGCAGCCCAAAAGGGTCTTCGCCCCGGACTTCCTCACCGAGCTGTTCCGCAATCCGCTCGACCCCGGCTACGCCGACGCCGCCGCGCGCAAGGCGGTCGAGGGCGAGCCCACCGGCACGCGGAAGTGGCTCTCCAGCGGCGTCGCCACCGTCACGCTGATCGCGCTGGGCTTCCTCTTCGTCGTCGCCTACCAGCAGACGGTCGCGGACGAGCCGGCCCGCACCACGGCCCGCGCCGCGCTCATCGAGCAGGTGCAGAACCGCCGCGACGAGACCGTGGAGTTGCAGGCCAAGGCCGACCAGCTCGGCGACGACGTGGCCGGCCTGCGCGAGCGCGAGCTCGGCGGCGCCACCGCGGCGCGGCTGCGCGACCTGGAAGCGGCGACCGGGCTGGCCCCGGTGAAGGGCTCGGGCGCCAGGATCCGGCTGGCCGACGGGCCGACGCCGATCAACGCGGTCACCGGCGAGCGCAACACGACCGCCCGGGTCAAGGACACCGACCTGCAGCTGGCCACCAACGCGCTGTGGTCGCTCGGCGCCGAAGCGATCACGATCAACGGGCAGCGGCTCACCGCGACGTCGACGATCCGGCAGGCCGGCGAGGCCATCCTGGTCGACTTCCAGCCCGTGACCACGCCCTACGAGGTGATCGCGATCGGGCCGGACCACCTCGCCGGCGACTTCCGCGACGGCTTCGCCGGTGAGTTCTTCAAGGAGCTCGTGCGGCAGTACGGCATGTCGTTCGAGGCCTCCGACGCGCACGACGTGACACTGCCGGCCGCGACGGAGCTGAAGCTCCGGGTGGCGTCGCCCTCGCCCTCCGCGTCCGCCTCGATCTCCTCGTCCGCATCGATCAGTGGCTCGGTAAGCAGCTCTCCCTCGGAAGGCGGCCGATGATCGCCGTACTTGCCCTCGTCGCCGGTGTCGTCCTGGGCATCGTGTTCCACCCGACCGTGCCGGCCGCGCTCCAGCCGTACCTGCCGATCGCCGTGGTGGCGGCGCTCGACGCGGTGTTCGGCGGGGTGCGCGCGAAGCTCGACGGGATCTTCGACGACAAGCAGTTCGTCGTCTCGTTCATCTCCAACGTCCTGGTGGCCGCGCTGATCGTGTACCTCGGCGACCAGCTCGGCGTGGGCGGTCAGCTGTCCACCGGTGTGGTGGTCGTCCTCGGTGTGCGGATCTTCGGCAACGTCGCGGCGATCCGCCGGCACCTCTTCCGGGCGTGACGCGGATGACCGACCACGAGAACGTCCCTTCGCCGGATCCTGAGAAGACGATCACATCCGACTCTGTGGAGTATGTGCGGCCCGCGCCCGGTGCGGCCCTGGCGCCCGCGCCCGCCGAGGAGCCCGCTGCGGCGTCCCGGCTGGAGGATGAGGAGACGACCCGGCTCGACCGTCCTGAGGCGCCTGAGGATGATCTTGACGGGCCGACGCGGCGGCTCGGCGACGCGGGGGCCTCGCCCGATCGGGTGACCCAGGAAACGGGTGCTCCGGACGTACCGGAAAAAGAAGCCGAACCACCGGCCAAGGCCGCGCCTTGGCGGCGGCTCTCGTCGGCCGGCGCCCTGATCGTCGTCCTGCTCGCGCTGTTCGGCTTCACGCTGGTGGTGCAGCTGCGCAGCAACGACGGTGACCAGGGGCTCGCGACCGCGCGGCAGGAGGACCTGGTGCGGATCCTGTCCGACCTGGAGGCGCGCGACAGCCGCCTGCAGAGCGAGATCAGCGCCCTCGAGACCAGCCAGCGCCGGCTCACCTCGGGCGTGGCGGGCCGGCAGGCGGCGCTCGCCGAGGCCGAGAAGCGCGCCGACGAGCTCGAGCTGCTGGCGGGGACGAAGCCGGGACTCGGCCCGGGCCTGGTGATCACGGTGGACAAGGTGAAGGCTTCGGCGATCCTGAACGCCGTGCAGGAGCTGCGCGGCGCCGGCGGTGAGGTGATGCAGCTCGCCGGGGCGAACGGGCAGACCGTGCGGGTCGTGGCGTCGAGCTATTTCGTCGACGCGGAGGGTGGCGGAATCATCGCCGACGGCGCTCGTCTCACCGGCCCCTACCTGCTCTCGGTGATCGGTCAGCCGCAGACGATGCAGACCGCTCTGCAGATCCCCGGCGGGGTGGTCGCGTCGGTGAACAGCGGCGGCGGTAGCGTGACGATGGAACAGCGCAGCACGGTCGAGGTGACCGCGGTGCGCAAGGCGACGACATTGCAGTACGCCCGGCCGGCTTCCTGACGGAACCCGGTTACGTGACAACGGGAGAGAACGAGTGATTCCTGAGGACCTGCGGTACACGGCGGAACACGAGTGGGTGTCCGGTGACGGCAGCGGGCCCGTGCGCGTGGGTATCACCCACTACGCGCAGGACGCGCTCGGCGACATCGTCTTCGTGCAGCTGCCCGAGGAGGGCACCAAGGTCGCCGCCGGCGACTCGCTCGGCGAGATCGAGTCGACCAAGAGCGTCTCGGAGATCTACGCGCCGATCGCCGGCACGGTGGTGTCGAAGAATGCGTCGCTCGCCGACGAGCCCGAGCTCATCAACGCCGAGCCCTATGCGGCCGGCTGGCTCGTCGAGATCGCGCCCGACGACGCAACGTCGGTTGCGGGCCTTCTCGATGCGGCCGGATATCAGGCATTGACGGAGTCCTGACCCCGTCCGACTGCCCTTGACCGGACTTTAAAGACTGTATTGAAGCCGCGCGTCCGGTTGCCCACCGATATTGGCGCTGACTAGGCTCGCGGGGCACCAGGAAATGCAATTGGCGAAACGAAAACCGATAGTCGTGTGTCCGGGCCTGACGGCCGCGGTGGGGGCGCTGAGCTTGTCTCTTGGCCCGAGCCGCCTGGCGACGACCAACTGATCCGTGAGGTGGTCCGATGACGCGCCCAGACGACGAGTTCCCCCCGCTCGACGTCACGTCCACGCTGAACCTCGGTGCGCTCGATGAGGTGCTGGAGGGTCCCGACACCGACGTGGTGCCGAGCCGCATGTCCGGCTCGCTCCCGCCCGGCATGGCACTTCTCGTCGTGCGGCGCGGCCCGAACGCCGGCGCCCGGTTCCTGCTCGACCACGACGTCACCACCAGCGGGCGGCACCCCGACAGCGACATCTTCCTCGACGACGTGACGGTGTCCCGCCGGCACGCCGAGTTCCACCGCGACGGCGGCACGTTCACCGTGCGCGACGTCGGCTCGCTCAACGGCACGTACGTGAACCGTGAGCGGGTAGAGGCGGCGACCCTGAGCAATGGGGACGAGGTGCAGATCGGCAAGTTCCGCCTCGTGTTCATCGCCGGCCCCCGGCCGGAGGGCGAGGCCTGATCGTGAATCCGTCAGGGGCTGCCGCACGCGACCCGGGGCATCGCCCCGCGGCCGGCCGTGAGGCTGCGCTGATGAGCATCGGGGAGGTGCTGGCCCATCTGCGCACCGAGTTCCCCGACACCACGATCTCCAAGCTGCGGTTCCTGGAGGCGGAAGGGCTGGTCGATCCCCAGCGCACCGCCTCCGGGTATCGCAAGTACTCGTGGAACGACGTGGCGCGCCTGCGTTTCGTCCTCACCGCGCAGCGCGACCAGTACCTTCCGCTGCGGGTCATTCGCGAGCAGCTCGACCGTCTCGACTCCGCGCCGGTGACCCCGGTCCGGCCGTCCCTGGTCGCCGTCGGCTCCGCCGAGGAGCGCGCCGCCGATCCGGCCGACACCCGCATCCCGCGCGAGGATGTGATCGAACGCACGGGCGTGGCCGGTGAGCTGCTCGACGAGCTCGAGCAGATCGGACTGGTCACCGCGAAACCCCCGGGCTGGTACGACGGCGACGCCGTGATCATCGTCGAGGCCGTGGTGGGCCTCGCCCGGTACGGACTGGAAGTTCGTCATCTTCGAGCGTTTCGTGCCACGGCCGACCGGGAAGTCGGCCTGTTCACGCAGCTGCTGGCTCCGCTGGTGCGGCAGAGCGACCCGGCGGCGCGCGCCCGGGCGAACGAGACTGCCCGTGAACTACAGGCACTTTCGCAGAAATTGCACGCCGCGCTGGTCCGGGCCGGACTGCGTGGAGAGCTCGGTCGCTGACCGGTTCGGCACCCATGGGATCCGGACGAGAGGCGTGTACCGTGCAGGTTAAGGGGGGCCGTGCGAAGCGGCATGGACAACGACACGGAGGCGTGCGGTGCGCGAGCTGAGCGTGGTCGGGGTTCGGGTGGAGCTGCCGAGCAACCAGCCGATCGTCCTGCTGCGGGAGGTCGATGGTGATCGGTATCTACCGATCTGGATCGGCGCCGTGGAAGCGACGGCCATCGCGTACGAGCAGCAGGGTGTGAAACCGGCGCGCCCGCTGACCCACGACCTTTTGCGGGACATCCTGGCAGCCCTGAAGGCGCCGCTGCGGGCCGTGGAGATCACCGAGCTCAAGGACAACGTCTTCTACGCCGACCTGCTGATCGGCGAGGACATCCGCGTCTCGGCCCGGCCCAGCGATTCGATCGCTCTGGCCCTGCGGGTCGGCGCGCCGATCCGCTGCGCCGAGCAGGTGCTGACCGAGGCCGGCATCGTCATTCCGGACGAGCAGGAGGACGAGGTCGAGAAGTTCCGCGAGTTCCTCGACCAGGTCCGTCCCGAAGATTTCGCCGGATAGCCGTCCCCGGGGGATTGATCGTCTTCCTCCGAACGCGGCGTGTCGGCCGGTTACCTCGCTGTTTCCTGGCTCGCTGAGATATACGCTCGTGAAGTCCAGGTGAAGCGGCACCGCGCAGCGGGGAGGTAGTCGCGTGCACGAGCAGCCGTTAGAGGGCCCACTCGTCGGCGAGGACGGTTCGGTCGGTTACCGCGGGGTGACGGCCTGCCAGGCGGTCGGCATCAGCTACCGCCAGCTCGACTACTGGGCTCGTACGTCGCTGGTCGTGCCCAGCATCCGCGACGCCGAGGGCTCGGGGACCCAGCGGCTGTACTCGTTCCGCGACCTGGTCGTGCTCAAGGTGGTCAAGCGCCTGCTCGACGCGGGGGTGTCGCTGCAGAACATCCGGCGGGCGATCGAGACGCTGCGCTCGCGCGGCGTCGACGACCTGGCCGAGATCACGCTGATCTCCGACGGGACGACCGTGTACGAGTGCCGGTCGCCGGAAGAGGTCGTCGATCTGCTCCAGGGCGGGCAGGGCGTGTTCGGGATCGCGATCGGCGGGGCCTTCAAGGAGATTCAGGGTTCGCTGTCGCACCTGCCCGCCGAGCCCGCGGTGCCCCACCCGGTGGGGGAGTCGTCGTCGCCGGTGGAAGGCGATGAGCTGGCGGCGCGCCGGGCCCGGCGCCGGGCCGGCTAACCACGTCGTAGCTTCACCGTGCTGTCCGTGCGGACGGCCCGGTTGCCATCGGGGCCGGTCTGCTCGCGCGGGTGGACGTCGGATCTCAGGACCTGCCAGCCGCCTCCGAGGTCGAGCGCCGCGATCACCTCGTCCGGCGTGGGGAAGCGCACCTCGTGCTCGTGGTGGGGGAATGGGCCGTGGTCCATGTGTCCCTCGATGAGAAGGATGCCGCCCGGGGCTACCGCGGCGGCCGCGCGACGCAGGATCTGCTCGCGGTCGAATTCCTCCCAATTGTGGAGGAACTGGGCGGAGACCAGGTCGAACTCGCCCTCCGGGAAGGTCTTCTCCAGGTTGTGGTGCTGCCAGTCGATCGTCACGCCCGCGTCGGCGGCGTGCCCGGCGGCCCGGGCCAGGGCCACCGTGGAGATGTCGGCGGCGGTCACCTGCCAGCCCCGCGCGGCCAGCCAGACGGCGTCGGCGCCCTCGCCGCAGCCCAGATCCAGGGCGCGGCCGGGCGGGAGATCGGACACCTCGGCCACCAGCACCACATTCGGGTTGCCGCTCCAGATGCGGGTGCTCTCCTGGTAGCGGGCGTCCCAGGCTTTCTCGTCGGTCATGGGGTTCAGGATCCGGCAGCGCCCGGGGATTCGCCGAGGTTCGTTGCCGGAACGGCAAAACGGGCGTGCGCGGGTGGCGCGGCGCGTAGCGTCGGCGCTGGAGGTGCCGCCGGTGATCCCGCAGAACTATCCGCTCTACATCACTGAGCCGGGCAACCAGACGTGGCTGGTGATCGGCTGGGTGCCGGATCAGGCTTCGGGGCTGCCGCGCCAGCCGGTCGTGCTGCTGTGCGGCTCGGAGACCGAGGCGCCGCGCCTTCTCGAGCAGACCGTCCCGTTCCGCGTCGTGGGCACGGGAGATCGGCCGCAATAGCCGCCCTCTTGGCGCTTGGGCGCCGGCCTGCTGGGGCGCTGGCCTGCTGGGGCGCCGGCCTGCTGGGGCGCCGGCCGGACTCAGCCGGCGCTCGGAATGCGGCCTGAGTACTGGCCGACCGGGCGGAAGCGGCTCGGGCGGTCCGAATACTCCTCCAAGGCGTGAGCGAGCCAGCCCGCGGTGCGGGCGACGGCGAAGATGGCCTCTCCGGCGTCGGCGGGCATGTCGTGCTGGAGGGTCAGGGCGGCCAGGGCGAAATCGATGTTGGGCTGGGTGCCGGAGCGGTCCCGCACGGCCTTGGCCAGGCGGGTGGCCGTGTCGCGGACCGGACCCTCGTCGAGCATTGCCATGAGGGTGGTGGCCCGGGGGTCGCCGTCGGGATAGAGCGGGTGGCCGAAACCGGGGATCATGCCGTCGGCGCGCAGGCGGGCGGCGATCGTGGTGACCGGGTCGCCAGTGGCCATCGCGTCCTTCAGCAGGGCGTAGGCGAGGCCGCTGGCGGCGCCGTGCAGGGGACCGTCGAGGGCGGCGAGGCCTGCGCTGACCACGGCGTAGGGGTGGGCCCGGGTGGAGGCGGCCACCCGCGCCGCCAGGGTCGAGGCGGCGATGTCGTGGTCGGCGAGGAGGATCAGGGCGGCATTCAAGGTCTTGTGGGCGCCGGTGCGAATGCCGGTGCCGGGACCGGCGTCGTTGCTGGGGCTGGCGCTGGGGCCGGGGTCGGGGTCGCGCAGAGTCAGACGCGGCCAGAGCAGCTCGGCCAGCGAGACCGTTCCCTGCTCCCGGCGGAGGACTTCGCCGGTGGTGACGCCCTGGGCGTACGGAAGCGCCGCGACCATCGTGGCCAGCAGGGTGCGGGCGGTCGCGATGACCGCGGCGGGGGTGGTGTCGAAGCGCAGGGGGTCGGCCGCGGCGGCCGCGGCGACGATCACGCGGAGGCGGTCGGTGGTGCGGGCGCCCGTTGGCAGGGGCTGGACGGTCGCGACGGCGAGATTCTTGAGCTCCGCGCTGGGCACGAGATCGACGTGCTCTCGCTCGCCCGTCCAGAGTAAGGTCGCGACCGATTCGAAAGAGGCGGAGCCGGCCAGGAGACTCGCGTCCTGGCCGCGGTAGTACAGGCCACCGTCCTTGATCAGGGTGATGCCGGTCTGGATGGCGGGTGTCGTCGGACGTCTGCGCCTGGCCACGAACGCGTCGACGTCAGGTTTGGCGAACAGGCTGCCCTTTCCTTCCGCGTTGCGGATGCTCGGCAGCATTCCGCGACTGACGTAGGCGTACACGGTCGTGGGCTTGATGCCGAGGCGCGCGGCGACCTCGTCGGTGCTCAGCAGGTGGGGCTCCGGAGACATGTGGACATGCTCTCATATTGACTGGATCAATGTTGACGTCAATGTTGACAACATACATGTTGATTTCATGTTGACTGTCAACCCAGGACTGGCCGGTGTCGTCGCCTTCGACACCGAGATCGCCGAACCCGATCGGGACGGCGGATCGCTGCGCTACCGCGGCGTGGACATTCGTGAGCTGGCGGGCCGGGTCGGGTTCGCCGACGTGTGGGGGTTGCTCGCCGACGGCGACTTCGCCCAGGGACTGCCGGCCGCCGAGCCGTACCCGATCCCGGTGCGCTCCGGCGACATCCGCGTCGATGTGCAGGCGGCGGTGTCGATGCTCGCGCCGCACTGGGGGCTGCGCCCGCTGATCGACATCGACGCGACGCAGGCCCGCGACGACCTTGCCCGCGTCACGGCGATGATGATGTCGTACGTCGCGCAGGCGGCGCGCGGCACTCGCCTGCCGGCCGTGCCGCAGCGGTTGGTGGATGCGGGGCGCAATGCGACCGAGCGCTTCATGATCCGATGGCAGGGCGAGCCCGACCCCCGCCACGTGGCCGCGATCGACCGCTACTGGGTCTGCGCGGCCGAGCACGGGATGAACGCGTCGACCTTCACCGCGCGCGTGGTCGCCAGCACCGGCGCGGATGTGCCGGCCTGCATGTCCGCGGCGGTGGCGGCGCTGTCGGGGCCGCTGCACGGGGGAGCGCCGGCCCGGGCGCTCGGCATGATCGAGGATGTCGAGCGGGGTGCTGACCCGCGGGCGTACGTGAAAGCGGTTTTGGATTCGGGAAAGCGCCTGATGGGTTTCGGGCATGCGGTCTACCGGGCCGAGGACCCGCGGGCGACGATCTTGCGGGAGGCGGCGCGGGAGCTCGGCGCGCCGCGGTACGAGGTGGCGCTGGAGCTGGAAAAGGCGGGGCTGGCCGAGTTGCGGGAGCGCAAGCCCGACCGCGTGCTGGAGACGAACGTCGAGTATTGGGCGGCGGTGGTGCTCGACTTCGCGCAGGTGCCCTCGGAGATGCTCGCGGCGATGTTCACGTGCGCGCGGACGGCGGGGTGGAGCGCGCACATTCTCGAGCAGAAGCGGCTCGGGAAAATCATCCGGCCGTCGGCGGACTACGTGGGGCCGGGGCAGCGCGCGGCGGCGGACCTCCCGGGGTGGGAGACCGCCGCGAAGAGGTACGCGTAGGGCGGCTCGGCAGGGGAATCGCTCGCGGTGCTGTTTCGCGGGCGGCGCGCGGCGATGATGATTTGCTGTTCGGGCCGAACAGCAAATCATCACGATCCTGAGGCGCGATGGTCTAAACGCCGGTGGGGTGTTTGAACGGGTCGTGCTCGTTGAGGAGCTTGTCGATGCGGGCCTGGTCGACGCGGCGCACGACGGTGCCGGTTTCCTGGGCGTCCCGGACGCACTTGGCGAGGGTGAAGGCGGAGGTCACCACGTAGAGGAGACCGATCGCGAGAAAGGCGCGGACCCACCCGCCGACCGGCAGGTAGTAGATACCGACCGCGACCGACACCAGGGAAATGGCGAACGAGGCAGCCGCCTGGGCGTAGAAGGCGGAGGTTACCTTCGACTGTGAGTTGACATCCATGGCGGCCATCCTTTCGGTCCGCGCGCCGCGGCGGATGAGTGCCGATACTCAAAGACCCTGGTGATTCAGGTAGAGCACGATGCGCAGGCGATCGCCGTCGTCGTGCAGAAGAAAAGACGATTCCAGGTGTACGGGGTTCCCGCCGGCCAGGCGTGGGGCGTCCCATCCGGTGCGGGCCATGAGGTAGTGCTCGTCGAGCCGTTCCGCGTCCAGCGAGGTCAGCGCGGCGGGCCCGACGCCGGCGTCGGCGAACACCTTGGCCCGGCGGGGGAGGGCCTGGAGAAAGACGTCCTTCGGCACCGCGCGTGTTCCGCTGGGATCGGCGGAGAGAAATGGATCGGCGAAGCAGGAGCCGAGAAGGTCGAGCGTCAGATCGCCGCTCGCGCCGGCAAAGACCTCGAAGAATTCACGCACCCGGGATTCGACAGCAGTCATGCCGGCAAACGTAGCGGGGTAATGTCCACAATATACCACAAAATGCTCGCGACTTCCAGTTCCGACCGGCCAGACCTGCCTCACCTACTCGGCTCGCGACCGCCCGCCGTGCGCTTGAGTGGCGATCTTGCCGTGCGCTTGAGCGGCGACCTTGCCGTGCGCTTGAGCGGCGACCTTGCCGTGCGCTTGAGCGGCGATCTCGCCGTGCGCTTGAGCGGCGATCTTGATGAGTTGGCGCGCGAGCCGCGCAGGAACTCATCGCGGCTGTCCGCCGTCGGCGGGGTGCGCTCTGCCGCCGGGGCGATCTTGATGACGTGCTGCGCCGGGAGCGTGGGAGTTCATCAGGGCTGCGTACCGAGTCGCGAGTGCCGAGCCGGCGGGGTGGCTACGTTATGGTCAGGTGGGCGACGATCATGTCGCTGAGCATCTGGCGGTAGTGGGAGCGGCGAGCAGGATCCAGCAGGTCGCGGCCGAAGATGGCGCCGAACGTGTGCTGGTTGGCTACTCGGAAGAAGCAGAACGCGCTGATCATCAAATGCACGTCGATGGCGTCGACATCCGTGCGGAACTCGCCCGTTTCGCGGCCGCGGGTAAGGATCCGGTCGAGCAGCAGCACGGCGGGGGTGTTGATCCGCACGATCTCGGGGAGACGGGCGATGTGCTCGGCCCGGTGGATGTTCTCGATGCTGACCAGCCGGATGAAGTCGGGGTTCGCCTCGTGATGGTCGAAGGTCACCTCGGCGATGCGGCGGATCGCGTCGGCCGGGGACAGGTGGTCGACGCTTACTTGTTGCTCGGCCTCGCGGATACGGGCATAGGCCGACTCCAGCGCCGCGACGTACAACTGCCGCTTTCCGCCGAAATAATAGTAAATCATGCGCTTTGTGGTGCTGGTGCGTGCGGCGATCTCGTCCACCCGGGCGCCGTCGTAGCCGCGGTCGGCGAACTCCGCGGAGGCCACGGTGAGGATCTCGGCGCGGGTGCGTTCGGCGTCGCGGCGACGTTCCACGGGCGGGCTGGCGGTCATCGGGCTCCTAGGCAAGGGCGAAACAGGACAGGGCCTTGACTTTAGTCGATGTGACGCCGATAACTAACGTACCGGTTCGTACATTAGCGTGGAGGCTCGATGCCGGGCACCTTTCTCGTGGGCCTGATCGGCGCGGACATCCAGACGTCGCTGAGCCCGCCCCTGCACGAAAACGAGGCCGCCCGCCTCGGCCTGCACTACTGGTATCAGCTGATCGACATCGCAGAGCTGGGCCTGGCCGCCGGCGACGTGGGCGACCTGGTCAAGGCGGCCGGCAAGCTCGGCTTTCGCGGTCTCAACATCACGCATCCGTGCAAGCAGGAGGTGGTGAAGCACCTCGACGAGCTGTCACCGGAGGCGGCCGATCTCGACGCCGTCAACACGGTGGTTTTCGCGGGCGGGCGCGCGATCGGGCACAACACCGACCACTCCGGTTTCGCGGAAAGTTTCCGCCGCGGCCTTCCCGATGCTCCGATCCGGTCGGTGCTTCAGCTGGGTGCCGGGGGTGCGGGCGCTGCCGTCGCCCATGCGATCGTACGGCTGGGAGCAGGCCACCTGACCATCGTGGACGCGGACAATGACCGGGCCAGAAGGCTCGCCGACCGCTTGTCGTCCCGGGGCGCAAGTGTCGCGGCGGCCGAGCGCGACCGCATCCCCGAGCTGCTGGCGGCGAGCGACGGTCTGGTCAATGCCACGCCCGTCGGCATGGAGGGACATCCCGGCCTTCCCCTCGACCCTGCCCTGCTGCGGCCGGCCCTGTGGGTGGCCGACATCGTCTACCGCCCCCTCGAGACCGGCCTCCTCCGGGCCGCCCGCGAGCGCGGCTGCCGCACCCTCGACGGCGGCGGCATGGTGGTCCATCAAGCGGTCGAGGCGCTGCGCCTGTTCACCGGCCACGAGCCCGACGTCGACCGCATGCTCGAAGACTTCGCCGCCCACACCGCGACGGCCCGCGCCGAGACAGCCGACACCGCGACGGCCGACACCGCGACGGCTCGCGCCGAGACAGCCGACACCGCGACGGCCGACACCGCGACGGCTCGCGCCGAGACAGCCCACACCGCGACGGCCCGCGATGCGTAGGGCGATCGCGACCGTCTCGCTGAGCGGCACCCTCGAGGAGAAGCTGGCCGCCGCGGCGCAGGTCGGCTTCGACGGTGTGGAGATCTTCGAGGCCGACCTGCTGACCAGCCCGCTGAGCCCGGCGCAGATCCGCCGCCGCTGCGCCGACCTCGGCCTCACCATCGACCTCTACCAGCCGTTCCGCGACTTCGAGGGGGTCACGCCCGAGCGCCTGGCCGCCAACCTGCGCCGTGCCGCCCAGAAGTTCGATGTCATGGCCGACCTCGGCGCCGACACGATGCTGGTCTGCTCCTCGGTCGTCCCGGGCACCGACGGCGATGACGAGCTGGCCGCGTCGCAGCTGCGCCGGCTCGCCGAGCTGGCGGCAACAAGAGGAATGCGGATCGCCTACGAGGCCCTGGCCTGGGGCCGCCACGTCGACGACTACCGGCACGCCTGGCAGATCGTCGCCGCCGCCGATCACCCCGCCCTCGGCGTCTGCCTGGACAGCTTCCACATCCTGTCCCGGGGCGACGACCCGGCCGGCATCCGCGACATCGCCGGCGACAAGATCTTCTTCCTTCAGCTGGCCGACGCGCCGCGGCTCGGCATGGACGTCCTGCAATGGAGCCGCCACTACCGCTGCTTCCCCGGCCAGGGCGATTTCGACCTCGCCGCGTTCGTCGGCCACGTCCTCGCCGCCGGCTACGACGGCCCACTCTCGCTGGAGGTCTTCAACGACGTCTTCCGCCAGGCCGACGCCGGGCGCACGGCAACCGACGCGCTGCGCAGCCTGATCGCCCTGGAGGAGGCAATCGCCCCCGACCACCACGAAAAAGCGGCAATCGAAAAAGCCGCAAACCTCGACGGGTACGCCTTCGTCGAGCTCGGCGTCGACGCGCTCGGCGGTGAGCTCGCCGAACGGATGCTGCACGGCATGGGTTTCGCAAGGGTCGCCCGCCACCGCTCCAAGCCCGTCCATCTCTGGCAGCAGGGCGAGGCGCGGATCCTGCTGAACCGCGCCCGCTCCACCGGCGACGAGGTGGCGATCACGGCGATGGGCCTGGAGAGCGACGACCCGGCCGCCTCGGCCCGCCGCGCGGAGGCCTTGCTGGCGCCCCCGGTCCCGCGCCGTTACGGCCCGGGCGAGGCCGACCTGACCGCGGTCGAGGCCCCCGACGGCACGTCGATCTTCTTCTGCCGCACCGACGGCGCGGCCGCCGACGCGAATTGGCTCGGCGACTTCGAACGCCTCGGCGAGTTCGAACGGCCGGGCGGCGAGGAAGCGCCGGCCGGCGAGGAAGCGCCGGGCGGCGAGGAAGCGCCGGGCGGCGAGGAAGGGCCGGGCGGCGAGGAAGCGCCGGCCGGCGAGTGGGGGATCGCGCGGGTCGACCAGGTCTCGCTGTCGCAGCCGCTGCACTACTTCGACGAGGCCGTGCTCTTCTACCGGTCCGTCGTGGGGCTGCGGCGCCACGACCCGGAGGACATCCCGGATCCGCGGGGGCTGGTGCACGCCCGCGCGATGACGAGCGCCGGCAGCCGCGTACGGATGCTGCTGCACGTGCCCGCGCTCGGCGGAAGCCGCCTCCCCGGGACCGCCGATTTTCAGCACGTCGCGTTCGCCTGCGGTGATGTCTTCGCCGCGGCCGTGGCGATGCGCGCCGCCGGCGTGCCGATCCTGGCCATTCCGGACAACTACTACGCCGATCTGGCCGCGCGGGTCGATCTCGACCCGGAGCGGATCGAGGTCATGCGGTCGCACGGAATTCTGTACGACCGCACGGACGACGGGGAGCTCTTCCACTTCTACACGGCCATGCTCGGCCGCCGGGTGTTCTTCGAGTTGGTGCAGCGGGTGAAGGACTATGACGGGTACGGAACGCCGAACACACCGGTCCGGATGGCGGCCCAGTACCGGGTCAGCCGCGGTATTCCGGGAGGATCGACGGCGGGATCGGACCCTTGATCCGGCGGCCCTGCTGGGTCTCCTCCCAGGCGTGCGCGAGGATGCCGATGCTGCGGCTGAGCGCGAACAACCCGCGTGCGAGCGGCGCCGCGAAGCCGAGCTCGCCGTAGACGATCGCGGTCAGGCAGTCGACGTTCATCGGCACGCGCGGGCCGAGGATCTCCTCGACGGCGAGCGCCGCGGCCAGGTGCTTGCCGGGCACGACGCCGTCGTCCACGGCCCGCCGGGTGAGCGCCAGCATCGGCTCGCGGCGCGGGTCGACCGGATGGAACCGGTGGCCGAAGCCGGGAAAGTAACGGACGCTCGCCACGACCGCGGCCGGGTCGGCGCCCTCGACGATGGAGTCGAGCAGGGTCAGGCACTCCTGGCCGGCGCCGCCGTGCACGTCGCCGAGGGCGTTCACGCCGCTGGCCATCGCGTTGGCGAGGCCGACGCCGCAGGTGGCGGTCATCCGCGCGATCGCGATCGACGGCGCGTGCGGTCCGTGGTCGGCGCCGGCGACCATCGCCGCTTCGAGGAGGGCGGCTTGCCCCGCGGGCGGCCGGGAACCGCGCAGCATCAGGTAGATCAGCTCGGCCAGGCCCACGGTGCCGATCAGCTCCTGGATCGGGTGGCCGCGCAGCTCGATGACCCCCGGCTCGATCCGGCTGACCGAGGTGCCCCACCAGGCGGCGACCTCACGGGCGGTCGCGTCGGAGGTGGCCGCGCCGGGAGCGGTGCCCGCGTCGGAAGTGGCCGCGACGGGAGCGGCGGTCGCGTCGGAAGTGGCCGCGACGGGAGCGGCGCCGGCGTCGGGGGAGGTCACGACTGCCACCGCGCGATCAGAGCCGGGACCTCGTCGTTGTGCTGGCCGAGCGCCGGCGGTGGCGCCGGTGGCCGCAGCGGCTCGCCGTCGAACAGCACCCCGCTGCCGGTGACCCGGAAGTCGCCGAGCGACGTCAGGAAGCCGCGGGCGTCGAGTTGCGGCTGGTCGAGCGCCTCGGGCACGGTGAGGATCCGTGCGGCCGGCACGCCCGCGGCGGAGAGCAGCGCCTCCCACTCGGCGGCCGTGCGGGAGCCGAGCGACTTGTTCAACTCGCGGTTCAGCTCGGGCCGGTACCGCTTGCGGGCCTCCCGTTCGGCGAAGCGGGGGTCGTCGAGCAGGTCCGCGCGGTCGAGCAGCCCGCACAGGGTGACGAACTGCTCCTGCCGGTTGGCCGAGATGTTCAGCGGGCCGTCCGCGGCCTCGAACGTCCCCGACGGAGCGGCGGTGGCATTTTGATCGCCCATCGGCTCGGGCGGCACGCCGCAGACGAGATAGTTGGAGACCGGCCAGCCCATGGCGGACATCGACGTCTCCAGCATGGACACGTCGAGGAACCGTCCCTGGCCGTCGTGCTGCCGGCCGTGCAACGCGGCGACGATCGCGAGCGCGGCGGAGAGCCCGCCGACCGTGTCGCAGACCGGGAAGCCGACCCGCAGCGGGGCCGTCGAAGGCGTGCCCGTGATGCTCATCATCCCGGAGAGACCCTGCACGACCTGGTCGTACGCGGGGCCCTGGCTCAGCGGCCCCTCCTGGCCGAACCCGCTGATCGCGCAGTAGACCAGCCCCGGATTCCGCGAGCGCAGCACGTCCCAGCCGTACCCGAGCCGGGCCAGCACCCCGGCCCGGAAGTTCTCCAGCAGCACGTCCGCCGAGGCGACAAGCTGCTCGAAGACCGCACGGTCCGGATCGAGCTTCAGATCAAGCTCCACCGACTTCTTGCCGGCGTTCTGCGCGAGGAAGGAGGAGCCCATCCCGGCCTCGTTGAGCGCGGGGTCGGGGCCGAGCCGGCGCGCGAGGTCGCCCACGCCCGGCACCTCGATCTTGACGACCTCGGCGCCGAGCAGCATGAGCTGATAGCTGCAGTACGGGCCGGCGAGCACGTTGGTGAGATCGAGGACTCGGACACCGGACAGGGGGCGGTCGGGCATGCGGGGTTCTCCTTCCGAAGGCTAGAACGAAGAGCCCAGGGGATGGTCGAAGCCGCGCTCGGCCATCCGGTTCGCCACCTCGGTCAGGTCCTTGACGAAGGTGTCGATCCGCTCGTCGGTGAAGCGCATGGTCGGCCCGCTCAGCGTGAGCGCGGCGACCACGGTGCCGGAGCGGCCGAGCACGGGGACGGCGACCGCGGTCAGCCCCTCCTCGCGCTCGCCGTGGCTGACCGCGAAGCCCTGGTGGGCGGCCTCGTCGATCCACTCCTGCATCCGGCGGACGTGCTGCTCCCCGTACGGCGAGGAGCGGGCGATCCGGGCGAGCAGCCCAGGCGTGGCGTTGCGCAGCAGCACCTTGGCCGACGCGCCGGCCCACATCGGCAGCTCGTCGCCGACGTGCACGACGTGCCGCAGCGGCTGCGGGCTCTCCTGCTGGGCGATGCAGACCCGGACGATGTCGCGCGCCACGTAGACGTTGACCGTCTCGCGGTCCTTGGCGGCCAGGTCGCGCATCATTCGCTTGGTCTCGGGCGGCAGCTCCCAGCTGCTGCGGGCCAGATGGGCCCAGCGCCACAGGCCGGGGCCCGCCATGTATCCGCTGGTCGTGGCCCAGAGCAGGCCCATCTGCTCGAGCGTCTGGATCAGCCGGATCACCGTGGTCTTGGCCAGGCCCGTCGCCTCGACCGCCTCCCGGATGGTGATCGAGGGCCGTTCCTCGGTGAGCAACGACAAGATGTCCAGCGCGCGCTGGACGCTGCGGACCCCACTTGCCTCGCGGTCTTCCACGGTGCCCCTTTCGCTCCGCCGGCACGGCCGCCGGGCGGCATTGATTCTGCCGCTCACGATGGCGGTTCATCGGACCGTAACTTTCTCGGCCCGCCCTATTGCGAGGAACCGGCGGTCGCCCGTACGTTACACCTAGTCCGCACAGCGGTCCAGAACCCCACTCTACGGTCCATCTAGCGGACCAAGGAGGAAGAATGCTCGACACGATCCTCAAGTCAGCCGACGCGCCGGCATTGCTCGGTGGTGTCTGGTTGATGGAGGGCCCGCTAGCCGAACGGACAGGTCCGTACACGAGGGCCGTCGTGAGCCGCGCCCGCGTGGCCGCCGAGGGTGACGTCCACGCCGCGGTCCGGCATGCCGCCGCGTACGCGAGACAGATGGCCCGCCTCGCGCCCGCCACCCGGGCCTCGGTTCTCGAGACCGCGTCCCGCCTCGCCACCGAGCGCCGCGCCGAGATCGCCCGGCTGATCGCCCTGGAGCTGGGCAAGCCGGTCAAGGACGGGCTCGGCGAGATGGACCGGGTCGCCGACACGTTCGCGGTCTGCGCGGCCGAGGCCCGGCAGATCGGCGGCGACAACCTGCCGGTCGCGGGCTGGGAGCGCGGGATCGGCAACACCGCGCTCACCTACCGCGCGCCGGCCGGGGTGGCGCTGGCGATCACGCCGTTCAACGCGCCCGCCAACCTGCTCGCGCACAAGCTCGGCGCGTCGTTCGCGGCCGGGAACACCACGATCGTCAAGGCCCCGCCGCAGGCCCCGGCGGTGTCGGCGGCGATCG
The DNA here is from genome assembly GCF_044454685.1 of Actinoplanes sp. NPDC051513. NCBI lineage: Bacteria > Bacillati > Actinomycetota > Actinomycetes > Micromonosporales > Micromonosporaceae > Actinoplanes > Actinoplanes sp. NPDC051513. The sequence goes on from NZ_JBITDW010000004.1 coordinate 472,415, forward strand.
TCGCGCTGCTGCTCGCGGCGGGCGCGCCGGTCGAGGCCGTTCAGCTGCTGCACGGCGGGGGAGAGGTCGGGGCCGCGCTGTGCGCCGCGCCCGAGGTCGCGGTCATCAGCTTCACCGGCAGCGCCGGCACGGGGGCGGCGGTGGCGCGGGCCGCCGGCGCCAAACGCCTGGTCCTGGAGCTGGGCGGCAATGCGGCCACGATCGTCTGCGAGGATGCCGATCTCGATGCCGCCGCCAAGATGTGCGCTCGCACCGGCTACACCAACTCGGGTCAGAGCTGCATCTCGGTCCAGCGTGTCTATGTCCATAAATCTGGATTCGATGGATTTGTGCGGCAGTTGACCACGGAGGTCGCCGCGCTCAAGGTCGGCGACCCGCTCGACCCGGCCACCGACGTCGGCTCGATGGTGGACGAAGCGGCCGCGGCGAGGGTGGCCGGGTGGGCCGCGGATGCGGCAGCCAACGGCGCCAAGATCACCATCGGCGGGCGGAACGAGGGCGCGACGCTCGCGCCGACCGTGGTGGCCGGCCCCTCTCCGGACGCGGCCGTCGTCACCCAGGAGGTCTTCGGCGCGCTCGTGGCCGTCATGGCCTACGACGACTTCGACGATGTGCTCACGGCCTGCAACACCAGCCGCTTCGGCCTGCAGGCCGGGATCTTCACCACCGACATCCGCCGCATCCTCACCGCCTGGCGCGAGCTCGAGGTCGGCGGCCTGATCGTCAACGGCACCTCGAACTTCCGGCTCGACCACGTGCCGTTCGGCGGGGTGAAGGAGTCCGGCTTCGGCCGCGAGTCGCCGCGCTTCATGGTCGACGACTACACGGTCGTCAAGACGCTGATCCTGCGAGGAATCTCCATCTGGGGGCAACAGTGACCGTCGCCGACAACCTGGTGGCACAGCTCGAGGCGTACGGGGTCGAATACGTCTTCGGCACCTGCGGGCACACCAACATCGCCCTGCTCGACGCGATCGGCCGCAGCTCGATCGAGTTCGTCATCGCCCGCCACGAGCAGACCGCCGCGCACGCCGCCGACGGGTACGCGCGGGCCACCGGCAAGCCGGGCGTGCTGCTCATGCACGTCGGGCCCGGGATGATGAACGCGGTCACGGGCGTGGCGACGGCGGCGCTCGACTCGGTGCCGCTGGTCGCGATCTCGGGCGACATTCCTTCCTACCTGTACGGGCGGCACCCGCACCAAGAGGTGAACCTGCACAACGACGCCGACCAGGCGGCAATCTACCGACCGTTCGTCAAGCGGGCCTGGCAGGTGCACCGGGCGGAGGACCTGGCCCGGTTCACCGAGCGGGCGTTCTGGACGGCGACCTCGGGGCGGCCCGGCGCGGTGCTGCTCAACGTGCCGATGGACGTCTTCTCCCGGACGTTGCCGCAGGCGAGCACGCCGCTGCCGGTCCAGGTGACCAAGCCCGCGCTCGAGGCGGCCGACGCGGAACGGATCGCGGCGATGCTGGCCGGGGCCGAACGGCCGCTCATCTACATCGGGGGCGGCCTCGGCGGCGCCGACGGCCGGCAGTCGTTGAAGGAGCTCGCGGAGCACCTCGACATCCCGGTCGCCCACTCGCTCATGGCCAAGGGCGCGCTGCCCGACCATCACCCGCTCGTGCTCGGGATGACCGGGTTCTGGGGTCTGGAGCTCACCAACGACTACGCGCGCAAGGCCGACGTGGTCCTGGCCATCGCGACGCGGTTCGCCGAGACCGACGCGAGCTCGTGGAATCCGGCGTACACCTGGAGTTTTCCGCCCTCGAAGCTGATCCAGATCGACATCGACCCGGCGGAGATCGGCCGCAACTATCCCGTCGAGATCGGGGCCGTGGCCGACGCGGGACTCGCGGTGGCGGCGATCAGGGATGCCGTGATCGCCAAGCCGGCCCAGGACCGCCAAGGCCTCCGCCAACAAATCGGACAAGCCCGCAATGGGCTCTTCGAGGCCAGCGCCGAGCGGGGCAGAAGCGACAATTTCCCCCTGAGGCCCGAGCGGATTCTTGCCGACCTGCGCGCGGCGCTGCCGGAGGACGCCATCCTGGTCACGGACGTGGGCTGGAACAAGAACGGCGTGGCGCAGTGCTATCCGCTGCCGGAAGAAGGCCGGTTCATCACGCCGGGCGGCGCGTCCACCATGGGCTTCGGACCGGCCGCCGCGCTGGGCGTGCAAATCGCTCGGGAAGACAAGGTCGTCGTCGCGCTGATCGGCGACGGCGGCATGAGCGCCCAGCTGCCCGCGGTGCCTCTCGCCGTCGAGCGCGGCCTCCCGGTGATCTTCCTGGTGATGAACAACCGTGCCCACGGCACGATCTCCGACCTGCAGTCGAAGTTCTTCGGCCGCAGCTACGGCTGCGACTTCACCGATCCGCAGGGCCGGCCGTACAGTCCCGACTTCGCCGCCTTCGGACGCGCGTGCGGGGCCGACGGCTACCTCGTCGAGTCGCCCGACGGGCTCGGCGAGGCATTGCGACAAGCGATCGAGCGGCGCCGCCCGGCGGTGCTCGACGTACCGATGGTCAACGAACCCGTGCCGACGCCCGGGCACTGGAACATCACCGACATCTATCAGGGCGTTTTCGAATAATTCGGATTTTTGTAGATTGAGGTGAGACGCACGTGGCGCGATACCGTCCCCTAACCGCCCTCGCCGTCCTGGCTCTTGTCGTTGCCGGCTGCAGCGCCCCCGGCAGCGGCGACGAGAAGAGCGGCAGCGACTCCGGTCCCATCAAGATTGCCCTGGTCGACGCCCAGAGCGGGCAGCTCAGCTCGCTCGGCGCGTGGGAGCTCAAGGGCGCCAAGCTGGCCGTCACCGAGTGGAACGCACAAGGCGGCGTCAACGGCCGGCAGATCCAGCTCGACGTCTTCGACGACCAGGGCGACCCGACGACCGGCACCAACCTGGCCCGCAAGATCGACAGCGAGGGCTACATCGCGATGATCGGCACGGCCGAGAGCGCGGTGACCATCGCGATGGCGCCGACCCTCAAGACCGCCGAGATCCCCAACATCACCTCGGGCCAGTCGCCGGGCCTGGTCGCGGTCGGCAGCGAGTTCCTCTTCCTCAACGGGCCGACGTCGACGACGTACGACGAGACCCTGGTGAAGCACATCGTCGACCAGCAGGGCATCAAGAGCATCGCGATGATCACCAACAACGGCTCGTACGGCAAGGGCGAGCACGACTCGTTCCTGAAGGCTTTGCAGAAGAGAAGCGTCACGCCGGTCGCCGACCAGGTCGTCACCGCCGATCAGAAGGACTTCAGCGCCGCACTCACCTCGATCCGGCAGAAGAACCCCAAGCTGATCTTCCTGGGCGCCGAGGAGGTCGAGTCCGGACTGATCGTCAAGCAGGCTCGCGACCTCGGCATCACCGCCCAGTTCGCCGGGGCCGCCCCCCAGGGCACCCCGGTCTTCCTGGACACGGCCGGCGCCAAGAACGCCGAGGGCACGATCGTCAGCTCGCCGTACCTGAGCAACGACATCAGCGAGGCCTCGAAGAAGTTCGCCGCGGCCCACAAGGCGGCGTACAACGAGGAGGCGGAGCTGCACGGCGCCAAGGCGTACGACGGCGCGCAGATCCTGCTGACCGCGCTCAAGACCAGCAACGTGGCCACCGGCAAGGGCCTCGCCGACGCGATCCGCGGCACCAAGTACCAGGGTCTGCTCGGCAGCTTCGCGTACGACAACACCGGCGTGGGCATCTTCGCCACCTCGATCGGCAAGATCGAGGGTGGCAAGCTCGTCGCCGCCTCCAGCTGACGTCCCCGCTCCCGGATCCCGGCGCCGCCCCCGGCGCCGGGATCGTCGGCCATTCAGGAGTGCCATGCAGGTCTTCTTCCAGACGATCATCGGCGGGGTCAGCCTCGGCGCGATCTACGCGCTGGTCGCCCTCGGCTTCTCGCTCGTCTACCGCACGATGGGGCTGGTCAACTTCGCGCACGGCAACGTGGTCACCGTCGGCGCGTACATCGCCTCCACCTTCTACCTGACCGCCAAGCTGCCGTTCGCGATCGCCATGATCGTCGCCATCGTGGTGACGGCCGCGATCGGCCTGGTCATCGAGCGGGTGCTGCGCCCGCTGGAGAACAAGGACTTCGACCTGATGCTGATCGGCACGATCGGCTTCGGCATCGTCCTCGACGCCCTGGTCATCATGATCTGGGGCGCCACCGGGCGGGCTGTCCCGTCACCGGTACAGACCGCGCCCATCGAGATCTTCGGGCTACGCATCCGGACCTACGATCTGGTGGTCCTCGCCATCGCGGCGGTCGCGACCGTCCTGCTGGTGCTGTTCCTGTCGCGCACCAAGCGCGGCGCCGCGATGCAGGCCGTGGCGATGGACCACGAGGCGGCCACCGCGGTCGGCATCCACGTCGGCCGCAGCAACGCGATCGCGTTCGCCATCGGCGCGGGTCTCGCGGCGCTGGCCGGTGGGCTCGTCGGCCCGCTGCTCTACGTCAACCCGGCGCTCGGCGGCGCGCTCGGCATCAAGGGCTTCGCGGCCGCGATCCTCGGCGGGTTCGGCTCGATCCCCGGCGCGATCGTCGGCGGCCTCGCCATCGGGGTGCTCGACTCGTACTCGGCGGGGCACTTCCAGGGCTACTCGGAACTGGTCACGTTCCTGGTCTTCACGGTCATCATCATGATCCGGCCGACCGGGGTCTTCGGCGAGCGGACGGTGAACCGGGCATGAGATCCCGCATGAGACTGGGCATCGGCTCCGCATTCATCGTTGCGGTGGGTGCGTGGTTGCTGCCTTACGGGCTCGACTCGTACGCGATCCACGTGGTCAACGTGATGCTCGTGTTCGCGCTGCTGGCCGTCGGGCTCGGGCTCTGCATGGGCGTGGGCGGTCAGGTGAACCTGGCGCAGATCGCGTTCTTCGGCGTCGGCGCGTACGCCACCGCGATCCTCACCACGCATTCCGGCTTCGGCTTCTGGGTGTCGGCGGTGCTCGCCGTGCTCGCCACGGCCGCGACCGGGCTGCTGGTGGGCACGCCCGCGCTGCGCGTCCAATCGCACTATCTCGGCATCGTCACGCTGGGGCTGGCGCTCGCCTTCACCAACTGGGTGACCAACGCCCAGATCGCCGGCGGCGCCGAGGGCATCTCCAACATCCCGGTGCCCACGATCCCCGGGGTCGACCTCTCCAGCGAATACCTCTACTACTACCTGATCCTGATCGTCTTCGCGTTCATGCTCGTCTTCGGACTGTTCGTCGTGCGCACGGCGCTGGGCCGCCGGATGCGGGCGATGCGCGACGACGCCCTGGCCGCCGGGGCCCTGGGCGCCGACGTGCCGGTGCTGCGGATGACCGCGTTCCTGCTCGCCTCGGTCTACGGCGGCGTGGGTGGCGTGCTCTACGCGGGGCTGATCCGCTACGTGGCGCCCGAGTCGTTCTCGATCGCCAACATGTTCCTGCTGCTCGGCATGGTGATCATCGGCGGGCGGCAGAGCCTGATCGGGTGCGTGGCCGGGGCGATCGGCCTGTACCTGGTGCGTGAGCTGCTGGTCGATCACCCGACCTTCGCGCAGATCGGGTACGGCTCTGTGGTCGTACTCGTGGTCGTCTTCGCTCCGACGGGCCTGGCCGGACTCCCGCCGCGACTGCGGCACTGGATCGCCCACCGCCGGGGTCGCGTGGGGTCGGAGGCGGCTCGCCTCGGCGAGTTCCAGCCGTACTCTCCCGTCGAGCGTGCCGACGGCTCCGAAGCGGACATCCTGGTCGTCGATGGGGTGAGCAAGCAGTTCCGTGGGCTCAAGGCGCTCGACGACGTGTCGCTGAGCGTGCCGTCCGGGCAGATCCGGGGCATCGTCGGACCCAACGGATCCGGCAAGACCACGCTGTTCAACGTGATCAGCGGGCTCTACCGCCCCGATGCCGGTCGCGTGCGGTTCGCCGGGGACGATGTCACCAACCGGCCGCCCTATCGCCTGTCGCGGGCCGGAATGAGCCGCACATTTCAGAACTTGCGCCTGTTCGGCGACCTGACCGTCCGGGAGAACGTCCTCGTGGCGCTCGACCGCACACGCACGGTGTCGAGCTGGCGCTACCTGCTGGCCCCGCTCTCGATCGTGCGCCGCGACCGCGACCTGCGCCGGCGGGCGGACGAGGTGCTGGACCGCTACGGCCTGACCGCCTTCGCCGGGCTGCCGCCGAAGTCGCTGCCCTACGGAACCCAGCGGCGGGTCGAGATCGCCCGCGCCGTCGCGTGCCGCCCGTCGCTGCTCCTGCTGGACGAGCCGGCCGCCGGCCTCAACGGCGACGAGGTGCGCAAGCTGGGCGAGATGGTCCGCTCGATCCGCGACACCGGCATCACGGTCGTCATCATCGAGCACAACATGGGCCTGGTCATGAACCTGTGCGAGCGCATCACCGTGCTGGCCAGCGGCCGCGTGATCGCCGAGGGCACGCCCGCTTCGGTCGCCGCCACCCCCGCCGTGATCGAGGCCTATCTCGGCGATTCGATGGACGTTCCTTCGGAGGTAAACCCATGACCGCGCTAACCGTCGAGGGTTTGACTGTCCACTACGGCGGCGTGCGCGCCGTGAACGAGCTCAGCTTCGAGGTGCCGTCCGGCGACGCGGTCGGCGTGATCGGCGCGAACGGCGCCGGCAAGACCAGCACGCTCAAGGCCATCATGGGCCTGATCCCGCGCCGGGTCGCCACGCTGCGCCTCGGCGACATCGACCTGACGAAGGTTCCAGCCCGGGACATGGTCCGGCACGGCATCGGGTACGTGCCGGAGGGCCGGCACGTCTTCGCGGGGCTCTCGGTCGAGAAGAACCTGTTGCTGGGCGCATATTCGAAGCCGTGGAAGAAGGAGACCCGGGAGACCCTCCAGCAGGTGTACGAGCTGTTCCCGGTGCTGGGGGAGATGCGCGAGCGCCTGGCCGGGGCGCTGTCGGGCGGTCAGCAGCAGATGCTGGCGATCGGCCGGGCGCTGATGTGCCGCCCCCGGGTGCTGCTGCTGGACGAGCCGTCGATGGGATTGTCACCCAAGCTGGTGGAGGACATCCTGGCGGTGCTGCGCCGCCTGCGGGCCGACGGCCTGTCGATGCTGCTGGTCGAGCAGAACGCCAAGCTGACCTTCGAGGCCACCAGCACGTGCCTGGTGGTCGAGAACGGCTCGGCCGCGATGACCGGCACGTCCGACAAGCTCCGCCACGACCCGCGGGTGCGTCAGATCTACCTGGGACTGTAATGCGAATCGGGCGTCGCGGACCTGGCATCATGACAGGTCCGCGAGGCGAGACCCGCCTCGTTCGCTGACATTTGAGGGCGTGGCATGGCCGGTATCGATGTGGCGGTCAGCGACGACCGCTGCGTCGGCGGCGAGCCGGCCCGTTTCACGATCCACGCCGGCAGGCTCGTCATCACTTGTTCAACTGATCGCCGAGTGAAGCTCGCCCTTCAGGCCGACGGGGACCTTTCCTCGGACTACGAGCAGAGCAACTCCCCGGGGCCGGACCTTCGTGAGGTTCAAGGGAAGATTCCGAGCCCGAGCTTGTCACGCTGCTCGGGCAGCTCTCCTTCGACAAGACCCCGGAGCTGGGGCGACAAGAACGACTGGCCCAAGACCGGCAACTGGAAGGCAGCGGCCCATCTTTCGCTCGGCGATCTGAGCGGCACCGACCTCGGACAGTTCCTGGAGCGGGCGTGACGACGCCACCGAAATAGTGCGGCGGAGGGTGTCGTATCCGCCGGGTGCCGTTCGTAGGTTAAGTGGAGCCGGGCACCGCGTCCGGCTGAGCCGAGGGAGCAAGCATGCCCAAGTACCTCATCTACTTCAACCAGCAGTGGGTGGGTGACCACACCGAGGAGTGGTTCCGCGGCCGCGGGCCACTCTCCAGGGCGGTCGTCGATGAGATCAAGGCCGCCGGAGCGTACGTCTTCGCCGGAGGTCTGGAGGAAGAGGACGGCCCGGTCTTCAGTGCCGACGCCACGAGCGGCGCCGTGTTGTTCACCGACGGGCCCTACGCCGAGACCAAGGAGTTCCTGGGCGGACTGACCATCGTGGATGTGCCCGACGAGCAGTCGGCCCGCATGTGGGCGGGCAAGATCGCGGAAGGGTGCGGCTGGCCCCAGGAGGTTCGCCGATTCAAGCCGTGACCTGAACCCCGGGGGACGAGACAGGCCGAGGCCGGCCGCGATGCCGCAGCCGGTCCCGGCGAGTCGGAGTGGGCCGGGCGTCAGCGGCAGAACGGCTTCATGCCCATCGCCGACTCGATGCCGCCCAGCAGCAGGCTGCGGTATTCGGCCGCCCCCGGGAACGTGGCGTTCAGATCGAACAGCGCCGCGTCATGCCCCAGCGTCGTCAGCCACGCGCGGCCGCCGTCGTAGTACTGGCACCACGCCACCGGATGCGTGTCGCCGTGGCCGGGGTGGCCCATGCTGCCCGCTACGCCGCGCGTCAGCGTCGACTCGTCGACCGTGGCCAGAATCCGGACCTTCGACGGGTACGGCACCAGGTTGTACCACTCGTCCTCGAAGCCCCAGCGCGACGGCAGCGACGACGTCGACACGTCATGCCGGTCCACGGTGCGGACCGTGCCGGTCTGCTCGGGGCCGTGGTCGTAGTAGTTGGCGCCGCCCAGCAGCCCCTCGTACCACGGCCAGTTGTACTCGGTGCCGAAGGCGTTGTGCGCGCCCACGAAACCGCCGCCGCCCCGGATGTACTGGCGCAGCGCGGTCTGGGCCGCGTCGTCCAGGGCGTCGCGGGACGTGCTGAAGAAGATGACCGCGTTGTAGCGGAACAGCTGGTTGGGCGAGCTCACCTGCGCGAGGTCCTCGGTCCAGTCGACGGCGAAGCCGTTCGCCGCGCCGAGCGCGACCACGCCGTTCTGCACGACATTCGCGGCGGTGAGCGGCGGGTTGAGACCGGCCGCGAGGGCGGGGCCGAGGTTGGCGTGGCGCGGGCCGGCCGTACGCGTGAACAGCAGCACCCGCCAGCCCTTGGTGGGGTCGAAGTTGCCCCAGTTGTGGTAGCAGCGCGGGTCGACGCCCCGGCAGACGCCGTAGTCGGGGTCGCCCAGCTGCTGCGCGCCGGTGGTGGCGGACGGGTGGCCGGTGGCGGCCTGCGACCGGATGACCAGGACGGCGGCGATCGCGAGGACGACGGCGACGAAAGCGGTCAGGCCGCGATGACGACGGACGGATTCGATCATGGACGGTGCTCCGATTTCGGGAGAGGTCCACTACGCGGACCTATCGATCCATTCTCAAGCCCGCTCACCGTAGGCCCGGGTGCCTGCAAATGGCAATCATCGATCCGGCCTCTTGTTGCCGATCGATGAACAAGCTTATGGTTCGTCCATCTAGCGGCTCGACAGGTCCATACAGCGGACCAAGGAGTGAGCATGGATAGACGAAAATTCCTCGCTGCCGGAGCGGCGGCCGGCGCCGGCGCGGCGAGCGCGATGGCCGTGCCCGGCGTCGCGGAGGCCGGCGAGCCCTCGAAGCTCGCTCCGGCGCCCGCCCAGCCGCGGGCGTTCCGGCCGCCCGGGCGTGACTTTCCCAAGGTCTGCGGCGACCTCGGCAACCAGAACCATTCGCCGCTCAAGCAGATCTCCCGTCGCACCGTGGGCCGGCTCGGCGGCGCCTGGCACGTCAACCTCGAGGGCGGCAGCACCGCTCAGGGCCAGCAGAGCACCGCGGTCGTGCAGGACGGCGTCCTCTACGTGCAGACCAGCCAGCAGAACGTCTTCGCCGTCGACGGGCGCACCGGCGCGGTCAAGTGGAAGACCAATGTGGGCAGTCGTGGCACGAACATGCGCGGCGTGGCGCTCGGTGAGGGCAAGGTCTATTCCGCCTCGGGGTCCAACATCGTGTACGCGCTGGATCAGGCAACCGGCGCGATCGTCTGGCAGAAGCAGCTGATCACGGCGGACGAGGGTGGCGCGGACAGCGGCTGCGATCCGCAGAACGGCCAATGCGGCGGCCTCACCGGGACACTCGCCGGCGCGGTCGTCTACCACGACGGCCTCATCTACGTCGGGATGCAGGGCAGCACCGGCGGCGCGCGCGGCCGGGCGTACGCGCTGAACGCCGCCACCGGCGAGATCGCCTGGATCTTCTGGTCGGCGCCCGGCCCGGGGGAGTTCGGCCACGACACCTGGGAAGGGGACTCGTGGAAGACGGGCGGCGCGGTGCCGTGGATCCACCCGGCCGTCGACCCGGAGCTGGGGCTGGTCTATTGGACGTTCAGCGGGCCCTACCCGCGCACGGACGGCTCGTCGCGCGGCGGCGACAACCTCTTCGCCAACTCCATCGTCGCGCTCGACGCGAAAACCGGTAAGCGGCGCTGGCATTTCCAGTCGGTGCACCACGACATCTGGGACATGGACAACGTGATGGCCCCGGTGCTGGTCGACCTGCGGATCGGTGGCCGGCTGCGCAAAGTCGTCGTCTACGGCTCGAAAGTCGGGATGTACTACATCCTCGACCGGCGCACCGGCGAGGCCGTACACGGCATGGAGGAGCGGCCGGTCGCGCAGGATGTGCGGCAGAAGACGGCGCCGACCCAGCCGTTCCCCGGCGGCGAGGCGTTCTGCCCGCAGGAGCCGCGATTCGACAACGCGACGCGGCCGGTGCCGTTCTACGAGTTCGGCGGCCTCTACACGCCGCACTGGGACCGGGCCACCATCATCTTCCCCGGCGCCGGGGGCGGCGCCGACTGGACGCAACTGTCCTTCAGCCCGTACACCGGCTGGATCTATGTGGGTTATGGACTGATCAACTCGGGCTACTCGAACGCCCGGGACGGCCGGGTCAACACGTCGCGGCCACTCGGCGAATATTTCGCGGGCGGGCTCGCGGCCGTCGATCCGCGCACCAACAAACCCGTCTGGCGCAAGGACGGAGAATGGTCGCTGGCGCACGGCAACGGGATTCTCACCACCGCCGGGCGCGTGATGTTCCAGGGCGGGCCGGACGGGCTGCTGCACGCGATGAACGACGAGACCGGCGAAGTGCTCTGGAGTTTCCAGACCGGCGCCGGGGTGCACACCAGCCCCATCGCGTACGAGATCGACGGCGTCCAATATCTCGCGGTGCTCGCCGGCGGCAACGGGCTGCCGTACCCCGACATTCCGCGGGGCGACCACCTCTGGGCCTTCAAACTGGGCGGAACCGTGGCGCCGGCGCCGGCCCCGGTGCCGCCGTCGAGACGCAACGACATCCGCACCGCCGCGGTCACCGATGTCACGACCGTGACGCTCGGGCGGATCTGGTCCGGCGGCGCTCCCGGCCCGGCGGAGAACCTCGTGGCGCAGAACGCGATGGCGCCGCAGCACCTGCGGGTCCCGGTCGGCACGACGGTCACCTTCGTCAATCCGGCGTCGAATGCGAGCGCCCACGCGGCCGTCGCGTTCTTCGACAACGAGTTCGACACCGGCACGCTGATGCCGGGCCAATCCGCGACGCACACGTTCGCGACGCCGGGCACGTACTTCTACAACGACGCCGTCTATCCGCAGAACACCGGAAAAATCGTTGTCTACTAAGGGGATCGCGATGAAGAAGAAGTGGACCGAACCGAAGACGACCCGCATCGAGACCGCGGCCGAGATCTCGGCCTACGCGGGGACCGCCGGCCCGTGGCCGCGTCGCGACCAGCGCTGACCCGGACGGAGCTCGCCGGGGCGTTGCACGCGCAGGCCTCGCGGTACTGGGACAAGCACCCGTTCCACGTCCGGCTGCATGCCGGCGGGTGCACGCCCGGCGAGATCCGGTCCTGGGTGGCGAACCGCTGGTACTACCAGCGCCACCTCTCGGCGAAGAACGCCGCGATCGTCTCGGCCTGCCCGCTGCCGGCGGTGCGCCTGCGCTGGCTCGACCGCATCGCCTTCCAGGACGACGGCGGCCTCGACGACTGGCTCACGCTCGCCGCCGCGGCCGGCCTCACGGCCGACGAGGTGCTCGACGAACGGCACGTGCTGCGGGGGACGCGGTTCGCGGTCGACGCGTACGTGTCGTTCTGCCGTACCCGCCCCTGGCTGGAGGGCGCCGCGGCCGCGCTCACCGAGCTGTTCTCCCCGAAGCACATGGCCGACCGCGTCCACGCGTGGCGCACCCACTACGACTGGATCGCGCCGTCGGGCACGGCGTACTTCGACAACCGCATCCCGGTGGTCGCGTCGGACAGCTCGTTCACGCTGGATCTGGTGCTGACCCACGCGGTGACGCGCGAGCAGCAGGATGCGGCGATCGCGGCGCTGGCCTACAAGTGCGACGTGCTCAACGCGATCCTCGACGCCGTCGACTACGCCGGGATGTCGCGATGAGGCCGGGTCTGGCGGGCGGCTGCTCGCTGGTGCACGACCGGGCGCGCGACGCGTGGCTCGTCCTCTATCCCGAGGGGGTGCTGGCCCTGGACGAGCCGGCCGCCGCGGTGCTGACCCGCTGCGACGGCCGCACGGCCGGCGAGATCGTGACGTCGCTGGCTCTCGAGTACGACGGTGTCGACGCCGCCTCGGTCGAGCGCCTCCTCGACGACCTGATCGCCCAGCGGGTCGTCGCCGACGGCGGCGCCCCGGTTGCGCCCCGCTTCCTGGGCGGGTCGGCTTCGCTGCCGCCCGGGGCGCCGATCGGGCTGGTCGCCGAGCTGACGCATCGGTGCCCCCTGCAGTGCGCCTACTGCTCCAATCCGGTGGCGCTCTCCCGCACCGAGCTCGACCGGCCCACCTGGAAATCGATCTTTCAACAAGCAAGCGACCTGGGCGTACGGCAATTGCACCTCACCGGCGGCGAACCGCTGCTCCGCCGCGACCTGCCCGATCTGGTCGCCGACGCCACCGCGAACGGCCTCTACCCGAACCTGATCACCAGCGGCCTGGGACTGTCGACGGCCCGCCTGGCGGCGCTGGTCGGCGCCGGCCTGCGCCACGTCCAGCTGTCCATCCAGGACAGCGACCCGGTGTCGGCGCGCCGCATCGCGGGCCTGCCCGTCGCGGACCGCAAGCGCGCCGCGGCCGCCGCCGTGGTCGCGGCCGGCCTGCCGCTGACCGTCAACGTGGTCCTGCACGCCGCCAACGTCTCGCGGGTCGCCGAGATCGCCGAGCTGGCCGCCGCGCTGGGCGCCACCCGCCTCGAGCTGGCGCACACCCAGTTCTACGGCTGGGCGCTGCGCAACCGGGCCGCCCTGATACCCACCGCCGACCAGGTGGCGTCGGCCGACCGCGCCGTGGCCGACGCCGTGTCCCTGCTCGGCGAGAGCATGCAGATCACCTACGTGCGCCCCGACTACCTGACCGGCACCCCGAAGCCGTGCATGCAGGGCTGGGGCGCCCGCCAGCTGGTGATCACCCCGGGCGGCGACGTCCTACCGTGCCTTGCGGCGGCCCAGCTGCCCGGCCCGCCACCCCCGAACGTCCTGGCCACCGACCTGGCCACCATCTGGCGTTCGTCGGAGCTGTTCAACCGCTTCCGCGGCACCGACTGGCTCCCGTCGCCGTGCCGTACCTGCGATCTGCGGGAGGTCGACTTCGGCGGTTGCCGGTGCCAGGCCTTCCAGCTGACCGGCGACGCATCCGCCACCGACCCGGCGTGCCACCTCTCCCCGGCGCACGACCTGGTCACGTCATTGCGCGCACCCGCGGTCCCGCGCCCCGTCCCGGTCCCGCGGCGCTTCCCATGAGCCGTGATCCCGCGCGGCGGGTGTCGTGAGGATCTGGTTCCTGGGCACGGCGGCGGGCGGCGGCCTCCCGCAGTGGAACTGCGCCTGCCCCGGCTGCCGGGCGGCCCGCGACGGCGGCAGATCGCTGCGCCAGGACACCCTGGCCGTGAGCGGCGACGGGCGCAGCTGGTATCTCCTGAACGCCGCCCCCGACCTGCGCCTGGACGCTCCCGAGCTGCGGCCCGGGCCTGGCCTGCGCGAAACACCCGTGCGCGGCGTCGTTCTCACCAGCGCCGAGCTCGACCACACCACCGGCCTGCTCGGTCTCCGCGAGGCCACCGCCCTGACGGTCTTCGCGACCCGGCCCGTCCTGGCCGCCGTCCCCGCCCTGCCGCTGCTCGACCACTACACCGCTGTGACCCGCGGACCGCTCACCAGCGGCGTTGCCGTCGCGCTCGAGGGCGGCCTGACGGTGACACCGTTTCCGCTGGGCGCCAAGCGCCCGCGCTACGCCACCGGCCGCGCAACCGGCGCCCCGGGCGAGGACTGGGTTGTCGGGCTGCGGCTCAGCGACGGCCGGTCCACCATGGTCTACGCGCCCTGCCTGGCGGCCTGGTCCGCCGAGCTGGCCGACGCCAACCTGGTCATCCTGGACGGGACCTTCTTCACCGACGACGAGTTGCTGAGATCCACCGGAGTGCGGCGCACGGCCCGGCAGATGGGGCACCTGCCGATCGAGGAGTCGCTGCCGATGCTCGCGCCCGGGGTGCGTTACCTCTACACGCACCTGAACAACACCAATCCGGTGGCGCGACCGGACTCCGCCCAGCGGGCCGCCCTGCGGCGGCACGGAGCGGATGTCGCGCCCGAAGGCGAAATCCTCTCGCTCGGAGGGCCGCACCACCTAGTCGATCTATAGGATATGCGGGAACCCGACGAAGGGATGGCCCCATGTCCGTCACCGATGAGCTGCTGGCCAACGCCGAGCGCTATGCCGCGAGCTTCGACAAGGGATCCCTGCCGCTGCCACCCGCCAAGCACGCCGCGGTCGTGGCCTGCATGGACGCCCGCCTCAACCCGTACGGCATCCTGGGTCTCGCCGAGGGCGACGCCCACATCATCCGCAACGCCGGCGGGGTGATCACCGCCGACGAGCTGCGCAGCCTCGCGATCAGCCAGCGCCTGCTGGGCACCACCGAGATCATCCTGATCCACCACACCGACTGCGGCATGCTGACCTTCACCGACGAAGACTTCAAGGCCGCCATCGAGCGCGAGACCGGCCTTCGCCCGCCGTGGGCGGCGGAGGCTTTCACCGACCTCGACGACGACATCCGTCAGTCGATCCGCCGGCTGCAGGCCGACCCGTTCCTGCCGCACAAGGACCAGATCAGAGGCTTCGTGTACGAGGTGGAGAGCGGCAAACTCCGCGAGGTCGAGTAGGCAGGACGCCGACCGAGAGCAGGTCCACGGTCGCCTTGCCCGTTGTCGGCCGGCCCCGATGAGGCCGCGGTGGCGGCGGGATCCTCGTTCGCCCGTTGAGCGACGGCGCTTTACCTGCCGTCCGGCGCGACCCGAAGCAGGGTCTTGCCCGGATGCCGCCGATCGCGGGGTGATCCATCCGGGCGCGCATCTTTTCCGTACTGAGGTGCGAGGACCTTGTGGGAGGGTGCGATGTCTGGGGACGAGATCGACGAGCCGACCGCCGAGTGGCCGGTGCTCGATGAGAACACGGATCCGACGGGGTTCGCGCCCATCTACGGGCCGCCCAGCGATCCGTTCGAGGATGACGACGAGCCGCCCCCGCTGCCGGGGTGGAACAGCCCCGGGGAATCGAAGTCCACCGAGGGAAGTCGCCGGCGGCTGCTCGTCGTGGGCGGGCTTTTCGTGTTCCTGGCCGGAATGGTGGGAATCATTCTGCTGGCGTCCGGTCACGACGGTGGATCGAATCAGGCGGCGGCGCGCAGTGGGGCGACCGACGGCCGTACGTCGGCGGCATTTGAAATTGTCGATGGGGCGGGCGCCGTGCGGGTCCGGGCGGCCGATCTCGGCGACGATCTCTATCGCATTTCCAGCGATGTCACGCCGACGGTTTCCGACAGCGGCGGCGAGCTGAAACTGCGCCTGCCGGCCGGCCTGAACGGCGGGCCCAAATCCGTCGAGATCGTGCTCAACACCCGCGTCCGGTGGACGCTGCGGCTGCACGGCGGGGCCACGACGACCGATATTGATCTCTCGAACGCGCGGGTGGACGGCGTCGACCTGCAGGGTGGCGCCAGCCGGATCGATCTGTCGCTACCGGCTCCGACCGGGCTGATTCCGGTGCGGATGAGCGGCGGCGTCGACCAGTTCCGGGTACGCCTGCGCGGCGCGACGCCGATGCGTGTTCTCGTGCAGTCCGGTGCCGGTCAGGTCACTCTCGCGGGGGCCACCCATCGGGGGATCGCGGCCGGAAAGGAATTCACCGCCTATGGCTGGAACCAGGGCGGGAGCGGCATCGACCTCACCGCCGCGGCCGGAATGTCAGCTTTGACCGTCACTCTTGGGTGAACTTCCGCGCACCTGCGTACTTGTTCCATGACGAGGGGAGCAAGAAGATCGACATGGGTTGATCGCAAACGAGGGTGAGAACGATGAGCGTAGCTACGACGTTGGTGGCGGTTCCGCCTGATCCCGCCGGCGCCGCAACGCCTACCGAATTCGCACGACGGCTGCGGGCTTTGATGCTGGCGCGCCGCCGCTCCTTGGACAGTGTGGCACGGCGGAGCAAAGACGCGGGGACGCCTATCTCCCGCGCGACCGTGCACAATTTGATCACCGGCGGCGGTGTTCCGCGCCGGGAGACGCTGCTGGGCTTCCTGCGCGGCTGCGGTGTGCCGCCGCGCGAGCAGATCCGCTGGCTGACCAAGCTGGACGAGGTCTACCCCGACGCCCGCCGCGGCATCGCGCCACGACGAGCGCCGGAGCGGCGCCTCACTGTTTGAGCGCGTCCACCTTCGCCTGGATCTCGGCCAGGTCCTCGAGGATCTGGCCGTAGACGCCCTTCGGCGGCACGGGGTCGCCGCCCCGGGTGTTCCCGCGCATGCTCAGCGCCCAGACGTCCGCGGTGACGTCGGCGAGGTTGCGCAGGTAGTTGGGTGCATCCGCGGTCTGCGTTCCCGGGAGCTTGTAGTCGCTCAGGACCTCCTTGGCGATCTCGCCGAGCTTCGAGTCGATGGCTGCCTTGGTCTGTGCCGCGATGGTGCTGGTGATCCAGGCCTTGTCGGCCGCGGTCAGTGCCACGGGGATGTCCTCCAGGTGCCAGGAAGCCGTCGAGGCCTCGAGGGATGATGTGTACGAAGCGGAGAAGTGCGCGTGCTCGGTGTGCGGCGACGCCCCGGTGTATGTCTTCTGCACCCAGTCCGAGCTAGCCGACCAGATGCGCCGGTTGTAGATGATGTAGCGCAGCCGCTTCTCGGCGCCCGACCGGCAGCGGCCGAGCAGGAACTGCACGACCTTCTCCATGGTCAGGTCGCTCTCTCTCAGATTGTTGTCGACGTCGATCGCATGAACCTCGTTCACGTGGTCGGCGTCGTGGATCGGCACTGCTCCGGTCTCATCGGGATTGTGGTCGGAGACCGTGCTCTGGTGCGCGGAGTCGCCGATCGAGCCGTCCGAGGCGTGGTCGCGGGACGGGGCGATGCGGTCGAACTCGGCGAAGAGCGCCTTCAGGCAGGGTATGAGCACCCAGTCGGCCATCGGCTGCCTTTCTTCCAGGGCCTTCCACGGGCCGTACTGATCGTCACCTGTATCTACGGTCCACACCCACCGTCCGGATGGGCAAGCAGACATCCGTCGTTCGGGGCATGTGACGTGTACCCCAGGCGAAAAAGAACTAAGCCCGAGACGCGGCGGCTTCCTCCAATGTGTCCCGGAATGCCCGTGCGGCCGGCGAGGCCGATCCGGCGAGCCGCTGGGCCGTGAAGATCGTGCGGCGGGGGAGTCCCGGCAGGTCGAGCAGCCGGCAGGACGTCTCGCGCCCGGCCCAGACCAGGTCGGGGATGAGCGCCACCGCGTTGCCCGACTCGACCAGCCGGATGTGCGCCTGCAGGTCGGCGGTCTCGTACCGGACGTCGGGCTCGAAGCCGGTGCCGCGGCAGATCTGCTCGGCGAAGTGCCGGGACGCGGCGCCGCGCGGCTCCATCACCCACGGCATGGCGCGCGCCTCCGGCAGCGACGCCACCGGGTGCAGGGCGGCGCCGACCGAGGGCAGGGCCAGGCGGATCGCGTCCTCGGTGAGGGCCCGCCGGTCGAGGCCGGGATGGTGTGGGGCGGCGTGCGCCGGGTACTGCTCGGCAATGACCATGTCGAAGTCGCGGGCCCAGGTCTCGCGGAGAGCCTCCTCCGGCTCCCGCTGGACCATTTCGACCCGCACGTCCGGATAGCGCGCGGCCATGGCACGCAGCGTGGCCGGCATCAGCGCGAGGGCCGCCGACTGGAACACGGCGACCCGCACCCGGCCGCTCACCACGCTCAGCGAGGCCTGCAGCCGCGCCTCGGCCCGCTCGACCGTGTCGAGCACCTCGCCGGCCGACTCGACCAGCACCTCGGCCTGCGGAGTGAGCTGGACGCGGCGCCCGGCCTTGCGCAGCAGTGTCATGCCGGTCTCCTTCTCCAGGAGGCTGAGCTGCTGCGACACGGCCGAGGGGGAGAAGTTGAGCGCCTCGGCCACGGCCGCGATCGTGCCCCGGATCGCCAGCTCGCGCAGCAGCACCAATCGCCGGATTTCCAGCATGATCCCGACCTCCGAGACAACACGTAAGTAGAAGTGAACGGTACTCGTCAAGAACCATCGCTTTTCCTTAACCAGACACGGACGGACACTGGCGCCATGACCGATCTCGCGATGCCCGCCGACACCGACCTCGCCCAGGAGGCGGTCGCTCTCGTCCGCCGCTGGCTGCACGAGGCCTCCGCCGTGAAGGTGACCGGCTCGGCCGCGCAGCTCGCCGGCCTGCTGCGCGACCCCAAGGGCCTGGCGTTCGCCGTCGGCTTCGTCGACGGCGTCGTGCGTCCCGAGGACCTCAAGGTCAGCGCCCGTGCGCTCGCCGGCCTGGCCCCCGACGTGCCCCGCTTCCTGCCCGTGCCGCTGCGCGCGGCCGTACGCGTCGGTGGTGTGCTGGCGCCGGTCATGCCGGGCGTGGTCGTGCCGGTCGCCCGCCGCGTGCTCCGCCGCATGGTCGGCCACCTGGTCGTCGACGCCACCGACGCGCGCCTCGGGAAGGCCATCTCCCGGATCAGGCGCCGGGACGTACGCCTGAATGTGAATTTGCTCGGTGAGGCCGTCCTCGGCCGCGGCGAGGCGTCCCGCCGCCTGCGCGAGACCGAGCGGCTGCTGTCCCGTCCCGACGTCGACTATGTGTCGATCAAGGTGTCGGCGGCGGTGGAACCGCACAACCCGTGGGCCTTCGACGAGGCCGTCGACGACATCGTCGAGCGGCTTGCCCCGCTCTTCCGGCTCGCGGCCGACAAGGGCGGCAAATTCGTCAACCTGGACATGGAGGAGTACAAGGACCTCGACCTCACGATCGCGGTCTTCACCCGCCTGCTCGACCGGCCGGACCTGCGCGGGCTCGAGGCGGGGATCGTGCTCCAGGCGTACCTCCCGGACGCGCTCGCCGCGATGATCCGTTTGCAGGAGTGGGCCGCCCGCCGTCGCGCCCGCGGCGGCGCCGGCATCAAGGTCCGCCTGGTCAAGGGGGCCAACCTGCCGATGGAGCGGGTCGAGTCGGCCGTGCACGGCTGGCCGCTGGCCACCTGGGAGAGCAAGCAGGCCACCGACACCAACTACAAGCGGGTGCTCGACTACGCGCTCCGTGCCGACCACATCGGCAACGTGCGGCTCGGCGTCGCCGGCCACAACCTCTTCGACATCGCCTACGCCTGGCTGCTGGCGGGCCGCCGCGGCGTGCGCGAGGGCATCGAGTTCGAGATGCTTCTCGGCATGGCCGAAGGCCAGGCCGAGGTGGTCCGGCGCGAGGTGGGCGGGTTGCTGCTCTACACCCCGGTCGTACGGCCGGAGCAGTTCGATGTCGCGATCGCGTACCTGATCCGGCGCCTCGAGGAGGGCGCGAGCCAGGACAACTTCATGTCGGCCGTGTTCGAGCTCGACGCCGACGCCGGCCTTTTCGCCCGCGAGCAGGAGCGCTTCCTGGCCTCCCTGCGCGACCTCGACGCCGAGGTGCCCGCCTCGAACCGCGTCATCGACCGTTTCGCGGCGGTGCCGGCGCCCGGGCCCGGCCGTTTCGAGAACACCCCCGACACCGACCCGGCGGTCTCCGCCAACCGGGCCTGGGTGCGCGACGTTCTCACGCGAGCGCCGATTTCCGCGATCGGCCTGGCTTCGATCGAGGCGGCCCGGATCAACAACTTCGAACAACTGGATTCCGCTTTGTCGGGCGCGGCGGCGGCCGCCGAAGCGTGGCATTCGCTGAGCGGCGCCGAGCGCGGCGCGATCCTGCACCGGGCCGGCGAGGCGATCGAGGCCCGCCGTGCCGAGCTCATCGAGGTGATGGCGGCCGAGACCGGCAAGACCGCCGACCAGGCCGATCCCGAGATCTCCGAGGCCGCCGACTTCGCCCACTACTACGGCGAGCTCGCCGCCGGCCTCGACCGGATCGACGGCGCGACCCCGGTCCCGGCCCGGCTCACCCTGGTCACCCCGCCGTGGAACTTCCCGGTCGCCATCCCGGCCGGTTCGGTGCTCGCCGCCCTCGCCGCCGGCTCCCCGGTGGTGATCAAGCCGGCCGGGCCGGCCGAGCGCTGCGGCGCGCTGCTCGCCGACATCATCCGCCCGGTGCTGCCCGACCCGCGGCTGCTCACGCTGGTGCAGGTCGACGAGCAGACGCTCGGCCGCGAGCTGATCAGCCACCCGCTGGTCGAGCGGGTCATCCTCACCGGCGCGTACGAGACGGCCGAGCTGTTCCGCTCGTTCCGGCCCGACCTGCCGCTGCTCGCCGAGACGAGCGGCAAGAACGCCATCATCGTGACGCCCAGCGCCGACCTCGACCTGGCCGTCAAGGACGTGGTCGCGTCGGCGTTCGGGCACGCCGGCCAGAAGTGCTCGGCCGCCTCGCTGGTCGTGCTGGTAGGCTCGGTGGCCAGGTCGGAGCGGTTCCGCCACCAGCTGCTCGACGCCGCGTCCTCGCTGACCGTCGGCTACCCCGCGGACGCCCGCACGCAGGTCGGTCCGGTCATCGAGCCCGCCGCGGGCAAGCTGCTCGCCGGGCTCACGTCGCTGGGCGAGGGCGAGAGCTGGCTGCTCGAGCCGCGCCGGCTCGACGACGAGGGCCGGCTGTGGACCCCCGGCATCCGCGACGGCGTGCGGCGCGGCTCGGCCTACCACCGCACCGAGTATTTCGGCCCGATCCTCGGCGTGATGACCGCCGGCACCCTGGACGAGGCGATCGACCTGGTCAACGACGTCGACTACGGGCTCACCTCGGGCCTGCACTCGCTCGACCCGGCCGAGGTGCGGCAGTGGCTCGACCGGGTGCAGGCCGGCAACCTGTACGTGAACCGGGGCATCACCGGCGCGATCGTGCGGCGGCAGCCCTTCGGCGGCTGGAAGCGCTCGGCCGTGGGTCCCGGCACCAAGGCCGGTGGCCCCAACTACCTGGTCGGCCTGACCGGCTGGCAGTCGTCCGTGGCCTCCCCGGCCGGCGCCGTCGAGGCGACGGCCGTCCGCTCGCTGCTCGCCGCCGCCCGGTCCGTTCTGACCGAATCAGAGATGTCCGTCATCGATCGCGCTGCCGCCGCCGACGCGTCGGCGTGGCGCGATCACTTCCAGGCGTCCGACGTCTCGGGGCTGTGGGCCGAGCGGAACGTGCTGCGCTACCTGCCGCAGCCGGTCGAGGTGCGGCTGGCGGCGGGCGCGCCGGTGGCCTCGCTGGTGCGGATCCTCGCCGCCGGCATCCTGGCCGGCGCGCCGCTGCGCGTCTCGACCGGTACGCCGCTGCCCGAGTCGCTCGCGGCCGCGATCCCCGCGGAGATCCGCGTGGAGAGCGACAAGACCTGGGCGGCGGGCT
Organism: Actinoplanes sp. NPDC051513; assembly: GCF_044454685.1. Lineage (NCBI taxonomy): Bacteria > Bacillati > Actinomycetota > Actinomycetes > Micromonosporales > Micromonosporaceae > Actinoplanes > Actinoplanes sp. NPDC051513. Next base: position 494,106 of record NZ_JBITDW010000004.1, read on the forward strand.
TGACCGCCGGACGCGTACGCCTCATCGGCGGCTCCACGGTCATTCCGTCCACCCCCGACCTGGCCGTGTGGTCGCACCCGGTCACCGAGGCCGGCCGGGTCGAGCTGCTGCCGTTCCTGCACGAGCAGGCCATCAGCATCACGGCGCACCGCTTCGGCAACCCCGATCGGCTGGCGTCCTCGGTGCTGTGACGGGCCGCGGAACGCGGCGGTGGGGGGGGGGGGGGCCACCCCCCCCCCCCCCGGGGCCGCCCCCCCCCCCCCGGCGGGCGGGCGATGGGGGCCCGCGGGGGGGGGAGGGGGGGCGGGAGGGCGGACCGCCCGGGCACCGCCGGGGGGTTTAT
>NZ_JBITDW010000004.1:494458-693700 GCF_044454685.1 Actinoplanes sp. NPDC051513
CGCCCCCCCCCCCCGCCCCCCCCCCGGGGGGCGGGGGGGGGGGGGGGGGGGGGGGGGGGGGGGGGGGGGGGGGCGCGGGCCGGGGGGGGGGGGGGGCGCGGCCCCCCCCCCCCCCACCGCCGGGGACCGCGTCAGCCGCGGTAGCGGAAGACGATGCGGCCCCGGGTCAGGTCGTAGGGGCTCAGCTCGACGAGCACCCGGTCGAACGGAAGGATCTTGATGTAGTTCTTACGGATCTTTCCGCTGATGTGGGCCAGCACCTTGTGGCCGTTCGAGAGCTCCACCCTGAACGTCGCGTTGCGCAGGCATTCGAGGACGGTGCCCTCGAGCTCGATGCCGTTCGATTTCCTCACCATGGTCGGCGCCTCCTGTCGTTCGCGGTCAGCGCCGGACCAGTTCGAGGTTGCTGCCGGCGCGCCGGGCGCCGATGCCCTCGAACAGAGCCGTGGCGGCCATGTTGGATTCGGTCACTTCGGCCGCGGCCGTTTCCTTGCCGACGTGGTGCAGCGCGCCCAGCGCGTGGGCCAGCAACGCGCGGGCGATGCCGCGGCGCCGGCGGTCGGCCCGGACGGCGATCAGCCCGATCCGCGGGAGCCGGGTCACCGTCGCGACCCGCAGCAGACCCACGTAGTGGCCGGACTGTGCCGCCACGGCGTACTTCGACGGGTCGAGCACCGGGCGGGTCAACACCTCCGCCGGCATGTCCTGCCATCCGGCGGCGGCCTCGACCTCGTCGCGGATGGTGCGGTCCAGGGCGCGTAGCGGGGCCTCTTCCGCGCGGCCGAAGGCCACTATCGTCACGCCCGGCGGCGGCAGAGCCTCGTCGAGGCCCGTGGCGCCGGGGTCGGTGGGCACGGCGTACTCCCACTCGCGGCGCCGGATCGTGAAGCCGGCGCGCTGCCACCGGGCGGTCAGGTCGAGGTCGGCCTCGTCGACCACCGTGTGCAGCGGCCTCGGCAGGGCCGCCAGCATGGCCGCGGCCAGCCGGTCGAAGGCCGCGCCGTGCCACGCGTCGATGCTGACGAACAACCGCCCGTCGGCCCGGCGGGACGCCTCGCCGCGGCCGACCACGAGGTCGTCCTCCAGCGCATGCCACTGGTCGGCCGCGACGCGCGAGATCAGCACGGCGTGGCCGAATTCCACAGGATTCATAGATGGTGCCTTTCGGGATCGCCTTGGTGGGGCGCTCCCGGCGACACCTACGTCAGTGGCCGGCCCGTGACGACGAGGGGAGCACCCACATCGATACAAACGTTCACGGGTCTCACCTCCTCGGACAACGTCACGGCGCGAGAGAAGTTACCAGCCGGCCGTCACGCCGTCCAACCATTTCCGGCGATCGTCGCATCGAGGGCCGGTCTGCTGAAGGGAGGAGCCGATGGCCGCGCTGATCGTCCACATCAACCGCGAGGTCATGCACCACGGCGGCGAGATCGGCCTGCTTCGCGACCTCTGCCGCTGTTCAGGCCGGTAGCGCCGCGGCGACGGGTGAGGATCAGGGCGGCCAGCCCCAGTCCGACCAGTATCGTCCCGGCCCCCGCGGTGGGCCCGGCCGGCAGGCCGGTGATCGGCAACCCCTCTTCACCGCCGCCGGTGCCGCCGCCCGGCACGACGAGCAGGATCGGGGCGACGTCGTTGGCGGGATTGCGGTCCTGCTGACCGGAGTTGATCCGGATCCACCCCGCCTGGCCGGGCCGGGCGACGATCTCGACGTCGAACCGGCACCACTCGGTGGCGCCGGGCAGGATGAAACCGCCGGCCGGGCACGCGTACTCCAGCCCGCGCAGGTCGTCGGGCGGCAGCACCTCGGCGCCGCGCATCGGCCGGCACCCGTCGCAGATGCCGGTGACCTTGAGCCCGGCGGGTAGGAGCACCCGCGCACCGCCACCGTTGCCCTCACGCGCGGCCACGGCCGCCGGTCCGTCATTGCGGAAGCCCACCGCGACGGTCCGGGAGTCTCCGATGTCGCCCGTCACGGTCGCGCCGACCGCAACTCCTTCGGCCGCCCGCAGACCCTCGACCGTGATGATGAGCACCTGGGAGTTGTCGTAGCCGTTGAGGTCGGCCACGAGCGTGGAGACGGGGACCAGACGGGCGACCCGGCCGGCCGATTTCGCGGCCGGGACCTCGGCGGCGGCGCTCACGGCGACGGTCGCCGCGTACGAGTTGTTGCCCGGCGCCGCGTCGTTGACCTTGGCACGTACCGGTGTGGCCGGGTCGATCGCGAACGTCTCGCCGGGGCCGACGGTCGTGTCGAAGGCGCAGGTCAGGTCGTGCAGGTCAGGGTCAACCGTGCAGTTGTCGTAGGGCGCCACCAACTGGATCATGTCGGTCGACGCGTCCTCCGCGTGGGTGCCGATACGCAGAACGACACCCGTGGCGGCCGCGCCGCCGTCGTTGCGCACCTGCACGGGCACGTCCACCGAGTCGCCCGGATCCAGCGACCAGTAGCCGGGCGGCGTGGGAACGACCGGAGCGAGCGCGAGGTCGACGCCGGCCGCGACAAGCGCCAGGCCGATCGTCGTGGAGTTCTCCTGCGGGGCATTGCCCGCTGTGCTCGACACCCGCACCGCCCCCTCGGCGGCGGTTGTGCCGGCGGCGGCCACCCCGAACGTGTAGGTGTGGGCCTCGCCGAAGCCGAGCTCGGCAAGCTCGCAGCGGGCGACGTCACCGACGGTGGTGCAGCCCTGATCCGTACCCGGCAGGTCGATGTCGAACGCCTCGGGCACATCGGTGGCGTCGACCGTCACGACCACGCCGGCAGCCAGGTCACCGTCGTTGCGGATCTCGACCTGCACCGGCTTGGGCGCCGTCATGCCGGGCCCCACCCGCACGATCGCCGGGCCGCTCGGGAACAGCGAGGGCGGGTCGCCGGGTCCTGCGGTGGCCGGCGCGGCCAGCAACGCGGTGGACAGCGCGGCAACGGCGACGGCCAGGAGAACCCGTGCTGGCGAGACGGTACGCATGAGGTCCGATCCCGGACATCGACGAATGATCCAACGCCGTCAATGTACTCGCACCGACTTCTCCACGGAACACGAACCGGTTCGGGTGGTCCCCCGAGTCAGCCGCGCCGGCCGTCGCCCGGCGGCTGGAGATGATGGACAATGTCCTCCGTGACCACCCGACGGATCGTCATGTGGATCGTCATCGCCGCGGCCCTGATCGCGGCCATCGTCGCGGCGATCCAGCTGTCCGGCAGCGGCCCCGGTGACGCCGGCACCGGCTACTAGCTTCGCTGGGCGAGGCGTTGCAGCTGCCCCGCGTGCACGCTGCCCACCCATTCCCAGCCGGGCTCGGCCGACGGACCGACCCGCGGGTCGCTGGGATCCTGGCCGTCGCGCAAAGCGAGCACGTACGCCCGATCCCGCTCGATCCGTGCGCGCATCTGGTGAGCGTCGCCGACAGACCCGTGGCCCGGGACAACGACGTCGACGTCGCCCGCCACGCCCTCGAGCAACCGCAGCGCGGTGAGGTAGTCCTCGATCGGATCGGCGGCGCCGCTCAGGTCGAGCATCGGAATCAGGACATCGGACAGCATGTCGCCGGCGACGAGGACCCCGCGTTCCTCGATCACCAGCGCCGCATGCCCCAGGGCGTGCGCCTGATGCTCGATGATGCGGATACCCGGGCCGTCCCACGGGATCCGCGCCGTCCCGGCGGGCAGGCCGGTGACGAGGCCGAGCAGGTCCAGGGATACCTCCTCGGGGATGCCGAACCGGCGCGCATCGATCCCGCCCGACAGCCGATCCCGGGCCGTCGCAGCGCAGCGCGCGGTGCCGTACCGGGGCGCCGCGCCGAGCCCGCCGTGCCAGAGCAGGTGATCCCAGTGCGGATGCGTCGAGAAGCCTGCCACCACGGTGTGCCCCAGATCCGACAAGTCGCTCGCCAGGCAGGCCATCTCGCCCTCGAGCACCCCGGCGTCGATGAGCACCACGCCGGCCCGGCCCCGCACGACAACGGCGTTGCTCTGGCAGAACTCGCTCTCGTGGACCAGCACACCCTCGGCAACCTGCGTCAGCACGAGCTCGTCTCCTTCGCATCCGCATCGCAGCCTAGTGTGGGCGGCGCAGGTGGCGGACCACCCGGCCCGTGTGCCACGCGCCCGGCTCGGACTCGAAGCGCTCGTGCACCTCGACAGCCTCCGCCGTGACCCGCAGCATCGTCCACGAACGAGGGACGTCGCGCACCCGGTAGCTGGTCGCCGTGCCGGCAATCACGACCAGGGGCCCGTGCCGCGACTGATGCACCGACGGCACGTGGGTGTGGCCGGCCAGCACGATGTCGACCCGCGCGGCGCGCAGGGCCCGGGTCAGGCGGGAACGGCCCACCAGGCGGGCGAGGCCGCCGGCGAAGGGCGGGTGGTGCAGCGCGAGCACCCGTACGGAATCGGGCGAAGCCTGACCCATCACCTGGCGCAACGTGGTCGTCTGGGCGTGCGTGACGCGACCGCTCTTCCAGCGCCACCACGGCATGCTGTTGATGCCCAGGGCCGTCAGGCCCGGCAGGCGGGCCACCGCGTTGTCCTCGCCGATCCACCGGCGATAGCGGGCGTACGGCGCGGTCACGCGCAGCGGGCTCACCAGCGGCAGGTCGTGGTTGCCGGGGACGACCAGGCGGGGCACGGGCAGTTTGTCGAGCACGTCGACGGCCTGCAGGAACTCGCGCGGCCGGGCCCGCATCGTGTGGTCGCCGGTGACGACCGTCAGGTCGGGGTGGAACGCGCCTACCTCGTCGGCGATCGCCGCCACCGACGCGGGGACGTGGGCGCCGAGATGCAGGTCCGAGAGGTGGGCGATGACCAGGGGTGAGCTCATCCGCGGCCCAGGGCCAGGTGCCGCAGGCGCGTCCAGTCGAGCTCGGGTGGCGGGGCGGGCACGCCGGGACGGCGGCGGGGGACGCGGACGCGCAGGGCGCCGGGTGAGATCGTGCAGCGGACCGGGGTGGGCATGATCAGCGCCTCGCCGTCGACGCCGACCGGGAGCGACGGTGTGTCCGAGTCGATCTCGATGCCGGTGCCCTGCGTGCGGGTCAAGGTGCCGGGGCGGCCGCCGAACATCAGGCTCGCGGCGTCGGCGGCGCCGCGCACGTGGACGGCCAGCAGACCCAGTTCGCCGCCGTCGAGGCGGTAGCGGCGGCCCAGGCCGGCGGGGTCGTCGAGGCCGTAGGGGTTGTTGCTGACCAGGACGGCCTGCGGGCCCAGCAGCGTGAGAGCGCCGGCGGTCACCCGCAGAACGGGGCCCTGGTGGCCGGTGAGCAGGTCGGGCAGCAACTCGAGCGTGGTGCCGGTCTTGTCGTCCCGGTAGGCGGGGCTCTGCACGATGGTGGCGTACGCGCCGAATGAGGCGTTGTTGACGAAGACGCGGTCGCCGACCCGGCCCAGGTCGATGCGCAGCTCCACGCCGTCGTCGAGGGCGTCCAGGCAGGTCGACGGGTCGGCGCGGTCGAGGCCGAGATCCATGGCGAAGTGGTTGCGGGTGCCGGCGGAGATCACCATGAAGGGGACGCCGCACTCGGCGGCCACGGCGGCGACCAGGGCCTGCGTGCCGTCGCCGCCCGCCACCCCCAGCAGGTCGGCGCCGTCGGCCACGGCCTGACGGGCCACCGCGGACACGTCGACCTCGCCGCCGCTGCCGTCCAGGAGGAAAACGGTGGCGCCGAGCTTGCGGGCGCGGGAGTCGATCTCGAAGCGGGCGACCTTTCCGCCGCCCGAGCGCGGATTCATGATCAGGAACGGGCGGGTGGGCGGTGGGGTGCCGAACTCCTCCGGCTTGTGGTGGTGCGCATGGATCAGCGCCGCCCGGCCGGCGGCGACCGTGCCCGCCCAGAGCAGGGCGAACAGCACCACAACCCAGATCAACGACGCTCTCGCGTACGAGATGAGCACCGTGACCGGAGCGGCGACCGCGACCAGGGCGCTCAGCCATCGCATCACCCCGCGGTGGGTGAGGAACCACCACCCGGCCGCCAGCGTCACCACCATGCCGATCGCCGCGATCAGCAGCAGCCCGATGCTGGCCGCGAGGCCGGCGCCGGCGAGAACCAGCACGACGGCCACCGCGGCGGTGAGGAACGTGAGGCGGGCCAGCCATCGCCGCCCGGCGGGCACGGTGCCGAGGTCAACCATCACCGCAGCCTGACTCCGCCGTCGCCATACCGGCATCATCCGCCGCGGATGGCGCGCCCGCACGCGACGACGCCACACGATGGTCACCATGTCCATGCACAGCAGCTACGCCACCGAACGGCCGGGCCGACCGGCCTCCGTGCCGGGGATGACCGGGTGGGTGGGCATCCTCGCGTTCGCCGGGATCATGATGGTCCTGCTCGGGATCTTCCACGTGATCGAGGGGATCGTGGCCCTCGCCGACGACAGCTTCTACAAGGCGCGGGCGGCCGAGCTGGCGCTGGGATTCAGCTACACGGTGTGGGGCTGGCTGCACGTCGTCGTCGGGGCGATCGCCATCGCCGCCGGCACCGGGATCTTCCTGGGCCTGATGTGGGCGCGGGTCGCAGGCGTACTGATCGCCCTGGTCAGCGCCTTCTCCAGCCTGCTGTTCCTGGCCGCGTACCCGGTCTGGTCGACCATCCTCATCGCCGTCGACGTGCTGGTGATCTACGCCCTCGTGGCGCACGGGCGCGAGGTCCGCAACTGACCGGTAGGTTGGCCGCATGGCTGACCTCCCCACGACCACGCTCGCCGACGTGCTCGACCGGCGGCAGGTGATGGACGCGGCGATCCGGCCGCTCTGGTCGCCGCCGCCGCGGATCGCCGGGCCGGCGTTCACGGTGCGCTGCCCGCCGGGCGACAACCTGATGCTGCACGCGGCGATCTACCGGGCCGAGCCGGGCTCGGTGATCGTCGTCGAGTCGGGCGACCTCGACTACGCTCTCGCCGGCGGAAACGTCTGCGCGGTGGCGCAGCGCAACGGCGTGGCCGGTTTCGTGCTGGACGGACTGATCCGCGACATCGGCGAGATCCGGGAGATGGGCTTTCCGGTGTGGGCGCGCGGCGTGATTCCCATTCCCGGCGGAAAGGCGGCGGCGCTGCCGCTGAACGTGCCGATCCGGTGCGGCGGCGTCGCGGTGCAAGCGGGCGATCTCGTCGTGGCGGACGAGGAGGGCGTTGTCGTCGTTCCCTCATCCTCCTTGCCGGAAGCTCTGCAGGCGGCCGAGGCGAAATTTCAGGCCGACGCGGCGCTCACGCTCGACGACTGGGAACGGGCCCACCGAGCCAAGATCGACGGGCTGCTCGAGGCATGGCAGGGTGAGCACGCATGAAGGTGCTTCTGCCCGGCAACGTCGACCTCTCGGATCTCACCCTCCCCGAGGGGGTTTCGTACGACGTCGACGAGCCGATCCCCGAGGAGCACACCGACGCCGAGGTGCTGGTCGTGTGGGGCAACCCGGAGTCGCAGCTGCGCGACGCCGCCGCCCGGATGAAGCGGTTGCGCTGGGTGCAGACGCTCGCCGCGGGTCCGGACGCCGTGCTCGCCGCCGGTTTCGCGCCCGGCGTGCTGGTGACCTCGGGCCGCGGCCTGCACGATCGCACGGTCGCCGAGCACACGCTCGCGCTGGTGCTGGCGGCGGCGCGCCGCCTCAACCTGATGGCACGCGCGCAGATCGGGCATCGGTGGGCGGGCGAGCTGGGCGGCAATCAACCGCTGCGTGATCACGAGAATTTCCGTACGGTACGGGACGCGCACATCGTGATCTGGGGTTTCGGCAGCATCGCGGCGGCCGTGTCGCCCCTGCTGACCGGCCTCGGCGCCCGGGTCACGGGTGTCGCGCGGACGGCCGGCGCCCGGCACGGCGTGACGGTGGTGACCGAGGCGGAATTCCCGGCGCTGCTGCCGACCGCCGACGTCCTCATCATGATCCTGCCGGCCACCCCGGCGACCCGGCACGCGTTCAACGCCTCGGTGGCCGCCCTGCTGCCCCGGCACGCGTGGCTGATCAACGTCGGGCGGGGCGCCACCGTCGACGAGGCCGCGCTGCTCGACGCCGTCCGCGGTCACCGCCTGGCGGGCGCGGCCCTCGACGTCACCGAGGTCGAGCCGCTGCCGGCCTCGTCGCCGCTGTGGGACGAGCCGGACATCATCATCTCGCCCCACGCGGCGGGCGGGCGGCCGCTCGGCGCTCCGGCCCTGATCCTGGAGAACCTCGCCGCCTTCCGGGAGGGTCGCCCGCTGCGCAACCTCGTCGCCCGGGGGTGACGGTCAGCCGCGGCGCGGGTCCTGGCCCTGCTGCTTCACGAGCCGGTCACCCACCGCGAGCTGCTTCCACACCTCCCGATCCACCTTGACGTCCAGCTGGGTGCCGTCGTCGAGCCGGACCTTGAGGCGCCGGTAGAGGTTGGAGCCGTCGAGCAAGGCCCGGGACTTCTTCACTACTGTCCCGCTCCACGCGTCCTGTCGCATCGTCATCGAATCCTCCCGTGATCGGTGTCGTCTTCAACGGTAGGGATCCGCGAGATCCGGCACGTCCGGCTTGAGGCGGGTCTTGCGTCTACGACTTCCGGAGGAGGGTCGGCGTCATCGCCGGTCAGGGCCGCCGCGGCCGCAGCCCCCACGCGTAGCTGAGCGTCGTGAGCGCGCCGAGAAGCACCCACCAGCCACTGATGCCGCCCCACTGCCACACGAGCGCGAGGGTAGCGGTGGCCAGGAACATCAGGACGGCGATCGCCCCGTTGAGCAGGCGCTGCCAGAGCGCGCGGGCGCCGACCAGCTCCGACCGGATCGCGGCCATGGTGGTCATCCGGGGCGTATGCACGGCCGCGGGCAGGGTCGCCGCCCACTCGGCGAGCGAGGCGGTGGTGGCGTGCCCGGCTCCCACGTCCGGCAGCCCGAGCAGACCGAAGAGCGACGCGAGCGCGTCCGGGGGCGCGAGGTCCGTGCGGCGCAACAGGCCGATCACCGCAAGAGCCTGATCCGGTACGCCGAAATCGGCCGCCAGAACCCGTCCGGCCGCGGCCGTGGATTCGGGCGTGATGGGCGCCGGCCCGCCACCCCACTGATGCCCGGCGACGCGCTTCGAGCCATGCGCGACGACGAACCCGGCCGCCTCGGCCGACCACCAGCAGGCGACCGCCGGATGCCGCCCGGCGAGGGCGAGCGCCGCGTTGGCGGGCGGGGTCTGGCGGCCGTCGCCGTCCCAGAAGTAGAGCGTCCATTGGGGCGAGAGGGGCACGGTCCACGCGGATTGGCCGGTCAGCCCGGCGTCGGCGTGGGCGGTGGGCCCGGCCAGCACAACGCCGGTGCTCGGCGAGGGCAGAGGCCACAACGAGAGCGACGACGGGGGCGTGGGCGTGTCTGCGTGCGCCGTTGTAGGCGTGCCTGCGCGGGCCGTCGTGGGCGGGGGTGTGTCTGCGCGGGCCGTCGTGGGCGTGGGCGTGTCTGCGTGCGCCGTCGTGGGCGGGGGTGTGTCTGCGCGGGCCGTCGTGGGCGGGGGTGTGTCTGTGCGCGCCGTCGTGGGCGTGGGCGAAAGCGGTGGCGTCGGCGCGGCCGTAGGCGGAGGCGCGAACGTCGGCGAAAGCGCGGGCGCCGCCAGCAGAGCGACCGGCACGCCGAGCGCGCGGCAGGCATCGGCGAGGCGGGTCCGCTCGGTGTAGCGCGGATCCGAGTAGGTGAGCGCCTGCCGCAACAGCCCGGAGCCGCCCGGCAGCGCAGCCGCCTCGAACCCCGACGCGGACGAGCCGTCCGGCGAATAGGTGACGACGCGAAGATCGGGCTCGAAGCTCAGCGCGCAGCCGAAGCCCCGGGTCAGCCCGCCGATCTCGCCCGGGTCGCGGTCGAGGCGCGACCACCCGTCGTACGAGGCGATGACCGCCGCGGCCGCCGGCGGACCGCAGAGCCTGGCAATCCGGTGCGGGGTGGCCCGCACCGCGTAGAAGGAGTCGGTCACATCAGGTCCGGGGTCGCGTACACGGCGCGCGGGAGGTCGATCACGGTCAGGCCCGGGCGAACAGCCGGTGCCACACGCCGGCGGGCGCGGCGGCCTCGACGCGATGCGCATCGTGCAGGCCCGGCTCGTCGTTGTCGAGCAGGGACCTCCCGACCGCGATGTCGGGCAGGTCGAAGACCGCGCACAGCCGCCGCAGCAGGTCGGGCAGCGGGATCCGCTGCTCGCCCGGCACCGGGTCGTTACGCACCATCGCCAACGCCGGCCCCACCTCGGCCCGGCCGTAGCGCGTGGCGAGGTCACCGCAGTAGGCGTCCCACTCCTGCCGCTCCGCGAGATAGCGAGCCGGATCCGACGCCGGCTCCCAGCTCGCCGCCCACTGAAGGGACGACTCGCCCTCGTCATCGAGGAGGACGGCCTCGGCCAGCTCTTCGTCGCAGAGAAGCAACCAGGCCGGCGTGCCCGTGTGCCGCACGAGGGCGCAAGCAGGCTTGGCGAGCCGGCTCGTCGACGAGTAGCTGCGCCCAGGCGGATCGAACAGCACGATCGCCCCGAGCGGGTCGGCAACGACATACCCGCCCGTGCGCCCAGCCCGCACGGCGTCGGTCACCGACCCCGCGTCGGCCTTCGTCACCAGCGCATACGTCGACATGGTCCGGGGAGTGTAGCGGACCCATTCACAACCTTCTCCGCCCGCCGCCCCGCACCCGCCACCAGGCATCGGATGTCGATGAGTTCATGCGCGAAGCGCGCCGCAATTCATCACGGCCGCCCGACGCACACCGGTGGGCGTGGCCGGTTACGGCAACTGCCGTGGGTGGTTACGGCAACTGCCGTGGGCGGTGGTGGGTGCAGCCGGTTTCGGGCGGTGGCGGGTGCGGCCGGTTCGCCGGCGGGTGGTGGCGCGGCCGGGTTGCCATGGCCCGGCGCCTGCTCGGTCACGGTTCGCGCGGCCCGTCCTTCTTTGGTAAGTGGCCCGGCGGCGGGGTATGGGGAATCGCTTTCATTGTCGAGTACCAAATCGAGAATGGCACCGGTTGAGATTTGGCATGATCGACCGATGGCTGGGGCTTACCGCTGGATTCCCGGGAGTGAAATAATGCTGGTATGCGGCAGCTGCAGTTCTTCACCACGAGCCAATTGGCCAAGATGCGTGATCGCAGTGCGTCGCGCAGCTATTCTCCGGAGGCAGAAGAGTTTCGCCGTGAGCATGCCCGGCATCGGGAATGGGGTCTTGCGCAACGGCACGCGCAGAAGCTGCGGCTCAGCCACGGCGGCGGTAACGGGCAGACTGCGCTGCCCGCGACCGGGCCCGGCTCGACTGGCCCAACCGGGCCCCGCCCGACCGGCCCGACCGGCTCGGCTGGGCCCCGCCCGACTGGCCCGGCATGCACCCCGCCGCGGCAACAGCCGCAGCGCTCCCGCACCGCGCAAGCCGCTGGACCGGGGGTGAAGCAGGCGCCCAGCCCCGCAAGTGGGCAGGCAGCGGGGAACCGGCGGCCGACTGGGAGCAACCCGTGCGCGGAAACCGCTCGTCAAGGACCAGCACCGAGCATCGCGCCATTGCACACGCAGGCGGAGCAACCGCCCCGCAGGCCGGCGCAGCACCCGCCCGACACGCCGGTTGCAGGACCACCCGGCACGCCGGCCCACCTGCCGCTCGGCACGCCGGTGGCGCGACCGCCTTGCACGCCAGTGGCCCTGTCGTCCGGCACGCCAGTGCAGAGCCGGCCTCGCGCGCCGGTGGCGCAATCGTCCGGCCCGGCGGTACAGCGCCCGCGTCGCACGGCGGTAGCGCGACCGTCCGGCACGGCAGTGCAGCGCTCTCCTCGCACGTCGGTAGCGGGGCCCTCCGGCACGCCGATGCAACGCCCGCCTCCCACGCCGGTGGCACGGCCGTCCCCTATGTCGGCGCTGCCGCCGCCCAGCACCCCGGAGGCGCGACAACAAACCGCCCGGCCCGTGGCTCACACGGCATTTCACCGTCCGTCGCCTTTCGACTCACAGCGTTTTCGTTCCGGTTGCCATCGTGTCCGGCGCCATTGCGGCCTCGCGCCGACGGCCACGCCACGCATGTATTCGACTTGGGTTCGGCAGAAGCATTTCCATCGCCGTCATCCCAGTTCGGAAACATCAACTCGGCAGGACGCCACCGACGCAGAAACAAATGATTTCCGCTCGCGCCGGAAAACGTCGTCGACTCCAGGAGAGCCTGGAATTCGCGAAGATCACGCAGGCCCGCCCTCCACTGGGGGAGCCCCCGCCAGTCATTATCGCCGAAAAGTGGGTTGATCGTGGGGTGGGTGGCGTCGGCCTGTGGACAACCTGCTGCTGTGGACAACGCGCGGGTGCGGGATCAGGTCCCGATTCGCAGGCCAAAGTAGGTGAGGGCACCGGAAGCACCTCGAAGCCGAGCCCGTCGTGGAAGCGTCGGGCCCTCACCTTCGCGGTGACGATCACGACATGTACGCCGGGGACGTGGTGGCGAGCGAAACCCCGCCCTCCGCCCCACCTCGGTGAGGGTGGTCATCGGCCCAGTACACGCGCCGGGTGAGGTGCGCCGGTACCGGTTCCGGCGGCCTTTCGGGCAGTTCCTGTTCCGGAACCGGGCCGAGATGTCCGAAGCCTGCGTTATTGCCGATCTTCGCGGCCTTGACAGTCGCGGCCGTATGTAGCCATCTGTGTCCAGTCTGTTGCAAGCACATGACGGGAAGGACCCCTCCAGCATGACGACACGCGCCGGGCGGCAGGTCCGCCGGCAGTTCGGGCGGCTCTTCGCGATAGGGCTGGCGGTGGTCACCGTCAGCTCGCTGAGCGGAACCGCCGCGCAAGCGCACTCCAGCAAGCCGGCGCCCGCGCCGGCCCTGGGTAGCAATGTCACCATCTTCGACCCGAGCATGCCGGTGGAGCAGATTCAGGCGGCGCTCGACGCGGCGGCGGTCAAGCAGACCGACGCCGAGATGAGCACCGACCGGTACGCGTTCCTGTTCAAGCCCGGCACCTATGGCACCGATGCCAAGCCGTTGCAGTTCAAGGTGGGCTACTACACCGAGGTCGCCGGCCTGGGCGCGAGCCCGGACGACGTCGTGATCAACGGCAAGATCGAGGTCTACAACCGGTGCCTCGAGAACAACGGCACCAGTAACTGCCTGGCGCTGGTGAACTTCTGGCGCACGCTGTCCAACCTGTCCCTGCACATCAACGGGACCGGTCAGGAAGGCTGCCGCGCCGGGAACACCAACTTCTGGGCCGTCTCGCAGGCTGTCTCGCTGCGGCGGCTCGACGTCACCGGCGGCACGTTCTCGCTGATGGACTACTGCACCGCGGGCCCGCAGTACGCCAGTGGCGGCTACATCGCCGACTCCCGGTTCCCGACCGTGCTCAACGGGTCGCAGCAGCAGTGGCTGACCCGCAACAGCAAGGTGGACAGCTGGACGAACGCGGTGTGGAACCAGGTGTTCTCCGGTGTCGAGGGCGCGCCCGACGAGTCGGCGTTCCCGAACCCGCCGTACACCACCGTGGCGACCACCCCGGTCAGCCGGGAGAAGCCGTACCTCTTCGTCGACGGCAAGGGCAAGTGGAACGTCCGCGTCCCGTCGGCGCAGAAGAACACCAGCGGCGTCTCCTGGGCGAACGGGATCACCGCCGGCCGTACCGTGTCGCTCAACGACTTCTTCATCGCGAAGCCGTCCGACCCGGTGTGGCTGATCAACGCGAACCTGCTGCTCGGCAAGAACCTGCTTCTCACGCCGGGCGTCTACCACATCGGGCAGAGCATCAACGTGCTCTGGCCCAACCAGGTCGTGCTCGGCATCGGCCACGCCACGCTCACCGCGGTCAACGGCGCCACGCCGCTGAAGGTGGCCGACGTGCCCGGCGCGATCGTCGCGGGCGTCACCATCGACGCCGGCGCCAAGGAGTCGAAGACGCTGCTGCAGGTCGGCACGAAGCACGGGCTGAACTTCAGCTCGCCGAGCAACCCGACCACGCTGTCCGACGTGTACTTCCGCGTCGGCGGCCCGCACATCGGCAAGACCGACACCGCGCTCGAGGTCAACAGCGACAACGTGCTCATCGACCACACCTGGGTGTGGCGCGCCGACCACGGCGTCGAGGGCTTCACCGGTGGCGACACCGAGCGGTGGAACACCAACACCGGCCGCCAGGGCGCCGTGATCAACGGCGACAACGTGACCGCGACCGGCCTGTTCGTCGAGCACTTCCAGAAGTACAACACCACCTGGAACGGCGACAACGGCACGACCATCCTGTACCAGAACGAGCTCCCGTACGATCCGCCGACCCAGGCCGACTGGATGAACGGCGACGTCGAGGGCTACGCCGGGTACAAGGTGGGCGACAAGGTCAAGACCCACAAGTTGTACGGGGCGGGCGTGTACGTGTTCAACCAGAACAACCCGTCGATCCACACCGAGAACGGCTTCGAGGTTCCGAACCGTCCCGGCGTGAAACTGCACCACATCATGACCGTCAACCTCAGCGCCGGCACGATCGACCACGTGGTCAACGGCGTGGGCGAGGCGGCCGACACCACCAAGATCGGCGTCCCGGTCTTCGTGACCGACTACCCGGCGCCCTGATTCACCCGCGGCCCGCGGCAACTCATCCGATGAGTTGCCGCGGGCTGTTCCGTCTTCAGGCCCATCAGGAATCGTGCGCCCTTGACGCGGCCGCAGTGCGCGCGGTTTACCCCTGGCGCCCGGTCGCGACTGGCCGGACGCCTAGCATGGCCTCGATGACCACTCCCGAAAAGCGACTCGACGACGTCCCAACCGACCGGGCTCGGGCGGAGGAGGCCCTGCGGCTGCTGTCCGGCGAGCCGGTCGGGCTCGACGTCGCCGTCAAGAGACTCAGCCGTGGCAGCGGTGTCTACGCGTGGTGGGCTGCTCCTTCGATCTTTCCCGACCTGCCCGGCTCGCCGAACGTGAACGTCCCGTCGCTACGGCTGCTGTATCTCGGTCGAGCGACCAGCCTACGGGGCCGGATCCTGCGCAACCATCTGAGGCGGTCAGGCAGCTCGACGCTGCGCCGCACATTGGCCGGGCTCCTCGGGTCGGAAGGCTTCCGGACGACCTGGACCGATCGCGTTGTCCTGGTCCCCGAGGACGAGGCGCGGCTGACCGCGTGGATGTACGCGCACCTACGCCTGACCTGGGCCGAGGACGCAGAGCCGGCCTCCATCGAGGCCGAACTTGTCCGGCGCCTGCACCCGCCGCTGAACGTACACGGCGTCGACCCCGAAAACGTCCAGGCAGCCGTGGTCGCCGCCAAGAACTCGTACAACAATTCCAGCCGCCCGGTCGATCCCGGGCCGATACCGTAACTGGTCCCCGACAAGGCAGGCTGGACCGCATCCCTACAGGTCTATTCGTTCGGGCCGTAGAGCCGGGCGATATCGGGAGAGTCGAGCCAGTTGGAGTAGGTGGGCGACTTCGGCCAGCCGTCGGGCGAATCCTGCCATTCCTCCTGGCGGCCCCACGGCAGGATGTCGATCAACGCGAAGGTGTAGCTGAGCTGTTCGGTACCGCGGCCATCGGTGTGCCAGGTGCGGTAGACCGTGTCACCGTCGCGGAGGAACACGTTCACCGCGAAGCCCGCGCCGGGCGGCGCCCCGACGTCGGCGCCGAACGAGCTTTCCGACGACGAGTACCAGTCCATCTTGTTGCCGACTTTGGCCTGGTAAGCCAGCGCTTCGTCGATGGGCCCGTTGGTGACGATGACGAAGCGGGCATCGTATTGGTCGAGGAAGCCCAGCCGGACGTACTGCGACGTCAGCCCGGTACAGCCGCCGCACTGCCACTGCGCGCCGTCGGACCACATGTGGTTGTAGACGATGAGTTGGGAATGCCCGTCAAATACGTCGACCAGTCGGACGGGGCCGGCCGGACCGATCAGCGTGTAGTCCGGGAGCTCGACCATCGGCAGTCTCCGGCGTTGTGCAGCAATGGCGTCGAGTTCACGGGTGGCGGCCTTCTCCCGGACACGCAGTTCGTCGAGCGCGGCCTGCCAGGTCTGCCGGTCGACGATCGGGGGTAGGGCGCTGGTGGTCTGCTCGGTCACGGTTCCTCCCGCGGCTCGGCTGAATCTGCTCCGATGTATTGACCGGAGACGGCTGCAGAAATCATCGCGCTCCGTTGTTCGAATCTTCCGTCGGCGGTGTCTACCGCGATCCGGCGGTCATGGGTTCGCGTCAAATGGCGTTGCGGATCCTCTGCGCCCGCCGCTGCAACGGTTCCGCCTCGGCCGCCCGGCCCAGAGCGCCCTCCCAGCCAGCGTCGCCATCGATCTGATCGGTAGCACGCCGCGACCCAACACGCACCGAAACAGCGCCCATCCGACAACACCAGCCGCGGGCGATGCGCGGTGCCCGGCCGGGTGGGCCGGCTACTGGCCGAACGTGTATCTCAGATTCGCGTTGATCAGCTCGTTGAGCCGCTTGCGCAGATGGCCGAGCAGCGACGGATCGGGCATCGGCTCCTCGACAAGCAGCGTCCACCGCAGTTGGGTCCCCGCTGCGCCGTCGGATGCGAGGTCGAACCGGATGCGGGCATCGGGCCGCTTCTGCCACAGCGAAGACCAGACAATCAAAGCCGGCTTCTCGGCATCGATCAGCTGCGGTGGCTGCTCGTCGTCCAGGAGCAGCAGCCATGGCCGAGCTTGGTCACCGTGGGGGTCGGCCAGCACATCGAAGACGACGTGGGGTGGTGCCGGCTGGCTTCGCTGCCGGCTGCCCGCTTCAAGCACGCCTCAGCCTAGACGTTCCACCTGCGCCAGCTCAGGCGCCCGCCGCGGGCTCCTCAGGCGGTGAAAGCGGCGAAAGGCGGCGAAAGGCGGTGAAGCGGTGAAACAAGCAGCCGGACCGTTGCTGCAATGATGTCCCTGTGCAACCTTTGCAGTCCGCACCCGAGATCACCGTGCAAGCCCTCCTGCGGGCCAGCCGGGCCTTCGTCGGGCTGACCGTGCGGGCCCTCGCGCAGGTCGAGACCGACGTGACGCTGCCGCAGCTGCGCGCGCTGGTGGTCCTGGCCAGCCGCGGCTCGCTGCGCAGCGCCGACATCGCCGACGAGCTCCAGGTCAACCCGTCGACCGGCACCCGGATGACCGACCGCCTGGTCGCCAAGGGCCTGGTGCGGCGGGTCCGCTCCACCGACGACCGCCGGGTGGTGCGGCTGCGGCTGACCCGCGCCGGGCAGGAGATCGTCGAGCGGGTGATGGCACAGCGCCGGGCCGCGCTCGAGCGGATCGTCGCGGAGACGGCCGGGGTCTGGCAGCCCGCGGTGACCGAGGCGCTGACCGCGTTCGCCGAGGCCGCGGGGGAGATGCCCGAGCAGGAGTGGTGGCTCGGCTGGGCCGGCAACGCCGAGGGCGCGGACGAAGTTTGAGGTGTGGCAACCTGGCGGCAAAGGTTGCATGGTGCAATGGTTGGGAGATGCACCCCAATCCTGACACCGAGGCGGCTGAGCAGATGACCACGGGAATCGCCGCCACCCAGCGCCGGGTGGCGGAGGCACGCACACACGGCCCGCTCGTCTGGCAGCGGACCGGCACGGTCGGCACCGAGCTCGTCCTGCGCGACGGCGTGGCGCCCGGCGTGGTGACCGGCTCGATCGTCGTGGGCGGCCGGCAGCCGTACACCTCGCGCTGGCACGCCGATCTCGACGGGAACTGGCGGGTGCGCGCGCTGACCGTCACCACCGAGGGCAGTGGCTGGCGGCGCAACCTGGCGCTGTCGCGCACGGCGGACGGCGCGTGGACCTGCGGCGTCGAGGAATCGGGCACGGTCGACGCCCCGCGCGCGGGCATCGACGACCCGTCGCGGCTCGACCGGGGCGCGGTGCTGCTGCTCACCGACTCGCCGATCTTCCAGACCTGGGCGCTGCGCGCGCTGCGGCTCAGCCCGGGCGAGGCCGCGGCGACCACCCCGGCCATCCGGGTGCGCATGCCGTGGCTGACGGTCGTGGCCGGCGAGTCGGCGTTCCACCGGGTCAGCGACAACAAGCTGCGGGTCAGCGGCGACGGCCCGGCGGTCTCCTACGACCTGGACGCCGAGGGCATCGTCACCTATCAGCCGGGCCGGCTGCGCATCGCCCACTGACCGATCGCGCGCATCCCGTCCATCACCTCGGCGGTCGCGTCGCCCGCGGCCGGATCCCAGTTCGCCAGCACCGCGTAGGACAGGTCCCCGCGATAGCCGACGTCGGCACGCACGCCGTCGTCGGTTCCGGTCTTGTTGCGTACGCCGTGAGCATGCGCCAGCGGGTCGTCGCGGAAGGCGCTCGCGACCATGGACAGGTCGGTGCTGGTCGCCAGCCACCCGTCGATCAGCGCGTCCGTCCCGGGATCGAGCAGCTCGCGGCGGGCGAGGCGCCGCATCAGCGAGTGCAGCTCGGCTGCGGTTCCGGTGGAAAGGGTCGCCGGGTGCCCGGGGCCGCGGTGGTCACGCACCCGGTCGCGCAGCGCCGTGTGCCGCAGGCCCAGGCGATCGGCCAGCGTCGCGAGGCTCGCGAGGCCGACGCGTTCGAGCAGCACGTTGGTGGCGTAGTTGTCGCTGACCGCCGCGATCAGCGTGGCCACGTCGGCAACCGGCAGCGCGCCCGTCGTCAGGTGTTGCCACAGGCCGGAATCGGCGACGGCGTACCGGGAATCGCGCGCGAGCGGCGAGGCCGGGTCAAGCTCGCCGGCCGTGATGCGGCGGGCGGTCTCGAAGAGCAGGAGGAGCTTTCCGACGCTGGCGGTGCGGAGCACGCGGCCGGGCTCATGGGTGGCGCCGCCGACGGAGATCGACCAGCGTACGTGCGGTGTCGCGGCGACGATGTCGTCGATGGTCGCCGAGTCGGAGGTCACGGGGTCAGAGTAAGGGCCACCCGGCGCAGGAACTCGGTGTTGCCGGCGGTGCTCTTCAGCTGGTCGAGGAGCTGGCGCATGGCGTCGCGGCGGTCCTGCCCGGTCAGCGCGCGGCGCAGCTGGGCGACCACGGCCAGCTCGGCGCGGCCCAGGAGGGTCTCGTCGTGCCGGGTGCCGCTGCCGGCGATGTCGATCGCGGGGTAGAGGCGGGCCTCGGCGAGCGAGCGGTCCAGCCGCAGCTCGGCGTTCCCGGTGCTCTTGAACTCCTCGAAGAGGAAGTTGTCCATGGCCGAGCCGGTCTCGATCAGGGCGCTCGCGATGATCGTCAGCGAGCCGCCGCCATCGATGTTGCGGGCCGCGCCGAGGAACCGCTTGACCGGGTACAGCGCCGTGGTGTCGAGACCGCCGGTGAGCGTACGCCCGCGGCCCGGCGCGATCAGGTTGTAGGCCCGGCCCAGCCGGGTGATCGAGTCGAGCAGCACGACCACGTCCTGGCCCTGCTCGACCAGCCGCTTGGCCCGCTCGATCGCCAGCTCGGCGAGGGCGGTGTGCTCCTGCGGCGGCCGGTCGAAGGTGGCGGCGATGACCTCGCCGTGCACCGACCGCTGCATGTCGGTGACCTCCTCGGGCCGCTCGTCGACGAGGACGACCATGACGTGGCATTCGGGGTTGTTGCGGGCGATCGCGTTGGCGACCTGCTGCAGGATGATCGTCTTACCGGCCTTGGGCGGCGCGACGATCAGCGCCCGCTGACCCTTGCCGATCGGCATGACCAGGTCGATGACCCGGGTGGTCAGCAGCTTCGGGTCGGTCTCGAGGCGCAGCCGCTCCTGCGGGTAGAGGGCGGTCAGCTCGTAGAAATCGGGACGGCGCGTGGGCGGACGGCCGTTGACGGCCTCCACCTGTAGCGTCGCCGGCTTGCGGTTGCCCGGCGTGCGGGCGAAGCCGGTGATCCGGTCGCCGCGGCGCAGGCCGAGCTGCCGGACCTGGTGGTGGGCGACGGGGATGTCGTGCGGCCCCGGCAGGTAGCCGTCGGCCCGCAGCCAGGCCCGGTCGTCGACGATGTCGAGGAGCGCGTCGATGGCGACATCGGCGGTCTCGGCGGGCGGCTGCTGCCGTGATTTGGGTGTGCGTGTAGCGAGATCGGTCATCGAGGGACTCCTCAAGAAACACCGCATTTCACGTACGACGACGCGCACGCTCGCGGCGTGTGGAAAAGAAACGTGGCCGGGCTGGTTCGCTCTCGGCCAGAACCAGGCGGGGGCTTTCGCCGACATCCGCGGGGTCCAACTGCGGCAACGTTAGCACACGCGCTGTGACCTTGGAAATGCGTAAGCTCTGGCCTACGCATTCGCGGTGACCGACCTCAGTCTGGCACTCGCATTCAGGTTCCGGACACGTGGAGTTGTCCGGCGCGTCGCCTCGGCGGTGTGCGATGGGGCCTCGAAACTGGGCAGGGAGTCTGAGCCGGGTCGTGCATCACGCGAATCACTACTACGGGCACGCCCACGTGCTCGCCCGCTACTGCGGGCTCGACGACACCGACCCGCCGCGCCTGCACGGCTACCTGCAGCACGGGTGGAACATCGGCGACGGCCTCGCGCCCGATCATTCGTACGTGCCCGGCGTGCCCTCGTTCCTGTGGTCCGAACGCACCCGGCGGCGGGCGTGGTCGCTCGGCCGCCGGCAGGGGTACGTGATCGGGTCGCCGTTCGCCTACCTGCTCGCGATGGAGCCTCTTTCTCCCGACGAGAAGCGCGAGGGCACGATCTGGTACCCGTTCCACGGCTGGGAGGGCCAGCACGTCCTGGGTGACCACGACGCCCTGATGGCCGAGATCCGCCGGGTCGAGGACGGGCCGGTCACGGTCTGCCTGTACTGGCAGGAGTATCGCAACGCCAAGCTGCGGACGCGGTACGAGCGGGCCGGGTTCCGGGTCATCTGCCACGGGTACCGCGGTGGGTGGTGGAAGGACCTCGACCCGGCTTTCCTCTACCGGCAGCTCGGCGAGCTCCGTAAACACAAGCGGGTCGCCTCCAACCGGCTGTGCAGCGCGGTGTTCTACGGCGCTCTCGCGGGGTGCGAGCCGGCCGTCTACGGTGACCCGATGCAGCTCGAGGGTGAGACGTCGGCGTTCGGCGGGCAGGCGCGGATCCTGCGCGAGTGGGCCGCCCTGCACGGGCCGTCGGTCGACGTCGCGGTGGCCCTGCGGATCGCCGTGGACGAGCTCGGCGCCGACCGGCTGCTGCCACCGGCCGAGCTGCGGCGGCTGCTCGGCTGGCCGCTTCCGACCAGCGTCGAGGACGCCGAACTGACCGGAGTGCTCACCCGATGATGCAGCTGATCGGCGGCGAGATGGTGCAGTGGTCCGACCTGTCCGGCGCGCACGGGCCGGCGCCGGCGGGCGGGGCCTCGTTCGGGCCCCTGCTGGCGGCCGCTTCGGGGCGCACCCTGGTCGCGGGGCCGCACGATCCGGCGCTGATCGACGCCCTGCCTGTCTCGCAGATCACCGTGCTGGTGCGGGGCTCGTCCGACGCCGCGCTGCTGGCGGAGAGCTTCGCCGGCCGCCCCGGCGTCACGGTGCTGTGCGGGAGCCTCGAGAAGCTCGGGGCGTCACCCGCGTACGACACGGTGGTGGCTCTCGACGGCGTCGAGCGGCTCTGCACGCCCGAGGCGCCCGACCTGAGCTGGGACGAGACGCTCGGCCTGCTCCTCGCGGTGCTGCGGCCGCAGGGGCGGCTGCTGCTGGGCGTCGAGAACACCTTCGGCCTGCACCGGATCCTGGCGCTGCCGCCGGCGCCGGCCGACACCGACTGGGCGGTCGCCGTCGGGCGTCCCGCCGGCCCGGCCGACCTGCACGGACGGCTCGCCGCGGCGGGATTCCCGACGGTCCGGGAGTACGCGGCCTATCCGTCCGCGCTGCTGGGCGCCGAGGTGCTGTCCGACCCGGCCCTGCGCGGCTACCTCGAGGCGACGCTGACGGCGGCCCCGCGGGCGTCCGGCGCGCCGCCGCCCTGGAACGGCACGAGCCCGGCGGCGACTCCCGGCGCGATCCCCAGCTTGCTCGCCGACCCCGGGCCTCTGGTGACCGGGGCGCTGCGGCACGGGCTGGCGGCCTCGCTCGCCCCCGGCTGGATCCTGCTCGCCGGGGACATCCCGGCCGGTCCCGCCGCCGTCCTGGGCGGCGTGACGCTCGGGCGGGACGCGGACGGGCGCTGGGTCCGGGGCGACGGGACCTCGATCCCGCTCGGCCGGACCCTCGAGGACCTGGTGCTGGCGGCCTCCCAGAAGCGCGCGCTTCCGGTCGTACGCGAGCTGCTCACCGCGTGGCAGGCCGGCCCGGCCGCCGGAGTCCCGGCCGGCCAGGTGGTCATCGACGCCGAGGGCGCGTGCCACGGGCTGACCGCGCCCGGGAAGCCGCTGGTGGCCCTGCGCGGGCTGGCGGCGACGCTGATCGGGGGCGGCTACGCGCATCTGTGGCCGTCGCCGGCCGACGAGGCCTCGCTGACCGCCCTGCTGGCCGGCATGACCGGGCGCGAGCTCGAACCGCACGACGTGCCCGCCGCCGGCCCCGCCGTCCCGCGACCCGATGCCGGGACTGTCCGGGAACTGACCGCCGCCCGCGACCGGCTCGAACGGGAGCTGGCCGACGCCCGGGCCCGGCACGAGTTCTACGAGCGCTCGATCGCGTCCCGCGACGCCGAGCTCAAGCGCCTGCGCCAGATCAACGCCGTGCTGTCGGCGACCGCGCCGGGCAAGGCCGTGCTCGGCGGCCTCAAGGCGGGGCGGCAGGCGGTGCGGGCGGTGGTGCGCCGCACCCGTGGCTAGATATTCATCCGGTTCGTCTTCGGCCACGTTCGGCCGAATTGCGGAGCGGAGGACTGGCCGGAGACGGGCGCGATGCGAAAGCATCACCGGACCGGCTCGGGGAGGCATCGTCACGGCCGTCCCCGGATCGCAAGCCAGCCTCGAGACACGGAGTCACATGTCCCGCCCCGCACCCTCGCCCGGCGATGCCGAGCCGGACGACCGGACCGTTCGCCGTTTCACCCCCGGTGTGGTGCCGGCCCGGACGCCGCCGGCCGACCCCACCTCGCAGCTCGGGCCGGGGGAGCCGCTCGACCCGACCCGGACCTTCGGCCCGGAGGACGGCCCGCCGCCGGTCGACCCGACCCGGCGGTTCGAGGAGGCCGCGCAGCTCCCGCCTACGTCGGTGGACCTGCCGTACTCGGCGCCGCCCGTTTCGGCCCAGCCGGCCCCGCTGCCGCCGGCCTATCCGGCTCCGGTGCCGCCGCAGTCGCCCTACGCGCCGCCGGCCGCTTTTGCACCGCCGGCCGGTTACGCACCGGCTGACCCTTACGCTCCGCCGGCCGGTTACGCACCGGCTGACCCTTACGCTCCGCCGGCTGCTGCTTATGCGCCGCCCGGTCCGTACGCCCCGCCGGTCCAGGCGTACTCGCCTCCCGCGGGCCCTCCGCAGCCGCCGGCCGCGGCCTTTGCGCCTCCGCCGCCGGGCTATGCGCCGCCTCCGCCGCCGGGCTATGCGCCGCCGGGCTATGGGCCGCCGGGCGCCTATCCGCCGCCGCAGCCGTACCAGCAGGTCGTCATGGCCGTCGCGGCGCCGACCTCGGGGTGGGCGGTGGCCTCGCTCGTGCTCGGGATCATCGGGCTGCTCGGCGGCTGGTGCGCGTTCGGGATCCCGTGCCTGCTCGCGGTCGTCCTCGGCCACATCGGCTACCACGAGACCAAGCGCGGGGCCAAGTCCGGCAAGGGTCTCGCGGTCGCGGGGCTGGTCATGGGGTACATCTGCGTGGTGCCGGGCGTGCTCTTCACCCTGTGGGTGATCGGCGCCGGGACGTACGGGGCCTCGTTCTCCTGAGGCGCCGGGCCGGGCCGGGTCAGCGGGCCGGGTGGGCCGCCGCGACCTCGTCGTAGATCTGTTCCAGGCGGGCGGTCTGGGCCAGCACGTCGAACTTGGCGACCATCAGCGCCCGCCCCTGGCGGCCCAGGCGGTCCCGCAGGGACTCGTCGGCCAGCAGCCGCGACAGGTTCGCGGCCAGCCCTCGGCGGTCGCCCTCGGCCGAGAGCAGGCCCGTCTCGCCGTCGGCTACCGCCTCGGGGATGCCGCTGTGCCGGGTCGCCAGGACCGGCAGGCCCAGCGCGGCCGCCTCCATCACCGTGGTCGGCAGCCCCTCGGTGTCGCCGTCCTTGGCCGTACGCGACGGTGCGGCCAGCAGCCGGGAGCCGAGCAGGATCTGGCGAACCTCGCCCGGTGTCTGCACGCCCAGGAAGGTGGCGTCGACGCCCAGCTCGCGGGCGTAGGCGCGCATGCCGGGCAGCAGCGGCCCGGACCCGGCGAAGACCGCCCGCGGGCTGGTGCGCTGGGCCGCGAGGGCCGCCAGGAGATCGTCGGCGCCCTTCTTCTCGATGAAGCGGCCCATGAAGGCCACGTCCCACTGTTTCGCCACGGGCGGTGGCGCCGGGGGGATCGGGACGCCCATGTAGTGGACCCTGACCTTGGCCGGATCGGCGCCCCAGCCGATGGCCTTGGAGCGGATCACCTCGGAGACGGCCAGGATCACCGACGCGCGGACGAAGACGGCGCGCAGGTTGCGGCGGTAGCGGACGCCGTGGGCGCCGCCGCTGGCCGGCTGGCGGGTCACGTCGTGACCGTGGGCGGTGACGATCAGGGGGATGCCCAGGCGGCGGGCCTCGCCGCTGACCAGCCAGCCGTCGCCGCCGAAGTGGGCGTGGACCAGGCGGGGGGAGACCTCCGTCAGCAGGTCGCGCAGGCGGGGCGAGGTTCCGGTCAGGCGCAGGCGCAGGAAGGCGTTGCGGTCGGCGGGCGACGGGTAGGCGATGAGGTCGCTGTCGCGGGCCAGCGCGGACTCGACCTTGGTCGCGCCGACGTAGACGGGGCGCCAGCGGCTCAGGGCGTCGGCCTGGTTGCGCACGAACGTCTCGGAGCCGCCGAGCATCGCGCTGCGCCAGATGGCGACGCGGGGCTCAGCGGGCATCGGCGTGATCGGCGACCGCCTCGGGCGCCGGGGCGCCGGCCGCGGAGCGGCGGCCCACGATCAGGTCGCGCAGGCGGGCGCGCATCGTCGGCGGGAGCGTCCAGATCTGGAGGAACGTGACGTAGTCGATCGTGCCGGGGCGGCCGTGGGTGCGGGCCTCCGACAGCAGTTCCCGGAAGACCTTGCCGCTGCGGGTCGGCGCGGCCATCGAGCTCAGCACGCTCATCGTGAACGCAGCGTACGCCCGGGGCGTGAACAGCACGCGGTTGGCGCGCAGCCAGGCGAGCTGCTCCTCCCACGGGTTCTCCAGGCTGATCCGGTCACGGTCCTCGTCCTGGTGCCACACCACGAGCGGCTCATCGGCGTACAGAAGCTCGACGTCGTTCTCCCGGACGGCCCGCAGCGTCCAGTCGAGCTCTTGCTGCCGCCGCAGGCCGACGGTGAAGGGGACGCGGCGCATCAGCGACGTGGGCGCCATGATCGTGGAGGTCTGGATGAAGCCGTCGCCGTAGAAGAGGCCGCGGCGGACGGTGAAGTACTCGCTGAGCGGCTCGCCGGGAGCCGGCAGGCGGCGCGGCATGACGTTGTCGGCGCGCGGCGAGCGGCTGATCATGCGGGTCGCGATGACGGGGGAGGGCTTGGTGGCGGTCGCCGCGAGCTTCAACTGGGCCTCGACCTTCGCCGGCAGCCACTCGTCGTCGTCGTCGAGCAGCGCGGTCCAGCGGCCCTGGGCGGCCAGCGCCCCCTGATTGCGGGCATTCGGCGCCTTCCCCCGCGAAGGGAGCACGATCACGCGCAGCCGGGGATCGGTTATCTCCGACAAAGCGGACGAGGTGGCGGGGTCGGGGCCGTCCACCACCACGATCACTTCGAGCGCCTCATACGTCTGCCCGAGGGCGCTGCGGACAGCGCGGACTGCCATGTCCGGGCGGTGGAGCGTCGGGATGACGACGCTGACGTCCGGCGGTGTCGGCATGGTCTGACCTGCTAACGCGAGGGGGAATGCGGGCCGCTCGGACGCTAGGGAGGTCAGGAGGACGCGGGGTTAACGGCGGGCTGCGGAGGGACGAAGTGGCCGGGATCCTCAGGACCTTGCCAGATATTTCTCACCGAACTCTTACCGGCCGTGGGCAATCTTTTAGGGCGCGAGCTCCGTCTTACAGGTGGAGGACGTCGCGACGAGGAGATGATCTTGAAGAGGAAAGCCGTAGCCCGCCGCCGGCGCGGGCCACGCTGGGCCCGCTGGTGCATCACCCTCGGCGCGTTGCTGACCGTCGTGGGCGGGGGCTCCGTGGTGGCGATCCAGGCGACCGTGGGCGCGGCGACCCGGTCGGTCGCCCAGCAGAGCCTGATCGGCGCCGCGAACTCCGAGGTCAAGCACGCGGACGTCAAGGGGGCCAAGAACGTCCTGCTGGTCGGCATCGACGCACGCAAGGACGCGCTGCCGACCGCGGGCACCCGGTCCGACTCGATCATCCTGCTGCACATCGGGGCCGACCACAGCACCGGTTACATGATCTCGCTGCCGCGCGACAGCTACGTGCCGATCCCGGCGTACGACAACGGCGTGCAGAAGTACGAGGGCGGCAAAAACAAGATCAACGCGGCGTTCTTCTTCGGCAGCCGCGGCCTGACCGGGCCGGCCGCGCTGTCGCACGGCTTCGAGCTGCTCTCCCTGACGATCAAGGAGCTGACCGGGATCACGCCGGACGCTGGCGCGATCATCGACTTCCAGGGCTTCAAGAACGTGGTCAACGTGCTGGGCAGGGTCTGCATGTACGTCGACGAGGACACCACCTCGATCCACATCGGCAAGGACAACAAGACCGGCAAGTTCGCGAAGCCGTACGTGATCAACCCGGACGGCACGCTGAAGTCCAAGATCAAGGGCGTCACGCCGAACTTCTACGCCAAGGGCAACCACTGCTTCACCCCGACCGAGGCGCTCGACTTCGTCCGCCAGCGCGACCTGCTGGCGAACAAGGACTTCGACTACGGCCGCCAGCGCCACCAGCAGCAGTTCTTCAAGGCGATCATCAACCAGTCGGTGAAGGACGGCCTCTCCTCGCCGACCAAGCTGCCCGGCCTGATCAAGGCGATCGGCTCGACCATGACCGTCGACACCGGCGGCATCTCACTCGAGGACTGGGTCTTCGCGATGAAGGGGATCAACCCCAACGACCTGATCACGATCAAGACGAACGAGGGCAAGTTCAACCCGAAGTCGATCCCGGGCATCGGCGAGGTCGAGATCCTCAACGCCGACAGCATGCAGCTGCTCGAGGCGGCCAAGGACGACACGGTCGCCCAGTTCGCCGCCGACCACCCGACCTGGGTGTCGAGCACCTGACCCCTTGGATGCCGCACCCCTTGGATGCCGGCGCGGCATGCCGATCGTCCCGGCATGTCGCGGCGTGCCTGGCTCTGGTGGCTCGTGCTGGGCGTGCCGGTGGCCTTGTACTACCCGTGGCTGCCCAGCGGGTCGCTGCTGGCCGGCATCGGCTTCGAGGGCGTCGGCGCGGCGAGGAGTTCGGCGTGATCATTTCCGGCCTGCGCGCCGACGAGGCCCTCGCCGTCGTCTCGCGCCTGCGGCCGGCCACCCCGCGCGGGCAGACCTTCTCGGCCGTGCTCGCCGAGTGGGACGGCCAGGAGACCGCCGACGAGCTGGTCCGCCGCGCCGACGAGGCCCTTGTACCAGGCGAAGGCGGCCGGCCGGGACCGGGCGCTGCTCGGCAAGGATGTCACCCTCGCGGGGTAGCGCCGTCGCACAGCGTTGTGGGTACCGTGAATCCGCACCCCGCCACCTGCCATGAAATGGGGAGGAACGTGGGCGGGTTACCGCTCCTCGACAAGGTCGCCCTGGGCGACCACGTCTGCTGGACGATCGACGACGACGCCACCCGCATGGAGGCGATCGCCGCGTTCGTACGCGCCGGATTGCTCGCCCGGCACAAGGTGATCTACAGCGGTGACGAGCCCGAGGCCGTCCTCGACGGCCTGGAGCGCCACGGGGTCGGCACCCAGGCCGCCCTCGGCGAGGGGTCGTTGCGCGCGGTGACCGCCGAGTCGAGCTACCTCGCCGGCGGCGTCTTCGACCCCGAGATCACGATGGCGCTGTGGCGGGCCGAGATCGCGCGGGCGCGCGCCCAGGGACACCCCGGCATCCGCGTCGTCGGCGACATGACCTGGGCCAGCCGGCAGATTCCCGGCGCCGAGCACCTCGCCTGGTACGAGGCGCAGGTAAACACGGTCTTCATGGAGGGGTACGTGGCGGGCGTGTGCGCGTACGACCGGCGCCGCTTCGACCCGCTGCGCCTGCGACAGCTCAGCTTCGCCCATCCGGGGGCGGCCGGCACGCGTGCACCCTTCGAGCCCGAGTCGTCCCTGCGGGCGCGGCGCACCCGGAACCCGTACGGCGTGCGCCTGACCGGCGAGGTCGACCTGTCCAACCGCGATGCGCTGCGCGCGGTGATCGACCACCTCTTCGAGGGCGAGCCGGCCGCCACGGTGGAGGTCTCCGGCCTCACCTTCGTCGACACCGCGGCCGCCCGCATCCTGGTCGACGCGGCGGCGGACGGGCCGGTGCGGCTGGTCGGCTGCTCGCCGCCGCTGCGCAAGCTGCTCGCGTTCCACGGCGCCGACCGCGTCGCCGGCCTGACAGTGGTGTACCGGTGACCACGTTCGATCATCCCGGTCTGCTCTACCGCGCGCCCCCGGCGATTTCCTCGCCGGGACGCTGCCGTTCGTCCGCGCCGCGATCGAGGCCGGCGACCCGGTGCTCGTCGCGGTTCCCGGCGACCGGCTTGACGCGCCATGGGTGCGGATGCCGTGATCCTCGTTTTCGACTACGACCGCTACCGCGCGACGGTGGTGCCCGGCCTGATCGAGCTGATCGGCGGCGCCGGCCCCACGCCGTGGTTCGAGGACGTGTGCCGCCGGCTCGGCCAGCATTTCGAGGGCGAGTGGCGGGACCTGGTTGCCGAGCTGCGGAAGCGCCCCGTCCGCGACCTGGGCCCGGACCGGCGGCTGGGAGCAGGTCCGCTGCTCGTCGGGCGTCTGCCCGGAGGCGCCGCACTGCCGGTTGCACGCGCGGGCCGGCCGGCACGCCGCCGAGATGCTGTGCTGGCTCTTCGAGGCGGCCGCCCGCGTGACGCGGCCGCCCCGGGTCACCGCAGCCGGTAGGCGCGGATCACCTCTTGGACGACCTGGCCGCCGTCCGCGTTGGTCGCCGTGGCGCGCAGCGAGACCCAGCCGGGCCGGTGCGGGGGCGCCAGCGCGCGGCCCGCGGCGAACGGGGCGGATTGCCAGGACGAGCCGTCGTCGTACGAGATCTGGAGGGTGACCGTGCGCGCGCCCGGCGCCGTGACGCCGATGGTGTGCGGGCGCCAGGCCGCTAGCGCGCCGGTGAGATCGGTGGCGATGGCGAAGCCGAGCCGTTGCAGGGGCAGCGGCATCTGCTCGTCGGAGTAGACCGAGCGGAACGTCCACTGTGTACGCGTGCGGATCGAGGTGCCCCACGCCGCGTCGCGGGTCGTCTCCTGCTCGAAGCGGTAGACGGCCGGCCCGTCGACGTGCGGAACCTCGGTCTGCACCGCGAAGTCCGGCACCTCCCGCCCCACCAGGGTCCCGTTCTGGTAGAGGCGGGAGGTGACCGTGCCGGACCCGTTCATCGAGCCGGTGATGTCGGCGGGGCCGCCGGCCTCCGGCACGCTGACCGCCAGGAAGTCGCCCTGGCGGTACGGCCCCCAATAGCCGGGGCCGAGCTTCGGGTGGGTGACCGGGCCGAACCAGACACGCTCCAGGTTGGATCCGGGGCGATACGCGACCTGGTCGTGCCGCTGCTCGGGACCCTCGGCGAGGAAGACGCCCTGATACCAGGCGGTGCCGGGCTGGGTGGAGAAGTAGTCGGTGCGGGCGGTGCCGAGCCGAGCCTCCTGCGGGACGCCGATGCACGGCGGCCACTGGTAGGAGCGGCAATCCGCACGCAGGTCGTAGCCGGTCGCGGCGGTTCCGGTGCGCACGAACCGTTGCGACACCTGAGCGAGCTGCTTTGAGGCGGGCGAGTAGTCGAGCTTGGCCGGGACGCGGCCGGGCCACGAGGAGACGAGCTCGTAGGCGTACGCGGGGGATGCGTGCCCCCCGCCGCGCAGCGTGAGCCGGCCGGTCCGCGCCGCCGCGATCAATCCGCGCCCCTGGGCCGCGGAGACCGACACCGACGGGACCGGGCCGGCCCACTCGGCCCGCCGCCTCGGACCGTCATTGACCACCACGAGCAGCGCCACCCCGGCGGTCGTTGCCGCGACCGCGCGCTCCTCGGCGGTCACCGATGCGCTCCATCGGACGACGGCCACCTTGCCGGCCGCGCCCGTGGGATAAGAGGCGCCGTCGCCGGCGTAGATACCGCGCAGCGCGAACTTTCCGTCCAGGCGCGGGGAACCGGTCAGGTAGAGCGGGTCGAGGCCGTCGATCTCCAGCGCCGGGTCGGGGCGGCTCCAGCGGGAGAGCAGCTCGTAGGCGCCGGGAATCCTCGCCGTCGGCGCCGCGTAGATCCGGTCCACATCGGACGGAGCGGTGTAGGCGTTGAGGAAGGTGGCGTAGATGCCGCCGATTCCCGAGTCGCGGAAGTACTGCACGCGGCGGTACGCGTCCTCGCTCGGCCGCGGTGTGTGCACGGTGATCGGGTTGGCCTGCCGGGCGTCCAGCGCGAGGGTGCGATCGCGGTCGAGGACCAGGTGCGGCGTGCCGAGCAGAGCCACCCCGGCGCCGTCGTCGACGGGCAGCCACGAGGTCGCGTCGTAGTCGCCGGGCGGCAGGCGCAGCGCGGCCGACTCGCCCGTGGCGGGATCGATCGCGACGGTGCGGGCGAACTCGTCCCCGTACCGGTAGAGGGTCAGGAAGCCGCCCGCGGCCTTGCCCTTCCGATCCTTCGCGGTCACCGTCAGGTTGTACCGCTCGTCCTCCTTGACCAGGCCGATGGCGGTGCGGGCCCGGCCGGCGCCGCCGTCGTCGGTGGCCGTCACGAAGCCGGTGAAGCGCCCCGCGCCGTCGATGTCGTCCGGGTCGGCGGTCACGCTGACGCTCGCCGCGCCGTGGGCGGGAACGATCAAAACCGGGCTGGAGAGGTGGGCGGGGGCTTGCGCCAGAAGGTGCAGGGTCACGGCCGTGTCGGCGTCATTCGAGTACGTCACGAGCCGGCTCACCGGGTCGTCGCCGTCGTGCGGCCAGTCGAAGAAGCCGAGATAGGCGCTGCCGGTGGCGTGCAGCGTGCCCAGCGAGGCGGGGACGTCGAGCCGGCCGGCGCCGACCTGGAACGGGGTCGTCTCCGGCAAGGCCTTCGCCGACGACATCAGGGCGTCCTTGATGCGGTCGCCGCGCCAGTCGGGGTGGGCCGCGGCGAGAATCGCTGCGGCGCCTGCGACGTGCGGGGTGGCCATCGAGGTGCCGTCCATCGAGGTGTACCAGCCCTCGCCGGGGGTCGCCTGGGAGCGGGCGGCGAGGATGCCGACGCCGGGGGCGGCGATGTCGGGCTTGAGGGCGGCGTCGCCGGCACGGGGGCCCTGGCTGGAGAACTCGGCGCGCTGGTCCTGCGCGTCGACCGCGGCGACGGTGAGCGCGGCGTCGGCCGCGGCGGGGCTGCCGATGGTCTCCTCGGCGTAGCTGTTACCGGCTGCCACCACGAACAGGGCGCCGGTCTCGGCGGAGAGGCGGTCGACGGCCTCGGCCATCGGGTCGGTGCCGTCGGACGGCTCGGCGCTGCCGAGGCTCATGCTGACGACATCGGCGTGGGCGGCGGCCCATTCCATGCCGGCGATGATCCAGGAGTCCTGGCCGTAGCCGTCGTCGCCGAGGACCTTGCCGATGAGCAGGGTGGCGCCGGGCGCCACGCCCTTCTCGAGGCCGTCGGAGGCGGCGCCGCTACCGCCGACCGTCGACGCGGTGTGGGTGCCGTGACCGTTGCGGTCGCCGGGGTCTTCGCCGGGGACGAACGAAACGGCCTCCTTGACCCGACCGGCGAGGTCGGGGTGGGTGGCGTCGACGCCGGTGTCGAGGACGGCGACCGTGGCGCCGTCGCCGGTGAAGCCGCCGGCCCACGCCCGCGGGGCGCCGATCTGGGCGGTGCTGTCGGCCAGGGATGCTTTCGCCTTGCCGTCCAGCCAGAGCTTGGCCGGCGCCTGGGGCTTGGCCGGTGTTTGGGGCTTGGCCGGTGTTTGGGGCTTGGCCGGTGTTTGGGGCTTGGCTGTGGCTCCTTGCGGCTTGGTTGTGGCTCCTTGGGCGAAATCGGTCCAGAAGGCGGCGGCGTCGCGTTTTCCGACGGTGAGAGCGGTGGCGCCGATGCTGGGGAGGTCGCGGACCTTGCGGGCGCCGGCCAGGCCGGCGCCGCTTGCCGGCCGGGCGGCGATCACGGGGACGGTGGCGGTGCGGGCGTCGCTGTATCCCTGGGCGATCAGGCCGGTGACGTCGAAGAGCCGGCGGTCGAGGCGGTCGGCGGCCAGAAGGGGCAGCGCGTCGTCGGGGATGACATAGAGGTGGCCGCCGACCATCTCCTGACGGAAGCCGCCGGTCGTGGCCCGGCCGCGCTCGACCGTGGCGACCCGGTTGCCCTCGACCCGCACGCGGTCGCCGGTGATCAGCGTGACGGTCGCGGCGCCGGTGGCGGGCGCGGTCGGTGCGGCGGTGGGGGGCGCGGTCGGCGCGCCGGTGGCGGGCGCGGGCGGTGCGGCCCAGATGGGGGTGCCGCCGGAAGCGGTCAGGGCCACGCCGGCGGTGACAACGAGGACGGCGAGCCGGGCCGTTGATCGGCGCATGTGCATCCTTCGACGTGGTGCGGGGGTACCGACAATCCGGCACGGTCGCGTTCCCCGGCAACGGATCGGATACGGCGGCTTCCGTTCGTGGCGTAAATCCGCCACACTGCCTCGACATTCGTGGAGGCGGGGGTGCGGCGATGCAGCCGGATGTGCTGGGCCTGCGCGCCGAGGAGTCGGCCGCCTACCGCGCGCTGATCACCGTCCCGTCGGCCGGGGCGGGCGAATTCGCGTCGCTGCTGCGGGTTTCGGACGACCACGCCTCGCTGCTCCTGTCGGGGCTCGAGCGGGCCGGGCTCGCGGTGCGCAGCCTCGGTGACCCGGACCGGTTCGTCGCGGCGCCGCCGGCCACGACGCTGCGGGATTCGCTGCGACGACGGCGCGAGGAGCTGCAGCGGGCCGAGGCCGAGCTGGGGGTGCTCGACGAGGTCTACCGGACGGCGGCTTTACGCCGTGGTGCGCCCGGAGTCGTCGACGTGATCCAGGGCGCGGCGGCCGTGCGGGAAGTGTTCGGGCGACTGCAGCTGGGCGCGCGCGACGAGGTGCTCACGTTCGTGAAGGCGCCGATCGCGGTCATCAGCGCGGCCGAGAACGTCGAGGAGGACTCGGCGGTCGCCCGCGGGGTGCGGTACCGCGTCGTCTTCGAGCGGGCGATGCTCGACGAGGAGCCGGACGCCTTCGAGCGGATCGTGGCGGCCCGGGCGGCGGGCGAGGAGATCCGGATCGCGGACGCGCTGCCGGTGAAGCTGCTCATCGTGGATCGGGAACACGCGCTGATGCCGCTCACGCAGATGCTGCCCGCGCCCGGCGCCGCGGACGGCGAGACGGCGGGGGCCGGTGCTCTCCTCGTACGGGAGAAGGGGTTGCTTCTTGCTCTTGTGGCGCTCTTCGAGGCGGAGTGGCGAAGGGCGAGCGCGGTGGCGGGGACGCCGGCGCTGGGCGAGCTGGACGCGCGGATCGTCAGCCTGCTGATGACCGGGCTGACCGACGAGGCGGTGGCGGCGCATCTGGGCACGTCGTTACGCACGGTCCAGCGCAGGGTGCGGCACCTCATGGAGGTGACCGGCGGGCGCACTCGTATGCAGCTCGGGTTCCACGTCGCTCGTCTCGGTTGGCTGGACTGATGAACACCGTCTGTTATCGATAACAATTTGGCCTCTACCAGCCGCCGGAAAGTTTCGTGGCGAAGTTTCCCCTACATGTCGTGGACGTTGCCGGAACTGTTGACACGGTCATTGTTAGCGTTCACACTCGACGCCACGCTGCCCCCGAACAAGGAGATAAGCGCAATGAGATTTTCCCGGATGGGGGCCGTGGCCTCCGCCGTCGTTCTTAGTGCCGCCCTCGCCGCATGTGGCTCGAGCGAGAAGACCGCCGACAAGGCGGCATCCGGTGGCGACACCAAGGGCGCTCTGATCGGTGTCACCATGCCCACCAAGAGCTCGGAGCGATGGATCTCCGACGGTGACAACCTGAAGAAGCAGCTTGAGGCCCTCGGCTACCAGGTCGACCTCCAGTACGCCGAGAACGACATCCCCACCCAGACCCAGCAGCTGGACAACCAGATCACCAAGGGCGCCAAGCTGCTGATCATCGCCTCGATCGACGGCACCGCGATCACCACCCAGCTGGAGAACGCGAAGGCCAACAACATTCCGGTCATCGCGTACGACCGCCTGATCCGCAACAGCCCGAACGTGGACTACTACGCCACCTTCGACAACTTCAAGGTGGGCGTGCAGCAGGCGACCTCGCTGCTCACCGGCCTCAAGGTGCTCAACGCCGACGGCTCGAAGGGCACCGCGAAGGGCCCGTTCAACGTCGAGCTCTTCGCCGGCTCGCCGGACGACAACAACGCAACTTTCTTCTTCAACGGCGCGATGAGCATCCTCAAGCCGTTCATCGACGACAAGACGCTGACGGTCAAGAGCGGCCAGACCGCCTTCAAGACCGTCGCGATCCTGCGCTGGGACCCGGCGACCGCGCAGAAGCGCATGGAGGACCTGCTGACCTCCACCTACAAGGGTGGCGCGAAGGTTGACGGCGTTCTTTCGCCCTACGACGGCCTTTCGATCGGCATTCTTTCCGCGCTGAAGAGCAACGGTTACGGTACGGCCGCGCAGAAGTACCCGATCGTCACCGGCCAGGACGCCGAGCTCGCGTCGGTCAAGTCGATCATCGGCAACGAGCAGTACTCGACGATCTACAAGGACACCCGTCAGCTCGCCAAGACCACCGTGTCGATGGCGGACGCCGTCCTCAAGGGTCAGAAGCCCGAGGTCAACAACACGACGGACTACGACAACGGCAACAAGGTCGTCCCGTCGATGCTGCTGCAGTCGGTGATCGTCGACAAGACGAACTACAAGAAGGAGCTCGTCGACGGCGGCTACTACACCGAGGCTCAGCTCGGCTGATGACCGACACCATCCTCTCGATGCGGAGCATCACCAAGACGTTCCCCGGGGTCAAGGCCCTGTCGGACGTCAACCTGGAGGTGCTCCGCGGCGAGATCCACGCGATCTGCGGGGAGAACGGCGCCGGAAAGTCCACCTTGATGAAGGTGCTTTCCGGCGTCTACCCGTACGGTGACTACGAAGGTGAGATCACCTTCGAGGGCGAGCCCTGCCGGTTCGGCGGTATCCGCGACAGCGAGCACCGCGGCATCGTGATCATCCACCAGGAGCTCGCGCTTGCTTCGAATTTGTCCATCGCGGAGAACATCTTCCTGGGCAACGAGCAGGCCACGCGGGGGTTCATCGACTGGAACAAGACCAACGCGGCGGCGGCCGAACTGCTTCGCCGCGTCGGGCTGGACGAGAACCCGGTGACCCAGGTGCTCGACCTCGGCGTCGGCAAGCAGCAGCTCGTCGAGATCGCGAAGGCGCTCTCCAAGGAAGTTCGCCTGCTTATCCTCGACGAGCCGACGGCCGCCCTGAACGACGAGGACTCGGCTCACCTGCTCGATCTGCTGCGCGGGCTGCGTTCCGCCGGAATCACCTGCGTGATCATTTCGCACAAGCTCAACGAGGTTCTGTCCATCGCCGACCGGGTGACGATCCTGCGGGACGGTCGCACGATCTCGACCACGCCCGTCTCCGATCTGACCGAGAACAAGATCATCTCGGGGATGGTCGGGCGGGATCTCGATCATCGGTTCCCGCCGCACGTGTCGACCGTCGGGGAAGAGATCTTCCGCATCGAGGACTGGACCGTCCACAGCCCGACCCAGCACGGACGACTTCTGGTCGACAAGGCGTCGCTGAACTTGCGGCGCGGCGAAATTGTCGGGCTTGCCGGACTCATGGGTGCGGGTCGCACCGAGCTGGCGATGAGCGTCTTCGGCCGCGCCTACGGCGCGAACATCAGCGGGAAAATTTTCAAGGACGGCAAGGAAATCCGCCTGCGGTCCGTGCGGGACGCCATCAAACACGGCATCGCGTACGCGACGGAGGACCGCAAGCGGTACGGCCTGAACCTGATCGAGGACATCAAGCGCAACATCTCGGCCGCCGGCCTGGGCCGGCTGGCCCGCCGCGGCTGGGTCGACGACAACGAGGAATTCAAGATCGCCGACGGGTACCGCACGTCGATGAACATCAAGGCGCCCAGCGTCCTGAGCGTCACCGGCAAGCTCTCCGGCGGCAATCAGCAGAAGGTCGTGCTCTCCAAGTGGATCTTCACGGATCCGGACGTGCTGATCCTCGACGAGCCCACCCGCGGCATCGACGTCGGCGCGAAGTACGAGATCTACACGATCATCAACCGCCTCGCCGACGAGGGCAAGGCGGTGCTCGTCATCTCCAGCGAGCTGCCCGAGCTGCTCGGGTTGTGCGACCGTATCTACACCCTCTCGGCCGGCCGGATCACCGGTGAGGTGCCGCGCGCCGAGGCCACTCAGGAGGGCCTGATGACCCTCATGACCGCCGGACAGGAGGCAGGCAAGTGAGCCTCGCACCCACCAACGCCGACCTTGCCGTCGGTACCCCTTCCGTGCCCTCCGACCCCAGCACGGGCGGCCGCCGGTTCTCGATCAACCTGCGGCAGAGCGGCATCTACATCGCGTTCGCGCTGATCGTGCTGCTGTTCACCGTCCTCACCGGCGGCGACATGCTGCAGCCGCAGAACATCAGCAACATCATCGTCCAGAACTCGTACATCCTGATCCTCGCGATCGGCATGATCCTGGTGATCATCGCGGGCCACATCGACCTGTCGGTCGGCTCGCTCGTGGCGTGCTGCGGCGCGATCTCCGCCGTGCTGATGGTCGAGAACCACATCGCGTGGCCGATCGCGCTGGTGATCACCCTGGTGTTCGGGGCACTGATCGGGGCGTGGCAGGGCTACTGGGTCGCCTACTTCGGGATCCCGGCCTTCATCGTCACGCTCGCGGGCATGCTGCTGTTCCGGGCCATCACCCTGTCGATCCTCGGCAACCGGGGGATCGGGCCGTTCCCGGAGCAGGTGCGGACGCTGTCGAACGGCTTCACCGACGGCTACCTCGGCAACGTCGGCCTCGGGGCGCTCGGTGGCGCCGACCTGTTCAGTCTGCTGATCGGCGTGCTCGCAGTGGGCGGCATCGTGGTGACCCAGTGGCGTACGCGCGCCGGCCGGGTCCGCTACGGCCAGGCCGTGGACCCGCTCCCGCTGTTCATCGCGAAGATCGTCGTGGCCGCCGTGGTTGTCATGTTCGTGATCGTGCAGCTGTCCCGGTTCCGCAACCTGCCCTGGGTGCTCGTGCTGCTCGCCGGGCTCGTGCTCGGCTACTCGGTGATGGCCAACCGTTCCGTCTTCGGTCGCCAGATCTACGCGGTCGGCGGCAACCTGCAGGCCGCGACGCTGTCCGGCGTGAAGGTCAAATCGGTCGTCTTCTGGATCTTCGTGAACATGGGTGTGCTGTCGGCCCTGGCCGGCATCATCTTCGCCGGGCGGCTCAACCAGGCGAACCCGACCGCCGGCAACCAATTCGAGCTGGACGCCATCGCGGCGGCCTTCATCGGTGGCGCGGCAGTGCAGGGCGGTGTGGGCAAGGTCGTCGGCGCCATCACCGGTGGCCTGATCATGGGTGTGATCAACAACGGCATGAGCCTGATCGGCGCGCCCTCCGAGCGGGTCATGCTGGTCAAGGGCGCGGTTCTGCTGGCCGCCGTCGCCTTCGACGTGTGGACCAAGCGGCGGGCCGGCGCCTCGCGCTGACTTTTCCGCTTGAAAAGGGGCGCCCTTTCGGGGCGCCCCTTTTGTTAGTGGCCCGTCAATTTTTGTCAGTGGCCCATCAGCCGGGCTCGGGTTTGCTGCATCTCGGCGATCTGCTCCGGCGACATCGCGGCCATCGCCTCGGAACGCTTGCGGCTCATCTCGGCGAGTTCCTCCTCGCTGAGCGTGGCCGCCCACTCCCGGCGGGCCGTTTGCATCTGCTCGATCTGTTCGGGCGTCAGGGGCTGGCTCATCGTGACCATCTCCTCGATCAATGTGACGAACTGCGACGGCTCCGGATCGTCGAGCCGCTCCAGCAGGCTTCGCAGGCGCGCGCGCACCTGGTGGGCCTGGCGGATCCGCTCCTCGGTCTCGGCCAGCTGACGGCGGAGGATGTCGCGGGGGTCCTCGCCGCCGGCCGCCAGAGCCGCCGCGATGTCCCGCAAGGAAAGGCCGAATCCCCGCAGCGCGAGAATCGTGTGCAGCCGGCGGACGTCGTCGCCGGTGTAGCACCGATGCCCGCCCGCCGTCCGCGACGACGGCGTCAGCAGGCCCAGCCGGTCGTAGTGATGCAGCGCCCGCACGGTCACCCGGGTGGCCCGGGCCAGCTCCCCGATCCGCCACTCCCGCTGCTCGGTCATCGTCCCTCCCTTCGCGGTCGCCTCGAACGCTAGGACCTGACGCAGCGTCGGGTTCAAGCCCAAACTTTCTCGAATTCGCCGGCAACCTTTCTGCGCCCTCCGACCACTAGATCACGTACGACATTGATCTGGAGGAGCGCACGGATGAAGCACGCAAAGGCCCTTCGCGGCCGGCGGCGAGCCGTTCTCGCCGGTGGGTTCGCGGTGGTCGTGGCCGCGGCCGCCGGCATCACCGCGACGGCGTTCGCGGGAAGCGCGGACACATCGCTCAGCGACGACTTCGAGGACGGGAACTCGGCCGGATGGTCGAAGTCGGGCGGGTCGTGGTCCGTCGTCGCCGACGGCACGAAAGTGTTGCGGCAGTCGGATGCGGGGAGCTCGCTGGCCCGGCAGTTCGCGGGCGACACCGGGTGGACGGACTACACGTTCTCCGCCGCCGTGAAGGCTGTTTCGCTGACCGGGGACAGCGCCGCGGCCGGGATCGCGGCCCGCGCCGGCGGGGCGCACCAGTTCGATCGGCTCGTGCTGGTGCCCTTGGGCGCGCGGCTCGAGGAGGTTCGCGGGTCCACTGTCACCGTTCTCGGGAAAGTTTCGCTCCCGTCGGCGGCCGACGGGTGGCACGCGCTGCGGGTCGATGTCTCGGGCGGGACAGTTTCCGGGTACGTGGACGGGGTTTCCGTCGGCAGCTTTCGTACGGGGCTGACCTCGGGGCGGGTGGGGCTGTTGACCACGGCGGCGGCCGCGTCGTTCGACGATGTCGCGGTTACTTCGCTGCTCGGCATACCCGTGACACCCAGCGCGACCCTTACCGCGACCGCCAGCGCCACCGCTTCGCCGTCCGCTACGGCCTCGGCTTCCGCGTCGGCTTCCGTTTCGCCCACCACTTCTTCCTCTCCGACGGCTCCGGCCACGTCTTGGCCGAAAGCGACGGGCACCACCACCCTTACCGCGACGAAAGCCGTGAGCGGCACTTTCGACGGCGGGAACGTGGAGTTCATCGGCGGCGGCGACCTCGGCGACGGCGGCCAGGACGAGGGCCAGGACCCGTTGTTCGAGCTGGCCGACGGCGCCACCCTCGCGAACGTCATCATCGGCGCCCCCGCGGCGGACGGCGTGCACTGCAAGGGAAGCTGCACCCTGCGCAACGTGTGGTGGCTGGACGTGGGCGAGGACGCCGCCACGTTCAAGGGCACCGCGGCGACCCAGACCATGACGGTCACCGGCGGCGGCGCCATGCACGCGTCCGACAAGGTGTTCCAGCACAACGGACCCGGAACGTTCATCATCAAGAACTTCCAGGCCTCGGACATCGGCAAGCTGTACCGCTCGTGCGGCAACTGCTCGAAGCAGTTCGCCCGCCATGTCGAGATCTCGGACGTGACGGTGACGGCCCCGCTCAAGACCCTGGCCGGCATCAACCCCAACCTGGGCGACACGGCGACCATCACCAACGCCACCCTGATCGGCGGCACGGCGAAGAACGTGTGCGCCCTCTTCAAGGGCGTGACCAGCGGCGAGCCCACCCAGACCTCCAGCGTCCCCGACGGCGTCGCCTGCGCGGCCACCGGAATCACGCTGAAGTAGACGGTCGTGGGGCGCGGCGGCGCCCTACGACTCCGGCGTCCCGGCCCAGAGCCTTCAGCCCGGCCCTGGGCCGGGGCGCCGTCCCCTTTCGCCCGCGCGATCCGCTCGCTCCGGACCCAGGCCCGGTCTCCCTCCGGCCCGCGCGGTCTGCTTGGCCCAGCGCGGCTCTCCCTCAATCCTGCGCGATCCACTCGCCGCCTGGGACTGGTCCCGGCTCTCGTCTCGTGCTTCGTGTTGCCGTTCAGGGAAGCGCCGGCAGGCGGAGCGCGCCCGGGGCGGTCTCCGGGACGATCGGGTGGTGGGGAGCGACCGGCTCCACCCGCCGATAGGGCTCGCCAAGCGCGGGGCGCAGGTCCGCTTCCCCGGCGTTGGGCCACATCCACATCGCCCGCTCGGCCAGGGCCGTGATGGTGAGCGACGGGTTGAAGCCGAGATTGGCCGCCACCGCCGAGCCGTCGACGACGTGCAGGCCGGGATGGCCGTAGAGCCGGTGATAGGGATCGATCACGCCGTGGTCGGCGTCCGCGCCGATCGCGCACCCACCGATGAAGTGACCGGTGACCGGGCGGCCGATCAGCTCGGTCGCGGCGCCGAGCGGCACGCCGTCGATCTTCTCGGCGACCCGGCGGGCCACGTCGTGGGCGGCCGGGACCCACACGGGGTTGGGCTCGCCGACGCCGGGACGGCTGCGGAGCCGCCCGCGCTTGGTGTACAGCGTGATCGAATTGTCGAGCGGCTGCATGCCGAGCAGGACGATCGTCTGCTCCGACCAGCGGCGGGGCGAGACGAGCAGCCGCAGGTCCTTCCGCCCGCGCACCAGCTCCTTGACGCCGGCCAGCAACCGCGACCGGCCGCCGGTGTCGTCCACGAGGACGGTCGAGAGCATCGCCAGCAGGTTGCTGCCCCTGCCGTAGCGCACCGGCTCGACATGCGTGGCCGGATCGGGGTGGATCGACGAGGTGATCGCCACCCCACGGCTGTAGTCGCGGTCGCGTCGCCGGGTCCGCGCCCCGAGGATGGACTCCGAGTTGGTGCGGCTGAGCTCGCCGAGCCGGGGCGAGATGCCCGGCAGCCGGCCCCGGTCACGCAGGCGGTGCAACAACCGCTGGGTGCCGAGCGCGCCGGCCGCGAAAATCACCTGCCCGGCGGTCACCTCACCCTTGGCGATTCGGCCGGTCTTACGCGTACGTACGGCGAAGCCCCCGCCATCGAGCGCCCGCACGTCGGTGACCGTGGTGAGCGGCTTGACGACCGCGCCCGCCCGTTCGGCGAGATAGAGGTAGTTCTTGACCAGGGTGTTCTTGGCGCCCACCCGGCACCCGGTCATGCAGGCCCCGCAGAGGGTGCAGGCCCGCCGTTGGGGCCCCACGCCACCGAAGAAGGGATCGGCAACGCTTCCCGTGGGGGCGGCGCTTCCCGTGGGGGCGGCGCTTCCCGTGGGGGCGGCGCTTCCCGTGGGGGCGGCGCTTCCCGTGGGGGCGGCGCTTCCCGTGGGGGCGGCGCCTTCCGTGGGGGCGGCGCCTTCCGTGGGGGCGGCGTCTCCCGGTGAGAAGAGGACGCCGACGGGTGTCCGGCGGTAGGTGTGGCTGACTCCCAGGTCCTCGGCCACCGCGCGCAACGCCCGGTCGGCCTCCGTCTCCACCGGATTCGTGGTTACGCCCAGCATGCGTTTCGCCTGGTCGTAGGCGGGTGCCAGCTCGGCCTTCCAGTCGGTGACGGCCGACCACTGCGGATCGGAGAAGAAGGCGTCGGGCGGCTCGTAGTGCGTGTTGGCGTATCCGAGCGAGCCGCCGCCCACGCCGGCCCCGGACATGATCATGGCGTGTCCCAGGAGCGTGAGGCGGAGAATGCCGTAGCAGCCCAGGGCGGGGGCGTAGAGGTAGCGGCGCAGCCGCCAGGAGGTCTCGGCGAACTCGTCGTCCGCGAACCGGCGGCCGGCCTCGAGGACCGCCACCCGGTAGCCCTTCTCGGTCAGGCGCAGCGCGCTGACACTGCCGCCGAAACCGGAGCCGATGATGACGACGTCGAAGTCATGCGCCATGGCGTACGGTGGCACCGTTGTTGGCGAGATGTCAATAAGTGGAGGCGCGGTGAACCACCACAGGCGGGGAAGCGGCAGCCCGATAGCTCTGAACCATCACCGTCGGGGGAGCGGCAGCCCGATCGTTCTGATCCACGGCATCGGCAGCCGGTGGCAGGTCTGGAACCCGGTGATCGACCGGCTCGCCGAGCAGCACGACGTGATCGCGCTCGACCTGCCGGGCTTCGGCAGCAGCGCCGACGACGGCGTCCCGGGCTCCGTGCCGCACCTCGCCGATCGGGTCGCCGCCTTCCTGTCCGAGCTCGGCGTGCGCCACCCCGCGATCGGCGGCAGTTCGCTCGGCGGCGGCATAGCGCTCGAGCTGGCCCGCCGCGGGATCGCGCGGTCAGTGGTGGCGTTCTCGCCGATCGGCTTCTTCGGCGCGGCCGGGGCTGCCTGGTGCCGCACGGTCCTGCATCTCGCACGCGCCGGCGGCGCGACGCTGAGGCCGGCCCTCCCTGGGCTCTTCGCCACTCGCGCGGGGCGAATCGCGCTTTGCGGAATCTTCTACGGCCACCCCGCGTCGCTGGACCCGGCAGAC
This sequence comes from Actinoplanes sp. NPDC051513, assembly GCF_044454685.1. Lineage (NCBI taxonomy): Bacteria > Bacillati > Actinomycetota > Actinomycetes > Micromonosporales > Micromonosporaceae > Actinoplanes > Actinoplanes sp. NPDC051513. Next base: position 537,085 of record NZ_JBITDW010000004.1, read on the forward strand.
TGCCTAGCTGACGCTACAGCCCTCGCGGCCGCCCCCGGTTTCGCCGCGGCTCGACGCGAGCTGGGCGAATGGCGATTAACTTCAACGATCCCCGGCGCATCGCCGTTCTCCGCTGCTTCGCCGACCTCGGGCCTGTCGCCGACTCCGGGCGTGTCCCCGACTCCGGGCGTGTCCCCGACTCCGGGCGTAACGCCGACTCCGGGCGTGTCCCCGACTCCGGGCGTGTCCCCGACTCCGGGCGTAACGCCGACTCCGGGCGTGTCCCCGACTCCGGGCGTAACGCCGACTCCGGGCGTGTCCCCGACTCCGGGCGTAACGCCGACTCCGGGCTTATTGCCGATCCACGGCGCATCGCCGATTGCGGGAGTGCCCGTGACTGTAGCGTGGGGCGACCGCGATCTCGTGCTGCCCTACCGCCAGGCGAAGCGCGCCCGCCGGATCCTCCCGGACGCCCGCCACGTCCGGCTTGCGGGTTGCGGCCATCTCCCGTTCGCGGACGACCCGGTGACCTGCGCGCGGCTGCTGTTGGAGGCTGCCTGAGGGCTGCCGGTCGACGCTGCCCGAGAAGTGCTGTTCGAAGCCGCCGGAGAGGTCTGTCGGGTGCTGCCTGGGACGCGTCGAGAGCCTATTGGCACACCGCCAACAGGCTGCTAGTTTCGGCGCAGGACCCGTGCCTTCGTCTTGGGCACGCTGAGAGGGGACGCGATGAGCCAGCCCCATGGCACCTTTGTTGCCGAATCTACCATCGTCGATGTTGGCTGCGATGTGGCGGAAACCATGTGTGCGGCCTTTCCGCAAATGGTCGCGGCGTGGGGAGACGAGATCGCGCTGCTGATTCTCGTCGACGGCACCGACACCGGCACCGGCGAAGACGGCGGAGGCGGCACCAACCCGCCTGAGGAGTGGACCGGCACGGGTGAGGACGGCGGCGGTGGAAGCGCCCCTCCGGAGACGGGCACGGGTGAGGACGGCGGTGGTGGAAGCGCGCCCCCGGAGACCGGCACGGGTGAGGACGGCGGTGGTGGAAGCGCGCCCCCGGAGACCGGCACGGGTGAGGACGGCGGTGGTGGAAGCGCGCCCCCGGAAACGGGCACGGGTGAGGACGGCGGTGGTGGAAGCGCGCCCCCGGAGACCGGCACGGGTGAGGACGGCGATGGTGGAAGCGCCCCGCCCGAAGAGCGCGTGTACGCCGACCGCGTCGGAACCCTGTATCGGGTATGAGGCAACCGCGCCTGGTCATCATCGGGGCCGGCTTCGGCGGCATCGCGGCCGCGGTCGCCCTGCTGAAGGCCGGTTTCCGGGATGTCGTCCTGCTCGAGAAGGCGGGGTCGATCGGCGGCGTCTGGCGGGACAACTCGTATCCCGGGTGCGCCTGTGATGTGCCGGCGCCGCTGTATTCGTACTCGTTCGCGCAGAATCCGGGCTGGTCGCGGCGCTTCCCGCCGCACGGCGAGATCCTGGCCTACCTGCGGCGGACCGCGGTCCGTTTTGGCGTGACCGAGCGGGTTCGTCTCAACACCGAGGTCGCGGAGGCGTGCTGGGACGACGCCGGTGGCTGCTGGCGGCTGCGCACGAGCGACGGTGAAGACCTGCTGGCCGACGTGCTGGTGCCGGCCGTCGGTCAGCTGAGCCGTCCCTCGGTGCCGTCGCTGACCGGGGTCGAGCAATTCGCCGGCCGGGCGGTGCACACCGCCGACTGGAATGAGAGCCTCGAAATCGAGGGAAAGCGGGTCGCGGTCATCGGGACCGGCGCGAGCGCCATTCAGCTCGTTCCGGCGATCGCGGGGCGCGCCGCAAAGGTGGTCGTCTTTCAGCGGAACGCGCCGTGGACGCTGCCGAAACCGGATCGGCGTTATGGGGTGGGGCGGCGCACCGCGTACACGATGATGCCGCGGCTCATGCGCCTGCCTCGCGCCGCTACGTGGGCCATGACGATGGTGCAGGGAAAGGCGGTGACGGGAAATCCGGTCGCCGCGGCCGCTCTGCGCGGCATTTCGACGCTGCAGCGGCGGTGGCAGGTGCGGGATCCGGCGCTGCGCGCCCGGGTCACCCCGACCGAGCCGATGGGCTGCAAGCGGATCCTGTTCACCAGCGAATGGCTGCCGGCCCTCGCCCGCGAGGACGTCGACCTCGTCACCGAGAAAATCGTCGAGGTGACACCGGAAGGCGTTCGGACGGCCGACGGCGAGGTGCATGGTTGCGACTTGCTCGTGTACGCGACGGGCTTCGCGGCCACCGAGTTCCTGGCGCCCATGCGCATCGCGGGAAGGGACGGCCGGACCCTCGACGAGGTGTGGCGCGACGGCGCGTACGCGTTGCTGGGTGTTGCCGTTCCCGGTTTTCCCAACCTGTTCCTCATGTACGGCCCGAACACGAACACGGGCAACACCTCGGTCATCTACTTCCACGAGGCGCAGGCCCGTTATCTCGTGCAGGCCGTGAAACGGATCGCCGAGGGCGCCGGCCCGATGGAGGTGCGTCCCGAGCGGGCGGTGGCCTACGACGCCGAGATGCAGCAGCGCCTCGCGACCAGCGTGTGGACCGGCTGCCAGAGCTGGTATCGCACGGCCACCGGCCGGATCGTCACGAACTGGCCGGGAATGGCGTCCGAATACCGCCGAAGAACGTCGCGTCTCGATGTCTGCGACTATGCCGAGGTGACGAACGCCCAGGAATAGCTTCAACGGCCGGCGCCCCACCCCGGTGGACGTCCGGGGTGAGGCGGCGGGTTTCAGCCCGCGGTGGCGACGTAACGCTCGCCCGGCCGGGCGGTGAAGGTGATCCGGTCACCGTCGCGCTGCGAGCGGTGCGGGAAACGGAAAGCCGAACCGAAAAGCGAGCTGCGCAGGGTGACGCTGGTGGCCTGGCCGGCCGATACCGCTATCTCGCGAGCGGCGCCGGCGGACCACGCGATGTCGACGGTCAGGTCGCCGCGGGCGCGCAGGCCCGTCACCCGGCCCTCCGGCCAGGACGAGGGCAAGGCGGGCAGGATGTGCACCTCGTCGCCGTGACTCTGCAGGAGCATTTCGACCACGCCGGAGGTGGCGCCGAAGTTGCCGTCGATCTGGAACGGCGGGTGGGTGTCCCACAGATTGGTCAGCGTGCTCGTCCTCAGCTGTTCGCTGAGCATCAGATGGGCGTGGTCGCCGTTCAGCAGGCGGGCCCAGAAATTGATTTTCCAGGCCTTGCTCCAGCCGGTTCCGCCGTCGCCGCGGGCGCGCAGCGAAACCTCGGCGGCGCGGGCCAGGCCGGGGGTCGTGGCCGGGGTTATCTGGCGGCCGGGGTGCAGCGCGTAGAGGTGCGATACATGGCGGTGGTCGTCGGCGGGGTCGTCCCAGTCGCCTTTCCATTCCTGGAGCTGGCCCCAGGAGCCGATCCGGGTGCCGGGGTCGAGGCGGTTCAGGGCGCCGGCGACCTCATTACGGAAACGGGAATCGCCCACCAGGGTGGCGGCCTCGACCACATTGGTGAACAGGTCGAAGACGATCTGCTGGGACATCGAGGCGCCGGCGGAGAAATCGCCGTGCTCGGGGGAGTAGCTGGGGGAGACCACCAGGGTGCCGTCGCGCGGATCGACGATCAGCTCCTCCAGCCAGAAAAGGGCCACGTCGCGCATCACCGGGTACGCGCGGTCGCGCAGGAAACGGCGATCCAGCGTGAACCGGTAATGGTCGTAGAGGTGCTGGGCGAGCCACGCCGCCGCCTCGGGGAACCAGAAAGCGGTCGGCCAGTCGTGGACGCCGGTGAAACCGTACGCGTTGGTCTCGTTGTGAACCACGAAGCCCGGATTGCCGAACATCTCCTTGGCCGTCACCGCGCCCGGCGCGCGCAGCGCGTCGATGAAATCGAACAGCGGGCCGGTCGTGTCGCCGAGGTTCGCCGGATCGGCGAGCCAGTAGTTCATCTGGAGATTGATGTTGACATGGTAATCGGCGCTCCACGGCGCGGCGTCGTACTTGTTCCACACGCCCTGCAGATTCGCGGGCAGGCGGGCGTTGTCGCGCGACGACCCGATGAGCAGATAGCGGCCGTACTGGAAGAAAAGCGCCTCCAGGGCGCGATCGGCCGGGCTGCCGGCGCTCTGATAGGACGCCAGAAGCTCATCGGTCGGCACATTCGGCATCCGCTGGCCGAGGTCGAGGCGCACCCGGCCGAACAGCGACTGATGGTCGCGCACGTGGGCGGCGAGCAATTTCGCGTACGGCCGCGCGGCCGCCCGGTCGAGATCGGCCGTGACCCGGCCGTGGGGATCGGTTCCGCGATAGGCCGGGTATTCGCCGGAGTAATTGGTTCCGGCCGCGACGAGAATGGTCGCCCAGTCGGCGCCGCTCACCGTGACCGAGCCGTCCGGGTTGTCGACCCGGCTGCCACCGCCGGTCAGTACCCGCACCTGGCCCTCGAAGCGCAGCCCGTTGTCGGTCAGCGCGCCGGCGACCGTGATCCGGCCGTTCGCGGCGGTCGACGTGGCCGTGCGGTTGGCCGGCAGCAGGACCGCCGCCGTGAAGGCGATCTGGCCGGGCCGGTCGGCGGCCAGCCGGGCCACGATCACCCGATCGGGATTGCTCGCGAAATGTGAACGCTCGTGCCGCACGCCGCCGGCCGTGTACGAGACCGTGGCCACCGCGGTGCTCAGATTGAGCGAGCGGCGATAGCCGGTGACCGTCGCGTCCGCGAAAGTTAACGCGAGTTCGCCGAAGCTCTGATAGCTGCCGTACCCGAATCGGGCCTGCCCGAGCTCGGCGGCCACCTCCTCCGGCGCCACCCGCTCCCGTTCGTTGATCGCCTGCTGCACCCGCGCGATCGCCCCTGGCCGCGGCTCCCGCCAGTTCCCGAAGTCGTAGCCCTCCGAACCGGGCCCACCGCTCCAGAGCGTCTTCTCATTGAACTGGATGGCCTCGGTCCCGGTCCGTCCGAAGACCATCGCCCCGAGCGTGCCGTTGCCGATCGGCAGCGCCTGGCTCTCCCAGTCCTCGGCCGGCTCGTCGTACCAGAGCGTGAGCCCGGCGCCGGCCGGCCCGATGTCGGCCGGCGCCGCACCGGCCGCTTCCGGCAGCCCCACCGTGGACGCCGCGACCGCCGCCCCGGTCCCCGCCAGCACGGCCCGCCGAGACACCCCCCGGTTCGTCATCTGATGCACGTCCCCTCCCGCATAGATCGTCAAGCATCAATGTCACCAGGGAGGGTAGTTCCGTCACCGGTAGGTGGAAAGGCCTTACCTGGATCGTGGGCAGGGTGGGCGAAAGCGCGAGCGCGGATAGACACCGTCGACGACCGGTGCGTTACCCGCGCCCGCCGGCGGAAGGGAAGCGCGCCCGCCGGCGGAAGGGAAGCGCGCCCGCCGGCGGAAGGGAAGCGCGCCCGCCGGCGGAAGGGAAGCGCGTCCGCCGGCGGGACGAAAGCTAGAGCAGCGCGCGGGCGAACCCCGCCTCGAACCGCGCCGCCGCCCGGGCCACCGCCGGCAGGGTGAGCGCGAACACCGCGGCGACGGCCAGGTAGAAGAGCACGATCGTCCCGTACCCGTCGCCGAAGCCGAGCAGCTCCGGCAGCTCGACGTCGTCGCCCGGCAGCGCCCACCCCCACAGCGACCAGGTCGCCCCGCCGAGCACCCCGGCCCACCAGGTCGCCACGAACGAGAACGCGATCGTGCTGGGCGCGAGCCGCAGCACCGCGTGCGTGAGGTCCCGCCACGCCTGCGGGTCGGCCAGCACCGCGATCAGCCGCGCCGGCAGCGAAGCCGAAGCCGCCGTGCGGTAGGAAGGCGCCGGAAGGGCCGCGCCGAGCACCGGGGCGACCCGGGCCCGCTCGGCGGCGGCGAAACCGCGTGCCCACATCAGGGCGGCGGCCAGCAGCGGCACGCCGACCCAGACCACCGCCAGCCCGGCCCCGGCCGCGAAGCCGGTCAGGCAGACGCTGAACGCGACCACGGCCAGCGGAAATCCGGTGAGGACATATCGGGTGTCGGTGACGAGGCGGCCCCACGCACGGACCGCCGGCGCCGGGGCGAGCTGAGTGTCGATCAGAGTCGTCGTCATACCCACGACGCTATTCATCGAACACCGTGCGGCCGATCCGGTGAGCCACCCGATCGAAGGTAGGGCTGGCCCTACCCTCAACCTCAGGGGCAGGCCGGCGCGACGAAGTAGGGGTGAGCGCCACGGGTGAAGCGGCAGCCGAACGCCGGGGACGCCACCGCCTTCGGGTTGAGGATCGCGTCACCGGCGGGCCGGTGTCCGGTATAGACCCACGCGGTCAGGTCGTCGAAGCCCGCGGCCAGCTCCTCCTGGGTGAAGTCGCAGTGCCCGACGCCGCGGATCGCCCGCGAGACGAACAACTTGCCGCGACCGTGAGCGGCGGCCTCGGCGGCGTACACCTGCTCCATCGAGAACGGCACGAACAGGTCGCCGATGTCGTGCAGGGACAGGACCGGGATGCGCGGATTGCCATCCACGCGGGGAATCCCGGCGAGACCGCGGTCGGCGACGGCGGTGTGGCGCACCCGCAACACCGAGGCGTTGAGCCGCCACTCGGCCGCGGTCGGCCAGATGCCGTCGGTGCTGCGAAAGAACGTGCCCCGGTTGTCGGTCACGTTGCCGGGCGCGATGTTGGCCGTTCCGCCGGTCAAGCCCGGATACAGGCCGAACAGGAACGGCATGTCGCTCAGCGGCGCCAGCGAGGTCGCCGTGTTCCAGTAGGCGAACGCGCCGGCGAAGCCCGGCCGCGGCCCGCCGGTGCGGCGTTCCACCACGTCGGACCACGTCTGCCCGGCCGCGGTCAGCGCCGGTGGCCGCCCCACGTTCACCCCGAGCGCGGGCAGGATCGCGGCCACCGTCGCCCGCCACTGGTCCTGATAGTCGGGCGCGGGCGTGAGCGGAAAGTCGATCGGCGTCTTCGCGAGCGCGGCCGCGGTGACGTTCGCGTCGAGGAAGTAGTCGAACAACTTCGTGTCGCCGAGCACGCCGCAGTAGGGCATCGCGCCGGCGAACGCGCGCGGATAGGTCTCGATCGCCACTGCGGTGACGTGACCGCCCATCGATGCGCCGGTCATGATGACGCTTCTCGCCGCGCGCCCGGTCACCTGGCGGAAAAGACCGATCATCGCGTACGAGTCGCGCACGCCCTGCCCCACGTCGTAACCGTTCGTCGCGTAGCTGGAGGCCGCCCACGCGTAACCGTCGCCGACGTAGTGCGCGCGCAGGTCGGGCGAGTTCACGTACACCGTGGTCCCGGTGCCGCGGTAGCCGTGCGCGTACACCACGAGCTTGCCGTTCCACCGGGCCGGGACCTCGATCCGGTACGCCGCGCCCGCGCTGATCCCGGTGTAGGCGCGAGCGCCCGCCAGCGCCACGAACGGCGTCCCGGTGATGTCGCAGTCGGGGTCGGCGACGGTGTAGCCCGGCTGGGTGGTGCTCGGCGCCGGCGCGGAGCAGACGGGAGGGTCGGCCAGGGCCGGCTCACCGGCCGCCGCGAACGGCAGCACCAGGCTCAGGGCGACAGCGGCACGCATCCAGCCAGTGATCATTGTCGTTACCTCCCGGTAACATCCAATGCTCGTCATTGATGACTGTCAAGGCCATGAACTCCCTGGTGACCTGCTTTAGCGGCAATACGGCTACAGGCGGGGAAAGGAGCTGTCCAGGACCCCGCCGGACGTCGTCTACTACTACGTCAAGCCACCCGAGGGGAGGGGAGGGGCAGTGACCGCCGCCGAGCGCTGGACGGAGACCTTGGCATACGTCGAGGGGCGCCGCGAGGTGCTGCTGACCCGCGACCCCACCGGCCGCGACGGGCTCGACCTGCTCGAGGCCGAGCTGGAACGCGCCTGCCTCACCGCGGCGCTCGGCAAGTCCCGGGTGCGCGAGCAGGCCCTCGCCGGCGCGTCGTGCGCGGCAGCGGCGGCCGGGATCGCCTGGATGCGCGACCGCGGGAGCGTCGAGCTGCCGGTGCCCGGCGGCGTGCGGCAGTTCCCGGCCGAGGGTGTCGCGATCGGGCCGAGCACGTGGCTGCCGGCGGTCGGCGTGTGCCGGGCGCTGCGCGACGAGGCGGGGCTGGCCGTGCTCGGCGACCCGGCGCTGCTCGAACGGCTGGGCGAGACCGGCGACTCCTTCTGGACGGCGGTGGGCGCCGCGCTGACCCGTCCGGACCCCGCGACGATCGCCGCCGCGCGCGAGGCCATGGCCGGGACGGGCGAAACGATTGCCGAGCCGGAATACGTCGCTCTGCGCGTACGCCCGCTTCTTGATCTTCTTGCGGCCGCGGAGCAGGCGGCGTTCGACGCGGCGCTCGCCGCCGCCCTGGGGTGTCACCAGGAGCTCTACGGCCGGGAGGAATGGGAGCTCGACCCGCTCGGCCCGCTCGCGCTGCCGATCATCGGCCTCGCTGCGCTCGCCCACGACCGGGGGCTTCAGGTGCGAGCGGGCGCGGGGCTGCTGCCGGCCGATCTGGTACGCGGTGACGTCCGTCCTCTCGGCACGGTCCGCTTCCACTTCCCGCCCGGCCGGCTGCACCGCTCCGAGGAGGCCACCTGGTTCCTCGACCTGGAAGGCTTCCCGCGCGAGGGACGCTCGCACGGCATGCGGTTGCACGACGGGAAGCTGCGGGCCACCTACACCGCGGGCAACGCGCCCGGCCTGCCCGAGGCGTGCCTGTCGGCCGAGCCGCCGCCACCGGTCGAGGGCGTGGAAGACCTGATGGACGTCGGCGAACTGGTGCTGACGGCCGACCTGCTCTCCGGCCGTGCCGGCGACGACCGCCAGCGCCGCGCCTGGCTCGCCGAGGCCGCCGACTGCCTCGCCGACGCCCGCGCCCGCCCCGAGCCGCGCTTCGTCCACGAGCGCGGCTGGGCCGCCTACCGCGCCGAGCCGGGCCGCTTCGACCCCGAGCGTCTGGCCGCCGTCGAGACTGCCTGGCGGGAGATGCTCGACGAGTGGGACGCCGGCGACGCCCGCACCCAGTCCGGCGTGTCGATCACCGTGCTGCGCCTCCAGCTGGAACCGATGCTGCAGGCCATCGCGGTCGACCGCACCGGCGTCGCGCTGCGCGAGATGCGCCCCAGGGACGAGGACTACGCCAAGACCTTCACGCCCGGCACGGTCGAGCGGGCACGGCGGCGCTACGAGGAGCTGTGGGCCGGTCCGCTCGACTTCCGCCACCCCGACACCAACGCCCGCGTGGAGATCCACGTAGCCCCGGCCGGGATGCTCGGCGACGCCAACGAGCTGTCCCGGTTCTTCCCGGGCGGCTACCGCACGATCGCCGGGCTGCTGCTGCCCAAGCGCGTCTGGGCGGCTTGGCGCTACGTGACGCCGGGGCAGACGGCTGGGCTCTCCTACGACGGCCTCGCCTGGTGCGACGACCACTGGGCGTGGTTCCCGAAGCCCTACCGGCTGCTGGCCGGTTAGACCGCCGCGCAGGCCTGGCGGAACAAAGCGCGGATCTCCGGGCCCGGCTCGATGCCCAGGTGCTCGCTGAGCTGGCCGCGGAACGACCGGTACTGGCGGACCGCCTCGGCCACATTGCCGTCGCCCAGGTGGGCGGCGATCAGCACCCGCTGGCCGGTCTCGCGCAGCGGCTCGATCTGCACGGCGCGGATGCCGGCGTCGATCGCGGCCGCGTGCCGGCCCTGAGTGGACAGGCGGCGGCAGAGCGCCTCGAGCCCGTGCAGGCGCAGCTGTCGCAGCCGCTCCCGCTCGATCACCACCCAGTCGTCGTGCCACTGCGGCAGCAGGTCGAGCCCGAGCATGGCCGCGGTCACCGGCGGCTCCCCAGCGGCGAACGGATCGGCCACGAGCCGCCGGGTCGCGCCGACCAGATCGGTGAGGTCGACCCGGATGCCGCGGTCGATACGCAGGTAGGGGCCTTCGGAGTGGACCAGGCCCGCGCCGGCGCGGCGGATGCGCCACAGGGCGGTCCGCAACCGGGCCGCGGCCCGCTCGTCGCACACGTCCGTCCATAGCGTGCCGGCGATGACGGAACGATGCTGATGCCAGTCGTGCAGCGCCAGAAATGCGAGCAGCCGCTGCCCGGCAATCGGAATGGAAATGCACTTTCCCGCATGTCGAAACTCCAGCCCGCCGAGCAGGCTGAGCTGGGTCTGCGTATTTCGGTCGGCCGCCACCACCGTCACCCCCGTATCAGGACTGACGCAATTGGAGAACGCGGTCGGCGTGCCTTCAAGACAGTTGTCGTTGATTTTATTCGCCAGACATTTCGAGCAGCCAGCGGCGAACCGCCTCGGTGATCTCCTCGATCCCGGCGGCGTAGCGGGGCGGGCCGTCGTCTTCCGCGCCCGCCACCGTCCAGTCGAAGAAGCGCGCGACGACACCTTCACGATCGCACCAGACGCGCAGCAGCAGCGCGCCGGACGGCGGCTCCTCATCCACGTTTCCTCCCCGGATCGCGTGCCGCCCGATCCTCATCGGGCGCTGTCACGGCGGCGTTCCCCGTGAGACGCAGCGGTGACGGCGGCTGGCTAGCGTGGCCCGATGACCTCCGATCCGGCCTGCGTCGTGCTGCATCTGTGCGGCGGCCCCTACGTCACCCTGGGCCGGCAACGCCGCGAGGTCCCCGAGGGCAGCAAACGGCTTCTCGCGTACGTGTCATTGCGCCGCTCCCGGGTGCAGCGGCGGCACGCCGCGGCCGCGCTCTGGCCCGGCGCCGGCGCGGTCCGCGCCTCCGGAAACCTGCGCTCGGCCCTCTGGCGCCTGCGCACCGCCGGCGTCGACCTGCTGGCCGCCGACAAGTGGTCGCTGCGGCTGCGCGACGGCGTCCTGGTCGACGTGCACGTCATGGACGACTGGGCGGCCCGCCTGACCCGCGGCGCCCCGGGCCCCGCCGACCTGGCCGTCCTGCCGTCGCTCTCGGACGCCCTGGAGCTGCTGCCCGGCTGGTACGACGACTGGGCCATCGCCGAGCGCGAGCGGGTGCGCCGGCGGCTCCTCGACGCCCTCGAAGCCCTGAGCCGGGCCCTGACCCGGGCCGGTCGCCCCGGCGAGGCGGTGGAGGCCGCCATGGCCGCGGCGACCGCCGACCCGCTGCGCGAGAGCGCCCAGCGCGCCCTGATCCACGCCCACGCCGCCGAGGGCAACTGGATCGAGGCGCGCCGCGCCTACGACGCCTACCGCGACCTGCTGCGCCGCGAGCTCGGCGTCGAGCCGTCGCCCGACCTGTCGGCCCGCCTGCCGAGAGCCCGCCGGTTTGCTCCCGTGTAGTTACCTGGTGCGGCATGCGTATGCCGCCGTTGCCCACCCCCGCCCCGATCGACGCCCCCGGCCGTGTCGTGGGCAACCGCCCCGCCCACGTCACCAAGCCGATCGCCATCAGTCCCTATGACCCGGACTGGCCGGGGCGCTTCCGCCGCGAACAGGCACGAATCCGGGCCGCGCTGGGCACGACGGCGCTCGCGATCGACCACGTCGGCTCCACGGCCGTGCCGGGGCTGGCCGCCAAGGACCGCGTCGACATCGACCTGATCGTGGCCGACCCCGCCGACGAGGACACCTACGTCCCGGCGCTGACCGAGGCGGGCTACCGGCTGGCCACCCGGGAACCGCATTGGTACGAGCATCGCTGCCTGTGGAACGCCGGCCACGACGTGAACCTGCACGTCTTCGGCCCGGACTGCGACGAGCACCTGCGCCACCTGATCCTGCGCGACTGGCTGCGCGCCCACCCCGAAGACCGCGACCGGTACGAGGCGGGCAAGCGCGAGGCCGCCGCCGCGAACCCGATGTCGATGTCCGGCTACGTCGCCGGGAAGGCGGGCGTCATCCTCGACATCCTGCGGCGGGCCGGTCTCAGACCTGGTAAATAAGGGTGCCCGGCGGTCGGCGGTCCACGCGCATCGTCGGGTAGGTGAAATATCCGAAGGCATGGCTGGAGATGGTGACGACTACCATGGGCGCATGTTCCGCCGTGGGCAGGTAGTCCAGGACGAGATCATCGCACGCAACATGCGGAGGTTCTTTCGAACGCTCCGAAGCGAGCAGCGGCGAGATCTTGAGGAAGTCGCGACCAGCTACGGAAAATTCCTCTGGGCCCAGAGGGCCAAACTGGAAAGTGAACTGTCTCGATCACGTTTCTGCGTCGCCTTGTCGATTGGCGACACTGCTCAAGACCTGGACAATATCACCAAGCGTGCCTCACTTATATCGGATACGCTTCTGCTCTCACACGACGAATCTGGGAGTTATCGCGATATTGGTGCAATTTCACGCGAAGAAAGTGTGGAGTGGATACCGGCTGGGGCTGGAGGAGTGGCCGTTCCCCAGGACGTCTTCATGGAGCTGTCCCGTCAACGGGATCGGAACCACCTGTCGACTGCGTACGGAATCTATTGTCCTGACCTGGATATGCTCGGGCAGTGGATTCTCGACGCGGAGCTGCTGCTCCGTGCCGGCCTGGTGTGGTATTTGCCTAGCTACGGGACCGCCAAGTACAGGACAAAAGACGGAGTGAGGACGGCTCTCGACAAGGTTGCACGGGTCACCCCCGTTGACTACTTGATCCGGGATGGCCGCGCGGTGGACGCTTCCGGCGCGAACCCAATAAAGAGTCAGCTTGTGCGCCCTGTACTTCGTATCGACCTACCGTTCTTGGAAGGAGTTGGACTCCGAGATTTCGGCAAGATCACGACCGGAGAATTCTCCGCATATTCCGCCTTTCGGGACTTCCTTCGAAGTAAGTTCCTGGAGATGGACACGGCGATGAACGACATTCAGTCGGACCGCGAACTTCTCAAGTTGGGTTTGCAGATCAAGGACCACGTTCGGTCAGCGCGCGCTCAGATGGAGGCGGCCAGGAGGAAAAGAGCCGTGAGCGTGACCGGCGCGGCGATCGGATCCGTAGGGGCGATTCTTGTGGCTGTGTACGGGCCTGCGCTGGCGGCGGCAATCGCGGCCGTCGGTGCAAGCGGCGGCGTGTGGGGCATCCTCAGCGCCACAGCGGACAACAGCATCCGCGCTCTTCGCGAGGACAAGTGGTACTACGTCTGGGCTTTGGCCAAGAAGGGCAAAACCCCCGTTCTGTGATGTCGCCGTGCCACGATTCAAGGTCACGACCGAACGACCATCGCGGCCCAGCCCACCAGCCGGCCGGCGTGGCCGGAGTCAGCCCAGACCAGCCCCACGCTAGGGAAGCACTGGTGCAGCGCCCAGAGCAGCGGCCGGGCGCCGTCGCGGTCCTGCACGCCGGCGCCGGTGACCAGGAGCGTCGAGCAGCAGTCCGCAGGTGTCGACGGCGATGTGACGTTTACGGCCGTTCACCTTTCTTGCCGGCGTCGGAACCAGGGTCTCAGCTGACCGGGGGCGGTGGGGGAGCGGTGCTTTCCCGGACCACCAGCGTGGTCGGCACCAGGACCGTGCCGGCCTCGGCGCGCTCGTCGTGGATCTGTTCGAGCAGGCCGTGCACGCAGCGCCGGCCGACCTCGGCGAAGTCCTGGTGGACCGTGGTGAGCGGCGGCAGGTACGCGCCGGCGTCGGGGATGTCGTCGAAGCCGACCACGCTCACCTCCTCGGGCACGCGGCGGCCCCGCTCGTGCAGGGCGCGCAGCACGCCCAGCGCCATCTGGTCGTTCGCCGCGAAGATAGCGGTGCAGGACGGCTCGTCCGCCAGGACCAGGCCGGCCCGGTAGCCGGAGGCGGCCGACCAGTCGCCGCGCTGGACCGGCGGGACGACCCGGCCGGCGTCCTCGAGCACCGCGCGCCAGGCCGCCGCCCGCCGCTCCGAGGAGAACGACTCGGCCGGGCCGGTGACGTGCCAGACCGTCTTGTGGCCGAGGCCGAGCAGGTGGCGCACGGCCTGGCGGGCGCCGTCGGCCTGGTCGGTGTCGACGACGGGGTAGCGGTCGCCGGCGTCCGAGTCGACGACCACCACCTGGACACCGGGCGGCAGGGTCAGGTCGACGGCGTCGAGGAGGTGGACCTCCATGATCACGATGATGCCGTCGACCGCGAGCTCGCCGAGCCGGGTGAACGCGCCGAGCACGCCGTCCTGGGTCGGCGCCGCGACCGGGAACAGCGTGATCGCGTACCCCTCCTGGGCGGCCTGCGCCGCGATGGCCTCGACGGTGCGGCTGTTGCCGGTGGTCGCGAGGGTGAACAGGATGACGCCGATGGTGCGGAAGCTGCCGCGCTTGAGCGCACGTGCGGCGCTGTTCGGTCGGTAGCCGAGTTCCCGCATCGCCTCGAGCACCTGATTCCGGGTCTTCTCGACCACGCCCGGGTGGCCGGTCGACACCCGCGAGACGGTCTGGGACGAGACGCCGGCCAGCCGCGCGACGTCGGCCATCGAGACGCCGCGGGTGCGTGGCCGGGGGGACGCGTCGCTCATCGAAACTGGCTCCTTGACGATCCGTGGTGCCAGTGAAACTATCACCTCGATGTTTACGTAAACATCACGTTGCTGAACTTCGAGCAACACGGTAGAACACGATCGAACACGTGCCTGGTGCACAATGTTTACGTAAACATCCGGAACGCCGCCGGTCGGCCCGGCGGGATCGGAAGGGTGAGGGGCATGGCAACAACCCAGGTCGCGGCGCCGCCGGGCGTACCGCGACGACGGCGCCGGTCATGGAAGGGCTGGCAGTTCGTCGGCCCGTTCATGCTGGTCTTCGCGCTGGTCTTCCTCGCACCGATCGTGTACTCGATCTATCTGAGCCTCTTCAAGAACCGGCTGATCGGCGGCAACTCGTTCGTCGGCCTGGACAACTACCAGCAGGCCATCCAGGACTCCCAGTTCTGGTCGGCGTTCGGCCGGGTCGCGCTGTTCCTGGTCGTCCAGGTGCCGATCATGCTGTTCCTGGCACTGCTCGTGGCGCTCGCCCTCGACTCGGGACGGCTCTACGGCAAGGCCTTCTTCCGGGTGACGATCTTTCTTCCGTACGCGGTGCCGGCCGTCGTCGCGACGTTGCTGTGGGGCTTCATGTACGGCAGCCGGTTCGGCCTGGTCGGCAACGTCAACGACGCCCTGCACGTGACGCTGCCCGACCCGCTCTCCCCGCACCTCGTGCTCGCGAGCATCGGCAACATCGTGACCTGGGAATTCGTCGGCTACAACATGCTGATCTTCTATTCGGCGCTGCGCACCGTGCCGGTCTCGCTCTACGAGTCTGCCGAGATCGACGGCGCCGGCCAGTTCCGCATCATCCGGGCGATCAAGCTGCCGGCCATCCGCGGCGCCATCGTGATCGCCACCATCTTCTCGGTGATCGGCAGCTTCCAGCTGTTCAACGAGCCGGCCATCCTCAAGCCGCTCGCCCCGAACGCGATCACCACGTTCTTCACCCCCAACCTGTACGCCTACTCGCTGTCCTTCTCGGGCCAGCAGTACAACTACGCCGCCACGGTCGCGATCATCATGGGCGTCATCACCATGGTCATCGCGTACGTCGTGCAGCTCCGCGGCACCAGGGAGAGCTGACATGACCACGGCGGTGCAGTCGTCCTCTCGTACGCGAAAGATTTCGCCCACCGCGACCGGTTCCCGCAAGCGCAGGCGCAAGCAAAGCGTGACTCTCACGATTCTCACCGCGCTGATGGCGCTCTACACGCTGGTGCCCCTGGCCTGGCTGTTCTTCAACTCGACCAAGACGCAGGACGGCCTGTTCACGTCGTTCGGGCTGTGGTTCGACGACGGCAAGTTCGCCCTGTTCGCCAACATCAAAGACACGCTCACGTACGACGACGGAATCTTTCTCCGCTGGCTGGCGAACACCCTGCTGTACGTCGTGGTGGGCGCCGGCGGCGCAACTTTCCTCGCCGCCCTGGCGGGGTACGGCCTGGCCAAGTTCGACTTCCCGGGCCGCAAGGGCGTCTTCGCGGTCGTCATCGGCGCGGTCGCCGTCCCCGGCACCGCCCTCGCCGTCCCGCAGTTCCTGCTCTTCGCCAAGCTCGGCCTCACGGACACCCCGTGGGCCGTGATCATCCCGTCCCTGGTCACGCCGTTCGGCCTGTACCTGATGTGGACGTTCTCGGCCCAGGCCGTCCCGAGCGAGATCCTCGAGGCGGCCCGGGTGGACGGCGCGGGGGAGTTCCGCACCTTCTTCCGCATCTCCGTGCCGCTGCTCGCTCCCGGGCTCGTCACGGTGCTGCTCTTCAACATCGTCGCGACGTGGAACAACTACTTCCTGCCGCTGATCATGCTGAAGGACCCGGACTGGTACCCGCTCACCATCGGCCTCAACGCGTGGAACGCGCAGTCCGGCACGGCGGGCGGCCAGGCCGTCTTCAATCTCGTCATCACCGGATCGCTCCTCACGATCCTGCCGCTGATCGCGGTGTTCCTCCTGCTCCAGCGCTACTGGCAGTCCGGCCTGGCCGCCGGAAGCGTCAAAGAATGAAAGGACCCCTCATGCGCAAACTTTGGCCGGTGGCGGCGGCAGCCGCCCTCACCCTGGCGCTCGCCGCCTGCGGTGGCGGATCGGATTCGTCGTCGGACTCGGGATCGTCGTCCGGCGGCACGGTCTCGGACACCGACGTCACCGCGGCCCTCGAGAAGGGCGGCACGCTGACGGTCTGGGCGTGGGAGCCCACCCTCAAGCAGGTCGTGACGAATTTTCAGCAGAAATACCCCAATGTAAAGGTCGATCTGGTCAACGCCGGCACCGGCGACAAGCAGTACACCGCGCTGCAGAACGCCGTCGCCGCCGGCAAGGGCGTCCCGGACGTCGCGCAGATCGAGTACTACGCGCTGCCGCAGTTCGCCCTCGGCAAGTCGCTGACCAGCCTCAAGGGCTACGGCGCCGAGGACCTCAAGGCCGATTTCACCCCCGGCCCGTGGAACTCGGTGCACTCCGGCGGGGACATCTTCGGCCTGCCGATGGACTCGGGCCCGATGGCGCTGTTCTACAACAAGGACGTCTTCGACAAGTTCGGCGTCAAGGTGCCCACCACCTGGCAGGAATACCTCGACGCGGCCCGCAAGATCCACAAGGCCGACCCGAAGGTCTACATCACCAGCGACACCGGTGACGCCGGCTTCACCACCAGCATGATCTGGCAGGCCGGCGGCAAGCCGTACCAGGTCGACGGCACCAACGTGACGATCAACTTCACCGACCAGGGCAGCACCACCTACACCCAGCTCTGGCAGCAGCTGATCAGCGAGAAGCTCGTCGCCCCGATTTCCGGCTGGACCGACCAGTGGTTCCAGGGCATCGCCAACGGCACCATCGCCACCCTGCCGACCGGCGCGTGGATGCCCGCCAACTTCACCTCCAGCGCCCCCAGCGGATCCGGCAAGTGGCGGGTCGCCGACATGCCGCAGTGGACCGCCGGCGCCAACGCCAGCGCGGAGAACGGCGGCAGCTCGCTCGCCATCATGGACAAGGGCGCGAACAAGGCTCTTGCCTACGGCTTCATGAAGTACGCCAACGACGGCGACGGCGTGCAGATCCGCGTCGACAACGGCGCCTTCCCGGCCACCACCAAGGCGCTCAACGACCCGAAGTTCCTGGGCACCGAGTTCAAGTACTTCGGCGGCCAGAAGGCCAACGAGATCTTCGCCAAGTCGGCGCAGAACGTCGTGACCGGCTGGTCGTACCTGCCGTTCCAGGTCTACGCCAACAGCATCTTCAACGACACCGTCGGCAAGGCGTACGTCTCGAACACCACCCTCCCCGACGGCCTGAAGGCCTGGCAGGAGCAATCCGGCAAGTACGGCACCGAGCAGGGCTTCACCGTCAAGTGACACCCGGGGGGCCCGCTTCCGCGGGCCCCCCGTTTTAAGGAGATCGTGTGAGTTCCACCCGTTGGCTGCGCCGCACCGGAGAGCCCCGCCTCGAGTTCGGCGCCGACTACAACCCCGACCAGTGGCCGCGCGAGGTGTGGGACGACGACGTCCGGCGCATGCGCGAGGCCGGCGTCACCATCGTCTCCCTTGCGATCTTCTCCTGGGCCAAGATCGAGCCGGCCTCGGGCGAGCACGACTTCGCCTGGCTCGACGACGCGATGGATCTGCTGCACGCCAACGGAATCTCCGTCGACCTCGCCACCGCGACCGCCTCGCCGCCGCCGTGGCTGACCACCGCGCACCCCGAGATCCTGCCGGTCGACCGCCTCGGCAACACCGTCTGGCCCGGCGGACGGCAGCACTGGCGGCCCACCTCGCCGGTGTTCCGCTCGCACGCCCTACGGCTGGTCCGGGCCATCGCGACCCGGTACGCCGGCCACCCCGCGCTGGTCGCCTGGCACGTCAACAACGAGCTCGGCTGCCACAACGTCTACGACTACTCCGACGACGCCACCCACGCGTTCCGTGCCTGGCTTCGGGCCCGCTACGTCACGATCGACGCGCTCAACGACGCATGGGCCACGGCCTTCTGGTCGCAGCGCTACGGCTCCTTCGACGAGATCATCCCGCCGCGGCTCGCCGCCACCCACCCCAACCCGGGCCAGCAGCTCGACTTCAAGCGGTTCTCCTCGGACGCGCTCAAGGACTACCTGATCGCCGAGCGGGACCTGCTGCGCTCGATCACGCCGGACGTGCCGGTCACCACGAACTTCATGGTGATGGGCGAACAGAGCTCGATGGACTACGCCGACTGGGCCAGCGAGATCGACTTCGTCTCCAACGACCACTACCGGAGGCCGGGGCCGCGCTCGGCCGACGAGCTGTCGTTCTCGGCCAACCTGACCGGCAACATCGCCGGCGGCAAGCCCTGGTTCCTCATGGAGCACTCGACCAGCGCGGTCAACTGGCAGCCGGTGAACCCGGCGAAGAAGCCCGGCGAGATGGAGCGCGACTCGCTGCTGCACGTGGCGCACGGGGCGGACGCGGTCTGCTTCTTCCAGTGGCGGCAGTCCAAGGGCGGCGCCGAAAAGTACCACTCGGCGATGCTGCCGCACGCCGGGGCGGACAGCGACCTCTTCCGGTCGGTGACCGCTCTGGGCCGGCGGCTCGAGTCGCTCGCGCCGCTCGCCGGCACGCCGCGCACGCCGGCCCGCGCGGCGATCCTCTTCGACTGGCAGTCGTGGTGGGCGGCCGAGCTCGACTCGCACCCGACCGACCGGCTGCGTTATCGGCGGGAGGCGTTCGACTGGTACACGGCGTTCCTGGATCTCGGGGTCCGGGCCGACGTCGTGCCGCTCTCGGCGGACCTGACCCGTTATGACGTGGTCATCGCCCCGATTCTGTACGTGGTGCCGGCCGCGCTTTCCGCGCGGCTCTCCTCCTATGTCGCTGACGGCGGGCACCTCGTCACGACGTACTTCTCGGGGATCGTCGACGAGCACGACCAGGTGTGGCTCGGTGGCTATCCGGGGGCGCTGCGGGACCTGCTCGGGATTCGGATCGAGGAGTTCGCGCCGCTGCTGGACGACGAGCGGGCCGACCTCGACAACGGCACCGTCGGTTCGATGTGGACGGATCGCATCGACATCACCGACACCGCGGTGGAGGTGCTCGCCTCGTACAAGACCGGCGACCTCGCCGGACGGGCGGCGGTGACGCGGCGGCCGGTGGGTGCGGGCTCGGCCTCGTACGTGTCGACGCGTCTCGGGCCCGAAGGGCTCGGTGTGGTCCTCGGTGAGCTCCTCGCGCGGGCCGGCGTGACCAGCGACCTGCCGGCGGAGCTGCGCGGACGCGTGGAGGTGGCCCAGCGCGGCGGCTTCCGCTTCGTCTTCAACCGGACCGAAGCGACGGTGGACATCTCGGCGCTCGACCCCGGGAACCCGATGCTCGCCGCCAGGGGAGTGGCGGTGATCCGCGCCTGACCGTTCCGGGCGCGAGCGGCCCGGTGGCGTCTTGGCGGCGTCACCGGGCCGCTGTTGTTCGGCTGCGCCCTTTGCCGGCGCTGCGAGCGGCATCAGCAGCAGGCGTCGCCGCGCCAGGCCTCGCGGCCTTCCCGGACGGCGACCGCGGCGATCACCAGGGCGGCGACCGGGTCGGCCCAGGACCAGCCGAACAGGCTGTTGAAGGCGAGCCCGGCGAGCAGCACACCCGACAGGTACGTGCAGAGCAGGGTCTGCTTCGAGTCGGCGACGGCGGTGCGGGAGCCGAGCTCGCGGCCGGCGCGGCGCTGCGCGAAGGACAGGGCGGGCATCACCACGAGCGAGACTGCCGCGAGGATCAGCCCGGCCGTGGAGTGCTCGGCCGGGCTGTTGCCGATGAGAGCCCGCGCGGAGTCGACCGCGATATAGGCGGCGAGCGCGAAGAACGAGAGCGCGATGAAGCGCAAGGCGGTCTTCTCGCGAGCTTCGGGGTCGGGGGCGGCGAACTGCCAGGCGACCGCGGCGGCCGACGACACCTCGACGACCGAGTCGAGGCCGAAACCGATCAGCGCGGTCGAGCCGGCCGCCGTGCCCGCGCCGATGGCGACGACGGCCTCGACCACGTTGTAGGCGATCGTCGCCGCGACCAGCAGGCGGATCCGCCTGCCCAGCGTCGCCCGCCGCGCCTCGGCCACCATCAGAAGAACCCCACGCGGCCGAGAGTACAGCGAACGCTGTACTCAAGTCCATGCGCCGGTGACGCTCGCCCTCACCCGGCCGGTCGCTCCGCGCGGTCGCGGCGCAGGACGGTCAGCACGGCCGCGTCGAGCGGCTCCGCCGCGGTGAACCGGAAATCCGCGGGAGCGCCGGCGGCGAACAGGCGGTCTCCCTGGCCGGTGACCGTGGGGAAGGTGATCAGGCGATATTCGTCGATCAGGTCGGCCGCGGCGAGCGCATGCACCAGGCTCAGGCTGCCGATCACCACGACGTCGCGGCGCTCGCGCTCCGCCTTGACCCAGGCCAGCGGGTCACCGTCGATCGCGGCGGAGTTCGCCCAGGCGCTCGCGTCGATGCCGGCGCCGGTGGCGACCCGCTTGGTCGCGGCGTTCATCCGCCGGGCGAAGTCGTCGTCGCGGCCGGGCCAGAACTGCGCGAAGCTCTCCCAGGTGCGCCGCCCGTACAGCAGGACCCCCTCCTCCATGCGCGCTCCGAGGCGGAACTTGTCGCCGGCGACCGCGCCCGGCCCGAACCGGAACGCCCAGCCGCCGTATTCGGTGCCGCCGCGTCCGTCGGGGTCGGAGACCACGCCGTCGAGCGTGGCGAACTGGATGACGATCACGTCGCCCATGGTGGGCTCCCCTCAGGCTCGGCGGCCCGTCCGGCCGCCCTCTGCCACCACATACCGGCGCCGGGCGGGGAACTCATCGCCGCGCCGTGAAGATTTTTCGCCGGGGTCGTGGTTAGTCTCGTCCGGTGACGGAGGCCGCGACCCACGAGGACTTCCGGGGCGACCTGCTGGCGCACTGCTACCGCATGATCGGGTCTCTCCACGAAGCCGAGGACCTGGTTCAGGAGACGCTGTTGCGGGCCTGGCGGGCGGCCGATCGGTACGACCCGCAGCGGGCTTCGCTGCGGACGTGGCTGCATCGGATCGCGACAAACGTCTGTATCGACGCGCTGGAGGGGCGGGCGCGGCGGCCGTTGCCGAGCGGTCTGGGCCCGGCCGGCGACGACCCGTACGCGCCGCTGACGCCGAGCCTCGACATCCCGTGGTTGCAGCCCTTCCCCGACGTGCGGCTCGGCGACCCCGCGGACGCCGCCCAACAGCGGGCCGGGCTGCGGCTGGCCCTGATCGCGGCGCTGCAGCTGCTGCCCGCCCGGCAGCGGGCGGCCCTGGTGCTGCGCGAGGTGCTCCAGCTGCCGGCCACGGAGGTGGCGCAGGCCCTGGACTCGAGCGTGGCCTCGGTGAACAGCAGCCTGCAGCGCGCCCGGGCCACCCTGCGGGCCGCCGGGCCGGTGCTCGACGAACTGCGCGAGCCCGCCGACCCGGACGAGCGCGCCGTGGTCGAGCGTTACTTGACGGCGTTCGAGGCGGCCGACGTGCCGGGCCTGACCCGGCTGCTGGCCGACGACGTGGTGCTGGAGATGCCGCCGGTAGCGCTGTGGCTGGCCGGCCGGGCGCACTACGGCGAGTTCATGCGGCGCGTCTTCGCCATGCGCGGGACGGGCTGGCGCGTGTTGCCCGTGCAGGCCAACGGCAGTCCCGCGCTCGCGGCCTACGCCCCGGACCCGTCGACCGGCGAGGCGCGGCCGCACTCGCTCCAGGTGTTCGACGTGGCCGGCGGCCTGATCCGCCGCTGCGTGACCTTCGCCGACCCGGCGGTGCTGGCCTTGTTCCGCCTCCCGCCGACGGTGCCGGCCCAGGCGCGCACCGCGGAAACGCCTCTCGGCAGGCCGTGACGGGCGGGATTTCAGCGGCCCTCTCGCGTGGGCGCCCTCTCGCGTGGGCGCGTCTTGCGGGAGCGCACCTCGCATGAGCGCCCCTCGCGTCAGCAGGGCTCGCCTCGGTGGCCGTCAGCAGCACCCCATGGTGGCCGAGTCGGGGCAGACGGCCGGGTCGGTGGCGAGCACGAGGCCGAGGAGGTCGTCGAGCGCACGCCGGATCCGGTCGTCGGCCAGTTCGTAGCGCGTGCGCCGCCCCTCGGGGACGGCGACGACCAGGCCGCAGCCGCGCAGGCAGGCGAGGTGATTCGACAGGTTCTGCCGGGTCACGCCGAGCAGATCGGCGAGGTCGGCCGGATAGCCCGGCGCCTCCCGCAAGGCCAGCAGCAGCCGTGCCCGCGTGCCGTCCGACAGGGCATGGCCGAAGCGGGCGAGAACCTGCCCATGCGTCACCGTCTCCACGCGGCCGACCATACAGCGCGCCGTGTATTCAGCGAAGGGTGTCGCGTCCGTGCGAGCCCGCCTTGAGCTTGCGCCAGCCGCCGGCCTCGTTGTTGGCGGCGATCTGGCGCAGCATCGTGGTCAGCGCCTCGCGGGGGATCGGGTCGTTCTCCCAGAAGGCAACGGTGCGGGCCGTGCTGTTGTCGTGCCCGCCGGTGATGATGCCGTCGGGGTCGGGCACGATCGCGCCGTCGTACAGGAAAAGGTTGACGTGGTCCTTGGTGCCCAGCAGCGCGCAGATGTTGCCGTGGTACACGAAGTAGGGCCGTACGGTGCGCTTGACGGTTTCGGTGATCTCGGGGATCGCGGCATGGATCAGCTCGCGGAGGTCCTGGCCGAGCCGCGCCTGCCAGCCGGGCAGGGTGGCGAGGTAGGCGTCGATGCCGGGGTGGGGTTCGCTCATGACTCTTGGACCTTTCCGACCGCCGAAACTCATCGCCGGCAGAAACCGCGACTCTGATTACATGATTACACTGTTGTAGGTGTCAGAGACTCCGAGCCTTTACGCGTGGGCCGGCGGGGACGCCGCCTTCGAACGCCTGATCAACGCGTTCTATGACCGGGTCGACCACGACGACCTGCTCTCCCCGCTGTTTCCGGGCGGCGTGTCCACCGAACATCGCGAGCATGTCACCGCCTGGTGGATCGAGGTCTTCGGCGGGCCCGCCACGTACACGAGCGACCTCGGCGGCTACCACCGCATGGTCAACAAGCACGTCGGCCTCGGCATCACCCCCGAGCAGCGGTTCCGGTTCGCATCGTTGATGAGCCTCGCGGCCGACGACGCGGGCCTGCCGTCCGACCCCGAGTTCCGGGCCGCGTTCGTCGGCTACGTCGAGTGGGGCACCCGGATCGCGATGGCCAACGCGGCGCCCGGCGCCGACATCGTGCAGCAGGCGCCGGTCCCGCGCTGGGGATGGGGCGTCGCGCCGCCCTACACCCCGGGCGAATGAGAGCGCGACGAACTACAGGCTTGTACTTCGTTCCGAGATCTTGCCGTTGACCTGGGAGAACGTCACGCTTGAAGGAACCGGGACGCTCGGGCCGCGGAAGTCATGAGTCACTGATGGTCACACTCACCCGCGGCCCGGCGTCCCTTTCTCTCAGCGCCGGCCTTGCTCAGCGCCGGCGGAACTCGTGGGACAGGACGTAGTAGGCGACGCCGTTGCCGATACGGACGCCCTGCTCGTCGGCGGCGCGGAAGTGGACGCCGCCCCAGATGCGGGCCTCGACCACCTCGTCGAGGGCCGCCGAGAAGCTGTCGAAGTTACGGGTCGTTCCCGAGTCGGCGCTGTAGGCACTGAACGGGATGTCGTCACGGCCGAAGAACATCCGCAGCGTCGTCATGATGGTGGCCGTGGAGCAGGTGTGGCCGGAGGTGTAGTCGGGGAACGGCGGCGTGACCAGCAGCGGCATCCAGGCCGGGTCGCCGGTGGTGGCCGGGTTGCCGTCGTTCGAGGCCTCCTGCACGGCCGTGACCGGGCGCCAGAAGCTCCAGTGTTTCTTCTCGTTGAAGCACGCGATAAGTGAATCGGCGTTCGCCACGTCCGCCATCGCGAACATCCGGGCGGTCTGCAGCGTGTTCAGGTGTTGCGTCTCCGCGAGCTGGCGCTTGATCGCCCACTCGGTGAGCCGCCGGTCGTGCCACCAGATCGCCGCCTCGGTCTGGTCCTGGGTGCGGACCGCGCTGGTGACGCCGCCGATCGCCTTCACCTCGTTGACATCACGGGCGTACTGCCGGCTGGTCAGCGCGGGCGGCCCCGAGGTGCGGAACATGTCGTTGCGCGGGATCACGAACGAGCGCAGCGACCCGACCCAGGCGCCGTCCGACGCGTTCGTCGGCGGGGTGGGCCGCCACACGCCCGGCGTCGTGCCGGCGGTCCAGGCGTCGGACGGGTCGAAAGCGCCGTCGTCCACCCGCGCGGCGATCATCGCATCGGCGGTCTGCGTGCCGACCGCTATGCCGCCGGACTTGCCCCGCCCGTCCGGGATCGCGGCGAGCGACTCGGCATACATGGCGTCGAGCGACGCGGTTTGCGCCGGGAAGATCGAGACGAGCACGCGATGTGCCGCGGTGGCCACGGCAGCGTCGGCGGAGTCGCCCCGGTGGCTGCGAGGAGAGATCAGGTACGGCTGGTAGGGCGTACCCGCGATGGCATTGACCGCGTCGTAGACCGCGCCCTGCACCATCGCGAAGCTGCGCGGCGCGACATACGGCCCCTGGCGGGCAACCTCGTAGATGGCGGTCTGGGCGTTGCTGTTCCAGACGACGACCGCGTTGGGCCCGGAGGCCTCGGCCGCGGCGGGCGTCACCAGCGTGGTCACGACCAGCGCGACGGTCGCGGACGCGGCGAACAGACTGATTCTTCTCATACGACATCCCCCGTAGTCGTTGGTTCGAGTGGCATCGAAACCCGGCACGACGCAGGGGGCAACCCCGTCCATCCGATTTGGACAGAAGGAGATTTCGGGCAGTGCGAGAAAGCCGCCGTTGCCCCTGCCCCGGCACCGTGGGCAGAGGAACGGCGGGGCGCCGGCCGTCGGGGGGAGAGGCCGGCGCCACCGATCCGGGTCGCCGCCCGCCGACCGGCGGGGCCAGGAGGGCGGCGACGTTCTTTCTGACCGGGGAAGCCCCCGGCCGGCGGCGTGACCCGCAGGGGCAGCCCCGGCCGGCGGCGTGACCCGCCGGGGAAGAGCTAGAAGGGGAACGCCGCCGGCTGGCTGCGGACGGTCAGCCAACGGGTGTCGGTGAAGGCGTCGATGTTGGCCTGGGCGCCACCGAAGCGGGAGCCGGTACCCGACGCTCCGGTGCCGCCGAACGGGGCGTTGGCCTCGTCGTTCACCGTCTGGTCGTTGATGTGGACGATGCCGGTGGGGATCTTGTCGGCCAGCTCGACGCCGCGCATCGCGTCGCGGGTGACGATGCCCAGCGACAGGCCGTACTCGGTGTTCGTGGCCAGGGCGATCGCCTCCTCGATGCTGCCGAAGCTGGCCACCGGGGCGACCGGGCCGAAGATCTCCTTGGCGAACGCGGGCGTCGTGGCGCCGGCCCCGGCGATGACCGTGGGCTGGTAGAAGAGGCGGTCGAAGGTGCCGCCGGCGGCCAGCCGCACGCCGTCGCCGACCGAGGAGGTCACCAGGTCGTGGATCTTGTCGCGCTGACCGCCGTCGATCACCGGGCCCAGCGCCACCTGCTCGCGGGCCGGGTCGCCGACCGGGAGTTTGGCCGCCTTGTCGGAGAGGCGCTCGACGAAGTCGTCGTAGATGCGCTCGTGCACGAGGTGGCGGCCGGTCGTCATGCAGATCTGGCCCTGGTGGAAGAAGCTGCCCCAGGCGGCCAGGTTGACCGCGGCGTCCACGTCGGCGTCGTCGAGGATCAGCAGCGCCGAGTTGCCGCCGAGCTCGAGGTGGGCGCGCTTGAGGTGGCTGCCCGCGAGGGCGCCGACCCGGCGGCCCGCCTCGGTGGAGCCGGTGAACGAGATGACCGGCACCCGGGGGTCGGTGAGGATGGCCTCGCCGACGTCGGCGCCGCCGATCAGCACCTGGAGCAGGCCGTCGGGCAGCCCGGCCTCCTGGAAGATCCGGGCGAGCACGAGGCCGCCGGTGACCGCCGTACGCGGATCGGGCTTGAGCAGCACCGCGTTGCCGAGGGCGAGCGCGGGCGCGACCGAGCGGATGCCCAGGATGATCGGCACGTTGAACGGCGAGATCACCCCGACCACCCCGACCGGGTAGCGGCGGACCATCGAGAGCCGCGGCTCCTCGGAGGGGATCAACGACCCGTACGGCTGGCTGGGCAGCGCCGCGGCCTCCCAGCACTCCTGCTCGGCGACGTGCAGGGCGAAGCCGGCCAGTCCGGGGATCGCGCCGACCTCCCGCACGTTCCACCAGCTGATCTCCTCGGCGTGCTCGGCCCACAGCTGCGCGGCCTTGCGCAGGACGGCGGCCCGGGCGGAGTGCGGCACGGCGGCCCACTCGCGCTGGGCGTCGGCGGCGACCTTGGCGGCCCGGGCCACGTCGTCGGGGGTGGCCAGATTGACCTGGCCGAGCGATTCGCCGGTGGCCGGCTCGATCACGTCGGTGGCGGCGCCGCTGCCGGGGCGCCACGACCCGCCCTCGAAGATCTGGTCATTCCAGCGGGACTGATCGAGCAGAGCCATCGTCGGCGCCTCCCCAGACGAAACCGGAAGAAAGTTGCGCCGAATCTAGGCCCGAAACAGTCGCGAAACAACGCGGTGTTTCACATATTCGAACGGTAACCCAGTTGGTGCGAGATGTCGTTCGCCGTGCGCCGCAGCGGCCCGCCGAGCCGGCTGACCACCGACTCGACCGAGGTCGTCCAGGTCGTCAGGTGCACGGCGACGTTGATCGCGGCGACGACGTGGCCGGAGCGGTCGCGGATCGGCGCGGCGATCGAGCGCAGCCCGGGCGCGAGCTCCTCGTCGTTCACCGCGATGCCGGCCTGGCGCACCTTTGCCAGGGCGGCGACCAGCTGTTCCCGTACGGTGATCGTTTTCGGACCCCGGCGCGCGAGGTCCATCCGGTCGAGCAGCCCGCGCAGCGCGGCCGGCTCGCGGTAGGCGAGCAGCACCTTGCCCATCGACGTGCAGTAGGCGGGCAGCCGCGACCCGACGTGCAGGTTGAGATCGACCGCGACGCCGGCCGTGCGCCGCGAGCGACGCCGCTCGACGTACACGATGTCGGCGCCGTCGAGGACCGCCATGCTCGCCGCGCAGCCGGTCTCGTCGGAGAGCGCCTGCAGGTGCCCGGCCGCGACCCCGGTGATCTCCATCGAGCTGATCGCGGCGAAGCCGAGGTCGACGACCCGCGGGCCGAGCGAGTACTTGCGGGTGTCCGGGTCCTGCTGGAGGAAGCCGAGGCTGGTCAGCGTCGCCACGTAGCGGTGGGTGGTGCTGCGGTTGAGGTCGACGGCGCGGGACAGGTCGGCGATGCCGAGGACCGGGCCGCTGGTGGCGAATTGGCTGAGAATCCGCAGGCCGCGCTCGAGCGACTGGGAGAACGACGGCGCCGTCATGGCGTTGCACCATATCAACGGCCGTTCCGGATATTCGAACATCGCGTTGACGTGTGACCTGCGACACTCCTACCTTCCTCGGCACAAGTCCCTGGAGGCGTTCATGGAAAGCACCTCTGGAACAACTCGGGCCCACCCAGCTCATCTTCGCGTTCGAGGCGGTGGTGATCGGCCGCCTCGGCTCGCTATGGGGCACGCTCTGGGGCGGCATGGTCCTCGGCGTCGCGCAGACCGTCGGCGCGACGATCGACCCGCAGTACTCGATCCTCGCCGGTCACCTCGTCTTCCTCGTCGTCCTGGCGAGCCCGCCCGGGCGGTCCCTGCTGGGGCTCCGGCGGGAAGGCAGGCGGCTCTGGAGCCTCGCCGACGACAGGCTGCCGTTCCGGCTGCTCCCGGTCGGTTACACGTTGCGGCCGGTTAGCATCGGGCCATGATCGAGCCGGTCCTGCACCACATCGGCGGCACCCGGGTCGCGTCGATCAGCGGGCGCCGGCACCCCGACTACGACCCGTGGAGCCGGGCGGTGCTCGCCGAGGTGGCATCGGGCGACGGCGAAGACACGCGGCGTGCGATCGAGGCTGCTCAGGCCGCCTTCCCGGCCTGGTCGGCGATGGCGCCCAGCGACCGGCAGCTGATCTTCATCCGGGCCGCGGACGCGCTCGAGCGGCGGCGCTCGCCGGTGATCGGCCTGCTCGCGGCCGAGACCGGGTGCGGTCCGTATTTCGCGAATCTCCAGTTCGATTTCTGCCTGGCCATGCTGCGGCAGGCCGGATCGCTGGCGCACACGCCGACCGGTCAAGTGCTGCCGACCGATCTGCCCGGGTCGCGGGCCCTCGCCGTGCGGCGGCC
Source organism: Actinoplanes sp. NPDC051513 (assembly GCF_044454685.1). NCBI lineage: Bacteria > Bacillati > Actinomycetota > Actinomycetes > Micromonosporales > Micromonosporaceae > Actinoplanes > Actinoplanes sp. NPDC051513. Next base: position 565,618 of record NZ_JBITDW010000004.1, read on the forward strand.
GGTCGGGGTGGTCGCGGCGATCGCGCCGTGGAACGCGGCGCTGACGCTGGCCGGACGGGCGATCGTGGGGCCGCTCGCGCTGGGCAACACGGTCGTGCTCAAGCCCAGCGAGGAGTCGCCGATCACCGGCGGGACGCTGTGGGCCTCGGTCTTCGAGGAGGCCGGGCTGCCCGCCGGAGCGGTCAACGTGGTCACCCACGCGCCCGGGGACGCCGGGATGATCGCCGAGGAACTGGTCACTCATCCGCTGGTGCGGCGGATCAGCTTCACCGGGTCGACGGTCACCGGGCGGCGTCTCGCCGAGCTGGCGGCGCGGCACCTCAAGCGGCCGGTGCTGCAACTTTCCGGGCACAACGCGCTGATCGTGCTCGCCGACGCCGACCTTTCGCTCGCCGTCGACGCCGCCGCCTACGGCGCTTTCGTCCACCAGGGCGAAATCTGCATGTGCGTGCGCCGCGTCATCGTCGATCGGGCCGTCGCCGCGTCCTTCACCGAACGGTTCGTCGAGAAAGTTTCGCGGCTGCCGGTCGGCGACCCGCGCGACCCCGCCACCGTGGTCGGCCCACTGATCAACGAGTGGGCGCTGAGCCTGGTCGACCGGCGGGTCTCGGAGGCGGTCTCGCTCGGCGCCCGCCTGCTGACCGGCGGCGTCGCCGCGCCGCCCTGCTACCCGCCCACCGTCCTCACCGACGTCCCGCCGGAGGCGGAGATCGCCTTCGAGGAAACTTTCGGCCCGGTGGCGCTGCTCGAGACCGTCAACGGCGCGGAGGAGGCCATCGCCCGCGCGAACGCCTCCCGCTTCGGCCTGACCGCCGGCATCATCTCGGCCGACACCTACGCCGCGCTCGACCTGGCCCGGCGCCTCGAGGTCGGGATCGTGCACATCAACGACCAGACGGTGAACGACGAGCCGCAGATGCCCTTCGGCGGCCTCAAGGAGAGCGGCTGGGGCCGGTTCGGCCTGCAGTTCGCGAGCGAGGACTTCACCGAGCTCCAGTGGATCACCCTGCGTGACACGCCCAGGTCATACCCGTTCTGAAGGATGGTCGCCGCGGTTACGCTGCTCCTGTCGGTCGCGGCGCTGCCGGTCGCGGCGCTGCCGGCACTTGCAGGCAGGGGTCATGATGGCATCACCATCGATGGTGACCCGGAGGTTCTCGGCCGGCTGACGTCCGTCCTGGACGCGCCCGACCCGAATTTCGCCATTGTCACCCCCTGAGCGATGAACCGCCGGACGGCCTTGATCCGTACCCAACGGTGACCGGGTTGTTCACCGAGCGCTGCGAGGGACGAAAATTTTGCTGCTCCGCCGAATCCGCACCATCTCCGGCGCGGTGCTCACCGTCCTGGCCGCGGTCCTCGTGTACGTGGCGCTGGTCGTACCCGATGCCGTCGCAAAACCGAAGAACGGAACTTTCCTCGAGGCGGCGTTCCTGCGGCTCCCGATCGAGGTGATCATCGGGGCGGCGGTGCTGCTCGCGCTGTCGCCGAAATGGCGGAAGCCGGTCGCGACGCTGTTCGGCATCGGGCTCGGTTTCGTGGTGATCCTGAAAGTCGTCAACATGGGCTTCCGGATCGTGCTCGGCCGGCGGTTCAACCCGGTGCTCGACTGGCCGCTGTTCCAGGACGGGTACAACGCGCTCACCGAGACCGACGGCCGCGGCAAGGCGATCGCGGCCGCCGTCGGGGCCGTCGTGCTGTCGCTGCTCGCGCTGTTGGTGTGCACGCTCGCGGTGCTGCGCCTCACCCGGCTGACCATGCGCTTTCCGGGGCCGGCGCGACGCACGCTCGTCGGGCTGAGCGCAGTGTGGATCGCTCTCGCGATCAGCGGGCTCACCTGGTTCCCCAACGCCCCGGTTGCCTCCGACACGGCCGCCGACCTGCTCAAGACGACGGTGACCCAGGTGCCGGCCGCGATCAAGGATCAACGGCAGTTCGCGTACGCGTCGGAGCACGATCCCTACCGCAACGTCGCCCCCCAGGATCTCGTCAGCAGCCTGGCCGGCAAGGACGTGGTGATCGGCGTCGTGGAAAGTTACGGCCGCTCGGTCCTCACCGACCCCGGGATGAACGCGATAGTTTCCCCGACGATCGACGCCGATGAGAAGAAACTTTCGGCCGCCGGTTTCTCCGCGAAATCCGGCTGGCTGACCTCCTCGACCTTCGGCGGCGGCAGCTGGCTCGCGCACGCAAGTTTCCAGAGCGGGTTGTGGATCACCAGCCAGCAGCGGTACGGGCAGCTCACCGCCAGCAACCGGATCACGCTGACCAGCGCCTTCCACAACGCCGGATGGCAGACCGTCGGCATGGAGCCGGGCAACACGGTGGCCTGGCCGGAGGCGTCGTTCTACGGCTACGACACCGTCTACGACTCGCGGAACCTCGGCTACCGGGGCCCTCGATTCGGCTGGTCCCGGATGCCCGACCAGTACACGCTTTCCGCATTCCAGCAAAACGTGTACTCGAAGAAGCAGGGCCCGCTGATGGCCGAGATCACCCTGACCTCCAGTCACGAGCCGTGGACCCCGATCCCGCAGATGGTCGACTGGGACCAGGTCGGCGACGGCAGCATCTACGCCCCGATGGTGAAGGGCGCCGAGAAACGCACGACGCTGTGGAACTCGTCGGAGCGCACGCAGGTCCAGTACGCGAAGTCGATCGCCTACTCCGTCGACAGCCTCATCTCCTGGGTGCAGAAGTACGGCGACAAGAACCTGGTCCTGATCATGTTCGGCGACCACCAGCCGATGTCGATCGTCAGCGGCGCCGGCGCCAGCCACGACATCCCCATCACGATCATCGCCCACGACAAGTCCGCCCTCGAGCGCATCGCCGACTGGAGCTGGGCCGACGGCCTGCGCCCGAAGGCCGACACCCCGGTCTGGCGGATGGACGAGTTCCGCGACAAGTTCTTCACCGCCTACGGCGACCAGAACGCGGTCGCCCTCCCCGCGCCCCGCTGACGGCGGCGCCGAACGGCGTTCCGGTCATCAGCTCGCCGGGCGGCCGGGTGGTAGGGCGGGTTCCGGCCGTACGACCCGGCCCATTTCGCGGGGCTGTGGCGTCGCACTCGATGCCGGCCTCTGCTGCTCGGGCGGTGGGCCGGCCTAGAGGCGCGTCGCGGCGCGGACCAGGCCCGCCAGGGCCAGCGAGCGGCTGTGCGGTGGCCACGCGATCACCGTCGTGACCTGCGGCGCGTCGACGATCGGCACCGCCGCGAGGCCGTGGCCCAGCTGCGGCCGGCACGACTCGGGCAGCACCGCCGACGCCCGGCCCAGCGCGATGAGCTGGAGCAACTGCGTGCTGTCGTGCACCTCGGGGCCCGGCCCGCTCGGGTAGGCGCCGTCCGCGCCGGGCCAGCGGGGCAGCGGCAGGCCCGGGAGCGCGGCCACGTCCGCCATCCGCAGGCCGGCGCGGGTGGTGAGCGGGTGGCCGGCCGGCAGCACCGCCACCTGGCTCTCGGTCGTCAGTTCCTCGATGTCGAAGCCGGCGGTCGAGTCGAACGGAAGATGCAGCAGCGCCACGTCGGCGCGGCCGTCGCGCAGCAGGCGCTCCTGCTCGCCGACCCCGGACAGCAGCACCTCGACGTCGACGGCGCCGGGCTCGGCCGCGTACGCGTCGAGAAGTTTCGCCAGCAGCTCGCCGGCCGCGCCCGCCTTGGTGACCAGCACGAGCCCGGGCTTGCCGGGCACGGCCCGGCGGGTGCGGCGCTCGGCGGCCTCCACCGCGTCCAGCGCGGCCCGGCCCTCGCGCAGCAGCACGGCGCCCGCCTCGGTCAGCGTGACGCCGCGGCTGTTTCGTTCCAGTAGCGAAACTCCGATCCGGCGCTCCAGCAGCGCGATCGCCCGGGACAGCGGCGGCTGCGCGATGCCGAGCCGCACCGCCGCCCGGCCGAAGTGCAGCTCCTCGGCGACGGCGACGAAATATCGCAGCTCCCGCGTTTCCACCCCGTCCACGCTACCGATACCCGCCCGGTATCGCGTCCCGCCGGGATGGTGGCGGAGCGCACCGCCGGGATGGTGGCGGAGCGCATCGCCGCGGCGATACCCGCCCGGTATCGCCGCTTACCCACACGGTGTTGGAGGCCTCGCGGCATGGCGGACAGGATCGGGTCATGAGCGAAACGACGACGATCGCGCTGGTCACCGGCGCGAACAAGGGAATCGGGTACGAGATCGCGGCCGGCCTGGGCGCGCTCGGCTGGCGCGTGGGTGTCGGCGCCCGGGACGACGCGCGCCGGGAGGAGGCCGTCGCGAAACTGCGGGCCGCGGGCGTGGACGCGTTCGGCGTGCCGCTCGACGTGACCGACGACGCGAGCGTGGCGGCGGCCGCCCGGCTGCTGGAGGAGCGCGGCGGGCTCGACGTGCTGGTCAACAACGCCGGGATCACCGGCGGCCGGCCCCAGGAACCCACGCTCGTCGACCCGGCGATCGTGCGGACCGTCGTGGAGACCAACGTCATCGGGGTCATCCGCGTCACCAACGCGCTGCTTCCCCTGCTGCGCCGGTCGGCGAAGCCGAGGATCGTGAACATGTCGAGCACCGTCGGGTCGCTGGCCCGGCAGAGCACGCCCGGCGGCGAGACCGGGCCGATCTCGGCCGCCTACGCACCGTCGAAGAGCTTCCTCAACGCGGTCACCATCCAGTACGCGAAGGAACTGCGCGACACGAACATCCTGATCAACGCCGGCTGCCCGGGCTTCTGCGCGACCGACCTGAACGGACACCGCGGGGTGCGCACTCCGCAGCAGGGCGCGCAGATCGCGATCCACCTCGCGACGATCCCGGACGACGGCCCGACCGGCGCCTTCTTCGACGACGACGGCCCGGTGCCGTGGTGATTCAGCGGAGCTCGAAAACGGAACCGCGCGGGGTGAACGGCAGCCGGGCGCCGCGCGGCGTCAGGTAGGCGTGGGTGCGGCGCACCCGCAGGACGTCGCACTCGCCGTGGGTGATGACGAGGATCGGGGCCGTCGGCGGGAAATCGGAGGCCCGCTCCAGCAGCGAGATCGCCGGCTGCAGGACGGTGCCGCCCCGGCCGCGCACCCGCACCCGCCCGGCGATGTCGTCGACCGGCAGATATCCGGCGTCGTAGGCCGCCGCGTCGCAGAACACCACGCGCGCGGCCGGCACGTCCCTGGCTCGCGAGTACGACGCGATCGCGCCGAGCGCCTTGCCCATCAGCTCGTGGTTCATCGAGCCGGATGTGTCCACGACGACGCCGAACGTGCACCGCCGTACGACCTCCTCCGGCAGGTGCCGCCCCGGGCGGGGAATGTCCGGTGTAGACGCCTGCCGGCGGGAGGGCCGGGCGTAGCTGCGGATCGGCGTAGGCGCGGGCACGTGCTCGTCGAACCAGCGAGCCAGCCGCACGTCCCACGGCAGCGGCGGCTGCTCGAGCACCTTGATCTCGGCGGCCAGCCCGGCCGGGAGCAGGCCACGCCCGCTGCTCAGGTGGTAGGCGTAGCCGGTCAGCAGCGCACGCCGGCAGTACTCGTCGAGGTCGATGGCACCCGAGCGCGGCCCGCGCCAAGGCAGCGGCTCGCCGAGAATGTCGCCGCGCGAGGTGAGCAACTTTCGCGCCCGGCGCAGGTCGGTGGCGATCCGGTCGTACACGTCCTCGGCGGACATGCCGGCCAGCGAGGGATCGTGCAGCAGGCCGTCCGGCAGCACGCCGACGCCCATCTCGACCAGCCAGCCGTTCACCACGTAGTCGCAGGCCACGTTCCACAGCTCGCGGTCGCGCCAGCCGGCCCGGTCGCCGTGCCGCAGCGCCGCATGCAACATTTCGTGCGCGAGGACGAAACGCCACTCGGCCTCGTCGAGGTTTCGCAGCGGGTTGACGTAGATCTCGCCGGCCTCGGCCGAGACGGCGGCGATCGCGATGTCCCAGTCGCGCGCCAGGCCGGCGTCGGCGACGAGGGTGAACCGCGCGGCGAGGGCGCCGAGCAGCGGGTACGACCCGACGAACCAGCTGAGGGCCAGCTGCCAGGGACGCCGCCGGCTTCCGGATGCGGTCATCGACGTACGGGCGCCGCCCGCGACCTCCACCGCGGCGACCGCTGCCGCCGAGAGGCCGACGGCGAACCGCTGCTGCCACTGCGGGTCCTGCTGCGTACGGGCGCCGTGCTCCCCGCCGTACCGGAGATCGGCGAGACCGAAGCACTCGGCCGGCACCCCGTCGCGCCGCCAGGCGCGCAGCAACTGGGTCTCGTCGGTGGCGGGCAGCTCGCGGGGGAGGGCGATGGGCTCGCGGCCGACCTTCACCGCCCGCTGGAAGCGCGCGACGGCGAGGCAGGCGACCTCCTGGTACGCGCGATCGCGCCCGGCGGTTTCGTCGAGGTGGCCGAAACCGAGGTGGAGCAGGCAATGCGCGATCGCCCAGATCCACTCCTCGGCGTCGAGCTTGCGCGCCTTGTCAGCCCGGATCGCCCCGGAAGCGTCGACCGTGACGAGGGCCGACTTTCCGGTCAGGTCGGCGGTGGCAACCGGGCGGCGCCAGGAGCCGGTGGTCATCTCGGCGAACATCGGGTGGGGCGCGAGGGATCGCCACGCGGCCTCGAAAGCGAGCGTGTTCGGGTCTTTCTGCTGCTCCTTCCGGCGGCTCATGCGCGCGCGGCCACCAGCCGGGGCAGATCGCGGCTCACCTCGACCAGGAACCAGGCGGGCAGTGCCGGCGCGCCGTCCTCGTCGGCGGCTATCACCAGGCGGCCGCATTCCAGCGACAGCTCGGAAAGCTCGACCAGCAGCGCTTTCGCCCGGTGCGCGAAATGCCGCACCGACGCCGGCGCCTTGTCTTTCGCGGCCGGCAGGTCTTTCCGCAGGCGGGCGCGGAAGGTTTCGGCCAGGAAGTACAGCAGGTCGCGGTCTTCCGACGCGGCCGGCCAGCCGGCGTCGCCGCGCAGGATCGCGTCGAGGCCGAACCGGTGGCGGACGACTTTCGCGTAACCGCAGAATGCGCTCGCGTGCGCCGGGCTCAGGGTTCCCGCCGCGAGCACGCCCAGCGTGTCGTCGCCGAGGGCATCGCCGCACGAGCGCATCGCGTCGGAGAGCATGTGCCAGCTGCGCGGCGTGGAGAAAGTTTCCTCGGTCTTCGGCGGCTGCGCCCACAGGTGGTCGGGGCGCTCGGACTAGGACATGATCCACGGGTGGATGCCGGCCTCCGACGCCCACGCGTGCCAGTCGGCGTGCGTAGCGCGCAGGTGCACGTGGACGAGCCGGTTCACCAGCGCCGACGCCATCGGTCGGGCGAGCGCGTTGTCGCTGGACCGGTTGCCCGCGCCGATCACGATCGACCCGGCCGGCAGCTCGTAGGCGCCGATGCGCCGGTCGAGGATCAGCGAGTAGAACGCCTTCTGCACGTCGGCGCTCGACGAGTTGAGCTCGTCGAGGAAAAGGCAGTACGGCTCGTCGCGGGCGATCGACTCGGGCGGCGCGAACCGGCTGCGACCGTCGCGCAGCTCGGGCACGCCGATCAGGTCCTCGGCGGCCAGCTGCGTGCCGACCAGCGTCACGCACTCGAGGCCCAGCGACGCCGCGAAGTCGCGGACCAGCGTGCTCTTGCCGATGCCGGGCGCACCCCACACGAAAACCGGCCGCACGACCGCTACGTGCAGCAGCAGGCCGGGCAGCTGGGCCGGGGTCACCGTGATCGGGGAGTGCACGCGAAAAGTGTGCGGGTTCGCCGCCGTGCGGTCATGCGATATTTCAGATCATGCCGCGCCAGCTGTCGCGCAACACCTGCCGCGAGACGATGTCGGCCTGGCGGGTCGGCTCCGGGATCCGGAAGTGTGAGCTCAGCGCGATCGCCAGGTCGGTGGCGTCGGCCAGGCTGATCCGGTGCCCCACCGAGACGTACACCGGGTTGACCTCGGTCTGGGTACGCACCGCCCGGCCGAGCACCTCGTCCCCGTCGGTCAGCGGCGACCACTCGCCGCGGCGCGGGCCGGGCTCGGTGTGACTGCCCAGGTACAGCGTCTTCGCGATCCCGAAGGCCGGCAGGTCGAACAGCACCCCGAGATGGCTGGCGAGGCCGAAACGTCGCGGGTGGGCGACGCCGTACCCGTCGCAGACGAGCAGCTGCGGCCGGTGCTCGAGGCGGCCGAGGGCCTCCAGCAACAGGGGCAGCTCGCGAAAGGCCAGCAAGCCCGGCACGTACGGGAAACTGATGTCACCCTCGGCCGTGGCAGCCTCGCGCACCCAGAGGTTCTGCACGTCCACCGTGACCGCGGCGGCCACCGCCCGGCGGCTGCCCACGGCGTACGAGATGTCCACGCCGGTGACGGTCGCCGGCGTCGGCATGTGGTCCTGCGGAAGCAGCAGCCGCTCCCGCAAGGACTCTTGAATCCGTTCCGCCTCGGCGGCGTCCGCCGGTACCTCGAACGGCACGACTGTCCAGTTCTGCGCCATTGCTCGCCCTCTTGAAAGTGCGTGCATCCCACCATGCGCGCGAGGGCGTTCGATCACCCACCCCGTTGCCGCGAGAATCCCGCGCGCCCGGACTCGCCCAAGGACACGGCATCTGCTCAGCTTGCGGCTCAGCTCGCGGCGAGAGCGTCGGTCAACGCTTGGGCCAGCCACCGCTCGTACTCGTCGGGTGACCAGCCCCGGTCGCTCACGAGCAGCTCGTAGACCTCGGGCGAGATCAGCGTCCAGACGATGTCGGTCGCCCGGCCGGGGTCGACGCCGGCGCGCAGGCCACCGGTGTCGGCGAGGTGGCGCACGACCCCGCCGGCGCCGGCCATCCGCTCCTGGTTGATGGTCTCGCGGAACTGCGACAACTCGGGGTCGCCACCGCGGGCGCCGGCGAGCAGCCTGGCGAGCAGCGGCCCCACGCGTTCGCCGATCAGGCGGGCGGCGAAGGCGTAGCGGGCGAGCTTGTCGCGGGGGCCGGTCGCGGCGAGCACCGCCTGGATCTCGGGACGGTCGATCATCGGGATCGGCTCGTCGTCGCCGGCGAGGGTGACGTCGTACACGTCTTTGATCAGTGCCGCCTTGGTGCGGAACAGCTTGTAGACCGTCTCGACCGAGACGCTTGCATGCGCGGCCACGTCGCGCATGGTGGCCGCCGCCGGGCCGCGTTCGACGAGCAGATCGCGGGCGGCGTCGAGGACGCGGCGGCGGGTGAGTCGCGCCTGCTCGGCGCGGCGGGTGTTGTCGTATACGCGACGAGTCATTGAGTACCGTCCAACAGTATTGAATGCTGTTCAACTGTATCTGATATCTCTCGAGGAGGCATCATGCACACCATCGACACCGACGCCTGCATTCGCTCCATGACGATCATGGCCTCCGGTGACCTCGACGATCTGACCGAGGTGGTCCACCCGCAAGCGGTCAACCGTGAGGCGAAGGACGAGCCGCCGGCCTGCCGGGGCCAGGGACCGGCCGCGTTCGCGGCCACCGCCCGCTGGCTCCGAGCCGCGTTCGCGGACCTGAGCTTCGAGGTCCACGACACGGTGGCCGGCGGCGACCTGATCGCCGTGCACTGCACGATGTCGGGGCGCCACGTCGGGCCGTTCGTGGCCTACGACGAGCATGGCGAAGTGGCCCAGGCCGTCCCGCCGACCGGCCGCACGTTCGCGATCACGCAGACCCACTGGTTCCGCATCGCGGACGGGCAGGTCGCCGAGCACTGGGCCAACCGCGACGACCTCGGCATGGCCACCCAGCTCGGCTGGGTCCCGCCGACGCCTGCGTTCCTGTGGCGGATGGCCCGGGCCAAGCGGCACGCCCGACGTACGGCGACCCGCTGAGGACAGAATGGGCCCATGGAATACGTCGGCCGGGTGCCCGCCCCGCCGCTCGACCTGTTCATCGACGACATCTACTGCCTGACCGGAATGCCGCGCCACCGGCGGATGAACGTCCCGCCGATGCCGTCGGCGCACCTGTTCGTCAACCTCGGCGGACCGCGACATCGCGGTCAAACGCCGGCGAGGTGGGCGGCCAGATCCTCGCGGCGGGCCTGGTGGACGAGGTGGCGATGGACGTCGCGCCGGTGGTGTTCGGATCGGGGAAACGCTACTTCGGCAGCGTCCACGGCCGGCATCTGCTGGAGGATCCGCACGTGGTCATCCAGGGCGAGCGGGTGCTGCACCTGAGGTTCAAGGTGCGCCGCTAGACACCTGTATAGGTGGGGTCTGGTTTGAGCGGGCTGGCTGCCGTGGCTCTGATTAGATCTCGCGGAAGTGGGCGAGCTCGTTGCGCCTGGTGTTGAGGTCGAGCGCGAGCGACCCCGTGGTCAGCCCCACGAATAGCAGGCCCGACACCTCCAGGCAGGCCAGCACCGGGTGGTGCACCGGAATCGCCAGCACCAGCGACCGGCCGGCCGGATCCCACACGCGTACGGTGCGGTCGCGGCCACCGGAGGCCAGCATCGGCCGGTCGTCCACGGTGACCGGACACAAGGCGTCGACGCCGTCGAGATGACCGGCGAGGGACGCTACGCATTGCCGCGTGGCCGGCTCCCACAGCCGTACGGTCTGATCGTCGCTGCCGCTTGCCAGCAGCACCCGGTCGCCGGCGGCGACCGTGGCCAGGGAACGCACCGGGCCGCGATGTCCCTTCAGCGCCGCGACCGGCCGCCCGCCCGGGGTCCACAGCATCACCGTGGGGTCGTCGCCGGCCGTGGCGAGCATCGTGCTCCCGTCGACGGAGACCGGGCACACGGTGTGGATCGTCTCGAGGTGCGACGCGATCTCGCCGTCGGGGATCAAGCCGCCCAGACGATGCCTCGCCATCAGGCGGTCGGCGCCGGGGCGGTGGAAGTAGAGGCGGCGGTCGCCGACCACCGCGACCATCGGGGTGCCGTCGCGGCCGTGCATCGTGCAGATCGCGTGCACGGTCTCGAAGCGGCGGTAGAGGGTGTGCCGTCCGCGGGTGACCGTCGGGTCCCAGGTGGCCAGCAGCCCGCGCTTGGTGGCGATGGCGAGCAGCTCGTGCGAGCCGGCCACCGGGCACAGGCCGATGACGGAGGTCGCGACCCCTTCGAGGGTGTGTGTCTCGGCGCCGGTTTCGACGTCCTGCAGGCGTACGGGCCCGCTCTCGCCGTCGGCGACGGCGACCAGGCGGCGGTTGGCGACCCGGATGGAGCAGGCGATGCTGACCCGCCCGCCGCGGCCGGTCGGCCCGGGGCGGGCCTCGGCGCCGGAGACCGTCCACAGGCGGGCGGTGCGGTCGCGGCTGGCCGAGGCGAGGAAGTCGTGCCCGTCGACGGTCAGCGTGCAGAGCGCGTGCACGACGTCGGTGTGGCCGGAGAACACCCGCAGGCAGCGGCCGTCGGACGGGTCCCAGACGCGCACGTCGCCGTCGGCCGCGGACGTGGCGACCAGGGTCCGGCCGGCGACGTTGACGGGAACGACGTCGCGGACCGCCTTGCTGTGTCCGCCGAGGACCGGGCCGGGGGCGCCGCCGCTGCGCAGGTTCCACATCCGCGCGTCCGTGCCGTTCGCCGTGACCAGCACGCCCTGGCCCTTGACCGCCATGATCCGCGCGGCGCGCAGGCTGTCGACGTTGCCGGCGAGGGCGAGCAGGTCGAGGGCGCTCACCGCCTGACCGGTCGACGGGTCCCAGACGCGTACCTGAAGGTCGGCGCCGGCGCTGAGCAACAGTTGCCGGCCACCGCTGCGGAACGTGGTCACCGCCCGGACCCCGGCGGAGTGCGCCTCGTAGCTGCGCAACTTTCCGTCGGCGAGACTCCACGTGCGGACCATGCCGTCGTCGGCGCCGGCGGCGAGGTGCGGCTGCTCGCCCACGGTGACCGTGGTGAGCGCGCGGATGGGCACGGCCGGGCCGGCGAGGGTCCCCGCCACGCGCCGGTCGATCGGGTCGATGAGCGACACGGTTCCGCTGTTCCCACCGGCCGCGAGCAGCGTGCGCCCGCCCATCACGACCTTGCAGAGCGCGAAGACGGGATCGCCGCGGACGGGCACGTCCCAGCGCTGGCCGCTCGCCGGGTCCCACAGCCGCACGTACCGGTATTCGCCGGCCGTGGCGAGCAGCGCGCGCCGGTTGACGGTGACCGCGCAGATCGCCCGCACCGCCCCGGCATGTCCCTCCAGCGCGCTGTGCTCGGCGCGGCTCGGCGCCGACGCCCACCGGATGCGGTACGGCAGGCCGCGCCACCCGCCGAACGTGTTGCCGAGCTGCTCGAGCTCGGCGGTGACGCCGAACATGGCGGCTCGTTCGGCCGGCGCGGCCCGGATCGCGTGCGGGGTGAGGCGCAGCAGCCGGGCCCGGGCCTGACCCTCCGGCGAGACGGCCTGCTCGGCCAGCTGCGTGAGGCGCGGCAGGTCGGCGTACAGGAGAAAAGCGTCGTCGCAGAGCAGCGCGTCGATCATTCCGGCGCGGGCGGCCAGCGCCGGCAGGGACCGCAACAGGTACGCGTCGGTGCGCGCCCAGCCCACCCGGCGCCCGTGCCCGACGAACTGCGCCGCGAGCGCCGCCTCGTCCTCCCGTCGCGCCCCGTTTCTCTCCCGCCCGCGCAACAGCGCGTCGTTGAGCGCCTGGTGGAACAGGCGGTACCGCGAGGTGCCGGCCTCGTTGCTGGTCTCGACCAGGAAGTTCGCGGCCGACGAGCCGACGAAACCGATCAGCGCCTCGCGCGCGATCGTGCTGCCGAGCGCCTCGAGCGCCACCTGCCACAGGTCGGGCGAGAGCCCGGGCGCCTGGGCGTAGGCGAGCGCGGTCAGGACATCGGTGGCTGGCCGCCCGTCGACCGCCGGCAGCCGCTGCAGGTAGGCGGCGAGCGCGTCGTCGACGGTCGCGGTGAACGCAAGTTCTTCGGCCGTGACGGCGACGGTGTCGTAGAGCCCGTGCGAGCGCGCGATCAACCCCGCGATCAGAAAGTTCCGGTCGGCGAGTGCCGCGATGCGGCGGGCCACCGGGGCGGCGACATCATGATTCGCGTACGGGTTCCCCGGCCGTTCCGCGCCGAGCAGCGCCAGCGTCGCCTCCGCGTAGTCCTCGAGGTCCTCCGGCGCGAAGTACTCCGCCCGGTCGAGGTCGATGAGCCGCGTCCCCGGCCCGAACGCGCGCAGCAGCTCGCCGCCGTCGTCGACCCGGCGGCTCCCGACGATGACCTGCGCCCCGTACCGGGAGCATTGCCGCGCGATCGGCAGCAGCAGCGACGACACGACCAGCCGCGCCTGCCGCGGGTTCACCGCCTCGTCGAGCGCGTCGAAGACCAGGTTGAAATGCCGCCGCCCGCCGTCGCGCGACAGCCTTTCGCGCAGCACCGGCACCAGCTCGTCCACAGTGTGCGGAATGCGCACCGACGCCGCCCGCGCGACCTCCACCGCCACGTCGAGCGCCGTCTTGCCCTTCACGTGCACCGCGCACGAGACCGACCCGATCGGCGCGGCCACGTTGTGGTCGCCGGCCGGCAGGGCCGCCCGCACCTCCTTGTCGGAGGTGGTGACGATCCGGCCGAGCACCGCCGACTTGCCGCCGCCGGGCGAGCCGGTCACGATCAGCACCCGCGGGTCGGGCCGGGCGCGGCGCAGCCACTCGACGATCTCGGCGAGCGCGGTGGTGCGCCCGCGGAACCGGTAGCCGCCCTCGGTGTCGATCGAGACGCCGCGCGCCCGCGGCCGCCAGTGGCGCACCGCCTCGACGTCCTCGCGCAGCGACCAGCCCCACGCCTCGAGCGCGGTGTCGCCGGCCGCCGCCACCGACCAGGCGGTGAGCTCGCGCAGCTTTTCCTCGGGCAGGTCCTGGTCGATCTGGTGCAGGGTGACGGCCTGCGCGTCGCCCTCGTGCGCCCCGCCGGCCCGCGCCTGCCCGACCAGGCCGACGATCGCGTTGAAGTCGCGCGACCACAGGCCGGAGCCGCTGAACCCGGTTCTCACCACGTACCTCGATCGGGTTTCCAGACCCACCCATCCGTACGCGAGCGGGCCGCCGACCCGGCCGTGCGCCTCCGCCCCGAGCGGCGAGTCGTGCGGGAAGCCGAACGCCCACCACTGGTCGCCGTTGAGCGCCCGGGGCAGCGGCGACCGCAGCGGCGCCGGGGTGGCCTCGGGCGGGGCGGGCTCGTCGAGCTCGAGGACCGCCACGTCGGTCTCGGCGCTGCCGCGGACGTCCTTGACCGCGCGCCGCACGGCCCGGGAGACGCCGGCCTTGGGAAAGGTGACGAACAGATCGGCCTTGCCGTTCACGACGTGCCAGCAGGTCAGCACCCGGCGCCGGTCGACGAGCACACCGCAGCCGAGCGGACGCAGGTCGGGCGCGGCGAACAACGCCACGGTCCACGGATCGTGCCCGGGCCCGGTTATCGGCACGTCAGCCATGGGCGGCTACCATGCGTCGATACTTCCAGTACGTTACGCAACCGTCTATGCCTGATTTGTCGACGGCGGGGGCCTCGGCGAGTGAGGATTTTCATCGTGGGTCACACAGGAATTTGTTGAGGTCCGTGTGATCATGCTCCGAACGAAAATCCGGCGGACATGGTGGAGGACCCGGTGGGCATGACGGCGATGGTGTCCGCGATGCGGTCACAGGTGCTGGGGCTGGTCGCGCGCCGGTTCTCCGGCGGCAACGGCCCGTACGCGGGCTTGTCCATGTTGCCCGACAAGATCCTCTGGCCGTTGCACCGCGAGGGCCTCGACCCGTTGCCGCAGATGGCCGAATGGCGCTCGCAGCGCCCGGTCGCGCGCCTGTCGGTGCCGTTCGGGCTGCGCGCCTGGCTGGTCACCGGCTACGAGCCGGTCCGGCAGGTGCTCGGCAGCATCGACGGCTACAGCAACGACTTCGGCAAGTTCGCCGGGCGGATCGGCATCGGCGTCGCCCAGGACCCGGGCGGCCTCGGATTCGCCGACCCGCCGGTGCACAGCCGGCTGCGCAAGGTGCTGACCCCCGAGTTCACCATGCGCCGCCTCGCCCGGCTCCAGCCGCGCATCGACGCGATCGTAGCCGGCCGGCTGGACGCGATGGCGGCGATGGACGGTCCGGTGGACCTCTGGCACGATTTCGCGCTGCCGATCCCCGCCCTCACGATCTGCGAGCTGCTCGGTGTCCCGTACGCGGATCGCGATTATTTCCAGAAGTTGAGCACCGCCCGCTTCGACCTCGCCGAGGGCGGGCACACGAATCTGGACACGATCGGCGAGTCGCTCACCTACCTGGGTGGACTGATCACCGAGCAGCGCCGCAATCCCGGGGACGGCCTTCTCGGGTCCCTGATCCGCTCGCACGGCGACGAGATCGACGACCGCGAGCTGGCCGGACTGGCCGACGGCGTGCTCACCGGCGGCCTCGAGACATCCGCGAGCATGCTGGCGCTCGGCGCGCTGGTGCTGATGAGCGACGCCGGCATGTCCGGGCGCATGCGCGAGGGCGACGGCGTCGACCAGATGGTCGAGGAGCTGCTGCGCTACCTCACGGTGGTGCAGGTGGCCTTCCCCCGGGTGGCGGTGAAGGACGTCCGCGTCGGGGACGCCGAGATCCGCGCCGGCGACGTCGTGATCTGCTCGCTGAGCGGCGCCGACCGCGACGACGTGACCGGCGACGACCCGGAGCGTATGGACCCCGCCCGCATCCCGGCCAAGTCGCACATGGCGTTCGGCTACGGCATCCACCGCTGCGTCGGGGCGGAACTGGCCCGGATGGAGCTGCGCACGGCGTACCCGGCATTGGTCCGTCGTTTCCCTGCCATGACGCCGGCCGTGCCGCCCACCGAGCTCACGTTCCGCCGCGCCTCGATCGTCTTCGGCCTCGACGCGCTGCCGGTGAATCTGAACGGCTGAAGCTCGGGCTGTTACATTGATGGCTGTCTCTCTATTCGCCCCCGGGAGGTAGCACATGAGCAGGCGATCCGTCGTTCTCGCCGCTGCCGGCGCCACCGCGGTGGTGACGGCGGGGCTGGTTCTGGCCCCGGCCGCGCCCGCGTCGTCGGCGACGCCCAGCTTCGACTTCACCCGGCCCGACGTGGTCGCGACCGGGACCGAGGTGCCGTGGGGACTGACCTTCCTGCCCGACGGCAGCGCCCTGGCCGCCGAGCGGATGTCCGCCCGGATCCTGCGGCTGCGGCCCGGCGCCGCCCCCGAGCCGGTGGCCACGGTGCCGGGCGTGGTGCCCAGTGGCGAGGGTGGCCTGCTCGGCCTGGCCGCGTCGCCGAGCTATGCACAAGACAATTATCTGTACGCGTACCTCACCGCCTCCGCCGACAACCGGATCGTCCGGTTCCGGCTCAGCTCGCCGCAGACGGTGGAACCCGTCCTGACCGGCCTGGCCAAGGCGAGCATCCACAACGGCGGGCGGATCGCCTTCGGGCCGGACGGCATGCTCTACGCCGGCGTCGGCGACGCGGGCAACACCGCCAACGCCCAGAACCAGCAGAGCCGCAACGGCAAGATCCTGCGGATGCGCCCCGACGGCAGCGTCCCGGCCGACAACCCGTTCGCCGGCTCGCTGGTCTACAGCCTCGGCCACCGCAACGTGCAGGGCCTGGCCTGGGACGCGCAGGGCCGGCTGTTCGCCACCGAGTTCGGCCAGAACACCTGGGACGAGGTGAACCAGATCGTGGCCGGCGGCAACTACGGCTGGCCCATCGTGGAGGGCACCGGCAGCGACCCACGGTTCCGCAACCCGATCGTGCAGTGGACGACCGCCGAGGCCTCACCCAGCGGCGCCGCCATCGTCGGCGACACCCTGTACGCGGCCGCCCTGCGCGGCACCCGGCTGTGGCTGGTGCCGATCAACGGCGGGGGAGCCCCGACCGCGCAACTCGCGGGCGCCTACGGCCGGCTGCGAACCGTCGAGCTGGGACCGGACGGCTGGCTGTGGGTCACCACGAGCAACCGCGACGGGCGCGGCAGCCCGGTCGCCGCCGACGACCGGGTGGTCCGTTTCCCGCCGGCGGGCGCGAGCCCGACCACGACAGCGAGCCCGACCACGACAGCGAGCCCGACCACGACAGCGAGCCCGACCACGACAGCGAGCCCGACCACCACGGCGTCACCGGGTGCCGCCACCTGCGCCGTCCGGTACGAGGTGAACGGGTGGAACACCGGCTTCACCGCCGCCGTGACCGTCACCAACACCGGGCCGGCCATCTCGGCGTGGGCGCTGACGTGGACCTTCCCCGGCAACCAGCAGATCGGCAACGCCTGGAACGCGACCTACACCCAATCCGGCCGCGCGGTGACGGTACGCAACGCGGCCTGGAACGGCGCGGTAGCCGCGAACGGGACCGCGACGTTCGGCTTCCAGGCCACCCACAGCGGCGCCAACACCGCGCCCGGCGACTTCCGCTTCAACGGGGTGGCCTGCTCGGCCTCCTGATCCGCGGATCTGTGCGAGATCAGGCTCGGTCATCCGAGCCTGATCATGGCGACTTCATGCGCTCGGCGTCGGCCTGGGCCTGGGCCTGGGCGACGATCTGAGCCGCGGTGGCCTTTGCCTCGGCGATGTGGTCGGCGGCCTGCTCCTCGGCAATCTTCAGGATGTGCTCGACCTGGGAACCGAGGCCCTGCAACGAAGCCTTGGGGAGCGGCGCCGCACCGCCGCCCGCGCGGGCTGCCGCCGCGTCGCCGACGAGGTCGCGTTCGCCGGAGCGCGCCCTGACGACAAACAGGAGCAACCCCGCGACGACGGCGACGAGGGCCGGCAGCATCGCCGGCTCACCGGCCTGCACACCGACGATCACGCCGATGCCGGCGGCGAACAGGAACAGACCCCAGCGCTTCATGCCGGCATGTTATCGGCGATTCGCCACGGCGCGGGGCCCCCGCGGCCCCCGCGGCCCCCGCGGCCCCCGCGGCCCCGCGGCCCCGCGGCCCCGCGGCCCCGGCGGCCTGGCGAGGCTGCGTGGCGGCGGGGCGGCGGGGCGGCGTGGCGGCGATCGAGCGAGAGCTGGCGGAGCTCACCCGCTCAGAAAAGGGACGAGCCGCCCGGCGGATGGCCGGGCGGCTCGTGAGGTTCTCGTGGGAGCTATCGGAGCTGGACGTTGAACATCGGGTTCGCGGCCAGCTTCTTGAAGGTGGTCAGGCTCTTCGCCGAGCTGTTGATGCTGATGTCGCGGTCGCCGAAGGCGTCCTTCTTGGTGTCGAAGTAGACGATCGCCTTGATGGCGGGGCGCTTGCGCAGCTCGGGCAGGACGCTGTCGTACTGGGCGGACTTGTCCGTGACCTTGCCGACGCGGTGGTAGACGCCCCATTCGGCGACCATGATCGGCTTGCTCTTGTGGTTGCGGACGGCCCAGTCGTAGAAGCCGACGCCGCCGGGCGCGCGGCGGTCGAGCAGGTCGCCGAACATGCCGTGGTGGTAGTAGTTGCGCTCGGCGCTCACGTACGAGTCGAGGCCGACCCAGTCGACGACGTCGTCACCGGGGTACAGGTCCTTCCACCAGGACTGCGCCATCCACTTCTCGTTGCCCATGTAGGCGACGACGCTGACCATGTTGCTGACGCCCTTCGAGCGCAGCCGCTGGATGACGTGGCGGAACGACGCGCTGAAGTCTTTCGCGGTCATGCCGGAGCCGTGGTTGGGGCGCACGTCGTCCTCGGGCTCGTGGTTGAGCACCAGGAAGAACTTCTTGTCCGCGTACGTCGACCGGATGCGCGCCGCGAAGGCATCGATCCGCTTGTCGAGCTTGCCGGCGGCGACATTCGCCCAGGTGAAGCCGTACTCGACGCGCCAGTTCAGCAGCAGCACCCGCGGGTGCGCCTTGTCCTGGGTCATCGCGATCTCGGCGGCGGTGGGGAACTTCTCGTCACCCTTGTGGTACGTGTGGAAGATGGTGGAGGTGCGCCCGGAGAGCTTCTCCCAGGAGCGCAGTTCGTGGTCACGCGGCAGTTTCGTGAATCCGCCGGCGGCGGCGCCCCACAGCACGTTGCAGCTCGGCACCAGCTTGGCGTTGGTCACGCACGCGGTCTTGGCGACCGGCGCGTCGGCCGCGGCGTGGGCTGCCTGGCCGGCTCCGCCGAGGGCGGCCCCGACACCGGCGAGCACAGCGGCAAGCGAGTACACGGACTTGCGAAACATTCAATCTCCCCCGTGTTGTCCAGCCGCGTTGTCGGCCGGGCATGCGAAAGAGATTCCGGGGCGTTCGGTGCACGCCAAGTGCCCGCGGGGGTGCCGCGCGGTTGCGTCCGGCGGACCCCGGATCGGTCGAGCGTTGCGATCGGCGGCGGGGGCGCCGGGTTGAGCGTTCCGCCCATCGCCTACAAGATGTAGGCGCGTTGACTCCCGGCGCGCCCAGCCCCCGTGGGGCGTGCTGTGGGCCCGGAGGGGCGGCCCGGTCTCTCTCACACCCCCCGGGCTGCCCCTTCGGTGTGCCGCGGCCGGGCGTCAGGCGGGGGAGCTCAGCCAGCCGCGGATGCCGGCAAGGACGCCGGGGCCGTTCTCGCTCGTCACCGTGGAGGCCAGGTCGGCGATGGTCACCGAGCGCAGGGAGGCGCGCCAGGCGTCGTCGGCGGCGGTCATCGCCCGGTGGATGGCACAGGGGGTCTCGCAGGCCTCCGGCGACGCGGCCAGGGGGCCGCGGGCGCGGACTTCCGTGCAGGTGAAGGCCGGGGAGCGGCCGTCTATCGCCTCGACCACATCCAGGACCGTGATCTGCGACGGCGGGCGGCTCAGCTCGTAGCCGCCGGCATGGCCCTGCACGGAGTGGATCAGGCCGGCCCGGGAAAGCGACTGCAACTGCTTGGCCAGGTAGGTGGGGGAGACGTCGTGCATCTCGGCCAGGCGGGCGGCGGGGACCGGGCGGTCGGCGGCGGTCAGCGCGAACGCGCAGTGCAGAGCCCACTCGACCCCGCCGGACATCTTCATGGTCACACCCTACTTGACTCGGATAGATCTTGTCCGGGTAGAGTCTCGGACATCAGATATCCGAGTTGGGGGAGCGTGAGGTCGTGAAGATCGTCGTTTTCGGCGGGGCCGGGCTGATCGGGCGCAAGCTGATCCGGCTGCTGACGGGCGAGGGGCACGAGGCGGTCGCCGCGTCGCGGTCGACCGGGGTCGACGCGGTCACCGGGGAAGGGCTGGCCGGCGTGCTGGCCGGCGCTCAGGTGGTGGTCGACGTGATGAACGCGCCGGTGTGGGGCGACGACGAGGTGCTGCGCTTCTTCCGGACCTCGAGCCACAACCTCGTCGAGGCCGAGCGGGCCGCCGGCGTGGCGCACCACATCGCGCTCACGATCGTCGGCGCCGACCGGAACCCGGACAGCGGCTACCAGCGTGCCAAAGTCGCTCAGGAAGAGGTCATCGTGGCGTCCGGCGTGCCGTACACGATCGTGCGCGCCACCCAGTTCTACGAGTTCCTCGAGACCATCGCCGACGCCGCGACCGTCGAGGGCACGGTGCACGCCCCGGTGGGCCAGTTCCAGCCGGTGGCCGCCGACGACGTGGCGGCGGCGCTCGCCGAGGTGGCCGTGGGCGAGCCGGCGAACGCGATCATCGACGTGGCCGGGCCCGAGTCGCTGCCGATGGGCGACTACCTGCGCCGGTTCCTCGATGCCACGTACGACGCGCGCAAGGTCGTCGACGACCCGGCCGCCACCTACTTCGGCGGTTTGCTGTCGGAGAAGTCGCTGGTGCCGACGGGCGAGGCGCGCATCGGCGCCATGACGTTCCCGGAGTGGCTGAGCCGCCCCGAGGGCGCCCGATAAGACGGGTCTCGATAAAGCCCGCGTCGATGGGTTACGGTGCTCCGTCAAGGTCACGGGGAGGCGGCGGCACCATGGTGGAGATGATCGAAGCCGGTGAGCTCCCGGGAGCGCGGCGGATCGACACGGTCACGGCGGCGACCCTCGTGCTCACCGTCAACGCCGCGCTGTTCCTCGTGATCGCGGTGGTGGGCGCGCCGTTCCTGCTCTACATTTTCGCCGACGACGACACCGGCACCTGGAGTCGGATGTGGCCGCTGGTCACGTGGTGGGTCGTGGCGGCCGGGCTCGGCGCCGCGTCCGCCCGGGTTGCCGTGCGGGCGATCGGCCGCGGCAACTACGACTTCCGCCCCAGCGGCATCGGCGCCGCGCTCGCCACCGCCGTCGCGATCAGTGTGCTGGTCGTGACGTCCTTCGGGCGGTCGCCGGTCATCGCCGCGGTGGGTGCGCTGTTCGCCCTCGCGAACCTCTTCGCCGCCGTCGCCCTCCGCAACGCCGACCCGGTCGCGGAGGAGGATGACGAGTTCGAGGAAGAGGCATTCGAGGAGGACGACGACGAGCTCGCGCTCGTGGCCGGCGAGGAGCCGGAGATCGCCGAGGAGGCTCCCACCCGGGAGACGATCGACCTGTCGCCGCGGTCGAATCGGGGTCCGGGCCGGGTGGCGCCGACCGCCGCGCGGCGCCGCATGCGCCGGCGGGCGGCGCTGGTGACCCTCACGGGCGTACGGATGGCCCGCCGCCCCCGGCGCTGATCACGGCCCCGGCTACCATGCCAGGCATGACGGACGCGTTGCGGCAGCTGCGCTGGTACGCGGTGCTCGCCGTGACCCTGTTCGGCATCGTGCCGATGGTGATGGTGAGCCTGCTGGTGGCCCAGGAGAAGACCCCCCAGACCGTGGGCCTGCTGCTCATCGGCGGCATCCCGCTGGTCCTGGCGGCGATCGTCTACGCGGCGATCGGCATGACCGGCGACGACCCCGAGGTGGCGTCGCGCCGCCTGCGCCTGAGCATGGCCCTGGTCGCCGTCGCCGACGTGCTGGTCCTGGGCGGCAACGCCCTGATCAGAGCGGCCTCGAACTAAAGCGGCTAAAGCCCGAAGACGTGGCCGAGGCCGGTCACCTCGATCGCCTTGCGCACCGGCGGCGACGGCTCGGCCAGGGTCAGCGTCACGCCCTTGGCCGCCGCGCTGTTGCGGGCGCTGACCAGCGCCCCCAGCCCGTACGAGTCGATGAAGCCCAGCCCGCTCACGTCGATCCGCAGGTACCGGCAGCCCGGCACGCCCGCCGCGGCGGCGAGGCTGTCGCGCACGTCGTCGGCCCGGTCCAGGTCGAGCTCACCGGCGAGCTCCCCGACCACGAGGCCGTCGGGATCGGCCGCTTCGTAGCGGATCGTGGGGTCGTTCGGCATTCGCCAGATGCTACCCGAGCGCCAGCGCGCGGTGCACGGAGCGCACCGCGCTGGCCCCCTCGCCCACCGCCGCCGCGACCCGCTTCATCGAGTCCAGCCGGACGTCGCCGGCGGCGAACACCCCGGGAACGCTCGTCTCGAACGGCAGCGGATCACGCCCGGCGCCCGTCCACCGCGACCCCAGCTGCAGGTCGGTCAGCACGAACCCCTTCGGGTCGAGCGCCACATCGGAGAGCCACGAGGTGGCCGGCGCCGCCCCGATGAAGCAGAACAGTCCGAAGCATCCGCACGGCGCCGACGCGTCCGTGGAGGTCAGCGTGATCTGGTCCAGCCGTTCCTCCCCGTGCAGCGCGGTGACCTGCGTGGCCGTCCGGACCTCGATGCCCGGATCGGCCAGGATGCGCTCGACGAGGTAGCTCGACATCTTCGCGTACAGATCGGACCCTCGCGCCACGAGCGTGACCTTCCCCGCCCGCCGCGCCAGATAGATCGCCGCCTGCCCGGCGGAGTTCGCTCCGCCGACCACCGTGACCGGCAGCCCGGCCACCGCCTGCGCCTCCAGGTCGGTCGCCGCGTAGTAGATGCCCGAGCCGACGAAGTCGGGCCACCTCTCCAAGGGCAGGTTGCGGTACGCGGCGCCGGTCGCGATCAGCACGGTCCGGGTCGGGATCTCGGTCCCGTCGACCAGCGTGATCACGTGCCCGCCGGGCGACGAGCGCAGCGCCCGGACGCCGCACGGGCTGCCCAGATGGGCCCCGAACTTCAGCGCCTGCACGGCGGCCCGCCCGGTCAGCGCCGCCCCGCTGAGCCCGAACGGGAAGCCCATGTAGTTCTCGATGCGCGAGCTCGCCGCCGCCTGCCCGCCGGTCGCCACCGCGTCGAGCAGCACCGTCTCGAGCCCTTCGGAGGCGCCGTAGACGGCCGCCGCCAGCCCGGCCGGCCCGGCGCCCACGATCGTGAGGTCGGCTACGCCCTTCGGGGTACGCCGATAGGTGAGACCCAGATGCTGGCTGAGGATTCCCGGGTCGACCGACCGCAGCGTCTCCCGCG
This sequence comes from Actinoplanes sp. NPDC051513, assembly GCF_044454685.1. Taxonomy (NCBI): domain Bacteria; kingdom Bacillati; phylum Actinomycetota; class Actinomycetes; order Micromonosporales; family Micromonosporaceae; genus Actinoplanes; species Actinoplanes sp. NPDC051513. The sequence continues at coordinate 588,683 of NZ_JBITDW010000004.1, forward strand.
GCGTCACCACCGCCGGCAGGTCGGCCGCGGTCAGACCGGCCCCGGCCATCGCCCGCTGCCCCGCTTCCGACGCCTCGGCCAGCCACAGGTGCGGCTGTTCCTGCCGGGTCAGGAACGTCTGCAGCGCCATCCCCGCGCCGGTCGACTCGTCGCCGATGATCTCGAGGTTGCGCCCCGACCGGTCGGCCAGCAGCAGCCGCCGGGCCAGGAACGCGCGCAGCAGGAGGTCGCTGAGCTCGGTGTCGCGCGCCATGAGGCGGCGGAACGCCTCCTCGCCGATGCGGTGCACGGCGCCGGGCGCGGTGACCCGCGCCGACAGCAGTCGGGTCTGCCCGGTCAGCAGGTTCATCTCGCCGAGGAACTGGCCGGCGGCCGCGGTGAGGAACAGCTCCTCGGGCGCGGTCGCGGTGGGCGTCCGCACCACCTCGGCGGTGGCCGTCTCGATCAGGATGAGGTCGCAGTTCTCGTCGCCCACGTCGTAGAGGATCTCGCCGGCCTCGCACCTGTGCCGGGAGCCGTAGGCGGCCAGGCGGGCGAACTGCTCGGGCGTGAGCACGGGGAATGCCCACGCGCTCATCTCGGCCGGCGACTCGCCTAGCTCGGGGAAGGACGACACCACCGGGGAATCGTCGCAGGGCTACGCCGGATCCTCAACGCGGATCCGGTATGGTCTTGCTCATCGCGGACGTAGCGCAGCTGGTAGCGCATCACCTTGCCAAGGTGAGGGTCGCGGGTTCGAATCCCGTCGTCCGCTCTCTTCTCATCCTCGAGTCGAATGCGGAAGTCCGTCCGCCGACCGATGACCGCGAGATCCGGGTGAACGAGCCTGAGATCATGACAGACAAGCACACGCTGGTCGCTGACGGGCTGACCAAACGCTACGGCCGGGTCACCGCCGTGGCCGACATGTCCTTCACCGTACGATCCGGGGCCGTCACCGGCTTCTTCGGGCCGAACGGCGCGGGCAAGACCACGGCGCTGAAGATGCTCGTCGGGCTGGCCCGCCCGACGGCCGGGCGAGCGTTCGTCAACGGCGCGCCGGTCGATTCCATGATCCCGGATGCGCGGGTCATCGGGGTGTACATCGAGCCGTGCGGCGCGCATCCGGGCCGCAGCGGCCGCGCCCACCTGCGCACCCTGGCCACGCTGTCCGGTCTGCCGCGGGCTCGCGTCGACGAGGTGCTCACCATCGTCGGTCTCGGGGAGGCCGGACGCCGGCGGGTGGGGAAGTACTCGATGGGCATGCGCCAGCGACTCGGTCTGGCGGCCGCGCTGCTGGGCGACCCGCAGATCCTGGTGCTGGACGAGCCGGTGAACGGCCTCGACCCCCGCGGCATCGCCTGGCTGCGCACGCTGCTGCGGGAGCAGGCCGCTCTCGGCCGGACGGTGCTGCTCTCCAGCCACGTGCTCAGCGAGGCGGCGCAGACGGTCGACGATGTCGTCGTGGTCGACCAGGGTCGTGTCGTTCACCAGGGCGCGTTGAGCGATCTCGAAGGCCGTGGCGAGTCGCTCGAGCTGGCGTACCTCAACCTGACGGGCGGTGCGCAGTCGTGATCGCCCTGTTGCGAGGCGAGCTCGGGAAGACGCTCAGCACCCGTACCGTCGCCGCCTTTCTGCTGGGTGGGGTTGGGTTTTCCCTGCTCAACGCCGTGCTCGTCGCCGAAGCGTCCGGAACCCTTGGCAGCGCGAGCCAGAAGCAGGAGGCCTTGACGACCCTGCCGATCCTGCTGGTGGTCTGGGGTCTGGTCGGCGCGGCCGGCGAGTACCGGCACCGCACGGCGGCCCCGGCGGCGCTGGTGGCCCGGCGTGGGCGCGCCACGCTGCTGCTGGCCCGGCTGACCGCGTACGGCGTGACCGGTCTCGGGCTGGGGGCGGTGATGACCGGCGCCGCCCTGGCCCTGGGCCTGCCGCTGCTGCGCGACCAGCCCGGCCCCGACCTCGACCTCACGCAGATCGGCTCGATCGCGGCCGCGAATCTTGCCGCCTGCGTGCTGTCCGCGATCATGGGAGCCGCGATCGGCGCCCTCATCCGCAGCCAGATCGTCGGGGTGGTCGTCCTGCTGGTGCTGAACTTCGCGGTGATCCCGCTGGTCGCCGGGGCGCAGGAGGGCCTCGCGAACCTCACGCCGTTCGGGGCGTCGTCGATCCTCTCCGGCATGACGCACGACACGACGCTGTCGGTCGCCGCCGCCGGCGCCGTCCTGGCCGTGTGGACGGTCATCGTGGCGGTCGGCGCGCTGGCCGGCGAACGCCGGCGCGACCTGGCATGACAAGTACGAGCCTGCTCCAGGCCGCCGCCCGCCTGCCACTCGTCCGATGGACGTGGGCCAGGCGGGCGGCGGCCCTCGACATCATCGTGGCCGCTGTCACGACCGGCGTCGAGATCGGCCTTCTCGTCGACGGCTGGCCGGGCGTGACCGCGACCGCCATCGTTCTCACGGTCCTCGCCGGGGCGCTGCTGACGGTGCGGCGCCGGCTGCCCCTGCTCGTCCTGGCCGGGACGGGCGCGCTGGCCGCGGTGCTGGTGGCGCTGGACGCCTACCCGGGCGGCGCGCCGGTGATCGTCGCCATGTACACCGTGGCCGAGCTCCGCGAGCGGCGGCTGTCACTGCTCGTGCTCCTGCCCACCGCGGTCCTGCTGCAGGCCGGCTCGATCAGTTCGCCGCCGATCGCGATCGGGGCCTGGGCGCTCGGCGCGTACGTACAGACCCGTCGCCGGTACACCGCCGCGCTCGAGGAGCGGGCCGCTCAGCTCGAGCGTGAACGCGACCAGTTGAACGAGATCGCGGCGCAGCAGGAGCGGGCCTCGATCGCCCGTGAGCTGCACGACATCGTGGCACACTCGGTGACCGTGATGCTGCTCGGCGTGCGGGGCGCCCGCGACGTCGTCCGGACCTCGCCCGAGGTCGCCGACGAAACGCTGCGCGGCGTCGAGGGAGCCGGTGAGGAGAGCATCGCCGAGCTGCGCCGCATCCTGGCCGTGCTCCGGAGTCCGGACGACATCGCCGAGGTCCGCCCGGCGCCGGCGTTGGCGCAGCTGGGAGAGCTGGTCGCCGGGTACCGGACGGCCGGGCTGCCCGTGGAACTGCGGATCGAAGGACAGGCGCGGGCGCTGGCCGGCGGCGTCGAGCTGTCGGTGTACCGGATCGTCGAGGAGGCCCTGACCAACGTGCTCAAGCATGCCCGGCCGAGCGCTGTCGTCGTCATACTGCGGTTCCACCCGTCGACGCTGGACGTCGAGATCGAAGACGACGGCGCCGTACCTGCGCCCCTCGAGCGGACACCCGGACCTGGGCACGGCATTCCGGGGATGCGCGAACGCGTCCTGGCCCTGGGCGGTGTGTTCGAGGCGCGGGAACGCGCCGGCGGCGGCTTCCGGGTAGGCGCCCGGCTCCCGATCGACGGCCCGGCGTGAGCATCCGGATCCTCGTCGCCGACGACCAGGAACTGGTCCGGACCGGCCTGCGCCTGGTCCTGCAGGCGTACGACGACCTGGACGTCATCGCGGAGGCCGCGGACGGGCAGCAGGCGCTGGAACTGGCGGAGAAGCTTCGTCCCGACGTGATCCTGATGGACGTCCGCATGCCGCGGATGGACGGCATCGAGGCGGTCGCGCTGCTCAGCGCGGCGGCCCTGGAACCGCCGCCGCGGGTGCTGATGCTGACCACCTTCGACCTGGACGAGTACGTGTTCGGGGCGCTGCGTGCGGGCGCCGCCGGATTCCTGCTCAAGGACGCCTCCCGCGAGCGGCTGGTCGACGCGATCCGGGTGGTCGACGCGGGTGAGGCGCTGCTGTCGCCGTCCGTCACGCGACGGCTGATCGAGGAGTTCGCCAGGCGCAGCGATCCGTTCCGCCCACCGGACACGCTCCTGGAAGCGCTGACGGCGCGGGAGCGGGAAACCCTCGGCCTGGTCGCCCGCGGGCTGTCGAACACCGAGATCGCCGGGCGCCTGTTCGTCACCGAGGCCACCGTGAAGAGCCACGTCAGCAGCGTCCTGACCAAGCTCGGCCTTCGGGACCGGGTCCAGGCGGTGGTGTTCGCCTACGAACACGGCATCGTCGTCGCCGGCGAGGCCGGCTAGACCATCGGGCTGCACGGGTGAGTTGCGGGTTCCTGCAGCACCGTTGAGTGTGGACCGTCGTGCTGTTACACCAGGAGCGCGCCGGCTGCCACGGGGAAGCCGGACGACCCGAGGAGGATCGACATGATCCACGCACGACGACTCGCGGCGGCGCTGATCGCCGCGCTGACCCTGGTGGCGGTGAGCGCCACTCGCGCCGACGCCACTCCGCTGCAAGCGCTGAGCAAGGACCAGATACTCGACCGGCTGGGCCGGTCGGCGGGCTCCGCCGCCGAGCTGAAGCAGCAGATCGCGTTGCAGCTGCGCTACTCGCCGGGCGGCGTGCAGACCGCGCCGAACGAGGTCTCCTACGACGGCGGGAAGTTCGTCGTCACGTACGCGATGCCCGGCGCGGTCACCGCCCTCGCGAATCCCGACGACTGCCCGTTCGACTGGTTCTGCTTCTACGACAACTACGAGTACGGCTATCCGCGGGGCAAGCTGAGCTCGTGCGGGTGGCAGGACCTCGCCAAATACAAGTGGAACGACCGCACGGCATCCGTGCACAACGCCGTCGACGACATCGTCGACTTCTACAACCACCAGGACTACGGCCACCCCGAGTGGGGTCATGCCCTCGACGAGCACCTGTTCACCGCGGTCGAATACGGGCGCATCCCGTACGTGCTCTACCCCGACCAGGCCGACCACGTGATCCGCCGCTGCTGACTCGGTTCTAACCGATGCCGAGGACGGGCAGGCACTCCTCGACGCCGGTCAGCTCGATGTCGTCCCGGCGGACCCGCTCCCACGCGTCCCGGGTGAGCCGCCACTGCTGGATCCGCGCGGGCTCGCCGCGGCGGGTGTCCCAGTCGGTGCCGTTCGGTTCGTAGCCCAGGCCAAGGGAAACGCGGTTGGACGCCTCGTTGTCGACGAAGGCGTCGCTGCCGGCTTCGCGTGCGCCCAGCCCGGCGAAGGCCAGCTGCAGGATCGCCGCCCGCATCTCCTTGCCGAGCCCCTGTCCGCGGCGGCCGGGGGCCAGCCACGAGAAGCTGGACACCGTGCCGAACCGCGTGAAGTTCTTGCCGATGAGGTCCTGCATGCCGACCGGCTCGCCGTCGACAAGTACGGCGAAGTACAGCCGCCACGCATCCGCGCTCATCCGGCCGCGGCCGGCCCAGACACCGCGCAGCCAACGCCATTCGCGTTCGGGGCTGTCGGCGTAGAACGAGATCGGGTCGTCGAACGGCCACGGCTCGGCGTCGGCGACCCCGGCCCGCACGAGCGGCACGAGACGTTCCAGCAGTTCGTCGGACGCGCCGGCCAGCGTCAGGCGCGGCGTGCGGACTTCGACGTTCAGCGGGGGATAGGTGTGTGCCACGCCCGGACGGTAGCCAGCCCGCCCGGCCACCGCATCCGGTTTCCCTGGACAGAACCTAAGCCGCGACGGTCGAGTCGCGGATCACCAGCTTGGCGGGGTGCGGGTGGAGACCGGGGGAGGGGTTGCCGTCGATGGCCTGGAGCAGCAGCCCGGCGGCGGCGCGGCCCAGCCCCTCGAGGTCCATGTCGATGCTGGTCAGCGGCGGCCGGCTGGCCAGCGCGATCACGTCCCAGTTGTCGAAGCCGGCCAGCGCGACGTCTTGCGGGACGCGACGGCCGGCCTCGCGCAGGGTGTCGGCGGCGCCGCGGGCGATCTGGTCGCTGCCGCAGACCACGGCGTCGAAGCCGACCTTCTGGGCCAGGAGCAGGCCGACCGCCTGACGGCCCCAGGACTCGCTCCACTCGCCGTGCAGCGGCGGGGTCACCAGCTCAAGGCCGTGCCCGGCGAGGCGCTCGGTCGTCGCGGTGGCCCGGACCCGGGCGGAGTGGTGGTGCTCGGGGCCGGTCACCACGGCGATGCGGCGGCGGCCGACGGTGAGCAGGTGGTCGATCGCGAGGCGGGCGCCGCCGGGCTCGTCGGGGACCACCGAGCAGTCGTCGGGTGAGGACGAGGCGAGGAACGCGTAGACGACCGGGACGCCGGAGGTGGCGGCCAGCGGCGGGCGGGTGCCGGCGCGGCGGCCGGTGACGATGATGCCGTCGACACGGCGGCCGAGCAGCGTGCGCAGGTGGTGCTGTTCGCGTATCGGGTCGTCGCGGGCGTCGCACAGCAGCACCGACATCTCGCCGGCGCCGAGCGTGTCTTCCGCGCCGATCAGCAGCGGGATGCTGAACCGGCCGATCGTGTCGGTGGTGATCATGCCGACCGTGTAGGTGCGGCCGGCGTGCAGGCTGCGGGCGGCGGGGTTGGGGCGGAAGTCGAGCTGGTCGGCGGCCTGGCGTACCCGGGCGATGGTGTCGGCCCGCAGGGAGCCCCGGCCGTTGAGCGCCTTCGACGCGGTGCCCACCGAGACGCCCGCCAGGGCAGCCACATCGCGGATGGTGGCGGTACGCGGCCGGTGCATGCCAGCAACGTACCGTGCGGGGAGGCCGGGGCCGCGCAGGCGGCCCCGGCCTCGTGAAAACATCAGGTCAGCTGGATGTAGTCCAGCTCGGCGTAGCCCGTGCCGCCGGCGAAGTGCGGCGCGCCCTTCGCGAGACGAATCACGTTGTATCCGGCGCGCAGCGTCACCGTCGTGCTCACTGTCGACCCGAAGACACCCCAGGCCGCCGTCGGCGGATAGCTGATCGTCGTCCATGCCCCGCCGTTGTAGGCGAGGCCTTGCGTAGCAGTGGCTCCGGTGGCGTTCGCATATCCCACCGTCATCGTGTACGCCCGGGCGGCCGGCACGTTCACGACGAAGTCGAGATAGCTGGCGCTGCGGGGATCGCCCGAGTTGTCGATCCGGCCCACGTAGCCGCCGTTGGAGGCGCTGGACGCGCTCAGCCGGGTGGCCCGGTAGACCGAGGCGTTCTCGGCCTCATAGCGCTGCTGATAAGCAGGCACCCCGCTGGTCGGCTGAACAACGAGGTGGTACGCCCGCCCGGCATCCATGTTGGGCACGGTCACCGTGATCGCGCCCCCGTTGACCGTGTACGTGGACGTCGAGATCGCGGTCGGCGCCGATACCGCCGTGAACCGCCCGGAGTTGGGCGCCGATTCGAGCGTCACGGAGACGGAGCTTCCCGACAGCCCGGTGACGCGTACGTAGTTGGTGCCGGACTCGTTGCCCACCACCGCGTTCACGATTTTCCGGGTGCTGTCGTAGGCCGCGAACCCGTCGAGGCCGGTCTGCGTGGCGGGCACCGTCTGCACCATGTTCCCGGCCATGTCGCCGTACCACTTGTAGGGCCACCACGTGCCGGTGGGCTGGCTGTTGTTCACGACGAGACCGTTGACCGTGCCGTACTCGTACCAGAAAGCTCGTTGTGCCGATTGGACCCCGGCCCGCTCGAGCTTCGCGATGTAGCTGGTGATCGAACCGGGGACGTCGACCTCGGTGGTCATCGCGTATTCGTTGATGACGATCGGCCGCGCGCTGATGCCGAGCGAGCTTTCGAGGGCGCGGTAGGCCGCCACGTGCGCGGCGATGCCGGACGGGCCGGAAAGTTCGTGCCAGACCACGACGTCGGGCACGGCGTTGTTCGCCTTCGCATAGGTCAGGAACGAGCTCATCGAGCTCTGGTTCCACGACGAGTAACCCGGTCCGGCGATGGGGGTGACCGTGTCGAGGGCCCGGATGCGCTGGAAGGTGCGGACCCAGCCCGCGTTCCACGACCCAGCCGCGGCGGTGTTCCACGTCCAGTCCGGCTCGTTCCAGACCTCCCAGGCCTGGATGTTGCTGACGCTCGTGGCGTTCAGCCGGGCCCGGACCATGGTGTCGACCTTGCCGAGCCAGTCGTCCCAGCTCACCCATTTGTAGGGGAAGTCGGGGTAGATGTCGGGCATCCGGACGATCTCGGCGGCGCCGACCCGGTCGGCCTGCGGCGCGACCAGCAGCGAGTCGCCGCCGGCCGGCTGGCCGTTCGGCTTCTGCCCGACGCCCGGTGCCGGCTGGGTGAGCGTGTTCATCCGGAGGGGGAGCAGGGTCGAGTCGGCGGGCCGGCCGTTCTCGGCCAGGGCGTACAGGCCGCCGGACGCGACGTGGGTGACGGGACGATAGGCGGTCCCGGCGTTGACGGTGAGGGTGGTGCCTGCCGCCTGTGCCGGGCTGGGGAGCGCACCGGCGGTGATGAGGGTGAGGACGGTCAGGGTCGCCGCGGACGCGGCTCGGCGCTGATTCTTCACTGGCACCTCGGGGATGTGAATGGGGATTTACGTCTCCCGTGCGGCGAGCGGGATCCAGACCCGCATGGGGCCGGGGGCCCGGTTCGCCCACAGGAAGTAGGGGATGGCCGGCGCGGTCACGGCGGTCTCGCCGGCGGTCTCGCCGGCGGGATGAGCGGCGAGCGGCTGGTAGAGCGCGTCCGAACTTTCCGGACGAGGGCGGAAACTGGCGTGGATGGCGGGGGCGAGCTCGTGCTCGCCGACGGAGAGCGGCGCGGAGGCGTCCAGTTCCCAGTCCTCGAACTCGACTCCGGCGGGGAGATCGGCGTGTTCCAGGCAGTAGACGACCGGCCCGCGGGTGAGAGCCGCGCTGGCACGCACCGCGTCGACCCGGGGGTGCGCGGCGACGAGGCGGGCCGGCATCGCGAGCAGAAGCGTCACGACGTCGCCGGCCTTCCACGACCGGGTGATGCGCAGATACCCCTCCTGGACCCCGGCGCGCACCAGCGACCCGTTCACCGTCAGCCGGGCGTCCTGGCACCACGCCGGCACCCGCAGCGCGAGCGTCCACGGCCCGTCGCCGGCCGCCTCGACGGTGATGTCGATCCGCTCGTCCCACGGATAGGAGGTGCGCACGCCGAGCCGGTAGGCGCCGGCCGTCACCGTCGCGGCGGAGTAGAGATGCAGCTGGATTCCCTTTTCCTGCCCCGTTGCCGCGTACGCCTGGAGCGAGGCCATCAGCCGGGCGAGATTCGGGGGGCAACAGGCACAGGAGTACCAGGTCAGCCGCTGCGACGGAGTGTCCTCATGGGAGCCGTCGTGACCCGTACGCAATTGCAGGGGGTTGGAATAGAAGAAGGACCGGCCGTCGCGGGCCGTGCTTCCCGCGATGCCGTTGTAGAGCACCCGTTCCATCTCGTCGGCGTACCGCGCCTTGCCGGTCGCGAGCAGCAGGCGCCAGGCGAGCTGGAAGCTCCCGATCGCCGCGCACGTCTCGGCGTAGGCGCGGTCCGGGGACAGCTCGTAGTTGTCGCCGAAGCCCTCGTCCTTGTGCCGTGACCCCATTCCGCCGGTGAGGTAGGTCTTGCCGGCCAGCGCCGACTCCCAGAGCCGCTCGGCCGCGGCCAGCAGCGCGGTTTTCCCGGTCTCCACGGCCACGTCGACGGCGCCCGCGAGGAGGTACATCTGCCGCACCGCGTGCCCGGTCGCCTCGTCCGCGTCGATCAGCGGCGTGTGGTCCTGCCAGTAGCGCGGCCCGAAGCGGCCCTCGCCCAGCAGGCCGTGCCCGCGCAGGGTGAGGAAGCGCTCGGCGAGCGACAGGTAGGGTGCGTGGCCGGTGAGCCGGTACAGCTCGACGAGCGCGGTCTCCACCTCGGGATGGCCGTCGATCAGGTCCTCGCCGCCGGCCCCGAAACGGCGAACGAGCAGGTCGGCGAACCGGCGCGCCACGGTGACCAGCTGCGGGGCGCCGGCGGTCCGCGCCGCCGCGACGGCGGCCTGGATCAGATGCCCGGCGGTGTACATCTCGTGGCTGAACCCGAGGTCGCTCCACTGCTCGTCGCGGTGGTCGAGCTGATAGTACGAGTTCAGGTACCCGTCGGCGTCCTGTGCCTTCTCGAGAAGCGCCGCGATGTCGGTCATCCATTCCGTTGACCCGCCGGATCGGCCGGTCTCCCAGGCCATCGCCTCGAGGGTCTTGTAGACATCCGTGTCGGCGAACCACATCCCGGCGAATTTCGCGTCGGAGTCGCCGGTGACCCGGCGCAGGTTCGCGAGGTTGCCGTACGCGGCCAGCTGGTCGAGGCAGTGCGGCAGCGTGGCGGACGCGTTGCGCTCCTGCCAGCCGCCGAGCAGCCCGCCGGGGTCGAGCCGGACGGCGTCGAGCGGCAGCGGGCGCAGCGCGGCGAGCGCCGACGGGGTGGGCGCGGCGGGGCCTTCCATGTGGATCCTCAATCTTTCACGGCGCCGGCCGTGACGCCGGCGGCCACGTAGCGCTGTGCCAGGATGAGCAGCAGCGTTGCGGGGATGGAGGCGATGACGGCGGTGGCCATGATCGCGTTCCATTGCTGGTTGTTGTTGCCGATGTAGTGGTAGATGCCGAGGGTGATGGGCTGGCGGGTGCCGCCGCCGTCGAGGGTGGTGGCGAAGATGAAGTCGGACCAGGCCCAGAGGAACGCGAACAGGCTGACGGTGACGATCGCGTTGCGGCTGACGGGCAGGACGACCGATCGGAAGGTTCGCCAGGTCCCGGCGCCGTCGATCTTCGCGGCGTTGAGGAGTTCGGCCGGGATGCCGGACATGAACGCGGTGAAGATCAGGACCCCGAAGGGTACGGCGATGGTCGAGTCGGCCAGGACCAGGCCGGCGGCGCTGTTGAGCACGCCGAGCTTGAGGTAGATGGCGTAGAAGCCCATCGCCATGATGATGCCGGGGATCATCTGGGCCATCAGCAGGACGAAGCTGAGCACGCCGCCGCCGCGAGGCCGCAACTTGGCCAGCGAGTAGCCGGCCGGCGCGGAGAGAGCCACGGTCAGCACAACGGTGCCGAGCCCGATCAGCAGGCTGGTGCCGAGATAGGGGCCCTGCTGGTCGAGTACGGCCCGGTAGCCCTCGAGGGTGCCATGCACCGGGAAGAGGTAGGGCGGGTCGTGCCGCATGTCGGTGTCCTTGGTGAAGGACACGTTGATCATCCAGTAGACCGGGAAGAGCATGATCGCGGTGAGCACGAGGGCGATGCCGGTCTTCACGCGGCTTCTCATGACATGGCCTTGCGCTGGGTCCGGATGTAGAGCAGCCCGAAGATCAGCGCCATGATGATCAGCAGGTTGCCGACGGCCGCGCCCGGCCCGAACTGGGGCAGCAGGTTGCCGAAGCTCAGCTTGTAGGACCAGGTGGCGAAGGTGGTCGAGGCGTCGGTCGGCCCGCCCTTCGTCATGATCCAGATGATGTCGAAGACCTTGAGCGTGTAGACCAGCCCGAGCAGCAGGGTGATCGCCGAGACCGGGCGCAGCAGCGGGAACGTGACGCGCCAGAACCGTTGCCAGCCGCTGGCGCCGTCGAGGGCGGCCGCTTCGTAGATGTCGCTCGGGATGGCCTGCAGGCCGCTGTAGAGCACGACGAGGTTGAACGGGATGCCGATCCAGACGTTCGCGATGATGACGGAAGTGAGCGCCCATTGTGGGGACGTCAGCCAGTTAACTTCCGGGATGCCTACGCTGTGGAGGAGGGCGTTGAGCACCCCCGAATCGCTGTTCAGCATCCACGACCAGGTCGACGAACTGACGATCAACGGCAGCAGCCACGGTACGAGGAACAGCGCGCGTAACGTGGCCGAGAGCCGGAAGTTCTGGGCGAAGAACACCGCCAGGGCCATCCCGATGCTGAACTGGAAGATCAGTGATACGCCGGTGAAGACCACGGTGTGGGTCAGCGCCGGCCAGAACGTCGGGTTGTCGATGACGGCCCGGTAGTTGTCGAGGCCGCTGAACGGGGCCCCGCCTTGTACGAACGAGCGGACCGTGTACTTGTGCAGGCTCAGGTCGAGGTTGCGGTAGAGCGGGTACGCGTAGAACGCGACCAGGTAGATCACGACCGGGGCGAGGAATCCCCAGGCCGCCCACTGGCCGCTGCTGCGGCGGGGCGCCCGCGCCGGGGCGGCGGAGGCCACCTCGGCGCGGGTCAGCACGTCGGTCACTTGGTGGCCGCGGCGGCGGCGGTCTGCGCCGCCGTCAGGGCTTGCTGCGGCTGCTTGCTGCCGGACAGCGCGGCCTGGAACGCCGTCCACAGCTGCTCGGAGATCTTCGGATACTTGGTGCCGAGGTTGTCGCTGGTGCGGCCCTTCGCGGCGCCGACCGCCTCGACCCACACCTTCAGCTCCGGGTTCGCCGCGACCTGCTTGGCCTGAACCGCCGCGGTGGCCGCCACGTACGACAGGGTCGTGTCCGTGGTGAGCGCGTTGCCCTCGTTCGTCAGACACTTGATGATCTTCTCGCTGGTGGCGTACCGGCCGGTGTCGTTCTGCACCGGCGCGGTCACGAACTCGCCGCCGGTGGGGGCCGGGGCGGTTCCGCCGGCCTGCGAGGGGATCGCGATGATCCCGTACTCGAAGCCGGTCTTCTTGGCGTTGGCCAGCTGCCACGTACCGTTCTCACTGAACGCGAAGTCGCCGCTGGCGAACTCCTGCCAGCTCGTGGTCTGCGTGTTGTTGAGCACCGAGTTGGGCGCGTAGCCCTTCTTGAGCCAGTCGCTCCACAACGTCAGCGACGCCACCCCCTGCGCCGAGTCGAGCTGGGTCAGCTGCGCACCCGAGCCCCAGAACCACGGCAAAAACTGGAACGAGCCCTCCTCGGTGCCGATCGCCGAGAACGTGATGCCCTTCTTCCCGGCCGCCTTCACCTTCTCGAGCGCGGCGGTCAGACCCGCCCAGTCCTTCACCGTGGCCGGGTCGACCTTGGCCGCGTCCAGGACCTTCTTGTTGTAGTAGAGGGCCAGGGTGTTGGCGCCGATCGGGACGCCGTACGTCTTGCCGTCGAGCTGGCCCGCGGCGAGCAGGTTGGGCTCGATCGCCGAGGTGTCGATCTTGGTGTCGTCGGTGGTGGTGAGCACGCCCGCCTCCGCGAGGGTGGACACGACCGGGTTGTCGACGATCAGCACGTCGGGGGAGTTGCCCTGCTGGGCGGCGAGCAGGGCCTTGTTGGTGAGGTCGGTGGTGTCGTAGCCGGTGCGCTTGACGGTGGCGCCGGCGTCGGTGCCGCATTTCTGCAGCAGCTTCACCCAGTCGGAGGAGTCGTCGAACTGGGGGTACGGATCCCAGATGTTGTAGGTGCCACCTGCGCTGCTGTTGCCGCTGTCGCCGGCTTTGTCGTCGTTGGAGCAGGCGGTCATGCCGACCGCGAGGGACAGGGCGGCGACGGCGCCCAGGCCGCGCCGGACACGGCGGGAGAGGGTCATATTCGGGTACCCCTTGGTTTCCGAGGAGGAAGAAACGGAAGGAAAACGATTGCCCTGACGCTAGGGAGCCTCTTGCAACGCTGTCAAGAGGAAGTTACGGTCTGATTGCCGGGCGCGGGTTTTGCCGCCGCCGGCGAGTTAGGAAACGGGGAGGAAACACTGGGAACCATCGATCGCGCCGCCACCATCAGCGAGGTCGCGGCCCTCGCCGGAGTCTCCCCGGGGACCGCCTCCAAGGCTCTCAACGGTCGCGGCGCCCTGCGCCCCGAGACCCGCCGGCGCGTGCAGGATGCCGCCGAGCAGCTGGGTTTCGTCGCCAACGCCGCGGCCCGCAGCCTCCAGGCCGGCCGCACGTACACGGTTGGCATGATCACCACTGACAGTATCGGCCGCTTCAGCATCCCGCTGCTGATCGGCGCCGAGGACGCGCTGGGCGCCGGCCAGGTGTCGGTCTTCCTCTGCGACGCCCGCGACGACCCGATCCGCGAGCAGTACTACCTGCGCACGCTGCTCGGCCGCCAGGTGGACGGCATCATCGTGACCGGCCGCCGCACCCAGGCCCGCCCGCCCATCGGCCAGTCGTTGCCAGTGCCCGTGGTCTACGCGTTCATCAGCTCGACCGACGCCGCCGCCTGCTCGGTGGTCCCGGACGAGGCGGACGGCGCCCGTCGCGCGATCGAGCACCTGCTGGCCATCGGCCGTCGCCGCATCGCCCACGTGACCGGCCCCGAGCACCACCACTCCGCCACGGTCCGCGCCTCGGCCGCCCTGCACGCCCTGTCATCGGCGGGCCTGGAGCCGGCCGCGCCCGTCCTGTTCGGTGAGTGGAGCGAGGCGTGGGGCCGCCAGGCCGCCGGCATCCTGCTGTCCACCCACGCCGACGTCGACGCCGTCTTCTGCGGCAGCGACCAGATCGCCCGCGGCCTGGCCGAGGCGCTGCAGGAATCGGGCCGCCGGGTCCCGCACGACATCGCCCTGATCGGCTTCGACAACTGGGACGTCATGGTCGACGGGTGCCGGCCGGCGCTCACCAGCATCGACATGGACCTGGAGGGCATCGGCCGCACGGCCGCCGAGCTGCTGCTGGCCGCCATCAACGGCGAGCCCGCGCACGGCCGTCGCGCCCTGCCCGGTCGCCTCGTGCCCAGGGCCTCGACGGCGGTGCATCCGGCTTAGAGTCGGCACAGGCCAAACGGTGCTCACCACCCGCAAGTTCCGCAACGTACGGTTGGGAGACCAGCAGGTCTGGGCGCTCCATCCGGCAGGTCGCCGCAGCAATCGTCAAGGCCATAGAGGCCCAAAGACCCACGCAGCCGTACCCCGTGAGCAGCAACACGCCGATCGTGTTCGCCCTCCGCCGGGTGGCGCCGAGGTCGCTCGCCGAGAAGCTCACCCACCGCCGCCACGACCTCCGGCGATGAGGTGAAGCTCAGCACCACCCGAACCTGGTGTCGATCCCGTCGCCGATGATCGTGACGTGCCGGTACCACCCCGGCGCCGGCGCGTTCAGCACGGCGACCTCGGGCAACGTCAGGCCCCGCCGCCGGACGCTGCCGAGGAACGCGAGCGCCTGCTCGGGTTGCAGCCACGCAATGGGATAGCCGGCGTTGTCGGCCGGGCCGAAGCGAGGCGCCGTGACACTCCGGCTGACAATCGCCGGAATGACATCTATGTGCGGCAGATAGGCACGCAGCCGGGCGGCTCCGAAGCTGACGCGTTCGACGGTTTGCTGGTCGCCCTCGACGTCGGCGGCAATGACGAATGCGCCGGTCGGCCCGGCAATCACGAGATCGATGGTTTGCGGAATCCGATCGTCCGGCAACAGATTTTCGATCACCCATGTTCCCGGTGGATAGGCCCTCCGGATCGCCTCGACGCGGAGAGAGCCCAGGGTGATCCCACGCCATCGCGCCGCCGCGGTTTCCGGATCCGGCTCGGCGGCCTCCGTGCCCGCGCCGAGTCGGTTGCGGAGCAGACCCGACAGCCACGGAAGTCCGGTGACCACCACCACGGCACCGGAAGGCGCGGGTAGTTCTCGCGGTTCCGACGTGGAGTCGGCCAGGCAGACGAACGGATGCACCGGACGATCCGGGCCGAGCCGTCCGGCCAGGGCCTGGCGGCCGGCGTCGGCGATCCGGACAGCCGCGGCGCAGTCGCCACTTGCAATAACCGAATACCATTCACGATAAATGACGGATAACCGACTCTCCGCCGGGTCGAAGTGGGCGCTATCCTGCACTGCTTCGCCGTTCTTGATCTTTTCCGAGGGGTGCCGTGACGGATCCATTGCTCGAGTTCATCGCTGATTCGCCGAACTTCGCCTATCTCGCCCCGCACTCGGTGGAGCTCGCAGGCGACGGCGCTTCGGCGGAGGCCTACGTCGATGTGGATCCGGATGCGGCGCTGGCCCGAGCCCGGCGATTCGGCGAGACCGCCATCGATCTGCTTCTGCTCCACTTCGGGCAGTCACCCCAGGGCAAAGACAACAAGAGAATGAACTTCGAAGCTCGGATAATTCGCCTGAAAAAGGCCGGAATCTTTCCGGCGAATCTCGAGTCGGATGTCACGCTGCTCCGCGAGCGGGGCAACGAGGCCGTACACGACTATCTCCGTGACCGGGAGATGGCAGCGAAGGCGGTGCGCGTGTGCTTCGACCTCGGGCGCTGGTGGCACCGACTGGCCACCGGCCGCGAGGCCGACCTGACCTTCACCCCGCCGGCTCCCCGCGCCACCCCGCGTGAGCTGCTTAAACAGCTGGATAGCGAACTCAGCGCGCTGCGGGCCGAGCGCAACGCGGCCGCACCGGTCGTCACCATCGGGCCGGCCGCGCCCGACCCGGACCGATGGCGGGCCGGTTCGATCGTCGCGGACTCCTACGTGGTCTACGAACCGGTTGCCCGGACCACGGCCGACGACGGCTCCTGGACGCTGCTGGAGGCGGACGGACGGGGCAGGGGCACGCGAGCCGAGCCGGTGCGGCTAAGGGCCGTGCGCGCGGACTGCTCGCGGGCGGCGCTGCGCATGGTCGAGGGCCTCGATGTGCAGGCGGCCTACCTCAAAAAACGGAAACGGCTGCTTGCTCAGCGGACGGACGGTTCGCAGCACACCACGGTTGCCGCACGGCCGGCGGGATCGACGTGGCGGCAGACGTTCGGCGGCGGCGAGCAGCCGCTCGACCCGCTGGTGGTTCCGCTGGCAGTGAACGCCCTGGCCGCGGTCGCCGAGGCCCTCGCCGATCTGCACCGCGCCGGGGCGGCCCACCGGGCGCTGAACGGCGAATCCATCCTCGTCACCCTGACCGGGCGGCGGGGCGAGCTCCGCGATCTTGGGCTGGCCTGGTGGCCACCGTTGCGGGAGGAGGGCGGCGAATACCGTGCACCGGAGCAAAGGTCCGCGGTGCTGGGTCGGGCCGGCCCGCCGGCGGACGTCTACCAGCTCGCCGCGCTGCTGTGGCACACCTGCGTCGGCGCACGCCAGGTGACGGGGCACACGCCGCCGCTGAGCCTGCTGCTGCCGGGCTTTCCGCTGGCACTCGAACGCCTCCTCGCTCAAGCCCTCGCCACCGATCCGGCGATGCGGCCCGCCGCCGCCGCCTTCGCCTCCGGGCTGCGGCAGGGCCGGGACATGCTGGCGACGGGAGCCGTCGATGGTCACCAGTAACGTGTCGATCCCCGGGCCCCTGGTGCTCGTCTACTCGGGAACGTTCGTCACCGATCTGGAGAACCGCCTCATGCCGTTCCTCCAGGAGGTCGACGGACTGGCCCGCGGCGGCCTGCTGCCGGTGACGCTGGAGGTGACGCGGCAGGGAGGCTGGAGGATGGCGGTGTATGCCGCCCGCTATGTCGCCTGGCTCTACCCCACCCGCGCCGAGGACGCGTACAAGGTCGGACACGCCGCGCGACGCCAGTTCCGGGACGAGGGCCGCCTGGTCGAGCGCGCCCTGATGATGCATTGCGCGGGCGGCATCCGCGCCTTCCCCGACCTCAGGGCCGTCAACGGGGAACGGTCCGCCGGCCGGCTGGCTCCCGGGGCACGGTACGGCGAGTACCTCTGGCGGGAATGGAAAGCGGCCGGCAAGGCGCAGGCGCCGGAGCCCGTCCCGGATCGGCGACTCGACCAGCTCGAGCGGGTGGTCGAGGCGAGCCAGGAGATCGAAGCGAAGAGGTACGCGGCGATGCCGCCGTACCACTATGTCTCTCGCTCCGCCACGGTGGCGCAACGCCGTTCGGAGCGCGCGGTCTACCGGTTCCGGATTCCCCACGGTGATCTGCCGGCGGTGAACACGATGATCTACCTGGGTGACTCGGCACGCGTGCGTGGCAAGGTGTTCCGGGTCGAGGGCCGGGACGTGACGGTTCGCTTCGAGCCGGGCGCCGACTACGGCAGCATCGACGAGCAGGGCATCATGCGGCCGTTGCCGAGCGATCGCATCTTCCGGGCGCAGCGCGACGCGATCGCACAGCTCCGCGAGAGACGGATGGTCAACCCGGCGCTTGCCGAAACGCTGCTGTCCGCCCGGTACCAGCCGTTCCAGGTGACCACCCGAGCGGAACCCGGCACGAACCTGGATCCGTTTCAACGTGACGTGTTCCGCCGGGCGCTCGACGTGCCGGACGTCCTCAACGTCCTCGGACCGCCGGGCGCGGGGAAGACCACCACCATCGTCGAGGTGGTCAAGTCCTCGGTGGCCCTGGGCCGGCGCGTCCTGATCACGTCGCACACGCATCGCGCGGTCGACAACGTGCTGGAGGGCCTGCCGCCGGATCTCGCGGTGGTTCGCATCGGCAGCGAGGACAACATCGGCGCCCAGGTCCGGTCGTTGTCGTCCGAGAGCCGGGCCGCGACCGTACGACGGGAGATCCTCGACGACACCGCCCTGTTCGACGCCTTGTCCAAGGTGGACGACCAGCGGCCGGTCTTGGATCGGTGCCTCGGCCACCTGCGGTCGGCCATCGACCAGGCCGGCGCCGCCCACGCCGAACTCGGCCGCCTGGAGACCGCCCTCGCCGCCGCGGTGGAGCTGGCGTGCGGGCCGCTGCGGTTGCAGCTGGGCCAGGCGGAGTCCGGCCTGGCCCGGCATCGCGCGGCCGCCGAGGCGGGTGCGGCGGCTCTCGTCCGCGCCGAGCGGCGGGCGCAGCGGGCACAGGCCAAGGTCGATGCGGGCGCCGCCTTCGTCGCTGTCTGGCGGTGGCTCCTTGCTCGCCGGCTTCGCCGCGCGGACCGGCTCCGTGCGGACGTGGGCCTGTCGATGGCCGCGGCCGGCCGCGCCGAAGCGACGCTGCGAGATCTCCGAGGCCGGGCCGAACGGGTGGCGGCCGACGATCCGCAGGTTGCCCACCTCCGCGTCGAGCGTGCCCACATCCAGCAGAAGCTTGCCGGCGTGTGGCCCGAGCTGACTCGGACGGGCGAGTTCCTGCGAAGCCTGTTCCAGGCCGTGGCGGCGATACCTCCCCCGCCCGCGGGGCAGTCACCGGCCGACTGGACCGCGTTCCACCAGTGGTGCGAATGGGCACGGACCACCGCCGACCGGCGCCTGGCCGTCCTGACCGACTGGCGGCAGCGGGTCGGCGACCTCGGCGACGAGCTGGAACGCGAGGTCGCCCGTTACGCCCAGGTGGTCGGCGCCACCTGCATCGGCACCGAGACGTCCGCCCTCATCTCCGACCTCGAGTTCGACCTGGCGGTCGTGGACGAGGCTGGCCAGATCTCGACCCCCAACCTGCTGGTCCCCCTGGTCCGATCACGGCGCGCGATGCTCGTCGGCGACCACAACCAGCTGCCGCCGTTCCTCGACGAAGAGGTCCGGGAATGGGCCGGCGGGGACCCGGAGGCCGAGCAGCTCGGCACGCTGGTCGCCCGCAGCGGCTTCGAGCTGCTGTTCCGCTCGGCGCCCGAAGCCAACGCACGAGTGCTGCGCAAACAGCGCCGAATGCCGGTGGAGATAGCCGAATTCGTATCCACCGCCTTCTACTTCGGGCAACTCGAGACCGAACATCCCGGCGGCATCGGGGACGCGGTCTTCCGATCGCCGTTCGCCATGGTCGACATGTCGGACCAGGAAGCGGCGCAGCGGCGGGAGACGGCGATGAACGGGCGCGGGGCGTCGACCCGCCGGGGATACCGCAACGAGGCGGAGGCGGCGATGATCGTCGAGCTGATCGCGGCACTGTCCGGGCAATATCGTGACTGGGCGGTGATCGTGCCGTACAACGCGCAGAAGGAGCTGATCGCGCGTCGGCTGGCCGCGGAGCTCGGCCCCGCGGCGGTGGAGGGCAACATCGGCAGCGTCGACTCGTTCCAAGGCGGCGAGCGCGACCTCATCGTCTTCGGTTTCACGCGCAGTAATTCCCGCGGTGGCGTCGGATTCCTGCGGGAGCTCCGCCGCTTCAACGTCGCGATCACCCGGGCCCGGCGCCAGCTCGTCCTCGTCGGCGACTTGCATACCCTGCTCGCCGGGGACGAGAGGTTCCACGACCTCATGCGGGACATGAAGGCGCACCTGGACCGGACCGGCGACCGCCGCCCGTCCGCCGAGGTGGCGGCGGCTCTCGCGGCGTGCCGGGAGCGCTCGTGAAGCGGCTGATCTACCCGGCGACCCGGGCCGTTGAGCACGCCGCCTCTCTGCCCGGCGTACGCCCGATCCGGCTGTTCCCGCTGCTGTGGCCGCTGTGGCAGGTGGAGACCAGCGCGGAGGTCCACGAGCGGCAGGACTTCGAGGTCATCGACCACTTCGTCATGCGAGCCATCGGCGAGTGCGACATCCGGGAGCGGGACGCGCTGGTCGCCTTCCTCAACCTTCCGGCCGGCCTCGTCGACCGGTGCCTCGCCTTTCTCGCCACCATCCGGCAGGTCTCGCGGAACGGGCCGGCGGTGGAGCTGACCCCGCTGGGCCGGCAGTCGCTGAGCGCCGGCGTCCGCCTCGTCCCCACCACCAGCCGGTTGACGATCTTGCTCGAGCGGCAGTCCGGGCGGCCTCTGCCCGCCGCGTACTACGGCGACCGGGTGACGGTGCTCGACACTGCCGAGATCGAGGACGGGCAGCTGGCGGACCGCTCCCGGTTCCTGCAGGTCTTCACCACCGCGCCGTATCGGCCGGACTTCGTGGGCGAGATCGAGCAGGATCCGGAGCGGGCGGACTTCAACCTGCCCGGCCGGCTGCAGAACCTGCGCGTCGTAGGGGTGCGGGAGGGCTACCTGCCGAGCTACCTGGTCGAGACGGCCGATCACCGGATCCTCGCGTATACCGGGCTGGCCGAGGCGCGCGACGAGTTCCTCGAGCAGGTCTGCACCGAGATGCAGCTCGAGCACCTGATCGAGGCGAAACGCATCCGCCCGCCGCGGGAGGTCTGGCAGGAGTGGCTCGCTGCCCCGACGCCCTACGCCGGTGGCAAACTGGTCGAATCCGCAGAGGGCTGGCACGTGGCGATGGCCGCGTCGGCCGTCGGCGACCCGCCCCGCATCCCGCCGGTACGCATCGGCTCATACCAGTTCCGCGACAACCTCGTCATCCGCGTGTGGTGCGACGACCGGGAGACCCGGCGGCGGGCTTTGCTCGAACGCTCGCTCGGCATCGCCACGCTGCCCGACGTCACGTCGGTACCGGAGCTCGAGGCCCGTACCAGCCGGCTGGCCGACAGCCTGGACGTGGCCACGGTCAGCGTGACAGAGATGCGCGATCATGCCGTGAAGATGAGCGACGACCGGCGCCTGCAGCGACTGAACCACCTGCTCGGCGATCGGCGAGCCATGCCCGGCGAGCCGTTCTAGTTTGTTGGCGGCCTCCTCGAGTTCGGCGGCGGTGCGCAAGTCGGCGGGTGGCGGCATAAACGCCGCAGGGCCAGGGCCAGCTGCAGGCGCAGCCGCCGTGGGGCTCGCGGATCGGCCAGCCCAGGAGGTGTTCGGCGGCGACAGGGTGCCCAGCTCCTCGTGGCGGACGACCAGCGGGCCGGGGTCCTCGGCGGTGCCGTCGGCGGCGAAACGCAGCGCCACCGGGGCGGCCGCGTAGGAAGCGTGCAGGTCGGCGGGGCCGAGGTCGTCGCCCGGCTGCTCGACGCCACCATGCCCGCGGCCGCGGACCGGCTGTTGCTGGCATGGCTGACGAACGACTCGTGGCGGCGCTGCGAGGCAGCGACCACCGGCGCGCTCTCCGGCCGACGAGCTTGCTGACTGGCTGATGGCGGCCCCGCCCACGACGGCGGCGCACGCCGTCATCGAACGCTACGTGTCGGATACGACTGACAGCACTCGACCATCCGCTCAGTTGAGAGGCGTCACCCGCGGGAAGGAGTTGACCGTGTCGGCTCGGGGCTGGGTGGCACCGAAGCGCCTACGTTTGGCCGCATGACCGAACGCGACGCTCGGGACGAACATCGCCGTCACCAGCAGCGGGTGCAGAGCGAAGTCTGGCACGTCAAGGGCTCCTGGCCTGAAGGCTGGTTCCGGGCGAGGGAAGACGACGACCACTCGTACGGCTTCGTGAATGTTCGCGCCGCCAACGCCATTCGGCTGGTTCCCGCTGACACCGACGCGGACCGCTACCGCATCAAGGTGTTCTTCGGCGGCCATTACGTCGATCTGGGCATGGGGCCGTACCTGCATAGCAATGCCATTGACGTGCTGGATGCGGTGCTACAAGAAGCCCGGGAGGGCCCGCCGGAATCGTGATCTCCGGCGGCCGCCTGACCGTCGCGGGCGGACGGCCCGGCGTTGCGCGACCGGCGCGAGCGGCCGTCAGTTGTTGGCGGCTTCGACCAGCTCGGCGAGGGCCTCGGAGGTGAACGGGCTGCCCGGGAACATGGCCATCCGAACCAGCGGGAAGCTCGCCGCCATCTGCATCATCGCCGGGTCCACGGTCAGCGCGCCGGCCATGCCGCCCCCGCCCTCCGCCATCATCTTCGCGAAGACGTCCATGAGGACCTCGGCGCCGCGGGGGTCGGAGAGCCATTCGCCGAGGGTGGAGTCGGCGGTCAGCGGGTAGCGGGCCTCGTCGCCGGCGACCTCGACCGAAACGGTGGTGCGGATGTCGCGGGACGAGGCGCCCACCGCGACGGTGTAGGCGCCGTTCTCGACGACCCAGCGGGAGAGCTTGACGTCCCAATAGGCGAGGTCGGCCCGGTCGATGTGGAGGGTCGCCTCGACCGTCGCGCCGGCGGCGATCGGGGCGTTGGCGAACGCCTTGAGCTCGCGCGGGGCGCGGCGGACCCGGGAGCCGGGGAGGCTGACGTACGCCTGGACCACCTCGCGGCCGTCGCGGGCGCCGGTGTTGGTGACCGGAAGGCGGATCTCGAGATCGCCGCCGGCCGAGAGGGTCGCGGTGGCCTCCCCGTACGCGAACGTGGTGTAGGAGAGGCCGAAGCCGAAGGGATAGGCCACTTCCTGCTCGCGGGCGTCGAAACCGCGGTAGCCGACGTGGATGCCCTCGCCATAGCGGACGTGGCCGGCCTCGCCGGGGAAGTCCAGGTACGACGGGTGGTCGGCGAGCTTCAGCGGGATGGTCTCGGCGAGGCGGCCGGAGGGATTCACCCGGCCGAAGAGGACGTCGGCGATCGCGCTGCCGCCGGCCTGGCCGAGCAGCCAGCCCTCGACCAGCGCGGGCACGGCGCTGTCCCAGGGCGAGGTGGCGACCACGGCGCCGTTGGAGAGAACGACAACCGTACGAGGGTTGGCCGCGGCGACGCGGGCGATCAGGTCGAGCTGCTCGCGGGGGAGGTCGAGGGATTCGCGGTCGGCGCCCTCGGTCTCCTGGTCGGTGCCGGCGAAGACGATCGCGACGTCCGACTGCGCGGCGAGAGCGGGGTCGGTGACGAAGCTGACCCGGCCGGGGGCGGACTCCGAGATCGCGGTGAGGGCGTCGTCGAGGCGGGTGGGGGTGATCTGGGAGCTGCCGCCGCCCTGGTAGCGCGGGGTGCGGGCCGTCTCGCCGAGCACCGCTACGGTCTGCGTGCCATCGAGCGGGAGCAGGTCGCCGTCGTTCTTGAGCAGGACGACGCCCCGGGCGGCGATCTCGCGGGCCAGCTCGTGGTGCGCGCCGGCGTCGTACCCGGAAGATCTTTCGTTTGTTGTCTTGGCGACCAGATCGTGGACGCGCGAAGCCGCCAGGGTGAGAGCGTCGGCCGGGAGACGGCCGTCGTCGACCGCGTCGATCAGCGCCTGGTCGCCCGCCGCGTCGGGGCCGGGCATGGTTAGGTCGAGGCCGGCGCGAACGGCCTCCACCCGGTCGACGACGGCGCCCCAGTCGGAGACGACGACGCCGCGGAAGCCCCATTCGTCGCGGAGCATCTCGGTGAGCAGGAAGTGGTTCTGGCTGGCGTAGATGCCGTTGATCCGGTTGTACGCGCACATGACGGTCCACGGCTGCGCGGTCGTGACCACCCGCTGGAAGGCGCGCAGGTAGAGCTCGCGCAGGGAGCGCTCGTCCACGTCGGCGCTGACCCGCATGCGGTCGGTCTCCTGGCTGTTCACGGCGAAGTGCTTGAGGGAGGCGCCGACGCCGCGGCTCTGGAGGCCCTCGACCCAGGCGGTCGCGAGGATTCCGGCGACGAGGGGGTCCTCGCTGAAGTACTCGAAGTTCCGGCCGCCCAGCGGCGTCCGCTTGAGGTTGATGCCGGGGCCGAGCAGCACCTGTACGCCCATGGCGCGGCACTCGTCGCCGAGGGCCTCGCCCATCCGCCGCAGCAGCGCGGGATCCCAGGTCGATCCGGAGGCCACGGCCGGCGGGAAACACGTGGCCGGCTGTCCCGCGAGGAGATCTTCGGCGTCGGCGACCTGCAGGCGTACGCCGTGCGGCCCGTCGGTCAGGGTGATCGCCGGGACGTCGCCGGCCGCCGTGCTGGACCAGAAATCGGCGCCACTCGTGATGGCGGCCTGCGCGTTGAGTTCCATGGTCATCCTCTCGGCGGAAAGCGACTGTCTGCCATCTTTCCCGACCCGCCATCCGGCGGGTAGTTTCCGCCGGATGGCGCTCGGTCGCGGTGGTTACTCGTTTCATGCTGGTGACAGCGGTCACACCCCGTTCACCAGGAGGTTCGCGTGACGACCACTCTTCCCCCGCCGCCGTTCGACCCCGAACTCGGTGCGGCGCTCAGCGCCCTCGCCGACATGATGCCGCCCACCCTGAACGTCGGCCTCCTGGAAACCATGCGCACCGGCTCGATCCTGGCCTTACCGACCCCCGAGGAGCTGGCCCGCGACGGCGCGTTCCGGGTCGAGGAGCGCGACGTGCCCGGTCTCGGCGACGATCCCGGCATCACCCTGCTGATCTGCACCCCCACCGCCCCCACCGGCACGCCCGGCTGCATCTACCACACCCACGGCGGCGGCATGGTCCTCGGCGATCGCCGCATCGGCGTCCCCGAGATGCTCGACTGGGCCGCCCAGTTCAACCTCGTTGTCGTCTCGGTCGAGTACCGCCTTGCCCCCGAGACCCCGCACCCCGGCCCGATCGACGACTGCTACGCGGGCCTGCTCTGGACCGCCGAGCACGCCGACGAGCTCGGCTTCGACCCCGCCCGGATGATCGTGGCCGGCGGCAGCGCCGGCGGTGGGCTCGCCGCGGCCCTGGCCCTGCGGGCTCGCGACCAGGACGGCCCCGGGCTGCTCGGCCAGATGCTCATCTACCCCATGCTCGACGACCGCAACGACACCCCGTCGTCGCTCCAGATGGCCGGGCTCGGGGTCTGGGACCACGGCGCCAACGAGTTCGGCTGGACCGCCCTGCTCGGCTCGGCCCGCGGCGGTCCCGACGTCTCGCCGTACGCCGCCCCCGCCCGCGCCGACGACCTCTCCGGCCTGCCGCCCGCCTTCATCGACGTCGGTTCGGCCGAAACTTTCCGCGACGAGGATGTGGCGTACGCGTCGCGCATCTGGCAGGCCGGCGGCCGTGCCGAGCTGCACGTCTGGCCCGGCGGCTTCCACGGTTTCGACGGCCTCGCACCCACCGCCCAGCTGAGCCAGGACGCCCGCGAAGCGCGGGTACGCTGGCTGAACCGCCTGTTCAACGGCTAGTTTCCGGGGGCCGACGTGAAAGATCTCGCAGTGCGGCTGGCGGCGCTCGACGCGGACGCCGGAGCCGCGCTGCGGGTCATCGCCTACTTCGACGGCCTGACGGAGAACAAGGCCGGCCTGCAGGCCATCGTCCGCGGCGCCGCCGTCCTGGCCGGTTGCGCCGCCCGCCTCGACGACCTCTCCCGCCGCGTCCACATCCGCGTGGATCCCGCCGGCAACGCCGCCCCCGCGTCTTCCCCTCCCGATGCCGCGTGGATGCATACCCTGATCGCCCCGGCCGCCACCCTGCATCTGGAGCGCTCCGGCGAGCCCGGCCCGGTGGAGGCGATGATCCTGGAGCGAGCGGCCGGTGCGGCCCGTGCGGTTCTCGACCGCACACGAGGCCGGGCTCCCGCGGAAGACCCGGCGTTGGCCGAGCTGATCGTCGACGCTGCGGCTTCTTCAGAGGTACGGCGTCAGGCGGCGGCCACGCTGAAGTTGCGGGAGTCCACGCGGTATCACGCCGCGGCGACTCCGGCCGGCCCGCTCCTGCTCCCCGCCGCCACGCCCACACCTTTGCCCGCCGGCCGCGTCGGACTGGGGCCCGCGGTCGCCCCGTCCGACCTGCCCGCCTCCTACGCCGCGGCGCGGATCGCGTTGCGGTTCGCGGCCGACGGCACCGCCGAAGACCCGGGCCCCGTGGTGGTGCGCCACGAGGAGCTCGGCGCCCTCGCCCTGCTGGCCGACCTTCCCCACACCGCCGACGTGCCCGACCTGCGCGCCCTCGAACACGCGACCGCCGCCGCCCCGTGGGCCTTGTCCACGCTGCACGCCTTCGCCGACGCGCCGAGCCTGCGGGCCGCCGCCACCGCGTTGCGCCTGCACCACTCCACGCTCCAGGACCGCATAACCGCCGCCGAGCACCTCTTGGGCTGGCCGATCCGCGAGCCGCACGGCCGGCTGCGCCTTCAGCTGGCCCTGGCCCTGCGGCGCGTGCGCCGCCACCCGCCGAGCTGAGCACGCTCGATCTCCACCGGCCAGTTTTCGTTCAGGCGCGTCGCCGGCGCAGGGAACGCAGGGTGGAGACGGCGCTCGTCACGGCGAGTGCCCAGACGACGAGCAGCGGCTGGAAGACCAACCGGATCGCGCGGGCCGCGTCGGTGTCGAGACCGAAGCCGTCCTGGTGCTCGGTGAACTGGGCGATGTTGCCGGGCAGGACCGCGACGAAGAACGCCGCCGTGACGGCGCCCACGATGCCGCGCGCGGGTTGCCTCCAGGCGGCGAGCAGAGCCACCGCGAGACACAGTTCGACCACGCCGGACGCGACGACCACGACGTTCTGGTCGATCGGCAGCCAGGACGGCACCTGCGCCCGGAACTCCACGCGGGCGAAGGTCAGGTGAGCGGTGCCGGTGAACAGCAGCAGCGCACCCAGGACGATCTGGCCGATCGTGCTGACCCCGCGCCGCATGGCCGCCTCCTCTCCTGACTGTCCATGATCTATCATCGCCTGCCCTCGTAGCCGCTACTGCGGGCATTGAGACTGACCTGCATGGACGCTGCGACTGCCGGCCTGCTCGGCACCTTCATCGGCGCCGCAGCTGAGCACCTATGAAGCCACAGCCTACGAACTGACAAGGCATATCGTGCAAACCGTACGTGCGACGCTGAGCCAGCTCGGGCGCCACGGATTTCTCCAAGCCGCATCCGGGACCTGAGTTACAGCTCTCCAGGCTGCGGCAGTGGGACCGGAGCCTCGGTGGTGGGCGTGGTTTGCGCGGGTTCCGGCGTGCCGGAGCCGGTGGGGTCCGGGCTGGGCCGGGACGGGGATTCCGTCACTGGCGACGGCCCGCTCATCCCAGCGATCGTCGGGTTGCTTGTCGTCCAAGAGCTTCTCCGCCGCCTCGCGCTGGTCCCGGAGGTACGTGAATCCGATTCCGGCCGTCCCTTCAAGCACGGCATTGGCGGACGGCCCCAGCGGCTTGAGCCAGGTCCCCACCTTTCCCGCCCTCCGGGCACCCGGCGGAGAAGGCGACGAGGGTCAGGGCAAGGACCCCTGCCCCGACCTTTTTGGTGGTCATGGTGGGTCTTCTTCCATCGATCGTTACGCCGCTTGGCTGCCGGGCTGGGTCCACCACGGCTGGCGGAAACGGCGCTTGTAGTTCTCGAAATTCCAGGCGGGGCGTTGGTCGTCGCCGTCCAGGAAGCGGGCCGCAGCGTCCCGGCCGTTCTCGAAGAGGCGCTCGGCGTCGGCGCGCGACAGGTCGAAGTCGGTGGCGCTGATGCCGTCGGTGGCGACCACGATCGTCCGGGCAATGACGTCCGGCCGGATCGTCTGCAGCCGGTCGTAGAAGCCGGTCATCGTCGAGAGCATCGCCTTGGACAGCGAGACCACGCCGTTGATGTCGTTGACGTTCGGGTCACCGGAGAGCTTGATGCCGAATGTCGGCCAGCGGGGCTCGACGTCGCTGCGGTCGAAGACGTCGATCGGAAAGTTCGACAGCATGCCGCCATCGACCAGCCACGCGTCGCGACCGGACTGCTTGTCGGGGCAGCGGGCCGGGCGGAAGTAGTACGGGATCGCGGTCGACGCGCGAACGGCGTCGGCCACCGAGGCCTCGCCCGGCTTCACGCCGAACCGCGACCGGTAGTCCCAGGGGAGGCGGATCAGACGGCCCTGGGACAGGTCCGACACCATCGCGACGAAGCGGAAGCGCCGGTCCTCGTCGTCCTTCAGCGTGGACGCCGCACCGGCGTCGTTCAGCGGCAGGTCCGCGAACGTCGAGACCCCCCGCTCTCGCAGGATGTCGGCCACCCACGTACGCAGGGCGTCGCCTTTGCACCAGCCCTTGTGCGCGACGACCGCGCCGACGGCGCCGATGGGCCCGAGCCTTCGGTAAAGACTCGGCGGGTCGCGGAACTTTGGGTACTCGATGCCCCGCATCAGGGTGTGCAGGTCGTCGCCGCGGACACCGGCGGCGACCAAGGCGCCAACCAGCGACCCCGCGGACGTGCCGGCCACCCGGCGGAACTGGAATCCGCGCTCCTCGAGCGTGGACACAGCGCCGGCCAACGCGATTCCCTTGACGCCGCCGCCCTCGAGGACGAGGTCCGCGTGCAGCCTTGTGTTCATGATTCCTCCTGACAGTTGCGGTCACGGAGGCAGAGAGCGGGAAAGTCGCACAAATACATGTCTCGTCGAAATACCAGCTCTCCGGGCCACGAAGGGGCAGGGAGAAAGTCAGATGAGGTAGGGAATCAGTGCGCGCCGCTCGGCCGGATATTCAGGGAACTGCTGGCGATACCACGCATGGTGGTCGACGGCCCGGGGCGCGAGATTTGCCACCGTGTAGAGCGCGAATGCGAGCCCTGCGGGCGACCAGGTGGCGAGTGCCCAGCCGGTCCATTCCACGATCTCGCCCAGGTAGTTCGGGCAGGACACCCATCGATACGCGCCGCCGTACGGGATCTGATAGCCGTCGCCGGTGGACGCCCGCAGGCGGCGGAGCTTGCGGTCGGACCACACGTGCAACGTCAGGCCGCCGGCGAAGAGCCCGGCGCCGATCAGGAACCGCGGGTCGGCCAGCCAACTGTCCGGGTACTGCCCGAGCGTGCCGATCCAGTAGGCGTTGATCGAGGCATTGAGGACGTTGAACGCGATGGCGAGCAGGACCACCACGACCGGCATACGTCTCCCACCGCGCAGCAGGAACGGGTAGACAAAGGCGCGGTACACATAGTGGCTCTGCCACATGGCGAACAGCACCAGCGGCACCAGGTCGGTCCGCCTCGGCCCGGACCAGAAGACGACCGCGAACAACAGCGACGAGACGCTCTCCATGACCAGCCAGCCGGCCCGGGCCGGCACGGTGACGCCCCATCCCTCGCGCAGGTGGCGACCATACGGCGCGGTCATGAAACGCAGCGCGACGAAGGTCACCGCGGCGAGCGCGAGCTCCAGGAACACCAGCATGCGGTACGAAGTCGGCACCTCTACGCGATTCCTGGCTCGGGCGCCGGATGGACCGTCCGCCGAGGTTCGTACCACGTGCTGCCGGCGGGCTCTCCCGCCATGTTCCAGCTCCACGAAATGGTGGGCGTAATGCGCAGGTAGTAGCCCGGTCCCACCATCCCGACCCGCTCGATGGGTCCCTCGGCCCGGCCGTAGACGCGAATCGCGCGGGTGATGAACGGGTCGAAGGACACCATGTCGTCGACCACCAGGGCCACCTGCTGGTTTCCGGACCCGACGTTGCGGAACTTGCGGGTGGCCAGGACGGGCTCGCCGGATCCGCCCACCCAGAAGAACGTCCCGTCGAACTCGAAAGCAAGCGGCACCACGTCAGGCTGGCCTGCGGGACCGACGCTCGCGAGCCGGGCGAGGGGCTGCGACCGCAGATAGGCGATTTCTTCGTCGGTGAACGACATGGTCAGGCCACGTGGCGGGCCGGGCGCAGGAGGGTCAGGGCCCGCAGCGCTTCGGCGCGGGAGATCGGCTGGTCGTCCTCGGCCTGAACTGCCAGCGCCATCTCGATCGCCTGCCGGATCCAGGTCGTCTTGGGCACCTCAGCCGCCTTGGCCGCAACGGCAACGGCTTCGTCGAGCTCGCTCGGCAGGCGAAGCGACCGCACCACCATCACGGCCGAGCCGGCCGGGGGCAGGGAGTCGAGCAGAGCCTGCTCCTCTCGCGGCCCGGGCGCCGGCTCGAACGAAAGCCCGTCCATGAACGCGGCGACCTCTTCGGGCGTCTGCGGCACGTCGCTGTCGTGGCTCATCGCGTCTCCTCCCACCGGCTGAACTCAATCAGCTCCTCATCGGCCATCTCGCGGGCGCCGATGACCTTCCAAGTCAACTCGGCGACGTGGTAGACCGCAACGATCAGCGGACGGCCCGTCGCCGTGCGACTCCAGACGGTCAGGACGGGAACGCCGTTGGCGCCGGCCGCTCGCCGGGGCCAGCGCCGTTTGGCGTCGAGCGCCTGCCGCACCTCGAACGGCTCGATGCCGATGAGAGCGGCCAGCGCCCAGTCATCCCACTCGTATGGCACCATCCCAGCGTACTACGCGCGTAATACGGCGGCAGAAGTCAGGCGGAGACCGCCGTGAACAGGCCGAGGCCGAGGTAGATGGAACCGACCACACGGCTGCCGCCGGACCGGACGCGCAGCCACCGGCCGATCGCGTTCGCGGCGAAACAGCAGGCGATGTCGGCGGCGAGCCCCAGCGCGATGAAGACCGCGCCGAAAGCCGGCAACTCGCCCTCCGAGCGGACGAACTGGGGCAGGAACGCCAGGAAGAACAGCGCCACCTTGGGGTTGAGCGCGCTGACCAGGACGCCGTCCAGGAACAACCGTCGCCGCGCGGCCGGCGGAGCGTCGGCCGCCGCCGGCTTCCGCGCGTTGTACAGGGCGCGCAAGCCGATGTACGCCAGGTACCCGACGCCCGCGTACTTGATGACCGAGAACGCGACCGGGGAGGCCGCGACCAGGGTGGCCAGGCCCGCACCGACCAGGGTGAGCTGCACCAGGGTGCCGGTCTCGACCCCGAACGCGGAGGCGAGGCCGGCACGCATCCCGTGCGCCGCCGAGCGGGTCACGATGAAGATCATGTTCGGGCCCGGGATCGCGATGAGGGTCAGCGAGGCGAGCATGAAAGCGAGCATCCGGCCGGTCATGGTGTCCTCCAGGTGGCGACTACTACTGGGATCGACCGCCGGCGGCGCCGGAACTCATCGCACGGGTTCGTGCCAGTTCTAGGCGGGATGCACCGCCGTCGAGGCGCGGGGCACGAGACGGCCGGGCAGGGCGCGACGGCCGTGCGCGGGCTCGCCGTTGATGGCGGACCGGCTCGACCATGCCGACCCGGCGGATGATCCGCAGGATGGTGTCGCGTATCGCCGGCGTGTCCGGGCTCTCCGCGCCAGCCTCGGTCGCGATCGAGTCCAGGTCCTTGCGGACTCGCTCCACTTCGGGAAGCAGCGCCGCATGCTGGTCGGTGACGAGCCGCAGGGTGGCGAGCGCTGCCAGCAGGGCGTCGCCGTCCTCGCCACCGATCCGGCTGATGGTGACGTCGCGCTGGACGGCGCGGGCGCGCGGGCCGTTCGCGATCGGGCCGTACGCCGAGCCGCCGATGTTGATCTCGTTGCTCATTTGCCGCTTCCCTTCTTGGTGATCGCCGAGGCCGACACGGTGACCCCGGACATGGTCGCCGTGGCGCCGCTGCCGGTGGCGATCGGGCCGTACGCGTTCCCGCTGATCTGGGTGTTGTTGTACTGGTGGACGCTCACCGCGTTGACGAACTCGGAGTCGTCGACGCCCTTCTCGACCAGGAACTCCTGGATCGCCTCGGTGGCCCGGCGGTCGATCAGCCGGGTGTACTTCTCCGCGTCCAGCCGCTGGAGGTAGTTGGCGAAGTCCAGCCGGCTCGCCAACTCCCGTACGTCCAGCCGGGAGCCGAAGTCGTAGACCGGCTCGCTGCGCACTTCCCGGTCGGCCCGGTGATCGCGCCGACCAGCGTGAGCCGCCGGTAGATCGAGCGCACCAGCCGGGCCGGCGCCACCGCCACGTCGCCGGACAGCCGCCGGATCGCCTCGCCGGCGGCGGCCGTGAGCTGGTCGTCGGCGGCGCTGTACCGGTCGATGTCCAGATACCGCTGCCGGATCGGCCCGAGCACGCTCGCCACCAGCTCCACGTAGAGCATCCCGCCCTCGACAGCGATGTGGATGAACGTCGAGGTGACCACGGACTGGTGCTCGGCCGGCATGATCGCGCGGCCGTCGGCGCCCACCGCCGCCCGGTCCGGGGCGCCCACGCCGGCCCGCAGGAAGTGCCGGGCGCTGGTCTGCGGCGCACGGATGATCGCGTCGACGGTGGCGGGCTCGGCGAACGAGTACGGCAGCCGTACCCGCTCGTCGATCAGCGGGTAGTCGTGCCAGCGTGTGCCGGATGAGGCGATCTGGTCGCGCAGCTGCAGCCCGACCACCCGGGTGGACTGCGGCAGGTCGCGGGAACGCATCTCGGCCAGCCGCCGGCGCACATGGGCGGTGAGCGCGACCGGATCGATGTCGACCCGCCGGGACGGCCCCTCGCCGTGCCGCCCGGGCGACTCGACAGACCGCAGCTCGGTCGCGATCGACCACGCGTTGACCCGCTCGCCGGCGCCGACGAACGGCTCGAAACCGGCATGCAGCAGGATGTTGCCGCCCTGCGCCGCCTCGATCACCTGGAGCCGCTGCTCGATCTCACGCGCCTCCGGCCGCCGCACAGCGGGCGGGCGCCCGCGGGCCAGGTCGCCGATGATGATCTCGACCATCCGGTATCGGGAGAACAGCAGCACCACGAAGAACGCGGTCCCCACGACCACCAGGCCGATGACGAACTTCGCCAGCTCGCCGTCCGACGATCGGATCGAATTGACGGGCGAGCGGTAAATACCGGCCGCCGAACCATTCTGGGACGGTGCCGAATACAGTCGGAGGAGTCAGCGTGGCGCATTCGCGGTTGTCGCTTGTGATGATCCTTCTTCTACTATCGGGATGCCAGATCGCGCATCATTCTGGGCAATCCGCCGCCCTGAGCGGGCCGGCCGGTCAAACGAATTTCGTGCCATCGGTTTATCGCGGCTCTGCTGGACTCGACGGCCGGTATCCTGGGCGGGCGCTGCGCCAGATGCCCGCGGTGAAGTGGAAGAGAACGGTCGGCGGCGAGTCCGCTTGGCAGAACGAGGTGGTGCTGACCGAGCGTGCCGTGTACGCGGCCGGGGATGACGGCAACGTGTACGCCCTGGACCGAAAGAGAGCGGCGGGCAAATATGGACGCGCACCCTCGGTGGCCGCCTGACGGGGCCGGGTCTCGTCGGAGATCTCTTGATCGTTCAGGGCGATCAGGGTGTCGTGGCGTTGAAAACGGCCGACGGCACCACGGCGTGGACCCAACCCCAAGCCCAGCCCGGCAACCTCAATGTCACCGCTGACTCCGTTTTCGGTACCACCGCCGAGGGCGAGATAATGCGGATCAACGCCGTGGACGGCGCGATTGCCTGGACCGCGAAGATGACCAACGGAAGCGGCGACGTCGTCGCCGTGGTCGGTGACACCGCGGCGCTCACCGACAATTGGGTTGTCGCCTCGGGCACGAACAGCGGCCTGTACGGCCTCGATGCTCACACGGGCGCGATCAAATGGCAGCTCACCGGGGTCGTACAGCCGCCATCGTTCTGCGCACGTAGGCCGCTACGAGGTTGTTGTCGAGCTCGATGCGTCGCAGCTGGTCGGCGGCTCGCGCGCTCGTCATCTTGCGGAGCTCCACAGCGATCCTGCGGGCCAACGGCCGCTGATCGGCTACCTGACGACCGGGCCCGAGGAGCGCAGGTCCGGTGGCCGGTGACCGGGAGTTCCGTTGCGTTGCCCACGGCGACCAATGGCCAGGTCAGCGCGGGCAGGACAAGGAACACGATCATGTGAAAAAATCTGGCTCCGACCTGCAAGCGGACGCGTCTCGCGCCCTACGGTCCCCACCGGGGACCGCTAGCGCCGGAGGTCGTGGCGGCGGTGGGTCAGCTTCTCGGCGAGGGACGTCGGCGCCACGCGGCGCAGGGCGAACACGAGCGGCGCGTTGCTGCCGACGGCGTACCTCTGCCTGGGTTTGGGCGCTTCTATCGCCTTGACGATGACGGCGGCGACCTGGTCGGCCCCGATGCCGGCTCGTTCGTTGCGGTTCAGGGCCGTCAGCATGGTCTCGAAGTCCTGGCGGTGCGGCGAGTCGGCGGCTATGTGCTTGGTGCGGCGCTCGCTGATGCCGGTGTTGATCGAACCAGGCTCGACCGTCGTGAGCCAAACGCCGAACGGTGACAGCTCGTGGCGGGCGCCGTTGCTGAAGCCCTTGAGCGCGGCCTTCGTGGCGACGTAGGAGGAGCGGTACGCCAGCGGAAACGACGCCAGCATCGAGCCGACCATGACCACCCGGCCGTAGCGGCGCTCGCGCATGCCGGGCAGCATCAGCTGGGTCAGGCGTACGGGGCCGAGGACGTTGACCTGGAAGAGCCGGCGCAGGTCGTCGGCGGGCAGCTCCTCGAACGGGCCGGAGTGGCTCTCGCCGGCGTTGTTGACGAGCACGTCCACGTCGCCCGCGACGCCGGCCAGGGCCTCGATCGACGCCTCGTCGGCCAGATCGAGCGGGAGGTAGTCGACGCCGGCCACCTGGCGGTCGGCGGCCAAGGCCGCCGGGGAGCGGCACGTGCCCAGGACGCGGTAACCGCCCGTGACGAGCGCGGCGGCGGTGGCCCGGCCGATGCCGGAGGACGCGCCGGTGACCAAGGCGGTGCGATTCATCGATGCACAATATCGGCACGCCTGCGCCGCGGACGCCACGCCGGGCGGAGTTGACATCTCGATGCTCTTGACATCAGGACGTGATTGACTGCATCTAGGCATATGCACGCAATGCGGCGTGGCCACCCCGTCATCGGACGGCCCGCCCGGCGGCTTCTGCGGACCGGCACGAGATGGGGAGCAACGATGCGTATCGGCGATATTCTCCGCGTCAAGGGCACCAACGTCGTAACCGTGACACCCGACTCCGATGTCACCCGGCTGGTCGCCCTCCTCGCCCAGCACAGAATCGGCGCGGTGGTCGTGTCGGCGGACGGGGTGCGGGTCGACGGCATCGTCAGCGAGCGCGACGTGGTGCGGGCGCTCGCCGCGCGCGGCGCCGCCGTGCTGAACGAGCCGGTGTCGGCCATCCACACGGCGCAGGTGCGCTCGGTCGCGCCCGACGCCGCCGTCGAAGAGGTCGAGCGGCTGATGACCGAGCACCGCTTCCGCCACGTCCCGGTGCTCGAGGGGGGCACCCTCGCGGGCGTCGTCAGCATCGGCGACGTGGTCAAACACCGCATCGACGAGCTGGAGACCGAGCGCAGCAGCCTCGAGGGCTACATCACCGGCGAGCGCATCTAGCGCGGCGTCTGCTCGCCGGCCTCGATGGCTACCGGGAGGCGGTTCTCGGGCGGGGCCAGCGAGCAGGTCGCGAACTCCGTGTAGGCGCACGGAAGGTTCGTGGCGCGGTTGAAGTCGAGGGTCAGCGTGTTGTCCGCGGCCGGGCGGGGGATCGGCAGGCGGCGGCTCGCGGGGTAGGTCGTCACGCCCGAGGTGGCGTCCGTGAACAACGTCGTCATGGCGCCGGGAGCGCCGGGGAAGACGATCAGGCTCATCGGTACGCCGTCGATCTCGAACTCGACCCGGCCCAGCGCTTCGTCCTCGTCGGTCAGGCCTTCGACGACCGTGGACAGCGTGATCTCGCGCGGGGCGGTGAACGGCACGAACCGGGCGGGGACGAGCCATCGCTCCCGGGGCGGGAACGTGGGCGTCCCCTCGTACGAGATGAGCCGTTGACTGGACGGATGGCGCGGGCGAAGCACGATGCCGGAGCCCCGCCTGGCTATCTCGGCGATCGCGTCGCCGAAGGCCGCGGTGACGCCCTCCTCGTCGACCTTGCCGAAGGCGTGCGTGCCGCTGATCTCGAGGTCGCCGACCGTGAGTGTCTCGCCCTCGCTCAGCGTGACGCCGACGCCGTCGGCCGTCACCGACCAGGAACCGGGCACGTCGTCGAAGCGTTGCGGCGTCGCGGTCAGCCAGTGCATCCCGGTGATCGCGAGCATGCCGTGCGGCGACGCCCGCCGGCGCTCGAGTCCGGCATGCCACTGCGCCCAGTCGTTCTTGTACATCGGCCCACCATATTTGCTAGCGTGTCGGACAGGTCATGAGTGTCAGCGCACAAGCCCCGGCTTGCTGACCGGCAACCCTTGCGTTCGCGATGGGGTGCCCCGGGTGAAGACCGGGCCGGCGTCGATCGACGCGGGCAAGCGCGGGCCCGTGCGGGTCCTCGACCCTTGCGGAGGTTTCCGTCATGTCTCTGGCTGTCCACACGTCTGACCTCGACATCATCGGCGCCGGGTTCGTTCCCCTCGACTACGCGGCCACCGCGCCGTGCGTGCGCGCGGCCGCCGACGCGGTGAACGCGCTGCTTCCCCGCTACGGCAGCGTGCACCGGGGGACCGGGCCGCGGTCGCAGACCTCCACCCTCGAGTACGAGCGCGCCCGCGACGTGATCGCCGACTTCCTCGGCTGTCGCCCCGGCGACCAGGTGATCTTCACCCGCAACACCACCGACGCCCTCAACCTGCTGGCCCGCGCGCTGCCGCCGGGCACGACCACGGTGGTCTTCGACGGCGAGCACCACGCGAACCTGCTGCCCTGGCCGAACGCGCTCCGTCTCCCGGCCCCGGCGTCGTGGGCTGATGCGGTGACGACGGCCGAGCGTGCGCTGCGTGAGCTGCGCGGGCCAGTGTTGCTGACGGTGACGGGGGCCAGCAATGTGACCGGTGAGCTGTGGCCGGTGCGGGAGCTCGCCGCCGTCGCGCACCGGCACGGCGCCCGGATCGCGGTCGACGCCGCCCAGCTGGCGCCGCACGTACCGGTCTCGCTCGCCGATCTCGACGCCGACTACGTGGCGCTGTCGGGGCACAAGCTGTACGCGCCGTTCGGGGCCGGGGTCCTGGCGGGGCGGGCCGACTGGCTCGACGCCGCGCCGCCGTACCTGGCCGGCGGGGGAGCGAGCGCGCACGTGGGCGATCGGGCCGGCGATGTGCGGTGGGCGGCCGGGCCGGCGCGGCACGAGGGTGGCACGCCCAATCTGCTCGGCGCGGTGTCGCTGGCGGCGGTCTGCTCGGCGCTCGGCGAGGCGGACCGTGCGGCGCTGCGCGCGCACGAGCAGGAGTTGCTTGCGCATCTGCGCGAAGGCT
Source organism: Actinoplanes sp. NPDC051513 (assembly GCF_044454685.1). Lineage (NCBI taxonomy): Bacteria > Bacillati > Actinomycetota > Actinomycetes > Micromonosporales > Micromonosporaceae > Actinoplanes > Actinoplanes sp. NPDC051513. The sequence continues at coordinate 625,658 of NZ_JBITDW010000004.1, forward strand.
TGCGGCGGGTGCCGGGTGTCGCCGAGGTGAGCATTTTCGGTACGGGCAGCGAGCGCGTCGGCATCGTGTCGCTGACCTTGAACGGGCGGGATCCGTCGGTGGTGGCGGGCCGGCTCGCGGAGGGGTTCGGGATCGGGGTGCGTGCGGGGAAGTTCTGCGCGCATCCGCTGGTGCGCCGGCTCTCGGAGACGCCGGGCAACGCGGGGTGCGACGGTGGGTTGTTGCGGGTGAGCTTCGGCCTGGGCACGACGCCCGAGGACATCGACAGCCTGCTGGCGGCGCTCGCGTCTCTCTGAGCCTCGCCGGGGGTGTGTGGGTCAGGGGTGGGCGGCCAGGCGGTCGAGGATGCCGTCGGCGGGGGTGCGGCCGCGCAGCACGTACCGCTCGGTGTAGTCGGCCAGGGCGTCGCGCAGGTTGCGGGCCGCGCCCTGGCGGGCCAGCGCCGCATACGCCGCGAGGAAGCAGTCCCGGGCCGCGGCCGCGAGGACCGGGTCGGTCAGGGCGTCGCGGGCGGCGCGCTCCCAGAGGCGGGGCTCGGCGGGCAGATCGGCCGTGGCGGCCTCGGCGTCGAGGGCGGCCGCCGGGTCGTCGAGCAGGGTGGCGGCGACCGCGATCGGGAGGCGCCACCCGTCGCCGGGCTGGGTGTCGGCCACGTCCAGCTCGAGGTGGCCGCGGGCGGCCACCGGTGGGCGCAGCGACTCCAGGTGACGGGCGAGCTCGGCCGCGGCGGGGCGCTCGCCGGCCCGGAACCGCTCGCGGAGACTCGGGCCGTCGAGGGCCGGCGCTTCCAGCACGTACGCGGTCCAGGCCGGACGCGGATCGCCCGCCGGAACCACCGGCAGGTGCCGGTGGGCGGCCTGCCGGACGCTGCGCCAGCCGGCGGCCGGCGCGTTGGCGAAGGCCGCTGCCAGCACCGGCGCGAGCTTGTGCGCGAGAATCCACCGCCGGGGAAGGCCCAGAGGGCCGCCACCCTCCAGGCCGGCTTCCAGCCCCACCCGGATGCCGCCCGCCGCCTCGGGCCGGCCGGCGCGCATGCCCGCGCCGGTCGCCGAGGGGCCACCGATCCGGCCGTCGGGCACGGCGAAGGCGCCGAGGATGGGCCGTGCCGCGCGCAGATCGTCGGTCATGCGTGACAGCGAGACGGCCAGCCCCGGCGACGGCGGCCCGCTCACCACCGCCAGCCGCGGCGAGCGCGCCGTGAGGAAGCCGTGCCGCAGCGCCGGCCGCGTGGCGAGCCGCGCGACATCGCCGGCCGGCAGCCCGGGCGAGGCGAGCGGCAGGTCGACGGCGGCGCCGACGAAACCGGGCGGGGCGGGGTCGAAGGCACGGCCGGCGATGAGCAGCTCGGCGGCCTCTTCGGTCAAAGTCGTCACGTGGCGCCTCGCCTGGTCCGGGGAGAGGCGCCGAGCATAGCATTCCTATCTGCCGGATAGGAATACACGACGTGGGACCGATGCGGGCCGCCCGCCGTTTCGCCGCCGAAGTGCCCAAGGCCGCGCGTCTTCGCGCGGAACTTTTCGGCTCGCTGGGCGCAACTGGGCGCGGCCACCATTCGGACGCCGCCGTGCTGCTCGGGCTCGAGGGCGAGGATCCGGCGACCGTCGACACGTCCACGGTCGCGGCACGTTTCGCGGCCATCCAGGAAAGCGGGACGGTGCTGCCGGCCGGGGAGCGGGCGGTTCCGGTGGAGCTGACCCTGCATGGGCGGCGCAGTCTGCCTTTCCACCCGAACGACGATCCCTTGCACGTCATCGACCGGGTGAACCTGTACGCGCTGGCGGTCAACGAGGAGAACGCCGCCGGCGGCCGGGTGGTGACCGCCCCGACCAACGGCGCGGCCGGCATCATCCCGCGGTCCTGCACTACTACCGCCGTTTCGTGCCCGGCTCGGGCGACGACGGCGTGGTCCGCTTCCTGCTCAGCCTCGACACCGCGATCCGCACGATGCGCGAAACCGGCCGCGACATGTCGACCAAATACAAGGAGACGTCGCTCGGCGGCCTGGCCGTGAGGTGGTCGAATGCTGATATTTCGGATATGTCGGGTGCGAAGCGCCTGACATATCCGCCGCCCTCCGGGGTCAAGTCCCGGCCCGCCCTGCCGATGAAGAGCTACGAACCTTCAGTTGCGGAGTGGGTGCCAGTGAGTGACCAGGACCTGACCGGCCTGACCATCGAGGACGAGCTGGGCCGGGGCGCGTTCACCACCGTGCACCGGGTCCGGCGCGGCGACGACACGTACGCGCTCAAGCGCCCCAACGCCGAGGGCGCCGACGACCCGGGGGTGCTCACCGCGTTCCACCGCGAGGCCGCGCTGCTCGCCTGCGTCGACAACCCGGGCGTCCCGCGCATCCACGCCGCCGGCCGCCACGACGGCGTGCCCGCCCTGGTCCTCGAGTACATCCCCGGCGGCTCCCTCGCCGACCAGCTCGCCCACGGGCCGCTCGCCCCGGAACGGGTCGTCGAGCTCGCCAGCCAGCTCGGCCGCGGCCTGGCCGCCGCCCACCGCGTCGGCCTCGTGCACCGCGACGTCAAACCCGGCAACATCATGATGTCGCCGGGCCGGCCCGCCAAGCTCATCGACTTCGGCCTCGCCCTGCTGGGCGCCGCGCCCGAGGACGACGACCGCGCGGTCGGCACGTTCCTCTACACCTCGCCCGAGCAGTCCGGCATGCTCAAGCGCCCGGTCGACGGCCGCTCCGACCTCTACTCGCTCGGCGTCGTGCTGTTCGAGTGCCTCACGGGGCGGCTGCCGTTCGAGGCCCAGGACGTCGGGCAGCTGCTGCGGCTGCACCTGACCGCGCCCGTCCCCGAGATCCCCGGTGCCGATCCGGCTCTCGCCGCCGTCGTGACCCGGCTGCTCGCCAAGGACCCGGACGACCGCTACCCCGACGCCGCCGCCCTCATCACCGCCCTGCGCGCCTGCCCCGGCGGCGAGGCCGCGGCCGAGCCCGCCGCACGCGGCTGGCCACTCTGCGGCCGCGACGCCGAGCGCGAGGACCTCGCCAACCGCTGGCGTCGCGCGAGTCTCGGCCGCGGCGGCGTCGCCGTCATCCGCGGGCCGGGCGGCTCGGGCCGCACCCGGCTCGCCGAGGAGGCCGCCGCGCTCGTCACCGACGTGCCGGTGCTGCGGGCCGCCTGCCAGGAGGACGAGGCCCTGCCGCTCGCCGCCCTGCGCGCCGCGATCGAGGGGCACCTGCAGCGGATCGCGTTGCTCGACGGCCCGGCTCGCGCCGAGGCCGAGCAGCGCGTCCGCGCTGCCGCCACCGTCGCCGGCGCTCCGCTGGTGGCCCGGCTGAGCTCGCGGCTCGAGGCGCTCGTCGGCGAGGCGGGCGACGCCCGCGACGACCATCTGTTCGCCGCGGTCGCCACGTTCCTCGGCGAGCTCGCCAGGGCCCACAGTGGACTGATGCTGCTCTGCGACGACGCGCACTGGCTCGACGCCGGCAGCCGCGAGGTTCTTGCCCGGCTCGCCCCGGATCTGCCCAAGCTGCCGTTGCTGGTGCTGCTGACCGAGCGGTTCGGGGCCGGCGAGCCGACCGCGCTCGCGGTCGGCCTCGAGCTGGACTGCGTGCCGCTCGACCACGCCGCCGTCGCGGAGCTCGTCGCCTCCCGCCTGCCCGGCGCGGTCGCGCCGGCCGAGCTCACCGCGCACATCGCCGGCCGCACCAACGGCTCGCCGCTCGCGGTCGTCGCCTACCTCCTGCGGCTGCTCGACGCCGGGCTGCTCACCCCGCTCTGGGGCGCCTGGCACTTCGACGTGACCGGCGCCGACGCGCTGCCCGCCGCCGAGGACGTCCGCGCCCTGCTCGCCTCCCGGCTGGCGACCCTCACCGATGGCGACCGCGATTTCCTGGTCACCGCCGCCGTCGCCGGCCCGCGCTTCCGCACGGAGACCCTGGTGGCGGCCGGGGGAGAAGCCAACCGGGTGGTGGCCGCGGTCGGCGCCGCGGTCGAGCGTCGCGTCGTCGAGGCCCGGCCGGGCGGCTGGTTCGTCTTCCTGCACCCGCTGCTGCGCGAGACCCTGCTCGACGGGGTGGGGGAGCAGCGGCTGACGCGATTGCACGCGGCGATCGCCGACGCGCTCGAGAGCCTGCCCGAGGCGCTGCGCGACGCCGATCACGTGTACGCCGTGGCCCGCCACCACCGCCGCGCGGGCGACGCCGTCCCGGCCGCCAAGCGCCGCCGCAGCGCCCTGGCCGCGGGCCTGCGCGCCCTGGACGACATGGCCCCGGCCGAGGCCGTCGGCTACCTCGAGGACGCCCTCGCCGGCGATCCCGTCCCGGCCACGGCCGTGCTGCACCCGCTCGCGATGGCCTACCTGCGCGCGGCCCGGTTCGCCGAGGCCGGCGCCACCATCGAGCGGGCCCTCGCGGCCGAGGCCGACCGCCGCTCCCGCGCGCGGCTGCTCATCACCCGGATCGAGCTGCACCACACGCTCTGGGACGACGAGAAGGCCCTCGCGGCCACCGCCGCGGCCCTCACCGAGCTCGGCCGTCCGCTGCCCGCGAACACCCTCAGGCTGATCGCCTCCACGGTCGGCATCGCGGTGGCGGGCGGCGCGGTCCGCCGTACGGGATGGGGATTCGGAAAGGCCCGGCAACGCCGCCGCGACGATCTCGCCGCGCTCGCCGCCACCCTCGATGCCGGTGGCTATGCCGCCGGGCTCGGCCTGCGCCTGCGCGAGGCCGGCGTCCTCGCGATGCGCGCGATGTACGCGGTGAACCGCCTCGGACCCTGCCCCGAATACGTCCGCGTCTATGCGCTGACCGGCTACGTCGCCGCCGTGGTCAAGCTGCGCGGCACCGCCGGCCGCTGCCTCGACCGCGCCGCCGAGGTCGCGAGCCAGCTCGGCGATCCCGGGCTCACCGCCTACGTCGAATGGCTGCGCGGCTGCGCCTGGCTGATCGGCGGCGTCGACGACGGCAGCGCCTGGGAGGAGGCCATCACCCGCCACGAGCGCTGGTTCGGCCCCGCCCAGCTCATTCCGGGCTACGCGACCGTCGGGCTGCGGCTCCTGCTGCGCGGATACACAGTGGAGAGCCAGGCCGAGTACGACCGCGGCGTGAAGCGTCTGCACGACATGTCCCTCGTGCGCGGCACCTCGTTCAGCATGCTCTCGGTGATGATTCCGGCGATGCAGGGCCGGCACGGCGAGGCCGCGACCGCCCTGGCCGAACTGCGCGCCGCGCTGCCCGAGGGCGAGGGCACCACCGTGCAGCGGGCCAACATGCTCGTCGCCGCCGCGTGCGCCGCCGTCGAGCAGGGCGAGTTCGGCGAGCCGTTCGAGGCCATCGTCGCCGAGTTCCGCGGGCTTGGGCTGCGCCTGCGCGACATGATGACGCAGCACAAATGGTTCTTCGCCTATCAGTCCCACGGACGGATGGCGCAGCTGCGGATGGCGCCCGACGAGAACCGGCCGGCCCGGATCGCGGCGGCGCGCGGCGCGGTGGCCGACCTGCGCCGGGTGCGCAAGAGCTCGCCGCTGCTCGACGCCGCGTATCTCATCGGGGAGGCGGCGCTCGCGCAGATGCTCGGCGAGCCGCGCAAGTGCGTCGAGTGGAGCGACAAGGCCGAGCAGGTGGCGCGTTCGGCCGACGCGCCGCTCGTGCACTTCGAGGTGGCGCGGTTCCGGGCGCGGGCGTTCCGGGCACTGGGGCTGGTCAACGAATCGGACCGGCAGGCGCGGATCGCGCTCTCGCTGGCGACCGTGCACGGGTGGGAGTCGCGGCGGCGGCAGGCGCGCACCGAGTTCGGCGCCGAGGAAGGGGCGGCGACCAACCGGCGCACGGTCGTGGACCGGCGCGGCGACGCGGGGCGCAGCCGCAGGCTGGAAGCGTTGCAACAGGTCGGCGCGGCGGCCGCCACGGTGCTCGACCCGCAGGAGCTGGCCCGGGTCGCGCTCGACGAGATGCTGCGGATCCTCGGGGCCGAGCGGGCGCTGTTCTTCCTGCTCGACGAGGCGGGCGAGCCGATGCAGTTCGCCGGTCGCGGCGCGGACGGGACCGACCTCGCCGAGACTTCCGCCTACGGGGCGACGCTCGTGCGGCGGGTCGCGTCCAGCGGTGAGGCGCTCGTCCTGACCGGGACCGAGCAGGGGGCGGCCCTCGGGTCGCGCAGCGCGGTGGTGCACGGGCTGCGCAGCATCATGGTGGCTCCGGTGCAGTTCAAGGGAAACACCCTCGGGGTCGTGTATCTCGACAGCCGGATGGCGCGCGGGATCTTCACCGACGACGACGTCGAGGTGCTGATCGGGGTCACCAGCCATGTCGCGGTTTCGCTGGAGACGGCCCGGGCGGCGCAGCTGCACCTGTCGTTGCGGGCGGCTCAGCAGCAGCAGGCGTTCGCGGAGATGTTGCGGGCCTCGCTCGCCGAGCTGAGTGGGATCCACGACCCGTCCCGGCTGCTGTCCTCGTTGTTCGGAATGCTCGCCGCGCAGCTGGACGCGACCGCCGGATGTCTGCTCAGCGCCGATGGCGCCGTCGTCATCGAGGTGACCGGCAAGGCGGATCCGGCTGTGCTGGGCGGACCGCTGCCGGTTTCGCTGCCGCCGGTGCTGATGCCGACCGTGGTGCCGGCCGGCGACATGGCCGAAGCGTACGGACCGAAGCTCCTGATCATTCCGCTCGATCATCGCGACGGGCGCAGCGGGATTGTCGTGCTCGGTGCGGACAGTTTCGACGACAGCGCCGTCCAGGTCGCGGCGGCGCTCGCCACCCAGGGCCTGAGCGCCTACCTCAACGCCTGCCTGTTCAGCCGCGTCCAGGAGCTCGCCACCACCGACGAGCTCACCGGCCAGCACAACCGGCGGCACTTCTACGCGATCGCCACCGCCCTCGTCTCGTCCGCGGCCCGGGGGTCCCGCGATCTGGCCGCCGTCATGCTCGACATCGACAAGTTCAAGAGCGTCAATGACACGTACGGCCATGGCGTGGGCGACGAGGTCATCCGGGAGGTCGCGGCGCGGCTCCGGACCGGCATCCGCCATTCCGACGTGCTGGGCCGGTACGGCGGCGAGGAGTTCGCCGTGGTCCTTCCCGACCACGACGGCAGCGCCCCCGAGCTGGCCGAGCGCATGCGCGCCGCCGTCGCCGACACCCCCATCGCCACGGCCGCCGGCCCGCTGAACATCACCATCAGCGTCGGCCTCACCCAGCTCGACCCCGCCGACGCCACGCTCGACCAGATGCTGGCCCGCGCCGACCACGCCCTGTACCGCGCCAAGGAGAGCGGCCGGAACCGAGTCGTGGTTTGCTGAGGGATATGACGGGATTCCCGACGATACGACAGGTCGTCCTGGACGGAACCAACGCCCGCGAGCTGGCCGAGTTCTACCGCAAGCTGTTCGCCCTGGAATACCGGCCCGGCGACGAGCCCCCGCCGGCCGGGGAGCCCGACGAGCGCGGCCACGACTGGCTCGTCCTGCAGAACCCGAACGGCGGCCCGCAGCTCGCCTTCCAGCAGGTCGACTCGCTGACCCCGACGACGTGGCCCGACAACACGGTGCCGCAGCAACTGCACCTGGACACCACTGTCGCCTCCAAGCCGGAACTGGACACTCAGCACGAGCGGGCGCTCGCCTTGGGCGCGCGGCTTCTCTACGACCGCAGCGACGACCCCGACGAGCCGTTGCGCGTCTACGCCGACCCCGCCGGCCATCCGCTCTGCATTTTCGTGGCCTGAGATTTCTTGCTGCGCAGCTTCTTACCGGCGCGACAGCGCCTCGCACAGGTCGATCAGGGACTGGGCGCGGGAAACCTCCGTCGGCGTGAAGGCCGGGCGGCGGCGGGCCAGGAAATACGGCTCGCCCGAGGCGGCGTGCACGGCCGCCACGTGGGCGCCGGCTGGCGGGGGAGTCGTGGTCACATCGGCGTCGAGGAGCCGGTGGACGGCCTCGTCCAGGGTGGTGTGGCCGGCGGCGGCGTGGCGGGCGATGGTCAGGGCCCGGGTAGCCGGATCGACCAGGTCATGGGCGTCGGCGGGGATCGCCTCGGTGAGCTCGCCGCCGCCGGCCGCCACCGCGGCGAGCAGGTCGTCGGTGGACACCTCGCGCGGGACGGCGACCAGCAGTTCGTCGACGGCGCCGTGCTCGGCGGGGTGGATCTGGATCGCCAGGATGTTGACGCCCTGGGCCGCCAGGCGCCCGCTCAGCGCGGCCAGCGTGCCGGGGCGGTCGGGCAGAGTGGTGCGTAGCCGCATCAGCGTGCATTCGCGGGCCGGGATGGCCAGCAGGTCGGGCAGCGTGGCGTGCCGGCGCGGGACGGTGGCCCGGCGTCTGCGGGCCCAGCGTTTCCGGAGCAGCGCGCCCGCGATGAGAATGGCGCCGCTCACGGTGAGCATCGCGGCGCCGTGGGCGTGCTCGCCCAGCAGCGTGACGAACAGGTGAGCGGTGCCGACCGCGAAGAACACAGCGGCCACGTCGATCAGGTCGGTGGCCCAGTGGGCCGTCCGGGATCGGTCGATGGTCCTCATGCCGATCATCCTGGCGGTGGCAGATGTCGCCGCCGATTGCTGTCCGTGTCAGGCTGGAGAACGCTCCGCCGTCATGTGAAATCGCCATTAATGCCGGGAGTTTTCCGCCACATCGTTCGGGACTTCCGTGTACGGGTCATCGTTGTCGCCATCGCCAGCCCAACTCCTCGGCGGTGGGTGGTGGTCCCGGCAGTTCTTCGCCCTCGCGCATGCCGTCCAGCAGGGCCGCGACGTAGCGGCGGCGCAGCTCCCTGGTGCGGTCGGGGTCGGGGATGCGGACGGCGGCGCACATCTCCAGCAGCATCGTGATGTCGTCGGGGACGGCGCCGGGCCGCAAGTGTCGCCGCGCGCGCTCGAAAAGTGTCGTGGCGAGGTCGTTCGCGCGGATGGCGTCGGCCCTCATCTGGTCGGTCGGGAGGAACGTGCCGGCCAGGTGCACGGTCAGCGAGTGCACGTCGGCGTCGACGACACCGCGGAGGAAAGTTTCGAAGGCCGTCCAGTCGTCCTCCTCCTGCGACGCCCGCTCGGCCTCGGCGATGAACTGCTTCAGACCGTCGTGGCAGAGGGTGCGCAGCAGATCTTCCTTTCCGGCGTAGCGGCGGTACAGCGCGCTGATGCCCACGCCCGCCCGCTCGGCCACCGCGGAGATCGGGGCGCGATGGTCCTCCAGGAAGACCTCGCGGGCCGCCGCCAGGATCGTCTCGTCGTTGCGCGCTGCCTCGCGTGCGCGTCCCGCTGTGCTCGCCATGTTTCTCAGACTAGCACTGGAACGGATCGTTCCGCTCTGCTAGAATCAGAGCAGAACAAAGCATTCCGTTCCGCGAGTATCCCGAACGCCGGAGGCGAGCACGATGATCAGCGAATTCCGCATCGACGTCCCGCAGAGCGACGTCGACGACCTGCGCGACCGCCTGGCCCGCACCCGCTGGACCCCCGAGGTCCCCGGCCAGGGCTGGCGCCGCGGCGTCCCGGTCGACTACATGCGCGACCTCGCCACCTACTGGGAGCGCGAGTTCGACTGGCGCGCCGCCGAGGCCCGGCTCAACGCCCTGCCGCAGTTCCGCACCGAGGTCGACGGGCAGCCGATTCACTTCGCGCATGTCCGCTCGGCCAACCCCGCCGCCGTCCCGCTGCTGATCAGCCACGACTGGCCCGGGTCGTTCGCGTTGTACCTGCCGGTCGTCGAGGCCCTGCGCAACGACTTCCACCTGGTTCTGGTCAGCAACCCCGGCGTCGCCTTCTCCGGCCCGCTGCTCAGCGCCGGCTGGAACGGGTCCCGCAGCGCCGCCGCCTTCAACGAGATCATGGCGAGGCTCGGCTACGACCGTTACGGCGTCCAGGGCACCGGCGGTGGCGCGGCGATCGCCGTCGAGATGGGCCGTCAGCGCCCGTCCAACGTGATCGGTGTGCATGTGAACGGCCACATCACCTTCCCGTCCGACGACCTCGTCGGCCTCACCGAGGCCGAGCAGGACCGCCTGCGCCGCCTCCAGGAATTCCGCGACGACAAGATGGGCTTCAACGTCATCCAGTCCACGCGCCCGCAGACCCTCGCCTACGCCCTGCACGACTCGCCGGTCGGCCAGCTCGCCTGGATCGCCGAGAAATTCGTCGAGTGGACCGACTCCGAGATCGACCGCGATCTGCTGCTGACGAATGTGAGCCTCTACTGGTTCACCGGCACCGCCGGCTCGTCGGCCAACCTCTACTGGGAGGCGGCGCACGACCCGTCCGCGTGGGCGCCGAAGGAGAAGTCGCCGGTCCCGCTGGGCGTCGCGCTCGGCGTCACCGACATCACGATCCGCCGCTACGCGGAGAAGGAGTCGCCGGTCGCGCGTTGGACGGAGCTGCCGGCCGGCGGAAACTTCCTCTCCGCCGAGGAGCCCAAGCTCTTCGCGGACGACGTCCGGGCCTTCTTCGGCGAGCTCTGAGCGATTCGGTGCGCGCCGCCTCTCAGGGCGATCTGAGCGGCGGCGCGCCGGCGTTGCTCGCACCATTCCCCGAACCCCGAAACGGATCTCCTGCTTGAGTATCGGCCCGGAGTGGCGGAGTCGCCCTTCTGCGGCGAATGTTTCGCGACGTGCGCGAGCGATTTCCTGAGTTTCGTGATTCCGGCGAAACCGAGAAAGTCCGTGGCGTTGTCCCCGATTTTCCGGGAAGTCAGGCAGCGAGCTCGCACCGCCATAGCGTGGGTAAACAGCGCCGTCCGATCGGCGCGTCGCGTGACGGCCGACACGGGTGGGGAATTCGGAATGCACTGGGGTGTGAGCAACCGCGGCGGAAAGCACCGGAATGCGGAACGGCGGCATTTCGTCTACGCGGCGCTTCTCGTGTGCTTGCTGGTGACGATGCTCGTGACGATCGGGCGGGCACGCTCGCACGGACCGAATTCGTTCGCCCTGCGCGCCGACGACCCGTGCCCGTCGAGTTCGGTGTCAACCGGCGCATCGACGGCCTCCGCCACGACGCCGACGCCATCGTCCGCGCCGGCCACCTCGGAGGCGTCGTCCGCGTCGGCCACGTCCGAGGCGTCGTCCGCGTCGGCCACGTCCGAGGCGTCGTCCGCGTCGGCCACGTCCGAGCCGTCGTCCGCGCCCGCCACCTCCGAGCCGTCGTCCGCGCCCGCCACCTCCGAGCCGTCCTCGGCGCCGACCACCTCCGAGCCGTCCTCGGCGTTGTCCTCGGAGACGGAGACCTCGACCCCATCGAGCGAGCCGACTGCGTCGCCGTCGGAGTCCACGACGGCGACGCCCGAGCCGACACCGTCGGAATCCACGACGTCGCCGACACCGACTTCGGAGCCGGTGAGTTCCGCGGCGAGTGAGCCGAGTTCGGAGCCCGCGAGTTCCGCGACGAGTGAACCCAGTTCGGAGCCGACGAGCCCGCCCACGACCGAGCCCACCACTGAGACGCCTGCACCGACCGAGACCCCGACATCGACCGACTCGGCAACGGTGAACGGTGCCGAGGCGGCGGCGGAGGAGTCCGAGTGCCCGTCGGCGTCGGCATCGTCCTCGGTAGCGGCCGAGGGATCGACGTCCGGCTCCGCATCCCCGTCCGAATCCGGATCCGCGTCCGTTTCCGGATCGGCGACGGCTTCTTCGTCGGCTTCTGGATCCGCGTCCGCTTCCGCCTCTGCTTCCGGATCCGCCTCTGTTTCCGGATCCGCTTCGGCATCCGGATCCGCGTCCGCTTCTCCGTCGGTATCCGGATCCGGGTCCGCTTCGCCGTCCGTTTCTGGGTCCGCCTCGGTCTCTGTCAGTCCGTCGGCGTCGAGGATCAGCACGCCGTCGGCCTCGGCCTCCACGTCGGTGAGCGCTTCGCCCAGCGCGTCCGCGTCCAGCTCCGCGACGCCCTCGGCCAGCTCGTCGGCGACTCCCAGCCCGTCCGCGTCCACGGGCGCGCCGCTCGCGCCTACCGGTGTCTCGGCGACGGCGGGCTACTCCTCGATCAAGGTGTCGTGGAGCGCGCCGGTCGCCAACGGTGTCGAGATCACCGGCTATCGCGCCACCGCCAGCCCCGGGCCCGCCGGCTGCACCACCGACGGCGTGACCAGTTGTGTCATCGGTGCCGAGGCCGGCACGTCGTACACCGTGACCGTGGTGGCTCTCTCGGCCGGCGGCGCCTCCCCGGCGTCGGCCGCCTCCGGAAGCGTCACGCCGACTGCGCCGGTCGTGGCCACGGAGCCTCCGGACACCGACCTGCCGCTCGACACGGGTGACGGCGCCATCTCCTCCGCCGCCCCGGGCCAGGCGCTGGTCATGATCGGTGACGGCTACGCCCCGTACTCCACCGTCACGATCACCATCTACTCGAGCCCGATCGTTCTGGCGACCGTCACGGCCGACCAGGGCGGCGCCTTCGAGGAGACCGTGACCGTCCCCGGGAGCCTGCCCACCGGCAGCCACTCGTTCGTGGCCGCCGGTGTGGATTCCGACGGCAACCTGCGGGCCTTGCGCCTCGACCTGACCATCGCCGGCACCAGCGACGACGGCGGCCTGCCCGTGACCGGCCCGGCGGTGATCCTGCTCATCATCACCGGTTTCACGGTCACCATGCTCGGCGCGGCAATGCGGTCGGTCCGTCACCACCGTCCGCGCCACCGCCGCTGACCCCGGAGGAAGCCCAGCCGCGCGATGCCAGACGATGACCCGGGAGGGACCCTGGCGTGCCCGGACCGGCTGGACCGGCTACGAGGGCTGGGCGGGCCGGAGGGCGGGCGGCGGGCTAGGAGGGTCGGACGGGCCAGGAGGCTGGGCGGGCTAGGAGGCTGGGCGGGCTAGGAGGGCGATCGGCTGCCGACCGGCTGCTCGCCCCTCGTGTTCGAGCCTCGCGGCCAGCGCGGTCCGGGCCCGGTGCAGCCAGGACTTGACCGTCCCGTCGGCGACGCCCTCCCGTTCGGCGATCTCGGGCACGGTGAAATCGCCGATGTAGCGCAGCACCACGACCCGTCGTTGCCGCTCGGGCAGGGCGGCGAGCGCGGCATCCCGGAAGCGTTGCACAGAACGCCGAAGGAAAGCGTGGCCGGCGAAAGAACCTCAGCTCTCGGCGGAGACGATCGGAACCGTGTGCGAGTGGGCCGCCGCGCTGATCCCGATGTCCACCTTGCGCGGCCGGTGCCGGCCGAGCAGCACCACCAGCAGCACGCCGCAACCGGCCATGATGGCCATCAGGATCGCGGAGCGCGACAGACCCGCCGCCAAGGCGTCCGCCTCGCTCGCGCCCGACGCCTTGTGGCTGGCGATCGCCGCCGCGTAGACAGTGGCCGTCGCCGCGGTGGCCAACGAGCCGCCCACGTACCGGGCCATGTTGGAGATTCCCGACGCCTGGCCGACCTGGGCGGGCTCGACCGACGAGGTGGACGCCGACGACGCGGGACCGTTCGCGAGGCCCAGGCCGATCGCCATGATGACCAGCGGAATCACGAAGTAGCCGTAGGTCCAGGACGACTTGGCGAAGCCCAGCGCGGCGAACCCCGCCGCCGACAGCACGAACCCCAGCGCCACCGCCTGACGCGAACCGATCTTCACGGCGACCGGGGTGATCAGCGGGGTGATCGCGATCATCACCGCCACCGCGGGCAGGGTGGCCAGGCCGGCCTGCAGCGCGCTCATCGCGAAGCCGGCCGGGTCCTGGAAGTACAGGCTCAGCACGTACATCAGGCCGTTGATGGTGCCGGCCACGATCAGGATCGCCAGGGTGGAGCCGACCAGGACCATGTTGCGGAACAGCGCCAGGTCGACCAGCGGGGCGGAGACCCGCTTCTCGGCGAAGATGAAACCGACGACGCCGAGCGCCCCGATCACGAAGCACGAGAGGGTGGCCAGCGACGCCCAGCCCCAGTCGCTGCCCTCGCTCAGGGCCAGGACCAGCGGCACGAGGATGACGGCGATCAGCACGGTGCCGGCCCAGTCGATCGAGCGGGACCGGTTCGGGTCGCTCGACTCCTTGACCATGAGCAGCGTGATCGGGATGCAGGCGGCCGCGATCGCCGCGTCGATCCAGAACAGGCCCTGCCAGCCGGTGGCGCCCACCAGGACGCCGCCGATCAGCGGGCCGGCCGCGCCGCCGGCCGCCGACGCCGCGCCCCACAGGGTGATCGCCTTCATCTGCCCGGCGCCCGACGAGTCGACCGACAGCAGGCTCATGCCGCAGGCCAGGATCGTGGAGCCGGCCGCGCCCTGGATCATCCGGCCCGCGATCACACCGGCGCCTTCCGTGGAGAGCGCGATCAGCACGCACGAGGCCACGAACAGCAGCAGGCCGCCGAGGAAGATCCTCCGCCGGCCGAAGACGTCGCCGAGCGCGCCGGAGGTCACGATCACGGCGGCGCCGACCAGCATGTAGCCGGTCACCGCCCACTGCAGCGTGTCCACCGGCGTTCCGGTGTCCTGGCTGATCGCCGGGAGCAGGATGGTGACGGCCGAAGTGTTCGCGTTCACGACCAGCGTCGACACGCACGCGGCGAGCAGCACCCCGAGACCGGCGGCCTTGCCGGTCGACGCCTTCGCGTCCAGGTCAGACATGTCGGCCCTCCAAGGTCGGACGATCGCCAGTCTCGGCACCGACGCCCGCCGACACATCGCCCGGCAAGGATGAGACCGGCACCGACGGAGCAGGCGCGGGCGAGGCGGGCGCGGGCGAGGCGGGCGCAGGCGAGGCGGGCGCAGGCGAGGCGGGCGCGACCGGTGGGGTGGGGCGAACGGCGATTAACAAAGCCCATCCGTCGCGAATGAAGACCACCCGAGGCCGCCGACCCGAGACTGACCGCGTGAGTGACGCCAAGACCGCCCGGGAGCCTCTAGTGGATCTGGGCCTGTTCAAGCTGCGCGCCTACGACGGCGCCCTCACCGCCAACCTCATGATGAACCTGGCGTTCGGCGGACTCAGCTACCTGCTCGTGCTCTGGTTGCAGAACGTCCGTGGGTACGGCGCCGTCGAGGCCGGACTGCTGATGCTCCCGTCCACGCTGGGCATCTTCCTGTTCATCCCGCAGGGCTCGAGACTCGATTCGCGGCGGGGCGGGCGGATACCCGTACTCGTCGGCCTTTTCGTTCTTGCGGTGGGTCTGGCCGTGCTCGGTTTTCTTTCCGCGGACTCCACGCTGTGGCTGCTCGCCGCGGGCCTGCTGGTGATCGGGATCGGGCTGGGGGTGCTGTCCACCCCGATCTCCAACACCGCGGTGGGCGACGTGCCGATCGATTTCGCGGGAGCGGCAGCCGGCGTCTTCAAGATGTCCAGCATGGTCGGCGGCGCCCTCGGGGTGGCCGTGCTGAGCGCGCTGACCCGCGGCTTCTCGGCCGGCGCCACCGAGGACGCGTTGCGCAACGCGGGCCTGTCCGCCGCCGACGTCGACACCGCCAGGAACGCGCTGGTCGGCTCGGCGTCGTTCCAGGACGCCATCGCGCAACTGCCGCCCGACCTGGGCCGTTCGGTGACCACGGCGGTTGCCGACGGATTCAGCGACGGCATCGCCGACGCCCTGCTGGTCACGGGCGGGATCGTCCTCGCCGCGCTGATCGTGGTCCGGTTCCTGTGGCCGGGGCGTACCGAACGTGGTGCGGCTGCGGTGGCCGAGAACCCGGTGGCCAAAAACTAGAAAGGGAGACGAACGTGGTAGATGACGAGGTGCTCCGCGGCCGGATCAAGTCGCTGATGCCGCGGGCGAAGGACGACCTGGCCGCCATGGTGGCCTTCAAATCGGTCCACGACGCCGCCCAGTTCCCGCGCAGCGAGTGCGACGGCATGGTCGACTGGCTGCTCGGCACGTTCCGCGACCTCGGGTTCGCCGACGTCGCCGCGTACGAGACACCGGACGGCAGCCAGGCCGTCTGCGGTGAGCGCAAGGGCCCGGAGGGCGCGCCGACCGTGCTGCTCTACTTCCACCACGACGTGCAGCCGCCGCTCGACGCCGCCGCCTGGAACACCCCGGTCTGGGAGCTCACCGAGGTCGGCGGCCGCTGGTACGGCCGCGGCGCCGCCGACTGCAAGGGCAACATCGTCGCCCACCTCGTCGCGCTGCGCGCGCTCGGCGACAACCTGCCGGTCACCGTGAAGATCGTCGGGGAGGGCTCGGAGGAGCAGGGCACCGGCGGCCTCGAGGCGTTCGTGCCCACCCACGCCGACCTGCTGCGCGCCGACGCGATCCTGGTCTGCGACGCCGGCAACTTCGCGGTCGGCGTGCCCGCGGTGACCAGCACGCTGCGCGGCCTCGCCAACGTCGTCGTCACTGTCGAGACGATGGCCGGCCCGATGCATTCCGGCATGTTCGGCGGTGCCGCGCCGGACGCGCTCGCCGCGCTGGTCCACATGCTCGCGACGCTGCGCGACGAGCAGGGCAACACCACCGTCGACGGCCTCGACGCGACGCAGGTCTGGCCCGGCGCCGACTACCCGCCCGACCAGTTCCGCGAGGACGCCAGCGTGCTCAACGGCGTCGGCCTGCTGGGCAGCGGCCGGGTCGCCGACATGGTCTGGGCGCGGCCGGCGGTCACCGTGCTCGGCATCGACTGCCCGCCCGTGGTCGGCTCGTCGGCCGCTATCCAGCCGCATGCCCGCGCGCGGATCAACCTTCGCGTTCCGCCCGGCATGGACGCCAAGCGGGCGCAGGACGCGCTCATCCAGCACCTCGAGCGGGCCGCGCCCTGGGGCGCCAAGGTCACCGTCGAGCGCGAGGCCGACGGGGAGCCGTTCAGCGGTTCGACCAGCGGCCCGGCCTACGACACGCTGACCAGGGCCATGCATGACTCGTACGGGCGGCAGGCGCTGGTCGAGGGCCAGGGCGGTTCGATCCCGCTGTGCAACGTCTTCCAGGACACCTTCCCCGACGCCGAGATCATGCTGATGGGGGTGGAGGAGCCGCGCTGCCTGATCCACGCCCCCAACGAAAGTGTCGACCCGTCGGAGATCGAGCACATGGCGCTGGTGGAGGCGCTGTTCCTGAAGAACTATGCGGGAATCCGGCGCTGACGACGCCGGCCTCCGCTCGTCCGGGGAGGATCGGGCGCTGCTGCGGTTCCTGCTGTTCATCGGCAGTGGGCTGACCGCGGCGGGGGAGGCGGTCAACGAGATCCAGGACCACCTTCTCGAGGTGTCGGCCGCCTACGGGGCCCCGCACGCGCGGGTCGCCGTGCTCCCGACGTACGTCGAGATCTCGCTCGAACCGGGACGCGCGGCAACGCTGGAACCCACCCGCCAGCTTCGCGGCATTTTGCGCCTGGACCAGACCGCCGCGTTGTTCGATCTGCTTCGCGAGGCGAAGCTCGGGAAACTTTCGCCGGAGGACGGCAGCAGGCGGGTGCTCGAGATCGTCGAGATGCGGCCGCGGTTCGGCCGCCTGCTGACGATCTTCGGGCACTCGGTGCTGACCGTGGGCATCTGCCTGGTGCTCCAGCCGACCTGGGGCGATCTCGTCCTGGCCGGGCTGTTCGGGCTGCTGGTGGGCGCGCTCAAGCTGGTTGGCGGGCGCTTCCCGAGTGTGCAGTTGATCATGCCGGTGACGGTGTCGTTCATCGTCGCCTCGATCACGTTCCTGCTGGCCGCGCCGGGCTGGGCGGACGCCGATCTGCGCGCCATGATCGCGCCGTTGGTGACGTTCCTGCCCGGCGCGGCGCTGACCATGTCGGTGGTCGAGCTCTCCGCCGGTGAGATGATCACGGGGGCGAGCCGGTTGGTCTCCGGAACGCTTCAGCTCCTGCTGCTGGCCTTCGGGATCACGGCGGCGACCCAGGTGGTGAAGCTGCCGGCCGCGGACGTGCTGATCGACAGCCCGCAGAACCTGATCGGCTGGTGGGCGCCGTGGGTGGGCGTGCTCGTGGTCGGCCTCGGCACGTATCTGTACTACTCGGCGCCTCATCGCTCGCTGCCGTGGCTGCTGGTGGTGCTGGGCGCCGCCTGGATCGGGCAATTCCTCGGCAATCAGCTGTTCGGCGGATACCTATCGGGATTCTTCGGCGCGCTCGCGATGACGCCGGTCGCCTATTTCGTCGAGCGACGCCCTTCCGGGCCGCCCGCATTGGTTTCGTTCCTGCCGGCATTCTGGCTGTTGGTGCCGGGCGCATTGGGATTGATCGGCGTCACCGAATATCTGGACAAGGACACCATCGCCGCGGCGGAAGACCTTTTCGGTACGATCTGGTCGATGATCGCCATCGCTCTCGGTGTGCTGTGCGGATACCCGTTGTATCGCTCGCTGGCACGGTCGCTGGGGTGGATCCGCCTGCCGCTGTTCGGCCCGCCCACCTGAGGCCCGCCCACCTGAGGCCCGCCCACCTGAGGCCCGCCCACCTGAGGCCCGCCCGGCGCCGTCCGTGCGGAAAGATCGGCTCATGGACGACGTGCGGCTGCGGCCCTTGAAGTTCGACGACTGGCCGGCCGTGCACGACTGGGCGAAGCTGCTCGACTCCTGCCGGTACCAGGCGTGGGGGCCGAACACCGAGGCCGAGACGCAGTCGTACGTGCGGGAGGCGTCGCGGCTGTGGCGCCAGCGCCCGCAGATAAGCTTCCCGCGTGTCGTCCTCGCCGGGGGTGAGGTCATCGGGCTGGCCGATCTGCACCTGCGGGGGAGCGGTCAGGGCGAGATCGGGTACGGGATCCACCCGCGCGCCTGGGGGCGGGGCCTCGCCACGGCCGCGGCCCGGGAGCTGCTGCGGATCGCCTTTCATGAGCACGGGCTGCACCGGGTGTACGCCACCTGCGACCCGCGCAACGCCGGGTCGGTGCGGGTCCTCACCAAGATCGGCATGACGCACGAGGGCCGGCTGCGCGAGACAACGCTGATCCGCGACGGCTGGCGCGACTCCGACCTCTACGCGATCCTCGACCGCGAGTGGCGGGATTGACGCGCCGCGGCCGTCCGGCCCGCCGGCTCGGCGTGATCTGCGGCCGGGATTGACGCGCCGCGGCCGTTCGGCTCGGCACGATCTGCGGCCGCCGCGCGAGTCTCAGAGCCGCGGCTCGTGCTCCGCGTACGGGTGGCGCAGCGTGAGCTGCGCGGCGTCCAGCGCGCGCGTCAGCCGATCGGCGTAACGTGCCGCGACCGTGATGCTGTCCAGGGCGATCGTCCGGCGGGTGCCCGGCGTGATCGTGCCGCCCGGGCGGAGTCGCTCCCGAATGTCCCGCATGGCTGCCAGATGGTCGTCCAGCAGGTTCAACACGAAGGCGGAGAGGTCGGCCTCCGCTACGGGTTCGGCTTCGAGCGTCATGATCGGCGGCTCCTGGATCGTTGCGTGGTACGGCGCCATTCTCGTCAACCACGAGCGGCGCCTCACCCATCTTCGTGCAAGACTGCCCCTGGAGGGGGACGTCTCAAGTTTCCCGGGCAATCCGCGACACACCTCCTTCACGGGGGATGAATCTGCGTCGTAAGGTGGTCCAGCGGCTGAACGCACGGTAGCGAAGGGTGACCCGATGCGCGGCACTGTGCTGGAAGTGCGGACGAATGCCGACGGCAGCGTGGTGATCGCTCCGCACGGCGTCGTCGGTCCGGACAAGGCGGTCGAGCTTCGCCAGGTGCTGGTGCACACCGTGCGCCGCGTGCGGCCATTGCGCCTGATCCTCGACCTCGCCGATGTCCCCGAGCTGGATCCCATCAATGTCGGCTCGGTGGCCGCCGCGTGCGACCTCGGCGACGATCTTCAGGTGGCGGTGTTCGTCCACAACCCCCTTCCTCTTCTCGCCGAGCAGTTGACCGCGGCCGGTGTTCCGCGGCAAAGACTGCGCCATTCCATGTCCTGATTCTGAATAACAAGTGGCGTCCAGGTTAACGGCCGGGAATTCGATCTCCCGTTGATTCCGGAATTGCCGCGGTGCATTACCGTGACGCCGTGCCCGCAGTTATCGAGGCGACGCGAACCATGGCTCGCCGGGCCGTGCGGCCCGAAACTCCCGCCCGTCTACGCCTCTGGGTCGCGGTCACGGTCGCCACCGCCGCCGCCCTGCTCCTCGCCCTGAGTCTGCTGATGGCCCGGATTCAGGGACAGGTCCGGATCATCGGGGACGAGGCCGCGCCGCAGGCCGCCACCGCCGCCGACCTCTACTTCGCGCTCAGCGACATGGACGCCCAGGTCGCCCGGATGGTGCTGACCGGCGGCGACGACGCCCTCGCCGGGACGCAGATCGACGCCCTGGGGACGTATCAGCAGCGCAGCCGCCAGGTCGACGCCGACCTGCAGAAGTCGCTGACCACCTCGAGCAGCGCCGCCGACCGGGCCGCGGTGCTGACCCTCCTCGATCACCTGGCCGTCTATCGCGAGCGGGTGTGGCAGACGCTCACCGCCGGCGATGCCGCGGCCGGGTTCTACACGCAGGCGACGAACGTGCTGCACCTCGACCTGCTGCCGGCGGCCCAGGGGCTCAAGGACACGAGCGAGGAACGGCTGGACGACGCGTACGCCGGAAAGAAAGTGACCCAGGTCCTGGCCGTGACCTGCGCGCTCGTGCTCGAGATCGCCCTGCTGATCCTGCTGCTGACCCTGCAGGTGTGGCTGGCGCGGCGGTTCCGGCGCGTCTTCAGCCCGGCGCTGCTGGCCGCGACGGTGCTGACGGTGCTGTTGATCGTGCCGGCCGTCGCGGTGCTGGTGCTGCAGGGGCAGCGGCTCGGCGAGGCGCGCGACGACAGCCTCACGCCGTTCCTGGCGCTGTCGCAGGCCCGCGCGATCAGCTACGACGCGGCGGCCGACACCAGTCGCTACCTGATCAGCGAAAACCTGGCGTACTACGACGACGACTTCACGGCGAAAGCCGCCTGCCTCGATCGCGGCGAGTCCTGCGATGTCTCGCTGCCGGCGGTGGCCGGCGGGCGGGACGTGAGCCCGTTCGACGCCGAGCAGGTGGCCTCGCGGTGGCAGGCCTACCAGAAGGACCACCGGGCGATCATCGCGCTGGCCAAGGCCGGGAAAAAAGACGAGGCGATCGGGGCGCTCACCGGCATCCGGCGCGGCGACGCGGCGTTCGACTTCACCTACTTCGACGCCGCGGTCGCGGAGATCGCGGACGCGCGGAAGGCGGATTTCGATCAGGCGATGGACAACACGTCGACGCTGCTGACAGGGTGGGCGGTCATCCCGCTCGTGGTGATGGGGCTGGTGATCGTGCTCGTGCCGGTGGCGGTCCGTCAGCGGTTTGCGGAGTACCGATGAGGGCCGGGCGTCTGTTCGGTGCGGCGCTCCTGATGCTGGCGGCGGGGTGTGACAGCGTTTCGCCGGCGGCGGCCGCGCCGATTTCGTGCGCGTCGGGAGAAGTGGCGGGGCAGGGGTCGTCGGCGCAGGCCAACGCCGTCAGCGCGTGGATCAAGAACTATCAGGTCAGCTGCGCCGACGCGACGGTGTCGTATGCGAGCGTCGGGTCGGGAGCGGGCGTCGCGGCGTTCGTCGGCGGGACCGGGGACTTCGCGGGAAGTGACTCATCGTTGTCCGCTGCCGATCAGCCTCGGGCGGCGGTCCGGTGCGGTAGCGCGCCCCTTCACCTGCCGATGGTGGTGGGGCCGATCGCGCTCGCCTACAACGTCGCGGGCATCGACTCGCTGCAGTTGCGGCCGGACACGATCGCGCGGATCTTCAACGGCCGGATCACGGCCTGGAACGATCCGGAGATCCGCCGGGACAATCCGGGTGTTTCGCTGCCGGCCACTCCGATCCGGACGGTGCACCGCGCGGATAATTCGGGCACCACCGATAACTTCACGAAATTTTTGGCGGCGACGGCCGGTGGGGACTGGTCCTTCGGGAGCGGCAGCGGCTGGAAGGCGCCCGGCGGCATCGCCGAGAAGGGCAGCAACCGGGTGGTGTCCACGATCGAGCGCTCCGACGGCGCGATCGGCTACGTCGAGGCGTCGTACGCGCGTTTCCACAACCTGCCGACCGCCGCGGTGGGCAACCAGGCGGGCTCGTTCGCGCAGCTCACCGACGAGGCGGCGGGGCGGATGATCGGCAGCGCGCAGGTGGCCGGCGCCGGCGGCGACCTCAAGCTCCAGATCGACTACCAGGCCGCCGCGGCCGACGCCTACCCGCTGGTGCTGGTCACCTACGAGATCGTGTGCAAGACGGGCACGTCGCCTCTGACCAAGAGCTTTTTCGCGTACGCCTCGAGCCCGGCCGGCCAGGAGGCGGCGACGCGGCTGGGGTACGCGCCGCTGCCGGAGGCCCTGCGGGAGAAGGTGGCGGGGGCGGTGGCTGCCCTGTGAGGGGTGCCGTTTCCGCCCGAATCACTCGTGGGAGATCCGCCGAAACACGAAAGTGCGCGTAGGTCGGTTCGGCGGGTCAGCTGGCCGGGTCGACCAGCTGCTTGGCGCGCTCGGGCCAGGTCGAGATGGCCGCGGTGGCGCGGACGCCGCCGGCGGCGAGGGCCGCGCGGATGGCGGTCTCGTCGGAGTCGGCGAGCTGGCGGTACGTCGTGATGCCGGCGGTGGTGAGGGCCGCGGCGGCCTTCGGGCCGATACCGGCGATCTTGGTGAGGTTGTCGACCTGGGCGGTGCCAGCGGGCTCGGCCACGGCGATCGGCTCGGTGATGACGGGCTCGGTCACTACCGGAGCGGCGACTACGGGCTCGCTGGTGGCTGCGGCCGTGACGAGCTCGGGCTCCGCGGCGGGGGCGACAGGCTCCGGCTCCGCTGCCGGCTCGGTGGCCGCGACGGGCTCGGGCTCGGCGGCGGGCGTGGCCTCAGCGACGGGCTCGGCCGTCTCGGCGACGGCGGCCGGCTCCTCGGCCTCCTTCTCGGACGCCGGGGCCGACTTCTCGTCGGCTTCCGGCTTCGGGTCCGCGACCTCGGCCGCGACCACAACGGCAGCCGACGCCTCCGTCTCGGCCTCGGCGGCGGGCTCGGCCTTGGTGGCCGGCGCCGTGGCGGGAGCGATCGGGGCGGACTCGGTCGGGGCAGGCTGCGAGCCGGCGCGGAGTCCCCGCAGGAACCAGCCGCCGACCAGGCCGACCACCACCCCGAGGACAAGGAAAAGGAACGAAGCCATAGGGGGCCTCCGGACAATGAGAGCTGCGGATGTAGCGCGCAGCTTTGCACATCACTTTCCGTGCTCACCACGAGGGTGCCGTCCGAGCCGAACCCTGCCCAATGGACGGTCACCCCATCGGTGACCTTAGGTGCAGACCCGCTGACTGAACGTCGGTGACCCCGGCCCGTCCGGTCGACTCCGCGTGCACGGCGAACGTCGTTGGGTGGGGTTGCGCGGCTTTTACCGGGTCGCGCCGCTCACCACCGGCCTGCATGGAGTTCACTCGCATGTCCTACGACGCGAACCAGCCCGGCCCTCACGGCCGGCAGCCCCGACAGCAGCCGTTCGACCAGCCGGCCTACGGCCAGCGGCAGCCGCCTGCCGAGCCATACGCGCCGCCCCAGCCCTACGGCCAGCCGCAGCCGCCTGACCAGCGCTACAGCGAGCCGCGGCCGCCTGACCAGCCGTCGCAGCCGTTCGTCGCCCCGGCCGACCCGTACGCACCGCAGCAGCCCTACGCTTCCGGCCCGCCGCAAACACCGGCCCAGCCCCACACCTCGGCCCAGCCCCACACCTCGGCTCAGCCCGGCGCTTCGGCTCAGCCCTACACGCCCGCCCAGCCCTACACGCCCGCCCAGCCCTACGGTCAGCCGTACTCGCAGCCGCCCGCGCCCCGCAAGAAGCCGAAGTGGCCCTGGATCCTCGGCGGCGTCATCCTGGCCGGGATCCTCGGCTGCGCCGGCCTGTTCGCGTTCGTCCTCGGCGGCACCGGCGCCGCTCTGAACCAGCTCGACGGCAACACCAAGGGCGAGAACGCCGCCGAGGGAAAGATGAACGCCCCTATCACCGACGGAAAGTTCGAGTTCACCGTCACCGGGATGAAATGCGGCGTGACCGAAGTCGGCGACGCGGTGCTCAACCAGCGCGCGCAGGGCCAGTACTGCCTGATCGACGTCTCGGTGAAGAACGTCGGCAAGTCCGCCGAGATGTTCACCGACATCTCGCAGACCGCCTTCGACGCTTCCGGCAACCAGTACTCGGCCGACTCGGGCGCCGGCGTCTACGCCAACCAGAAGCAGTCGACCTTCCTTCAACAGATCAACCCCGGCAACACGGTGAAGGGCAGGCTGGTCTTCGACGTTCCGCGCGGCGCGAAGCTGACATCGATAGTCCTGCACGAGTCGATGTTCTCGGCCGGCGCCAAGATCCCGCTCAAGTAAGATCCAGCGCCGCGCTGCTGACCCGGATGCCGGACGTCGAGCCGTACCTGCTGCACATGATCCGTGATCCCCGGGCCGTGACCCATTCCTGGATGCGTGCCGCTCCGCCGCCCGAGAAACGCAAGAGCTCCGCCAAGATCTACCAGCGTCCCGCCGCCAGCACCGTCCACTGGCTGGCCCGCAACGTCCTCACCGAGCGCCTGGCGAGTTGCTACCCCGGGCGCCACGTGCGCCTGCGCTACGAGGACTTCGCCGCGAACCCGCGGGAGGTGATCGAGCGCATCCTGACCATGACCGGCACCCCCGCCACGGATGGCCCGTTCATCGACGACAACACCGTCGAGCTGGACCCCAATCACACCATCGCCGGCAACCCGAGCCGCTTCCGCAACGGCAAGATCGCCCTAACGAACGACGACCGCTGGCGCGCCGAACAACGGTCCGGACCGCGCCTGACCTCGACCGCCCTGGCCCTGCCGCTGGCTGCCGCATGAATCGCAAATGTCTGGTTGTTGTCTTCGTATCCCTTGCTGCCGGACGCGCCGAGCCTGCGCTTCGCCAGGGTCGACCTGAGCGGCGACACCCAGAAGGGCGACCCGGTCACCGACCGGGCCGCCGCCTTCTGGGCCAAGACCAGCCTCGTACCCATCGGCCGGGGCCGCCTGGTTCCGCGAGATGGTCGAGGCGGCGTCGGCCGCCACCGGCCACCCATGACGGCGTCTCCTGTCAGGAGCGACGCCTGCTACCGATGCCCTCCACCAGCGCCACGCCGCCGGCCGCCAGCGCGATCTGCAGGATCAGCTCGATCCAGTCGATGCCGCTGGTGTCGTCGACGCCGATCAGCGCCGCCAGGAACGTGCCGATCAGGGCGGCGACGACGCCGATCAGCAGGGTCAGCCAGAAGCCGATCTTCTGCTTGCCGGGGAGCGCCAGGCGCCCCAGCGCGCCGATGACCAGACCGACGATGATGGCCGTGAAGATGCCGGAGATTTCCATGACGCCTCCCGCGAGTCGAGCGTTGGTCGAGCGTTAGTCGAGATCGACGATTTCCCTGCCCAGCGGCCAGAACGCTACCGGTACCAGCTTGAAGTTGGCGATGCCGAACGGGATGCCGATGATCGTCAGGCACTGGGCGACGCCGGTGACCAGGTGGGTGAGGGCGAGCCACCAGCCGGCCACGATCACCCAGATGACGTTGCCGATGCCGGAGGCCACGCCGGCGCCGGGGCGGCTGACCACAGTGCGACCGAACGGCCACAAAGAGTAGACCGCCAGCCGCAGCGAGGCGATGCCGAACGGGATGGTCACGATGAGCACGAAACAGATCAGGGCAGCCAGGCCGTACGCGATGGCCAGCAGGAAGCCGCTGCCGAAGATGAACCACAGAACGTTCAGAATCAACCTCACGTAGTAATCATGACGCCTCCGCGCCAGGGCGATCACAATCGGCGTCCGCGAAAGGTGAGAGGCGGGTAACGCCTCCCGCACAGAGGATTGACCGCCGCGAAACGGCCCCCGCCTAGTTTCGTTCGTGTGGGAAACAGCGTGGCCACGCAGGTCAGGACCGTCTGTGGGTACTGCGGCGTCGGCTGCGGACTGATACTCGACATCGAGCGGAACCCCGAGGGGCGCCGCGTCGCGGTGAAGGCGCGCGGTGACCGGGATCATCCGGCCAACGCCGGACGCCTGTGCACGAAGGGCGCGACGAGCGCCGAGATGCTTGCCTCGCCGGGGCGTCTGTCGACGGCGTTGTTTCGCGCGGAGCGCGAAAGCACCCCGATGCCGATGGGCCTGCGCGAGGCGATCACGGTCACGGCCGCGAAACTTCGCAAGATCATTGACACGTACGGGCCGGACGCGCTCGCGCTCTACGTGTCGGGACAGATGACGCTCGAGGCGCAGTACCTGGCCAACAAGCTGGCGAAAGGGTTCATTCGCACCAACCAGATCGAGTCGAACTCGCGTCTGTGCATGGCGAGCGCCGGCACCGGATACAAGCTGTCGCTGGGCGCCGACGGGCCGCCGGGCTCCTACGACGACCTGGACCACGCGGACGTCTTCTTCGTCATCGGCGCGAACATGGCCGACTGCCACCCCATCTTGTTCCTGCGAATGATGGATCGGGTCAAGGCGGGCGCGAAGCTGATCGTCGTCGACCCCCGGCGCAGCGCCACCGCCGACAAGGCCGGCCTGTTCCTGCAGATCCGGCCGGGGACCGACCTGGCGCTGCTCAACGGGCTGCTGCACCTGCTGGTCGCGAACGGCGACATCGACGAGGAGTTCATCGCCGCGTACACGTCGGGCTGGGAGGCGATGCCCGATTTACTTTCCGACTACCCGCCGGATCGCGTCGCCGAGCTGACCGGCCTGCCGGAGGAGGGCATCCGGCAGGCGGCCGAGTGGATCGGGGCGGCCGGCAACTGGGTGACGCTCTGGACGATGGGGCTCAACCAGAGCACGCACGGCACGTGGAACACGAACGCCGTGTGCAATCTCCATCTCGCGACGGGCGCGATCTGCCGTAGGGGCAGCGGGCCGCTCTCGCTGACCGGGCAGCCGAACGCGATGGGTGGCCGGGAGATGGGCTACATGGGCCCGGGGCTGCCCGGCCAGCGGTCGGTGCTGGTGCCGGCCGACCGGGATTTCGTCGAGAACGCCTGGGGGCTCGAGGCCGGCACGCTGCGCACCGACGTGGGCAAGGGCACGGTCGAATTGTTCGAGCGGATGGCGGCCGGCGAGATCAAGGCGTGCTGGATCATCTGCACCAACCCGGTGGCGTCGGTGGGCAACCGGCGCACGGTCATCGCCGGCCTGGAGGCCGCCGAGCTGGTCATCACGCAGGACGCGTACGCGGAGACCGAGACCAACGCGTACGCCGACATCGCGCTTCCCGCGGCGATGTGGTCCGAGGCCGCCGGCGTCATGATCAACTCGGAGCGGAACCTGACTCTCGTGCCCGCGGCGGTGGATCCGCCGGGCGAGGCCCTGCCGGACTGGCGGCTCATCGCGATGGTCGCGCAGGAGATGGGGTACGGCGAGGCTTTCGCGTACGAGTCGGCGGAGGAGATCCTCGAGGAGATCAAGCAGTTCTGGAATCCGCAGACCGGTTACGACCTGCGCGGGGTGAGCTATTCGCGACTCGCCGAGGGGCCGGTGCAGTGGCCCTTTCCGCCGGACGCGGCTGACCGGAACCCGGTCCGTTACCGCAACGACGGGGTCAGCCAGGCGTTGCGCGTGAACGACGACGGCACCCGCCCGGCGCTGACTTTCGCGACCGCATCGGGCCGGGCGGCGTTCCACGCGCGACCTTTCCTGCCCGCGGCCGAGCTCCCGGACGACGATTTCCCTTTTGTGCTCAACACCGGGCGGGTGCAGCACCAGTGGCACACGCTCACCAAGACCGGCAAGGTCGGCAAGCTGACGAAACTCAACCCGGGCCCGTTCGTCGAGGTCAACCCGGCGGACGCGGAGGCGTTGGGCATCACCGGGGGCGCCTCGGTCGAGGTGGCGTCGCGGCGGGGGCGGGCGGTCCTGCCGGCGGTGGTGACCGACCGGGTGATGCCGGGGAACTGCTTCGCGCCGTTCCACTGGAACGACCTGTTCGGCGAGTACGTGTCGGTGAACGCCGTCACCAACGACGCCGTGGATCCGCTGTCTTTCCAGCCGGAGCTGAAAGTCTGCGCTGTATCACTGACGCCCGCGCCGGTTCCGGCCGCGCCAGCGGCCCAGATTCCGTCGGCGGCGGGAAATTCGGCCGGAGCGGGGAGTCAGGCCGGGGCGGGAAATTCGGCTGGCGCGGGAAGTCCGACCGGGGCGGGAAGTCTGGCCGGCGCGGGAAATTCGGGCGGGGCGGTGAATCCGGCCGGGGCCGAGCTGCTGCGCGGGGTGCTCGGGCTTCCGGTGTCGCCGGTGCTCGACGAGGCGCAGCGGCACTACCTTTCCGGGTTTCTCAGCGCTGTCGGGGCACTTTCCGCCGGCACCGCGCCGCCGGTGCTGCCGCTCAACGCGCCGTTCGACCCCGCCGCCGCGGCATGGGTCAACGGGCTGCTCGCCGGCGCTTTCCACCCCGTACCCGAAAAATTCTTGGAAAGCTCGGCGCCGGCGGCACCCACCAGGAGTTTGCAGGTGCTCTGGGCGTCTCAGACGGGCAACGCCGAGGACTTCGCGCAGGCGGTGGGGCGACGGCTGGCCGAGGCGGGAAAGTCGGCGACGCTGCGCGGAATGGACGCCTCGGCGGTCGAGCTGCTGGACGCCGACGCCGACCTGCTCATCGTCACGAGCACCTTTGGGGACGGGGAGGCGCCCGACAACGGCGCCGGTTTCTGGGATTCGCTTGCCGGGGCGGAGGCGCCACGACTCGACGGCCGGCGTTATGCGGTGCTCGCCCTCGGCGACTCCAGCTACGACGACTTCTGCGGGCACGGCCGGCGCCTCGACGAACGGCTCGCCGAGCTCGGCGCGGTCCGGCTCGCGCCGCGGGTCGACTGCGAACCCGATTTCGAGGAGGACGCGAACGGCTGGCTCGAACAGGTCGTCGTCGCGCTCACCGCGCCGGTCGTCGCGCCCGCGCCGCAACCCACCCGGGCCGCGCCGCTGACCGCCGTGCTCTGCGGGAACGAGCTGCTGAGCCGGCCCGGCTCGGCCAAGGAGGTGCGGCAGTTCACCTTCGACACCGGCGGGCGCCTCGAGTACGCCGCCGGGGACGCGCTGGGTATCTGGCCCTCGAACCCACCCGACCTGGTAAGTGAATGGCTCGCCGTCACCGGTCTGCGCGCCGACCAGACCGTGTCGGTCGGCAAGCAGGGCGAGCGCGAGCTCACCGCCGCGCTGCAGGGCGACCTCGACATCACCCGGATCACGCCGGACCTGCTGCGGTTCCTCGCCGAGCGGACCGCGGACCCGTTCCTCAAGACGCTGCTGCGCCCCGACAACAAGGGCGAGCTCGCCAAGTGGATGTGGGGGCGGCAGGCCGCCGACCTGATCGCCGAGTATCCCGTGCGCGCCGCCGCCCAGGAGTGGGTCGATGTGCTGAAGCGGCTGCAGCCGCGGCTGTACTCCATCTCCTCGACGCCGCTGACCGACCCGCACCGGGTGAGCCTCACGGTTTCGGTGGTGCGTTTCGACAACCACCGTGGCGTCTCCCGCAAGGGCGTCTGCTCGTCCTTCCTGGCCGACACCGCCGACGAGGTCCCCGTTTTCGTGCAGCGGTCGCCGCATTTCCGCCCGCCGGCCGACCCCTCGACTCCCATGATCATGGTCGGGCCCGGCACCGGCGTGGCCCCGTTCGTCGGCTTCCTGCGCGAGCGCGCGGCCCGCGGCGCGACCGGCCCGAACTGGCTGTTCTTCGGCGAGCAGCGCCGCGACACCGACTTCTACTACGGCGACGAGCTCGCGGCGCTCCAGACGTCCGGCGTGCTCAGCCGCCTCGATCTGGCCTTCTCCCGCGACCAGCGCCGCAAGATCTACGTCCAGGACCGGATGCGCGAGCACGGCGCTCAGCTGTGGTCATGGCTGCAGGACGGCGCGCACCTCTACGTCTGCGGCGACGCGAGCCGCATGGCCCGCGACGTCGATCAGGCGTTGCGCGATATCGCCGCGACGCACGGCCACGTCGATCCGGACGCGTACGTGAAACAGCTGTCCGCCGAGAAGCGCTACGCCCGCGACGTGTACTGAGCCGCTGTTCCCCGGCCCGGGAGCGCGTCCAGGAAGTCGACCAGGAAAGGCAGCGTCCGTGCGAGCGGGCCCGGATCGCCCGCCGCGGCCAGCTCGCCCAGGTAGTCGCCATGGTTGCCCGGCACGATCAGCAGACGGGCGTCCGGGATCAGGCTCGCCAGCTCCACCAGGTGCTCGCGACGCACCACATCGCGGTCGGCCCCGATCACCAGCGTCGGCGCGGCGATCGAGGCGAGCAGGCCGTCGGGAAAGTCTTCGAAGCCGGTCAGCATCTGCTCGCGGTCGAGGTGGAACATGCGCTCGGCGTGCGCCGGGTCGCCGCTGACCGCGATGTCCGCCTCGCGGTAGGGCGCCGGCAAATCGGCGTACGTCCCCGCCGCCATCATGTCCCAGAACCCGTCGATCATCCCGTCCCGCCGGAACGGTGCCGACGCCGTGACCAGCCGGCGAACCGCTTGCGGATGCCGCGCGGCGAGCTGAATCGACACCTGGCCACCGTTGCTGAACCCCAGCACGTCGACCGGCCCGGCGGTCACCTCGTCGAGCAGCGCCGCGACGCCGTCCGCCGACCCTTCGAACGAGGCCGGCCCGTCGCCCGAGCCGGTACGGCCGTGCCCCTGAAGCTCGACGGCGAGGATGCGCCGCGTCCCGTCGAGGGCCGGGATCAGCCGCCCCCAGTTGGACTCGATCGTCGAGCCGCCACCGTGGATCAGCAGCAGCGGATGCCGGTCGCCCTTGCCGTGCCATTCGTAGTACAGCGGAAGGCCGGCCGAGGAGTAGCCACGCTCGTCAGTCACGACCGAGAGCATAGGCAGGCGACGCCGGCCGGAGCGCGCCGGAACCAATGTGGCTCCTCCGTTTGCGGGGGTGTTCAAACCGGTTTAACGTCGCGTTCAAACCGGTTTAGTGGCGCCGGAGGTGGCGATGAGCAGGTCGGATCGGCCGACGATCCGGGACGTGGCGCGGGCCGCGGGGGTGTCGAAGGGGACGGTCTCCTTTGCCCTCAACGGGCGCCCCGGGGTCGCCGAGGAGACCCGGCGGCGGATCCTCGACGCCGCCCGGACGCTCGGGTGGACGCCCAGCCACCAGGGTCGGGCGCTGTCCGTCTCGCGGGCGTTCGCGGTGGGGCTCGTGCTCGCGCGGCCGCCCGAGCTGCTCGGGGCCGACCCGTTCTTTCCGGCCTTCATCGCGGGGGTGGAGCGCACGCTCTCCGAGCGTGGTCAGGCCCTCGTGCTGCAGGTCGTGCCGGACGGCGAGGAGGAGGCCGGCTACCGGCGGCTGGCCGGCGCCAAGCGGGTCGACGGGGTGTTCCTGCTCGACCTGCTCGTCGACGACCCGCGGATCGCGCTGCTCGAGGAGCTGCGGATGCCGGCGGTGACCATCGCCCGGCCCGCGGTGCCGAGCGGCTTTCCGGCATTGCTGGTGGATGACCGGCCGGGGATAGCGGCCGCCGTGCGGCACCTGGCGGAGCTCGGGCACCGCCGTATCGCTCACGTCGCCGGGCCGGCCCGGTTTCTGCACGCGACGGTGCGGCGGCGGGCGTGGGAGCAGGCCCTGACGGAGGCCGGACTGAGCGCCGACACGGTGGTCGAGGCCGACTTCTCGGCGGCCGGCGGCGCCCGGGCCACGCGCGACCTGCTGGATTTCGCGGAAAGACCCACGGCGATCGTCTACGCCAACGACCTGATGGCCATCGCGGGGCTGAGCGTCGCGCTGGAGCGCGGCATCGCCGTGCCCGCCGGGCTCTCCGTCACCGGGTTCGACAACACCGAGCTGGCGGGGTACGTCGCGCCGCCGTTGACCACCGTTCGCACCGACCCGTACCGCTGGGGCCGCGAAGCCGCCGAGGCCCTGCTCGACCTCATCTCCGGCGTCACCGGAGGCGACATTCCCGTTCCGCCTGCCGAGCTCGTCGTCCGGGCCTCGACGGCGCCACCGCCGTCCTGAGAGAAGAAGCGAGGAGACACCATGAAACGCACCCTCCCGGCAGCCCTGCTGTCTCTCACCGTCCCCCTTGCCCTCGTCGCCGGCTGTGACGGTGGCGGCGGTGGCGATGCCGCGAAGGCCAACGCCGCATCCGGGCCGATCACGGTCTGGCTCTCCAACAACCAGGAGGAGCTGGCCTGGGGCAAGGCCATGGTCGAGGCGTGGAACGCCCAGCACGCCGACCAGAAGATCACCGCGCAGGAGATCCCGGCCGGCAAGAGCTCCGAGGAGGTCATCGGGGCCGCCATCACGGCCGGCAACGCGCCCTGCCTGATCTTCAACACGTCGCCGGCCGCGGTGCCGCAGTTCCAGAAGCAGGGCGGCCTGGTCGCGCTGGACACCTTCGACGGGGCGGCGCAGTACATCGCGGACCGCACCGGAGAAACGGCGCAGCAGTACAAGTCGCCGGACGGCAAGTTCTACCAGCTGCCGTGGAAGTCCAACCCGGTCATGATCTTCTACAACAAGGACCTGTTCGCGAAGGCGGGACTCGACCCGGAGAAGCCGGCGCTGTCCACGTACGACGAGTTCCTCGCGGCCGCGCGGAAGATCAAGGCGGCCAAGGCCGCGCCGTTCGCCATCTACCCGGCGCCGACCAGCGAGTTCTTCCAGTCCTGGTTCGACTTCTACCCGCTGTTCGCGGCCGAGACCGGCGGCAAGCAACTGGTCGAGGACAACAAGGCGCAGTTCAACTCGCCCGAGGGGCAGAAGGTCGCGGCGTTCTGGAAGACGCTGTACGACGAGGGTCTGGCTGCCAAGGAGCGGTACAACGGCGACTCGTTCGCCGACAAGAAGGCCGCCATGGCGATCGTCGGGCCGTGGGCGATCGCGGTCTACGGCGACAAGGTGAAGTGGGGCGCGGTTCCGGTGCCGACGTCGACCAAGAAGGACCAGGTCGAGACGTTCAGCGACGCCAAGAACGTCGCCATGTACAGCGCCTGCCAGAACCGGGCCACCGCCTGGGAGGTGATGAAGTTCGCCACGAGCAAGGACCAGGACGGCGCGCTGCTCACCAAGACCGGCCAGATGCCGCTGCGCACCGACCTCAAGGCCGCCTTCCCGGACTACTTCGCGAAGAACCCGGCCTACACCCAGTTCGCCGACCAGGCGGCGCGGACCGTCGAGGTGCCCAACGTCCCCAACTCCGTCGCGATCTGGCAGACCTTCCGCGACGCGTACTCCCAATCGGTGATTTTCGGAAAGCAGCCGGTCGCCGACGCGTTCAGCGGCGCCGCGCAGAAGGTCGACCAACTCGCCAGCGGCTCATGAACAAGGTGCTGGGCCGCCATCCGGTCGGCATGATCCTGGCGGCCCCGTACGCCGTCTACGTCGCCATCATTTTCGCGTACCCGTTCGGTTTCGCGGTCTGGATGAGTTTCCACGACTACTTCTTCGCGGCGCCCGGCGCCATCGTGGACCACCCGTTCGTCGGCCTCGACAACTACCGCGCGGCCGTGACCGATCCGGCGGTGCGGCGAGCGTTCCGCAACATCCTGGTTTTCCTGGTCATCAACGTGCCGCTCACCACGGCGCTGGCGCTGGTTCTGGCGGTCGCGCTGAACCGGATCGTCCATGCGCGCACGTTCCTGCGGGTAGCTTTCTACGTCCCGTACGTGACGGCCAGCGTCGCCGTGGTCGGCGTCTGGCTGTTCCTGTTCAACTCGGACGGCCTGGTCAACCAGGTGCTCGGCCCGCTCGCCCCGGACCCGTCGTGGCTGGTCAACGAAAATCTCGCCATGCCGGTCATCGCGATTTTCGTGACCTGGAAACAGCTGGGCTTCTTCATCCTGTTGTACCTGGCCGCGCTGCAGAACGTGCCGAAGGAGCTCTACGAGTCGGCCGCGGTGGACGGCGCATCCGCATGGAACCGGTTCTGGTCGGTGACGGTTCCCGCGGTACGCCCGGCGACGGCGCTCGTCGTCATCGTGTCGCTGATCACCGGCGCCAACCTGTTCACCGAGCCGTACCTGCTGACCGGGGGCGGCGGGCCGAACGGCGCGTCCGCCTCGCCGGTCCTGGTGATGTACCAGCGCGGCATCCAGCAGGGGGAGCCCGACTTCGCCGCGGCCGTCGGGGTGCTCCTGATCATCGGGGTGCTCGTTGTCGCGTACGTGAATCGCCGTCTCATCGAAAGGGACTGAGCATGTCTCGATGGCCCACGGTGGTGCGCTACGTGCTTCTGTTCGCCGGTGCGCTGCTGTTCCTGTTCCCGTTCTACTACATGCTGATCGGCTCGCTGCAGGCCTCGCCGGACACGTCGGTGAAGGGCGCGTTCGACCTGTCCGACCTCACGTTCCAGAACTATGCCGACATCAATTCGCGGGTCGACCTGGTCGGCTCGCTGGTGAACTCCGGCATCTTCACGGGTGGCGTGCTGCTCGGCACCGTCGTGTTCGGCGTTCTCGCCGGCTATGCGCTGGCGCGCTTGCGGTTCCGCGGTCGCGGCACGCTCTTCGCCCTCGTGCTCCTGGTGCAGGTGATCCCGTTCCAGCTGCTGCTGATCCCGCTCTACGTGCTGATCGTCCGGGGATACGGCCTGGCCGACTCGTACCTAGGGATGATCCTTCCGTTCGCCATCAACACGACCGCGGTTTTCGTCTTCCGGCAGTTCTTCCTGCAACTGCCGGATGACCTGTTCGCCGCAGCGCGGCTCGACGGCGCGAGCGAGGTGCGGATTCTCTGGTCGGTCGCGCTGCCGCTGGTGCGGCCGGCGCTGCTGACCGCGGTGCTGCTGACGTTCATCGGGCCGTGGAACGAATTCCTCTGGCCTTTCCTCGTGACGAAACAGGCCGACATGCAGCCCCTGGCGGTCACGCTGGCCAGCTACATCAGCAACGTTTCGTCCCGTGCGGCCAACCCGTTCGGCGCCATCCTGGCCGGCGCGTGCGTGCTGGCCGCCCCCGCGGTGGCCCTGTTCATCGCCTTCCAGCGCCATTTCGTCTCCACCGACCTCGGCTCCGGGGTGAAAGGCTGACATGACGATCAAAACCACTGTTCCGTACGCGATGACGCGGCTGGGCGTGGTGATGACGCCCGATCCCGCGAACCCTCTCGAGGCCGAGGGCGTCCTCAACCCGGCCAGCGGCCGCACCCCGGACGGGCGGTTGCACCTGCTGCCGCGGCTGGTTGCCACCGGCAACGTGTCACGGGTCGGGCTGGCCGAGGTTCAGATGCGCGACGGTGTGCCCGTGGGCGTGCGACGCGAGGGCGTGGTGCTGGCGCCCGACGAGGGCTGGGAACGCGGCCTCACCAATGCCGGCGTGGAGGACCCGCGGACGACGTGGGTTCCCAGCCTCGGGCGCCACCTCATGACGTACGTGGCCTACGGCCCGCTCGGGCCACGACTCGCGCTGGCGGTCTCCCCGGATCTGCTGACGTGGCAACGGCTCGGGCCGGTGCAGTTCGCGTACCAGCCCGGCCTGGACACCGATCTCAACCTCTTCCCCAACAAGGACGCGGTCTTCTTCCCCACGCCCGTTCCGGGGCCGGACGGTGAACCCAGCTACGCGATGCTCCACCGTCCTATGTGGGATCTGGGCTGGCTGCGGCCCGGCGAAGGGGTGCACCTGCCGGCCGGCGTCACCGACGAGCGGGCCGGCATCTGGATCTCCTACGTCCCGGCCGGCGAGGCGCAGGCCGACCTCGCCGCGCTGGTCCGGCCCCGCCACCACCGATGCGTGGCGCTGTCGCAGTTCCCGTTCGAGGAGCTGAAGATCGGCGCCGGGCCGCCGCCGCTGCGGGTGCCCGAGGGCTGGCTGCTCATCCACCATGGCGTCACCGGATACATCCCGCCCGGCTGGGATCCCACCGGGCAGGACGTCACCTACGCCGCCGGGGCCATGCTGCTCGATCCCGCCGATCCGGGCCGCGTCCTGGCCCGCACCGCCGAACCGATCTTCGTGCCGGAGACCGAGGACGAGCAATCCGGCACCGTGCCCAACGTCGTCTTTCCCACCGCCATCGAGCAGGTCGACGGGGTCCACTACGTCTTCTACGGCATGGCGGACTCGAAGATCGGCGTCGCCCGGCTGGACCGACTTTCCGAAGGAGTGCGACATGAAGCGCCGTTCCGTCCTGTTGAGCAGCGGCCTCGCCCTGACAGCTCCGATACTCACAGCGACGCCAAGTGAGGCGGCGCCGGCGCCGCTCACCAACCTGGCCCACCTGAACTTCCTGCGGGACAGCGTCAGCCCGCCCGCGCAGGCGGGACACACGACCTACGGGCCGGCGTCGATCGGAGTGCTCTGGACCTACGCCGAGCCCAACCCCGACGGGACGTTCCGCCGGATCGGGGGCGGCGCCTACGATCCCGCGAGCAACACGTACGGGCAGGGCGCGTTCAACGCCGACGACATCGCCCGCGCCGCGGTGGTCTACCTGCGGCACTGGCGGCTGACCGGCTCGCCGAGCAGTCGGGCCGCTTCGTACGAGTTGCTGCGCGGCCTTGCCTACTTCCAGACCGTTACCGGACCGCGGTCCGGTAACGTCGTGCTCTGGATGCAGCCCGACGGCGCGCTCCGGCCGAGCGCCGAGCCGCTGGACTCACCCGACCCGAGCGACAGCGGGCCGTCGTACTGGCTGGCCCGCGCGGTGTGGGCGCTGGGGGAGGGGTACGCCGCCTGGCGCACCGCCGATCCCGTGTTCGCCGCCTTCCTGAAGCAGCGGCTGGATCTGGCGATCGGCGCGCTCGACCGCCAGGTGCTCAACCGATACGGCACGTGGCAGGTCGTCGACGGCGACCGGGCGCCCGCGTGGCTCATCGTCGACGGCGCCGACGCGACGGCCGAGGCGGTGCTGGGCCTGGCCGCGTACGTGTCGTCGGGCGCCGGCGAGGTCGCGCGGCGTGCGTTGCGGCAGTTCGCCGAGGGCATCGCGGCGCTGTCCGACGGCAGCGTAAGGGAATGGCCGTTCGGCGCGGTACGCCCGTGGGCGCTCTCCCTCTCGGACTGGCACGCCTGGGCCTCGCAGATGCCGGCGGCGCTGGCCCGCGCCGGTCAGGTCCTCGGCGACGCCGATCTGGTGCGCCCGGCGGTGACCGACGCCGCGGTCTTCACGCCGTGGCTGCTCACCTCGGGCGGCCCCGACAACGGACGGCTGCCCGCCCGGATCGATCGCAACCAGATCGCGTACGGCGTGGACTCCCGCCTGCAATCGCTGCTCGCTGTCGCCGACGCGACCGGCCGTGCCGGGTTCCGCCGGCTCGCCGGGATCCTGGCCGCCTGGTACTTCGGCGCCAACGCCGCCGGGGTCGCCGCCTACGACCCGGCGACCGGCCGGACGGTCGACGGCATCGCCGGCGACGGCGCCGTCAACCGCAACGCCGGCGCCGAATCCACCATTCACGGGCTGCTGAGCATGCTGGTCCTCGACGCCCACCAGGACGTGGCCGAGCTGGCCCGCCAGGGCCACATCGCCGATCGGATAGGTTCGACCACTGTGGAGGCCGAGGCCGGCAGCGGCGGCACGGTTGTCACGCCGCCCTCGCCCTGGACCGGCGAATCCCAGTTCAGCAGCGGCAGCTACCTCCGGATGGCGGCCGGCGCCACGGTCCGCTGGCAGCTGCCGGCCTCGGCCCAGCCGCAGTTGGTGCTCCCGATCGCCGACCTGCGGCCCGGCAGCGCCGCGGTCACCCGCTGGTCGTCCGGGGGCCGCGGGCTCGGCGCCGTGCGGCACTGGCGGATCGGCGCGCAGGGCGCCTCACTCGCGCCCGGGGCGTTGCTGCCGGTGACCCTGGCCGGCGAGATCCCACCCGGTAGCACCGAGCTGGTTGCCGCCACGACCGGGGGCGAGGCCGTGCTGGACGCGATCATGCTGGAGCCGCTGGTGTCCCGTTACGCGATCGAGGGGAACGGACACACGACAACGCTGTTGCGCAGCGCCGCTCGGTCGCCGCAAACCGTGGCCGCCCCGGGCCGGGCGGTGATCGAGACCTACGACGCGCAGGGCGTGCGCCGGGCGACGGGGCGGGCCGTGGTCTTGCCCGGGGGCTTCACCGTGATCCGGACGTAACGGGACCTCCCGCCACCCCTACCGTAGCGCCGGAGGGGGGACTTGCGGCAAGGCCGGGTGAAAGGCGCAGAATCGCCGGTCGGGACTGGAATCGGGGGGTTCTCATGATCGACGTGATCGTGGCCGGTGGTGGACCGACCGGCCTGATGCTGGCGAGCGAGCTCCGGCTGCACGGCGTCGAGACGGTCGTGCTCGAGCGGCGGACGGAGGTGACGCGGCCGGCCGGGGCGCTCGGGCTGCACGTGCGCAGCATCGAGGTGATGGACCAGCGCGGCCTGCTCGAGCCGTTCCTCGCGGAGGGCACGCGGCACCCGATCGGCAGCTACTTCGCGGGCATCAGCAAGCCTTGGGACGGGCGGCTCGACACGGCGCACGACTACATGCTCGCCATCCCGCAGACCGTGACCGAGCGGCTGCTCGCCGAGCACGCCGCCGCGGTCGGCGCCGACATCCGGCGGGGCGCCGAGCTGGCGCGACTGGACCAGGACGACGAAGGCGTGACGGCCGAGCTGGCCGGCGGCACGTCGCTGCGGGCCCGGTACCTCGTCGGCTGCGACGGCGGGCGCAGCATCGTGCGCAAGCTCGCCGGCATCGGCTTCCCGGGCGAGGCCGGCCGGGTCGAGACGCTGCTGGGCGAGGTGCGGATCGGGGTGCCGGTCGAGCAGCTGATGGCCGCGGTGGCCGAGGTGCGCAAGACGCAGCTGCGGTTCGGCGCGGTGCCGCTCGGGGACGGCGTGTTCCGCATCGTCGCGCCGGCCGAGGGGGTGGCGGAAGACGCGCGGGCGCCGGTGCCGCTCGACGAGCTCAAGCGGCAGGTGAAGGCGTACGCGGGCACGGACTTCGGGATGCACTCGCCGCGCTGGCTGTCCCGGTTCGGCGACGCCACCCGCCTCGCCGAGCGCTACCGCGCCGGGCGGGTGTTCCTGGCCGGCGATGCCGCGCACATCCACCCACCCACCGGCGGTCAGGGACTCAACCTCGGCGTCCAGGACGCCTTCAACCTGGGCTGGAAACTGGCAGCCGAGGTCGCCGGCTGGGCGCCGGATGGGCTGCTCGACAGCTACGAGACCGAGCGGCGCCCGGTCGCGGCCGATGTGCTGAACACGACGGTCGCCCAGATGCAGCTGCTCCTCACCGAGCCCGGCCCGCAAGCCGTCCGTCAGCTGGTGTCCGAGCTGATGGACTTCCAGGAGGTCATCCGTTTCCTGCTCGAGAAGGTCACGGCGATCGGGATCCGCTACGACTTCGGCGACGGACCCACGCTGCTCGGGCGCCGCCTACGCGATCTGCCCCTCAACGGCGGACGCCTCTACGAGCTGATGCACCGCGGCCGCGGGCTGCTGCTCGACCGGACCGGCAAGCTCGGCGTCGCCGGGTGGGCCGACCGGGTCGATGCCGCCGCGGCGAGCGACGAGCTGGACGCGCCGGCCGTGCTGCTGCGCCCGGACGGGCACGTGGCCTGGATCGGCGACGACCAGCCGGGCCTGCGCGACCACCTGTCCCGGTGGTTCGGCCCTGAGTGACCGGCGGCGGTGGGCGGTCCTGGCGGCCGGCATGGCCGCCATGGCCGCCGGCTGCGCGTTCCAGTTCGGGATGCCCTTCCTCATCCCCGCGCTGCGCGACGAGGGCCTGAGCCTCGCCGAGGCCGGGCTGCTCACCTCGGCGCCGGTCGCGGGACTGCTGGCCACCCTGGTCGCGTGGGGGGCAGCGGCCGACCGCTGGGGCGAGCGCGGCGTGCTGACGATCGGTCTCACGGCGACCGGCCTGATCCTGTCGGCGACCGCGCTGGTGAACGGCACGGCGCCATTGGCGGTCTGCCTCGTCGCGGCCGGCGCGGCGAGCGCGGCCGTGAACGCCTCCAGCGGCCGGCTCATCCTCGGCTGGTTCGGCGCCCACGAGCGGGGCCTGGCCATGGGCCTGCGCCAGACCGCCCTCCCGCTCGGCGTGGGCCTCGCCGCCCTGACCCTGCCATCGATGACCCGGCCCGGTGCGCTGGTCTTCCTCGGGTCTCTCGCGCTGGCCGCGGCCGTCCTGGTGGCGCTGGTGGTCCGCGACTCGCCCTCGACCACGAGGAGCGCGCCCGGGGAGGGCACGCCCTATCGCACGCCGGTCCTCTGGCGGATCCACGCGGCCAGCGCCCTGCTGGTGGTGCCGCAGGCCACGGTGGCGACGTTCGCGCTGGTGTTCCTGGTCGACGTCCACGGCTGGCAGCCGGCCTCGGCCGGTCGGCTGCTGGCGCTCGGCCAGGTAGGCGGCGCCCTCGCCCGCCTCGTGGCCGGCTGGTGGTCGGATCGCCTGGTGGCCGCCCGGGTACCGGACCGGGTTCCGCCTGACCGGCAACCGGACCGGGTTCCGCCTGACCGGCAACCGGACCGGGTTCCGCCTGGCGGGGAAGCGGACCGAGTTGCGCCTGGCCGGGTACCGGACCGGGCTCCGCTTGGCCGGGAAGCTGATCGGCTCGGTGGGCGGCTGCGGCCGATGCGCCTGATCGCCCTGGCCATCGCGGCGGTCGTCGCGGGGCTGGCGCTCGGCGCCCACCCGGCGGTGCTGCTGGCGGCGGCCGTGCTGACGGTCAGTCCGAACGGCCTGGCCTACACCGCCGTGGCCGAGCGGGCGGGCCCGGCATGGGCCGGACGAGCCCTGGGCATCCAGAACACCGCCCAGAACCTGGCCGGCGTCGCGACCGTCCCGGCGATGGCCGCCCTCATCGCCGCCACCGGCTACCGTCCCGCCTTCGCCGCCGCGGCAGTTTTCCCGCTGGCGGCGGCTTTGCTGACTCCGGTTTCTCGCTGGCGGCGGCTTTTCTGACACCGGTGAGACGATGACCGCCATGCGCGCCCACATCCTCACCGGCACGCCCGGCTCCGGTAAGACCGCGATTCTGCGGCAGCTCGAAGTGAACGGCCATTCCGTTGTGGAAGAGGCCGCCACCGACGTCATCGCGCTCGGCCAGGCCCTCGGCGATCCGAAACCATGGGAGCGGCCCGATTTCGCCGAGCGCATCCTGCGGTTGCAAAGGCAACGGGCTTCCGACGCGTACGGGAAATGTGTTGTCTTCTTCGACCGGTCACCCGTCTGCACGCTCGCGTTGTGCCGCTACTCCCGATGGGAGCCGCCCGCCGGCCTGCACGACGAGATCGACCGCTACGACAGGACCGCTTTCCTCGTACGCAATCTCGGTTTTGTGGAACCCACGGCCGCGCGCCGGATCACCCTGGCCCAATCGCTGGTTTTCGAGAGGATCCATGAACAGACCTATCGGGAGCTCGGGTTCGAGCTGATCGAGGTGCCGCCGGTGGCGCTGCCCGAGCGGGTGGCGCTGATCGAGGCGGCCATGAGGGATCGGCCCTAGGGGGACCTAGCGGGATATCACCGATGCCTTCTGGGGTGTGGCGCTTCATAGGCTCGGCGCATGAGATCGATGGCCTTCGCCGCGCCGCTGCTCATGCTGGCCTACGGCGTCCTGCGGTGGATCGACGGGCTCGACGGGCATCGCAAGGGCGGCCCGGCCTGGGACCTCGGCCACGTCGCGTTTCTCGCTTCCATGGTGACGTTCGTGCTGCTGGCCGTGGCGTTGTATCGCCGGGCCACGCTCGCTCGCCGCATCGCCCTGGTGGCCGCGGCCGCCGCGGTTCTCGGATCGGGCTGCATGATCTGGGTGATTCTCGGCGACCTTTCGGCGTCGTTCCAGGACCGCTTTCCGCTGCCCGATCTGCTGCAGACGGCCGGGCCGATCGGTTTCGTGCTGGGGATGATCGGGCTGCTCAGTCTTCAGGTGGCGGCGGGGCGGCTGCCGGTGTGGAGCCCGATGCTCTTCTTCGCCGGCTACACCGCGATCAGCATCAACCTCGATCTGCTGCCGGTGGCGGCGCTGATTCTGCTGGGGTCGCTGTATCCGCTGGCGGCCGCGGCGGCTCCGGCGCGGCGGGCGAGGACGACCTCGCGGACGGCCTGAAGCCGGCGACTCCGTCGCGCGACACCATCGTCAGCCCGGAGGGGGACTGACGATGGTGTAGCGCGTTTTTCTGAAACGGTTCATTGCTGGATGTCAACGATGTCATGCCGCTTCCTTCCGAAAGTTCCGGAGTTTGATCGAGGGCGACTGGCACGGCCAAAGCATGATTTAACGTGAGAAATTGGGCCGTGGGAGCGTTCCCGAAATCACAATCTGCGGAAGCCTCGGGTTGTGATTTCCGGAACATGCCGTTAATGTTTCGATCGATCCGGATCACTTTCTGCTGTATCGGCCACGGCCCGTCCCCCTGCACAGCTGGAAGGAATCATGAACCGTTCCCCCCGGCGGCGCGTCCTCGCCGCCAGCCTCTCCGCAACCGCTGCCGTCCTCGCGGCGGCCGGCTCAGTGCTGCTCACCGCGGGCTCCGCCGACGCGGCCACCACGCTCGGCGCCTCGGCGGCCGCCACCGGCCGCTACTTCGGCACCGCCGTCGCGGCCTACAAGCTGAGCGACTCCGTCTACTCCACGATCCTCGACCGCGAGTTCAACATGGTCACGCCGGAGAACGAGATGAAGTGGGACGCCACCGAACCGTCCCAGAACTCGTTCAGCTACTCCAGCGCCGACCAGATCGTCAGCCACGCGCAGTCGCACAACCAGCGCATCCGCGGCCACGCCCTCGCGTGGCACTCGCAGCAGCCGGGCTGGGTGTCGAGCCTGTCCGGCACCGCGCTGCGCAACGCGATGCTCAACCACGTCACCCAGGTCGCCACCCACTACAAGGGCAAGATCTACTCGTGGGACGTGGTGAACGAGGCGTTCGCCGACGGCTCCAGCGGCGCCCGGCGCTCCTCCAACCTGCAGAACACCGGCAACGACTGGATCGAGGCCGCTTTCCGGGCCGCGCGCACGGCCGACCCCGCGGCCAAGCTCTGCTACAACGACTACAACACCGACGGGGTCAACGCGAAGTCCACCGCCGTCTACAACATGGTGCAGGACTTCAAGGCGCGCGGCGTGCCGATCG
The DNA here is from genome assembly GCF_044454685.1 of Actinoplanes sp. NPDC051513. NCBI lineage: Bacteria > Bacillati > Actinomycetota > Actinomycetes > Micromonosporales > Micromonosporaceae > Actinoplanes > Actinoplanes sp. NPDC051513. Next base: position 668,446 of record NZ_JBITDW010000004.1, read on the forward strand.
ACTGCGTGGGCTTCCAGTCCCACATCAACGCGCAGTCGCCGGTGCCCAGCGACTACCAGGCCAACCTCCAGCGGTTCGCGAACCTCGGCGTCGACGTGCAGATCACCGAGCTCGACATCGAGGGATCGGGGACGGCGCAGGCGAACACGTACGCGACAGTGGTGAACGCCTGTCTCGCCGTGGCCCGCTGCAACGGCATCACCGTGTGGGGCATCCGGGACAGCGACTCGTGGCGCGCCAGCGGCACCCCGCTGCTGTTCGACAACAGCGGCAACAAGAAGGCCGCGTACACGTCGACGCTGAACGCGCTGAACGCGGTCCCGCCGACCGGCCCGACCACCGGGCCGACCGGGCCCACCAACCCGACCGACCCGCCGCCGAGCTCGCCGACCACGCCGCCGGCCGGCGCGGGCTGCAGCGCCACGGTCACCCTCAACCAGTGGACCGGCGGGTTCGTGGCCACGATCCGGGTGACCGCCGGATCGAGCGGGCTGACCGGGTGGACGGCCGGGGTCGCCCTGCCGGGTGGCGCCGCCATCACCAACACCTGGAACGCCACGGCCAGCGGTAGCAGCGGCGCGGTGAACTTCACCAACGTCAGCTACAACGGCTCGGTAGCCGCCGGGAATTACACCGAGTTCGGCTTCCAGGGCACGGGTGTCGGCCCCTCGGGAACGCCCACCTGCACGGCTCGCTGAGCCAGCTCCAGCACTGCTTTCCGAGAACTTGGCGCGGCCACGGGGCCTCCCCCGTCCGGTGTCCCGTGGCCGCGCCGCCCCGCTCTCGAAGGACTCTTATGAAGAAGCTGCTCGCCTCCGTCGCCGCCGCGGCGGCGGTCGTCCTCGGGCTGGTGGCCCTGCCGGCCTCGCCCGCCGCCGCGGCGTCCCTCCAGCAGATCACCAACTTCGGCACCAACCCCACGGGCCTCGGCATGTACCTGTACGTGCCGGACCGGCTCGCCGCCAGCCCCGGGCTGCTGGTCGCCGTGCACTACTGCACCGGCAACGGCCCGGCGTTCTTCTCCGGCACCGAGTTCCGCACCCTCGCCGACCAGTACGGGTTCATCGTCATCTACCCGTCCGCGACGCGCTCCGGGAACTGCTTCGACAACTCATCGGCGGGCGCGCTCTCGCACAGCGGCAACAGCGACCCGGCCGGCATCGTGTCGATGGTCCGCTACGTGCAGCAGCGCTACGGCACCGACGTGAACCGCACCTTCGTCAGCGGCGCCTCGTCGGGTGGCATGGCGACCAACGTCCTGCTCGGCGACTACCCGGACGTGTTCGCGGCCGGCGCCGCGTTCATGGGCGTGCCGTTCGGCTGCTTCGCCGCCAGCGCCGGCGACCCCACCAACCCCGCGAACCAGGCCGGCTGGAACAGCACCTGCGCGAACGGCCAGTCCATCAAGACCCCGCAGGCATGGGGCGATCTCGTACGCGCGGCGTACCCGGGCTACAGCGGCCGGCGCCCCCGCATGCAGCTGTTCCACGGCACCACCGACACGACGCTGCAGTACCCGAACTTCGGCGAAGAGATCAAGCAGTGGACGAACGTGCTCGGCGTGAGCCAGACGCCCGTCTCCACCGATTCGCCGCAGTCCGGCTGGACCCGCACCCGCTACGGCTCCAGCACCACGCAGGCTCCCGTCGAGGGCATCAGCGTCTCCGGCGTCGGCCACTCGCTGCCGCTGTCCGGTCAGGCAAAGCTCGCGATCTCGTTCTTCGGCCTGGACGGCTCGACCCCGACCACGCCCCCGACAACGCCGCCCACCACGCCCCCGACCACGCCGCCCACCACACCGCCGACGACGCCGCCCACGACGCCGCCGACCGGGGGCGCGTGCCGGGTGAGCTCGCAGATCAGCGCGTGGAACACCGGCCTGACCGCGAACATCACCATCACCAACAACGGCTCGTCGGCGATCAACGGCTGGAACCTGACCTTCACCCTGCCGTCCGGCCAGACCATCACGAGCGGCTGGAACGCCACCTACAACCCGAAGTCCGGCCAGGTCACGGCCACGAACATGTCCTACAACGGCGCGCTGGCGGCCGGCGGCTCGACGACGATCGGCTTCCAGGCCACGCACACCGGCAACAGCGGCGCGCCCACCGGCTACGCCCTCAACGGCGCGGCCTGCACCACCGCTTGATCTCGCATCACCGCTGATCGGGGCCACCGTCCGATCAGCGCCGGCATCGCCGTGGGGCTTGGGCTCCGCGGCGATGTCGCGTTTTTCATACCGTACGGAGATCGAGCGCGTGCCAGGTGATGCTGTCGTCGCCGCCGGTCGACCACCACAGCATGCCCGCCCCCGTGAAGGCGCCATCCACGTCCGGGGCCACCACCACCGTTCGCCCGGTTGCCGCGTCGTAGGCCAACAGGGTCGCGGTGCCGGTGACATCCGAGTCGGGTCCGGTCTCGGCCAGCAGCTCGAAACGGTCGAGCACCGCCACATCGGCCACCGCGGCTTGCGCCCCGGCTTGCGCCCCGGCCGTCGCGGTTTGTGCGCCGGCTTGCGCGCCGGCCACTCCGGCTTGCGCACCCGTCGCTGTGGTCTGCGCGCCGCCGCCGGCCATCCGCCGCCGTTGTGATCCGTCAGGGTGCATGAGGTCGATGCGGGCGAGGCCGTCACCGCTCATCACCATGACCCGGCACCAGACCGGGCTGCAGGTCGCGATCTCCGGCCCGCTGGTCACGACGTCGACATCCCGGCCGGTCTCGAGGTTGCGCAGGCGCCCTTCCCGTTCGTCGACCAACCACGGCCAGGCGGACATCGCCCATTCGCCCGGCTCAGTGCGGATGTCGACGTTTCCGCCGCCCACCGGTACCGAGCGAATGTCGGTTAACTTCGGATGCTGCGGCCCTCCGCCTTCGCGGTCGGCGGCCTTGGAGGCGGCGGTCTTGGGGGCGGCGGTCTTGGAGGCGGCGGCCTTGGGGGCGGCGGCCCAGTGCACGCGGCCGTCGGCGATCACGACATCGAAGGAGTTGCCGTAGAAGAGGGCATCGCCGGTGTCGGCGGTGACCAGCGTTGCGCCGCCGCCGCCGCGCTTGGCGTGCCAGATCCGCATGCGCCGGCTGTCGGTCGACTCGGTCCACACAAGGTCATCGCCGTCGGCGGTGGCCGCTTCGAACTGCGGGTTGCCCTCCAGTGGTAGCCGTCGCAATTCCCGCAGCGTGTCGTCGTTGCTGTTTGCGCCTCCGCCTGTGTTCGCGCGGCCGTTGTTGCTCGCGCCTGCGCCCCTGTGCCAGAGCAGCACACGCACCCAGCGAGCGTCCGGGGTCGGCGCGGTGCCGAGCGCGGTCGTCGCGTCGAGGAACAGCAACGGCGTGAACAGCGGGCCGTCGGGCAACGCCGGGTCGAAGTCGGCGCGCTGGGCCCTCGGCCAGGCGTCGGCAGCGGCGACGCGCCCGGCCGGTGACGGCGTTGTTCTCGCTTCCGGTCCCGCAACCAGCAGCGTCACCGAGGCGGCGACCGCGACGGCCAGGCTCAGGAGAATGCCTCGCTTCGGGCGCCGGCGGGTGACGGCCGCGGCGGGAGCGCGGTCAAGGAGCGTCACGGGGCATCGCTTTGCGGGGCGCGATACGCCGTGGCCGCGGGAGCGAAAGGCGCGCAGCCAAGTTGAACTCCCGGCGCTGACGGGGGACGGCGCAAGAGCTCACTCCGGGACTCGATAGGCCCACCATAGCTGCGGCCTTTCGCCGCGATGAGGCTGGGCTGAACTGCGCATATGTTCATTTGTGAATAGGTGGGTCCCGGGCCTATCGTCGCGGGCTTGAGCCATACGCACGAGACGCCCGTCGCGCGCACGCCGCGAATCCTGGCCGCCGTGCTGATCCCGGCGGCGGTGGCCACGCTCGTCGCGATGATCGTGCTCTGGCCCGGCCACGTGCGGTCCGCCTCCGGCCAGGGGGCCGGCGAGCGCGCGCTCGGCACGATAACCGCGATTGACTTCTCCACCGCCCAGGTGAAGGTGACCGACGGCCCGGGTTCGGGCACCGAGACCACCGTGGACCTCCCGGCCGGCCCGGGCGCCCCGGCGCTGAGCACCGGCGACAAGGTCGTCCTGCTCTACGCCCCGGGCGCCGTCGCGGGCGGCCACCCCTACTCCGTTGTCGACCACCAGCGCGCCGGTCCGATGATCTGGCTGGTCCTCGCGGCGGTCGGCGCGGTTCTCGCGTTCGGGCGCAAACTTGGCTTGACTTCCTTGGCCGGCCTGGCGGCAAGTTTCGCCGTCCTCCTGCTGTTCGTGATTCCGGCGATCCTCGACGGTGAGCCGCCACTGCTGGTCGCCGTGGTCGGCTCGGCCGCCATCATGTTCGCCGTCCTCTATCTGACCCACGGCTTCACCGCGAACACCTCGGTCGCGGTCGCCGGCACGCTCGCCAGCCTCGTGCTGACCGGTCTGCTTGGCGCCGCCTTCACCGCCGCCCTGCACCTGACCGGCGTGGCCGGCGACGACGACGCCTTCCTGGCCGCGACCCGGGGAAACATCGACATGCGGGGCCTGCTGCTCGCGGGCATCGTGATCGGCGCGCTGGGTGTGCTCGACGACGTGACGGTCACCCAGGCGGCGGCCGTCGCCGAGATCCAGGCGACCGGACGAGACCTCTACCGGGCCGCCAGCCGCATCGGGCGGGCCCACGTCGCCTCAGCGGTGAACACGCTCGTCCTCGCGTACGCCGGCAGCTCGTTGCCCTTGATCTTGCTCTTGGCGACGGACGGCCGGCCCGCCGGGCAGGTGCTGACCGGCGAGTTGCTGGCGCAGGAGGTGTTGCGCAGCGCGGTGGGCACGATCGGGCTGGTCGCCTCGGTGCCGATCACCACCGCCCTCGCCGTGTGGATCAGAAGCCGATCGGCAGGCCCGCGTAGTTCTCGGCGAGACCGGTCGCCCCGGCATTCGAGGACGTGACCCACTTCAGCTGCGAAAGCTGGAGTTGCGCCTCGAACGGGTCGCCGCTGGTGTGCAGCATCGTGGTCATCCACCACGAAAAGTGGGTGCACCGCCAGACGCGGCGAAGGGCGTCGTCCGAGTAGGAATCGGCGAGGGCCGAATCGCCCGACCCGAGCAGCGCCACCAGGGCCGCGGACAGCAGGGACACGTCGGCGATCGCCAGGTTGAGCCCTTTCGCGCCGGTCGGCGGCACGATGTGCGCGGCGTCGCCGGCGAGGAAAAGGCTGCCGTGCCGCATCGGCGTCTGCACGTAGCTGCGCATCGGCAGCACGCTCTTGTCGGTGATCGGCCCGGGGGTGAGTTTCCATCCGTCCTGCCCGTGCCCGAGCCGCAGCGCCAATTCCTCCCAGATCCGCTCGTCGGACCACGAGGCCGGGTCGGTGCCGTTGGGAACCTGCAGGTAGAGGCGGCTGACCGTGGGGGAGCGCATCGAGTGCAGAGCGAACCCGTTCGGGTGCCAGGCGTAGATGAGCTCGTCGGTGGACGGCGCCACGTCCGCCAGAATGCCGAGCCACGAGTACGGGTAGACGCGCTCGAAAGTTTCCGCCGGCACCGCGTTGCGGCTCGGCCCGAACGACCCGTCGCACCCCGCGATCACGTCGGCGTCCAGCCGCTGCGGATTGCCGTCGCTGTCGACGTACGTCACGTACGGACGGGAAGTTTCCACGTCGTGCAGCGTGGTTTCGCCGATCGAGTAGCGGACGTCGGCCGTGCCCGCCGCGACCAGATCTTTCTGCACCTCGGTCTGGCCGTAGACCCACACGGTGCGGCCCGTCAGGTCGACGAAATCGAGGTGGTGCCGCTCGCCGGGCCAGCTCAGATAGATACCGCGGTGCTCGTGCCCCTCGGCGCGCAGCCGGTCGCCGAGCCCGACGGAGGTGAGCAGGTCGACGCTCGACTGCTCGAGGATGCCGGCCCGGATGCGGGACGCGACGTACTCCTGCGAGCGGGTCTCGAGGACCACCGAGTCGATGCCGCCGCGGGTGAGCAGGTGGGAGAGCAGCAGGCCCGCGGGGCCCGCGCCGATGATGGCGACCTGGGTACGCATACAACCAGCCAACCCGTACCGGGCATGACCCGGCAACCCCCTATTTCCACTGGACGGAAGTGGTGTCGGTCAGCGTGCGGGTGATCCCCTGCGCCGCGACCTGCAGCGCCGACACCAGCCGCGCCCGCTCCCGGCGCAGGTCGGGGACCACGATGCCGAGCCCCGCGACCACGTCGCCGCCGGCCCCGCGCACCGGCACGGCCACCGAGCACGCGCCCAGGCTCATCTCCTCGCCGGTGGTGGCGTAGCCGTCGGCGCGGACGCGGCGGATCTGCTCGAGCAGGCGTGCCGGCTGCGTGATCGTGTAGGCCGTGACCCGGGTCAGGTTGGCCAGCACCTCGGCGACGACGTCGTCCGGCGCGTACGCGAGCAGGACCTTGCCCACCCCGGTCGCGTGCATCGGCAGCCGCGACCCGATCATGCTGACCACCGGCACCGAGACGTGCCCGGAAAGCCGGTCGATGTAGAGCACCTCGGTGCCGTCGCGCACGGCCAGATGCACCGTGGCCAGCGTCGCGCCGTAGAGATCGTGCAGGAACGGCGACGCCGCCTGCCGCAGCCCGGCCTGCACCGGCGCGAGCAGCCCCAGGTCCCACAGCCGCCGCCCGATCACGTACTCGCCGGAGTCGAGCCGGGCCAGGGCGCCCCACTGACGCAGCTCGCCGACCAGCCGATGGGCCGTGGCCAGCGGCAACCCCGCCCGCCGTGCCAGGGAGCTGAGGGTCAGCGCGCGGTGCTCCGGATCGAACGCGCCGAGCAGGTCGAGGGCGCGCGAGGTGACGCTCGCGGACATCGTCGTCCTTCCGATGAGTGGAAGGTCAGTATCGCGTCCGGCGGCCCGCGCGCATAGCGTCGGGGAGGTGACGACCACCCAGGCGGACATCAGCCGCGAGATCGAGGCCGGCGTCGGCGCGCGCGAACAGCAGCCACGCCTCGACTATCCGGCGTATCGCAGCAGCATCCTGCGCCACCCCACCAAGGCGCTGCACCCGGCCGATCCCGAGGGCGTCGAGCTGTGGGCGCCCTGCTTCGGGCACACCGACGTGGCCGACGCCGAGGCCGACCTGACCATCCAGCACGCGGGGGAGCCACAGGGCTCGCGGATCACCGTGTCGGGCCGGGTGGTGGACGGCGACGGCCGCGCGGTTTCGCATCAGCTCGTGGAAATTTGGCAGGCAAATGCCGCCGGCCGGTACGCGCACCTGCGCGACCAGCACCCGGCGCCGCTCGACCCGAACTTTTCCGGTCTGGGTCGCTGTCTCACCGACGCCGACGGCTGGTACAAGTTCACGACCATTCAGCCCGGCCCGTATCCGTGGCGAAACCACCTCAACGCGTGGCGGCCGGCGCACATTCACTTCTCGCTGTTCGGCACCGACTTCACCCAGCGCCTCGTGACACAGATGTACTTTCCGGGCGACCCGCTGTTCTCGCTCGATCCGATTTTCCAGTCGGTGACCGACCCCAAAGCGCGGGACGCGCTGATCGCGACCTACGAGCACGACCTGACCAGCCCCGAGTTCAGCCTCGGTTACCGTTGGGACATCGTGCTGACCGGAAGTCACCGCACCCCGCTCGACGCGGACCTCGAGGAGCAGGCATGACCGCCGCCCCCGGACAGACCGTCGGCCCGTTCTTCCACCTGGGCCTTCCCTACGACGGCGGCAACGAGCTGGTGCCGCCGGGACGCGCCGACGCCATTCGCCTGCACGGCCGCGTCCTCGACGGCGACGGCGTCCCGGTTCCCGACGCGATGATCGAGATCTGGCAGGCCGACCCCGACGGCAAGGTGAGCCGGGTGCCCGGCTCGATCAAGCGCGACGGCTGGACGTTCACCGGTTTCGGGCGCGCCGCCACCGATCCCGACGGCCACTACTGGTTCACGACGCTCGAACCCGGCGGCACGCAGGAGGGTCGGCCGCCGTTCTTCGCCGTGACCGTTTTCGCCCGCGGCTTGCTCGACCGCCTGTTCACCCGCGCGTACCTGCCCGATCCCGAGCTCTTCGGACCCGACCCCTTGCTCGACAGTGTCGACGAGTCCCGGAGGCACACGATGATCACCAGCCGCGACAGCACCGGCCTGGTTTTCGACATCCACCTCCAGGGTCCGCGCGAGACAGTTTTCCTCAGTTTCCCGAAACATCGCGGCGTCTGGGCATGACCGACCTGCTCTGGCCGGGCGACGCCCGTGCCGGTGATCTGTTCACCGACGCGAGCGTCGTCGAGGCCATGGTGCGGGTCGAGTCCGCCTGGCTCGCCGCCGGCGGCCACCCGAGCGAACTTTCAACCGCCTTTTCCGTACGGGACGTAGCCGTCGCCGCCGAGGGCGGTGGCAACCCGGTCATCCCGTTCCTCGAGCTCCTGCGTTCGCGGAACCCGGAGGTGGCCGAGCACCTTCACACCGGCCTGACCAGTCAGGACGTTCTCGACACGGCGCTCGTGCTGCAGCTGCGCGACACCGCCGCCTTCGTCGCAAGAAACTTGGACCGGCAGGTCGCGGCGCTGGCGCGCCTGGCCGAACGCCACCGCGGCACGAGGATGGCCGCCCGCACCCTGACCCAGCACGCGATCCCCACCACGTTCGGCCTCAAAGCGGCCAACTGGCTGCACGGCGTGCTGGACGCCCGCGACGCCCTGTCCGCCGCCGCGGATCTTCCGATCCAGATCGGCGGCGCCGCCGGCAGCCTGGCGGCCCCGACGGCCCTGGCCGGCTCGCCCGCCGCGGCCCTCGAACGGGTCGCTGCCACCGCCGGCATCCTCGGCCTCCCGGCGCGGCCGCCCTGGCACACCGCGCGGGCGCCGTTCACCCGCATCGGCGACGCGTTCGTCACCTGCACCGACGCCTGGGGCAAGATCGCCAACGACGTCCTGCTGAGCAGCCGTCCCGAGGTGGGCGAGCTGTCGGAAGCCCCGGCCGAGGGCCGGGGCGGCTCGTCGGCGATGCCGAACAAGCACAACCCGGTCCTGGCGGTCCTGATCCGCCGGGCGGCCCTGGCCGCTCCGCCCTTGGGCGCGACGATGCACGCCGCCGCCGCCGGCGCGATCGACGAGCGCCCGGACGGTTCGTGGCATGTCGAATGGGCCACCTTGCGGACGCTCGCCCGGCGCACGGCCGTCGCCGCCGACCAGACCGCTGAACTGCTGGAAGGTCTGCGTGTGGACATCGAGCGCATGGCCGCCACGCTGACGGCGGCCCGCCCCGGGATCGACGCCGAGCGCCGCAAGATGGGTGACGACGGCCCGTACCTGGGCGCGAGCGACGAGCTCATCGACGCCGCATTGGCCCGCGCTCAGGGAAAGCCGTGCTGACCGTCGCCGTCCATGCCGCTGCGGCCCGCCGGGAGAAGCCATGCTGACCGCCGTCACGCTCCACGAATCGCCGGGTCGGCCGCTGCTGCTGCTCGGCCCGTCCCTGGGCACGTCGGCCGAAACCCTCTGGGCGCGCTGTGTCGCGCTGTTGCGCGGCGACTACCACGTCGTCGGCTGGGATCTGCCCGGCCACGGCCGCAGCGCTCCCGCCTCCTCCGGCTTCGGGGTTCCCGGTCTCGCCAAATACGTGCTCGAGCTGGCCGACCGCGTGCGGCCGGGCGAGTCGTTCCTCTACGCCGGCGACTCGGCCGGCGGCGCGGTCGGACTCCAGCTGTTGCTCGACGCGCCGCAACGGGTCGAGGCGGCCGTGCTGCTCTGCACCGGCGCGAAGATCGGGGAGGCCGCCGGCTGGCGGCAGCGCGCCGAGACGGTCCGCTCCGCCGGCACCCACGCCGTGGTGGCCGGCTCGATCCAGCGCTGGTTCTCGCCCGGCTTCCCCGAACGCGAGCCCGAGGTCGCGCAGGCGCTGCTCGGCGCGCTGCGTGCGGCCGACCCGGAAAGCTACTCGCTGGTCTGCGAGGCGCTGGCCACCTTCGACGTACGCGATCGCCTCGGTGAGATCGACGCGCCCGTCCTCGCCGTCGCGGGCGCCGACGATCAGCCCACGCCACCCGCCGGCCTGGAACTGATCGCCGAGACCGTGCGGAACGGCCGTCTCGTGGTGCTCGACAACGTGGCCCATCTGGCGCCGGCGGAGCGACCGGCCGACGTGGCGGCTCTCCTCGACGAGCATTTCGCGCGCGGCGAGGGCGAGTCTTTCGCGGGCGGCGAGGGCGAGCCTTTCGTGGGCGGCGAGGGCGAGTCTTTCGCGGGCGGCGAGGGCGAGTCTTTCGTGGGCGGCGAGGGCGAGTCTTTCGCGGGCGGCGAGGGCGAGTCTTTCGCGGGCGGCGAGGGCGAGTCTTTCGCGCGCGGCGGCGATGGCGTCGCCGGCGGCCGCACGATCGATGACATTCGCGCCGGCGGCATGGCGGTGCGGCGGGCCGTTCTGGGTGATGCGCACGTCGACCGGGCCGTGGCGGGGATCACGCCGTTCACGCGTGACTTTCAGGAGCTCATCACGGCGTACGCGTGGGGGGAGATCTGGACCCGCCCCGGCCTGGACCGCCGCAGTCGCTCGATGATCACCATGACCGCGCTGGTGGCCCTCGGCCACCACGAGGAGCTCGCCATGCACGTGCGGGCGGCGCGCACCAACGGCCTCACCGACGACGAGATCAAAGAGGTGCTGTTGCAGGCAGCGATCTACTGCGGCGTCCCGGCTGCGAACACCGCGTTCCGCATCGCGCAGCGCGTCCTGGACGAGATGAACTCGGATTGACCCGCACCGGGCGGCTAGACGCGGAACTGGCCGACGAGGACGCGCAGGCCGTTGCTCAGCTGGGACAGCTCCTGCGTCGCCTCCTGGATGTCGATCACGCCGCTGGTCGTGGTCTGTGCGCCCGACGAGATGGTGGCGATGTTGGCGGCGATGTCGGCCGAGCTGGTCGTCGACTCGCTGATGCTGCGGCTCATCTCGTCGGTCGTGGCCGTCTGCTGCGTCACCGCCGTGGAGATCTCGGTCTGGAAGTGGCCCAGGCGCCCGGCTATCTCGACAATCTCCCCGATCGCCTCGGTCGCCATGGTCGTGTCGTGCTGGATGCTCTGGACCTTCGCGGTGATGTCGTCCGTCGCGCCCTCGGTCTCCTGGGCCAGCTCCTTCACCTCGCCGGCGACCACCGCGAAACCCTTGCCCGACTCGCCGGCCCGCGCGGCCTCGATGGTGGCGTTGAGCGCCAGCAGATTGGTCTGCTGGGCGATCGCGGTGATGACCCGGACCGTCTCGCCGATCTCCTGGCTCGTGGTGGCGAGGCGGCCGATCACTTCCTGCGTCGCGCGGGCGGCCCGCAAGCTCTGCTCGCAGACGCGGCCGGCCTCGGTGGCCGTGCCGGCGATCTGCTGGAGGGAGCCGCCCATCGACGAGGTGCTGGCGGCGACCGTACGGACGCTGGCCGCCACCTCGTCGGCCGCCTGCACCACGTCGCCGGACTGCCGGGACGTCGCCTTCGCGTTCACCATGATCTGGATGGCGGTGGCGGTGAGTTTCTCGCTGGCGTGCGTGACCGTCGACGCCGACGCGCCGATCTCGCGGACCGTCGCGGCGATCTTGTCGACGAACAGGTTGAACGAGCGGCTCACGTCGGTGAACTGGTCGTGCCCGCTGGTCTCGAGGCGTTTGGTCAGGTCGCCCTCGCCCTCGGCGATGTCGGCGAGGCGGTCACCGAGAGCCCCTAGCGGCCGGATGATCGACAGCGCCGTCAGGATCGCGAACACGATCGAGACGAGCACAGTCAGGCACCCGACGAGCGTGGCGACGTGGCTGGCCCGGTTCGCCGTGTCGTCCGCCCGCTTGTGCGCGACCGCCTCGTGCTGGCGCGCGCTCTCCAGCAGCCGGTCGACGCCGCCGGCGATCACCGCGTACAGGTCGAGGCCCGGCCCGGCGACCAGGTCGTTCGCCACGTCGATCTGCGCGGGCGTGCCGGCCCGGTAGGCGGCGATCACCTCGTCGTCCATGTCCTGGAACTGCTGGAATGTGTCCCGGATCAGGGTCACGTCCTTCAGCTCGGCGGCGGTCAGCGGCAGGGCCGTGAGCGCGTCGATCTCCTTGACGAAACTTTCCATCGACTTGAGGAACGCGGCCCGCTCGGGCGCCGTGTCCGCGGTCGCGGACGGGGCGCCGCGGACGATGTTGAAGGCGTAGCCGGCCTGCCAGCCGCTGACGTCGGTGACCCGGTACTTGAGTTGCTGGACCGCGTCGAGCTGAGCCTGCGACCGGGCCAGGGCCTGGGCGGTGGCGCGGGTGGTGTTCGCCGACCACACGGCGGCCACCCACATGGCGACGACGCACAGCGCCAGGATCGCGAATCCCGCGACCAGGCGCGGCGTCACCCGCACTCGCCGAAGCATGTTCACCGCGACCATGCTATCCAGCCAATTCACCCGAAAAGGCGATAAGTCATTTTACGACGTGACGTCGAGCGGCGCCGACGACCGCGGCACCACCACCAGCGTGACCACGGCGAGCACCGCGGCGACGACGGCGAGCACGCCGAGCCCGGGCTGGAGACCGCCGGCCGCCGCCCCGAACGCCGCCACCAGCAGCGGCGACGCGAACTCCCCGACGAAGAGGAAGCCGGTCCACAGCCCGGTGCCCCGCCCGCGCTGCTCGAACCGCAGCCGGTTGGTGGCCCAGGTCAGCAGCACCGGCAGCAGCAGGCCCGTCCCGGCGCCCGTCACCATCGCGCCCACCGTCACCACCGCCACGTTTCCGGCCGCGAAAACGATCGCGAGACCCACGGCGGACAACCCGAAAGCGATCGGCAGCAGCGTGCGCGGTCGCCGCCCGGAAAGTTTCCCGAACGACGCCGACCCGGCCGCCGTCGCGAGGGACATGGCCGCGCTGACCCCGCCGATCGCCGCGCTCGACGTGACGCCGAGGTCGTCGAGCACGAACGAAAGCTGCAAGATCAGGGCGTAGAAGACGACGCCGCCGGCCAGCGTGATCAGACAGGGGACCAGGAGCGAGCGCCAGGGGAGCGGCGGCAGTTTCGCCGGCTTCGGGCCGGACGCGGGCTGCCACAGCAGGCGGGCCATCGGCACCACGAGAACCAGCGCCACCAGGTACACCCAGAACGGCGTACGCCATCCCGCCGAGCCCAACGCGCCGCCCAGCGCGAGAAAAGCGGTCGCCGCCAGTGTCGCGGCCAGGGTTTGCAGGCCGAGGTAGCGGCTGCGCCGCGGACCGGACCAGTAGTCGGCGATCAGCGTCGTGCAGCACGTCATGATCGCCGCCTCGCACAGACCCACAACGGCCCGGCTCGCGATGATCGCGCCGAGCGAGTCCAGGTAGAGCGGCGCGGTCCCGGCGAGCGCGTAGACCACCAGGGCGACGATCAGCAGCCGCTTGCGGTCGATCGCGTCGATGACCAGGCCGGCGAACGGCGCGGTCAGCCCGATGATCAGCGCGGGGACGGTGAGGACGATCGGCACCAGCACGTCGGCGCCCGCCACCCCGGCGAAGTGGTCCTCCATCTTCGGCAGGACCGGCGCGATCAGCACGGCGCCGAGCACCGCGAGGCAGCTTCCGGCCAGCAGCAGGGCGAGCTGGGCGGGCCCGGCCTGCCGCTGCGGTGGTGTCTCGACGGGAGTGTCCAGGTGTGACGACATTGCGCAGTGGCCCTTCGACGGTGGAGACGCAGGTCACACCGGACTATCGGGGGACACGGGTGATCAGAGGAAGAGCGATTGTCCGATAGCGCTCATAAACCAGGCTGATGGCCCGCGAGTTCGGCACCGGCCGACGCGAGCACGCCACGCAGCCAGACGTGGGCCGGGTCGTTCGAGTAGATGGGGTGCCACCAGAAGGCCTCGGCGAGCGGCACGACATCGAAAGGACACGGCAATACGCGTACGCCCGCGGGTTTCGCCAATCGGAGAGCCAGACGTTCCTGCAGCAGCGCGACCCGCCGGGTTCCCGCGACCAGAAAAGGCATCGGCAGAAACCCGTCGGCGACGACCTCGACACGCGGCTCGATGCCCAGCATCCGCATCTGTTGCGCGGCCGGTGCGAAAGCCGTCCGCAGGTTGTACAGGACCACCCAGGGCAGCTCGGCCAGCTGCTCGAGCGTCAGCTGGGGGCCGACCAGATCGTTGTCCGCCGACACGATGCAGACCCAGCGGTCCTCGTAGAGATCGAGGTACGGGATGTCGGTGAGAAACCCGTGCGGCAGCAGCAGCCCGTCCGCCGTCCGCAGGGTGTCGGCGGCGTGGTCCACGGTGTAGGGAGTCGTCCATTGCAACCGGAGCCGTACGCCCGGCGCCTGCGCGGCCAGCCGCCGGGAGAGAACGGGCCCGAGCACGGTCGCCGCGTAATCCGACGTGATGAGGGTGAATTCCCGCTCCACGTCGGACGGATCGAAATCCGGCGTCACGTCGAAGACCCGGCGCACCCCCGCGAGCGCCGGCCCGGTGAGGGCGAGCAGTTGCGCGGCGAGCGGGGTGAGCTCGTAGCGGTTGCCGGCCCGGGCCAGCAACGGATCGCCGAAATGGCGGCGCAGCCGGGCCAGCGCGGCGCTCACCGCCGGCTGGCTCACCCCGGCCGCCTCGGCGGTGCGCGTGACATTCCGCTCCCGCAGGAGCGCGTCGAGGGTGACCAGCAGGTTCAGATCGAGATTCGCGAGCATCCGGTCGACCGGCACCGCCGCAGTATAAGCACGGCTGATGGCCAGCATCACCAGTTGGCTCTTTCCTGATGACGCGGCGGTGCCGGACAGTGGTCGCAGTCACATCGCCGGCGAAACAGAGGGGAAACGATCGTGCCCGCCGTTCGCAACGTTCTCGTGGTCGGCGGTGGCGCCGCCGGCGCTGCCGCCGCGATCCTGCTCGCCGATGGCGGCGTCTCGGTCGAGCTCATCGACATCAAGCCCGACATCTCCGCGCTGGGATCGGGAATCACCCTGCAGGGCAACGCGCTGCGGGTGCTCCGGTCGCTCGGCGTCGGGGATCAGGTCAAGGAGCACGGGTACGCGTTCGACACGCTCGGCCTGCGCGCGCCCGACCCGGACGGCACCCTGATCGCCGAGCTCGACGACATCCGCACCGGTGGCCCCGACCTGCCCGCCACGCTCGGCATGTACCGGCCGACGCTCGCGAAGTTGATGCTGGATCGCGCCGCCTCGGTCGGCGTGAAAATTCGCTTCGGAACCACGTACACCGCGCTCGACCAGGACGAAACCGGGGTCGCGGCAACTTTCGCGGACGGCTCGGCCGGGCGTTACGACCTGGTGATCGGCGCTGACGGCATACGCTCGTGGACCCGCCGCATGCTCGGGGTCAACCTCGAGACCCACAGCGTCGGCATGGGCATCTGGCGCGCGTTCACCGCGCGGCCGGCGAGCGTCACCCGTACCGACCTGTTCTACGGCGGTCCCAGCTACATCGCCGGCTACTGCCCGACGGGGGAGGACACCCTTTACGCGTACGTCGTGGAGGACGCCCAGGACCGCAGCACGCTGTCCCCCGGTGAGTCGCTCGAGGTGATTCGCTCACTTTCGCGGGCTTACCACGGTCCGTGGGACGACATCCGCACGACGCTGACCGATCCGTCCCGGGTCAACTACACCTGGTTCGAGAGCCACGTGCTCGACGCGCCCTGGAACCGTGGCCGGGTCGTGCTGATCGGCGACGCCGCCCACGCCTGCCCGCCCACCCTCGCGCAGGGCGCCGCGCAGGCCCTCGAGGACGCGGCGGTCCTCGCCGAGCTGCTGCTGGCCCACGACGCGCTGAGCGACGACTTGTGGCAGGTGTTCACGGACCGCCGCTTCGAGCGCGCGAAAGCTGTCGTCGAGGGTTCGCTCCAGCTCTGCCGCTGGCTGCTCGACCACGAGCGCGGCGACGTTCCCGGCCTGATGGGCCGGATCTCCCACCTGTTGATGCAGCCGGCCTGAGCCATCCAACCGCCCCACCCGCCGCCCACAAACGACTGAAGGCCCTCCCGATGAACGAGCGACTGATCACCCATCTGCGCCACGTCGATCTGGCAGTGCCGGACTACGACAAGCAATTCCGCTTCTACACCGAGATGTGGGGCCTCGACCCGACGATCGCCGACGACGGGATCGCCTTTCTCGCGGCGGCAGGATCGCCCGAGCAATATTCCGTACGCCTTCGTCGCGCGGCCGAGAAGCGATTGGACCTCATCGCGTTCGGGGCCGCGACGCCCGCCGCTGTCGATGCGCTGGCCGCCCGGTTGGGGGCCGACGGCGTCCAGCTCGTTTCCGAGCCGGGCAAGATGCAGACCCCCGGCGGCGGTTACGGTTTCCGGTTCTTCGACAACGACGGCCGTACGGTCGAGGTCTCCGCCGACGTCGAGGTCCGCGCCCACCGCAAGGTGGAGGCCGGGGAATCCGTTCCCGTGAAGCTCTCCCACGTCGTCATCAACTCGCCGAACCCGGAAGCGACGGTCGCCTTCTACAACAAGCACCTGTCGTTCGCGCTCTCGGACACGCTCATGCACCCGCGCATGGGCGAGATGATGTGGTTCCTGCGCACCAACCGCTATCACCACAGCCTCGCCGTGGCCCGCGGCCCGCACGTCGCCCTGCATCACGCCTCGTTCGAGCTGCGCGGCATCGACGAATACATGCGCGGGACCGGGCGGTTGCTGCGCGCCGGCGTCGAAAAGGTGTGGGGGCCCGGCCGGCACATGGCCGGCAACAACACGTTCAGCTATTTCCTCGACCCGCACGGCAACACCATCGAATACACGACCGAGCTCGAGCAGCTGGACGAGGACGCCTGGCATCCGCATCTCTACGACTTCTCCGACCCCATGGTCTCCGATCAATGGGGAACGGCGAACCCGATGAACGAGTTCGTGGCCAAGCAGTCGTTCAACGACCCCGACCGCGGCGTGTTCGTCGCCCCTCCGGTCTGATGCGGCTCGCGACGTTCATGGCCGGTGACGGCGTCGTGCGGTCCGGCGTCGTCCGCGGCGACCGGGCGCATCCGTTCGCCGGCTCGCTGACCGTTCTCGACGCCGTCCGGCTGGGTGTCGAGGGCGCGGCCGTGCTGGACGTGCTCGGCGGCGTACCCCTGGAAAGTGTGCAATTGCTGGCGCCGCTGCAGCCTCCGTCCTTCCGCGACTTCGTCGCGTTCGAAGAGCATGTCGCGGGAGTGCGGCGCAGCATCGACGGTCGCGGTGGGGTGCCGGATGCCTGGTACGACGCGCCGACGTTCTATTTCACCAATCCGCACACGCTGATCGGGCCCGACGCGGACGTGCCGTTCCCGGCCGCGTCGGTGGCCCGCGATTTCGAGCTCGAGGTCGCGGCGGTGGCCGGGCCCGGCGCGACGATTTTCGGGTACACGATCTTCAATGACTGGTCGGCCCGGGATCTGCAGAGCCGCGAGATGCAGGTCAATCTCGGCCCGGCCAAGGGGAAGGACTTCGCCGGCAGCCTCGGCCCGTGGCTGGTGACGGCCGACTCGTTCGAGTCGTTCAAGGACGACGACGGCTTTCTCGAGCTCTTGTGCACCGCTTCGGTCAATGGGGTCGAGGTCGGGAGGGATCTGCTCTCACACATGGGCTGGACGTTCGAGACGATGCTCGCCTATGCCGCCCGGGACAGCCGGGTCGTGCCGGGCGACATCCTCGGATCGGGAACGGTCGGCAACGGCGGATGCCTGGCCGAACTGTGGGGCCGCTCCGGCGCGCAGGAACCGCCGCCGTTGCGCGACGGCGATGTGGTGAGGCTGACCGTTGAGGGCATCGGCAGCCTCACCAACCGGGTCGTCTCCGCGCCGCCGGCCGCGCCGATCCCGCCGGTCCGCCGCTCACTCGGAAAGGTGAATCCGTAATGTTCGAATACTTCCCCGGCAATTACGTCTGGAATCTGGGCGTGGTGGCCGCGCTGAACAGCGGCGGGCTGATCGACGAGGTCGACCGGGCGTGCCGGCCCATCCGCGAGCTCGCGGCGCAGGGGTCGGACGTCGGCACCGGTGAGTTCATGGCGTCGTGGACGGCGGTCGTGGACGACCTGGTTTCGCTGGCCGCGGCGGACGAGGCGGCGGGAAACCTGCGGTCGGCGGGGCAGAAATATTTCCGCGCCACGAACTACCTGACCCAGGCCGAACGGATGCAGAGCGCGCACTCGCCGGACCGGCGGGCGGTGTACCAGCGCTGCCTGGATCTGGCGCAGAAGGCGTTCGACCTGCTCGACCCGGGCGTCTCGCGGGTAGCGGTGCCTTTCGAGGGAACTTTCCTGCCGGCCTACTTCATGTCGGCGGGACCGGGCGCGCCCTGCATGATCATGTGGAACGGGCTCGACTCGACCAAGGAACACATGTACGTGTCGGGGTTCCCGCAGGAGCTGCGCGAACGCGGCATCTCGACGCTGATGGTCGACTGCCCGGGCAGCGGGGAGGCGCTGCGGTTCGGCGGGCTCACCGCGCGGGTGGAGACCGAGGACTGGGCGGCGGCCTGCGTCGACCACCTGCTCGAGCGCGGGGACGTGGACACATCGCGGATCGGGCTGGTGGGGTGGTCGCTGGGCGGGTACTACGCGCCGCGGGCGGCCGCGTTCGAGAAGCGGCTGGCGCTGTGCGTGGCGTGGGGGGCCAACCACAACTGGGGTGAGGTGCAGTTGCGGCGGCTCGAACGCGAGGGCGAGAACCCGGTGCCGCATTACTGGGACCACGTGATGTGGGTCTGGGGCGCGCCGGACATCGACACCTTCATCAAGAAGGCCGCCGACGTGCACCTGGACGGGGTCGTCGAACAGATCACGGTGCCGTTCCTGATCGCCCACGGCGAGAACGACCGGCAGATCCCGCTCAAGTACGCGCACCGGTCCTACGAGCAGGCGGTTGCCTCGCCGCGGCGGGAACTGCGGATCTTCACGCCGGCCGAGGGCGGGGCCGAGCACATCGGGCTCGATCATCTGCCGCACATGAGCGTGTTCATCGCCGACTGGATCGCTGCGCAGTTTGCGGCGCCTGGTCCTCCGGACGGCGCGCAGAATCCGGGTCCCTCCGGGACCAGCGCATGAGCGCGCTTCCTGATCGCGCCGACCCGGAGGGCGCCATCGCCGCCGCCGCGAAGCGGAACTCCAACTGGGGGCGGTGGGGCCCCGACGACGTACGCGGAACGATGAATTTCCTGACCGACGAGAAGCGCCGTTCCGCCGCGGAGCTGATCCGGCGCGGGGTGTCGTTCTCGCTGGCGCAATCCTTCGACATGGACGGGCCGCAGAAGGGGTGGCGTCGCCGCACCAACCCGGTGCACACGATGCTGGACACCGGAATGGACGCGGCGGCCGGCATCCAGGGCTTCCCGCACGGGATCGGCGGCGCCGACGACGTCATCGCCATGCCGCTGCAGTGCTCGACGCAGTGGGACGGGCTCGGGCACATCTTCGACCACGGCAACGCCTGGAACGGCCGGCCGGCCGCCACCACGGTCACGAGCCTCGGCGACAACGCGACCGGCATCGAGACGGTCGCCGGCGTGATCGCCGGCCGGGGAGTGCTTCTGGACATGGGCCGCTGCTTCGGCACGGACGGCGAGCTGCCGGACGGCTTCGCCATCACCGCCGGCCACCTGGCTTCGACGATCGAACGCCAGGGCGTCTCGTCGGCGGTCGGCCGCGGCGACATCGTCGTGATCCGCACCGGGCAGCTCGCGCGGTGCCGGCGCGAGGGCTGGGGCGACTACGCCGGCGGTCCCGCGCCCGGCCTGTCGTTCACGACGGCCGACTGGCTGCACGACACCGAGATCGCCGCGATCGCGACCGACACCTGGGGTTTCGAGGTGCGGCCGAACGAGTTCGACGTGGCCTTCCAGCCGCTGCACCAGGTGGCGATCCCGCACATCGGCCTCTTCATCGGCGAGATGTGGGACCCGGACGCCCTCGCCGTCGACTGCGCGGCCGGCGGGGTCTACGACTTCTGGCTCACCGCGGCGCCGCTGCCGATCACCGGGGCGGTGGGGTCGCCGATCAACCCGATAGCGGTCAAATAGCGCTTTCCGCCCGCCCGTCGTCCCGCGTGAACGCGAGATGGCGGGCGGGTTGCTGTGCGTGGGCTGAGAGGGTGACTCAGCTCTCGCGCCTGGTCACTGCTCAGTGAGCAAGATCCGATCAATGCTGGAGGTCGGACCTCGGCTCGCCTGGCGCCTGCCGTTACGCCCCCACGGAGGTGCCACATGAAGCCGTCAGTGTTGCCGGCCACCCCGGTGTCCCTGTCGCGCCGGGCAACCATGCGGCGGGCACTCCGCGAGATCGTCTTCGTCGGGGTGCTGTTCCTCGCCTACAAGCTCGGCCGCATCCTCGTCGAGGGCCACGTAGGGGCGGCGCTTGCCAACGCGCAGAACGTGTGGGACTTCGAGCGCCTCGTCCACCTCCCCAGCGAGGCGTCGCTCCAGGCGAGCCTGTTGAGCCATACGTTCTGGGTCCGGGTCGCGAACTGCTTCTACGCGTACGTCCATTTCCCGGCCACCGCGGCCGCATTGATCTGGTTGTACCTCAAGCGGCCGGAGATCTACCTCTGGTTTCGCCGCACCCTCGCCTCGCTGACCGCGCTCGCGCTGGTGATCCACGCGCTGTTCCCGCTCGCCCCGCCGCGGATGCTGACCTCCGCCGGCATGGTCGACACCGGCCATCTGTACGGGCCGTCGG
Source organism: Actinoplanes sp. NPDC051513 (assembly GCF_044454685.1). Taxonomy (NCBI): domain Bacteria; kingdom Bacillati; phylum Actinomycetota; class Actinomycetes; order Micromonosporales; family Micromonosporaceae; genus Actinoplanes; species Actinoplanes sp. NPDC051513. The sequence goes on from NZ_JBITDW010000004.1 coordinate 689,028, forward strand.
TCTACGGCTCGCCGAGCACCGACACGCTGAGCAACCAGTACGCCGCCATGCCCTCGCTGCACGTCGGATGGGCGCTTGCGGTGGCGATCGCGCTGATCGCCGCGACCCGTTCGCGGTGGCGGTGGCTGTGGCTGGCCCACCCGCTCGCCACCCTGACGGTGGTCGTGGTCACCGGCAACCACTACTGGCTGGACGCCATCGCGGCGGTCATGTTAGTGGCGATTGTCCTTGCCGTGGTGACGCCGCTGTCCCGCCAGCCTGCACTTTCGTCGCTGGATGCGGGGCAGGATGTTAGGGCCGATTCGCCCTGGCCCTCGCCGGTGGCCGTTGGGCTCGCTGCGATCGCCATGCCGTCCGCTGTCCTGCTTCTTCGGGGCGCGCCCGAGCTTGCCTTTGTCGCGCCTGCCTCGGTGGGCGGGCATCCGATCGCCGGGTGGAAGCTCGCGGACGGGCCGCGCCCGATCGCCGGGCGGACGCTGGGTCGCGCACCGGCCGAGCCGGTGGCCGGGAGACAGGCCTCGGCGCAGCGCCCGGTCGCCGGGATGCCGCCCGGTGGACGCCCGCGCGCCGTCCCGGGGCAACGCACGGTGGTGATGGCGGAGCCGGCGGATTCGTCGCGCGTTCCCGTCACGACCTGCGCACCGCGGGAGCGGATCGACGGCGACGCGGTGACCCGGCCGCCGGGCGGGCTCACGACGACTCGGCCCGGCCCGAGCGCGCCCCGGTCCCGCAATCCACACGCGCGCTGACGCCATCGGCCGGACCGTGGGTCGCCGGCGTCCGGTCATGCGCAATCCCGGTGACGGTGCGATGGCCGTACGCCAAAAAAGCCATCCCGAGCGGGTGGGTCGCCGAGCGCGAGTGTCGGGTTAGGTTCTGGTCGTGATCGACGTGCGTGGGTGGGTGCCGGGCATCCAGACGGTGACCACCTACAAGGTTTCCTGGCTGCCGCGCGACCTGGTGGCCGGGATCGTGCTGACCACGTTGCTGGTGCCGCAGGGCATGGCTTATGCGGAGCTCGCGGGTCTGCCGGCGATCACGGGGCTGTACACGTCGATCCTCTGCCTGCTCGCGTACGCGGTCTTCGGGCCTTCCCGGATCCTCGTTCTCGGGCCGGACTCGTCGCTCGGGCCGATGATCGCGACCGTGCTGATCGGCGCGCTCGGCGCCGGCGCGGACCCGGCCGAGGCGGTGGCGCTCGCCTCGACGCTCGGGCTGCTCGTGGGCGTGATGCTCGTGCTCGCGGGCGTGGCGAAACTGGGGTTCCTGGCCGATCTGCTGTCGCATCCGACGCAGGTCGGCTACATGAACGGGCTTGCGCTGACGATCCTGATCGGGCAGCTGCCGAAGCTGTTCGGGTTCTCGGTCGACGCGGACGGGATGATCGCCGAGGCGCGGGGATTCGTCGAGGGCGTCGCGGACGGCAAGATCGTGCCGGCGGCGGTCACGGTCGGCGTCCTCGGACTGGCCGTGATCGTGGCGCTGCGCCGGTGGGCCCCGCGGCTGCCGGGCGTGCTGATCGCGGTCGTCCTGTCGATCCTCGCCGTCGCGGTGTTCGGGCTCGAGGCGCGCGGCGTGGACACGGTCGGGGTGCTGCCGCAGGGGCTGCCGTCGTTCGAGCTGCCCTCGCTCGACCTGTCCGACCTGGGCATTCTCGCGGCCGGCGCGCTCGGCATCACGCTGGTCTCGCTCACCGACACGATCTCGACGGCGTCGGCGTTCGCGGCGCGCACCGGGCAGGAGGTGCGCGGCAACCAGGAGATGGTCGGCATCGGCGCGGCCAACGTCGCGGCCTCGTTCTTCCAGGGGTTCCCGGTCAGCACCAGCGGGTCGCGCACCGCGGTGGCGCAGCAGTCGGGGTCACGCACCCAGGTCACGGGCGTGGTGGGGGCGGTGGCGATCAGCCTGCTGCTGGTCTTCGCGCCCGGGCTGATGCGCGACCTGCCGCAGCCGACGCTGGCCGCGGTGGTGATCGCGGCGGCGCTGTCGCTGGCCGACTTCCCGGCGATGTCCCTGCTGTGGCGCCGGCGGCGGGTCGAGTTCTGGCTCGGGATCGCCGCGTTCCTCGGGGTGGCGATCCTCGGCGTGCTGCCCGGCATCGCGGTCGCGGTCGGGCTGTCGGTGCTCAACGTGTTCCGCAAGGTCTGGTGGCCGTACCAGGCGGTGCTCGGCCGGGCCGCCGGGGTGAGCGGGTACCACGACGTCAGCGTCTACCCCGACGCGGAGCGCCTGCCCGGCCTACTGCTGTTCCGCTTCGACGCGCCGCTGATCTTCGCGAACGCCCGGGTGTTCCGTGACCGCATCCGCGAGTTCGCCCGTACCGAGCCCGGCCTGAAGTGGATCGTCGTGGCCGCCGAGCCCATCACCGACGTCGACACGACGGCCGCGGACGTGCTGGAGGAGCTCGACCGGGAGCTGAACGAGCAGGGCATCAGCCTGGTCTTCGCCGAGATGAAAAGCCCGGTCCACGACAAGATCGACCGCTACCACCTGACCCGCACGATCGACCCGGGGCACTTCTTCCCGACGATCGAGGACGCGATCGCCGCGTTCCGCCGGGAGACCGGCGCCCAGTGGCCCGCGTCAGGCCCGCATTGACCCGCCTGGCTGCGCCCTACGCCTCGTACACCACCCGGCCGTCGACAAAGGTCAATGCGACCGCGGCATCGCCGATCTCGGCGGCCGGCGCGTCGAAGATGTCGCGGTCGAGGACGGTCAGGTCGGCGCGGAAACCGGGGCGGATGTCGCCCGTGTCGTCGAGCCGATTCACGTATGCCGATCCCGCGGTGTAGGCGCTCACCGCCGTACGCAGACTCAGTGCCTGATCCGGCAGAAAGCCGGCGGCATCGTCGCCGTGATGGACCCGATTGACCGCGACGTGAATGCCCTGGAGCGGGTCGGGCGTGCTCACCGGCCAATCGCTGCCGCCGGCCAGGCGTGCGCCCGCCCTGAACAGATCGCCGAACGGGTATTGCCATCCCGCGAGAGCCGGATCGAGGAACGGAATGGTCAGCTCGTCCATTTGCGGCTCGTGCGCCGCCCAATACGGCTGCATGTTCGCGGTCGCGCCGAGCGCGGCGAAACGCGGAACGTCGCCCGGATGCACGACCTGGAGGTGGGCGAGATGCGGACGGGTGTCACGCGCGCCGTTCGCGCGCCGGGCCGCCTCGATCGCGTCGAGGGCATTGCGCACCGCCTGATCACCCAGGGCATGAAAATGCGGCTGAAAACCAAGGGCATCAAGCTCACGCACGTACGCCGGGAGCAGTTCCGGATCGATGAAGGAGAGCCCGCGGTTCGTGGTGACGCAGCCGCAGTTGTCGCGATAGGGCTCGGTCATCGCGGCCGTGAAGTTCTCGGCTATGCCGTCGAGCATCAGCTTCACCGCATCGCAGCGGAGCCGGCCGGCCGTGAACCGCTCTCGTTTGGCCACCAGCTCGGGAATCTGCTCGGCGCCGCGATCACGATCCCACCAGAGCGCGCCCACAACGGTTGCGGTCAGGGCGTCGCTGCTCGCCGCGGAAAGGTATGCATCGGAGATGTCGTCGTAGCCGTTGGTCGCGCAGACCATGGCGTCCTGCCACGCGGTGATGCCCAGCGAATGCAGCAGCCGCTGCGCGCGGAGGAGGCCGGCCAGCCGCGCCTCGGCCGTGGTGGGCGGAACCTTCACCAGATCCATGGCGCCCTCCTGGAGAGCCCCGACCGGCTCACCACCGGGGGAGCGGTCGATGCGGCCGCTCGCCGGGTCGGGCGTATCGGCGGTGATGCCGGCGATCGCGAGGGCGCGGCTGTTCACCCAGGCGGCGTGGTGGTCGCGGTTGATCAGATACACCGGACGGTCGGGGACGACGCGATCGAGCAGGTCGCGGCTCGGCACGCCGCCTTCGAAGCTCTCCATCGCCCAGCCGCCGCCGACTATCCACTCGTCGTCGGGGTGCGCGGTCGCATAGGCCGCTATGCGACGGACGTACTCGTCCAGCTCGGTGGTGCCGGTCAGGTCGCACTGGCCGAGCTCGACGCCGCCCATGACGGCGTGGATGTGCGCATCCTGAAAACCGGCGAGCAGGAGGCGGCCCTGGAGGTCGACCACCTCGGTGCCGGGGCCGGCCATGTCGCGTGCGTCGTCGCCCACCGCGACGGTGCGGCCGTCGCGCACGGCCACCGGGTCGGAGCGCCGCTCGCCGCCGGTGAACACCGGGCCGCCATGGAAGACGAGGTCAGCTTGCATGTCACGCTCCGATCGCTGGACTTGGCGGGCATCGTACGGGCGGGGTCCGACAAGACCTGGCGGGCGTCCCCACCGAAAGGGTGGGGGCGATTTGGCGCCCGCGGAAGCAGCCTGTAGTGTTCTACGAGCCGCCAGGGAGACGGGCGAGCGATGCGGAGGCCTTCGGGCCGGCGCAGCGGCCGTCCTGGAGGCAGCCCCGAGGAATGATCGCGGATAACACCGTGTATTGTTTCGCGGGTCGGTACGAAAGCCCCGAGGGCAGTTCAACACGGGTGCGGTTGTTCTTTGAGAACTCAACAGGGTGCTTGTAAAGCCAGTGCCAATAGTTTTATACCCCGGGACCCTTTTGGGGGTCTTGGATTCCTTTGGCAACATTTGTTTGTTGCCGGGACAGTTTTCCAAGGTTTTTGTTGGAGAGTTTGATCCTGGCTCAGGACGAACGCTG